>NZ_JAXEBZ010000062.1:0-19183 GCF_034093755.1 Dysosmobacter sp. | reverse complement strand
GCGGGGGCCCCCCCCCCCCCAAACCCCACGGTTGGGGCGCGCTTCTTTTTGCTTATTTACACCCCTGCCCGCTCTTTCAGCAGGTGGTACAGGTCGTCCACCACGCCCCGGATGGCCGCCCGCTTGTAGGGCATGGTCTCCCGGGTGGGGATGGCTTTTTCAATCTCCCCGGCCAGCACGGCGGCCAGGGCGTCGAAGGTCGCCTCCGTCAGGGGCTGCCCCTCCAGGGCGGCAGCGCCGGCGGCGGAGAAGAAGGAACGGCGGGCCACGGCGCCCAGGGTCACCAGGGGGCGGCGGATGACGCCGTCCTCCACCTCCAGGGAGATGGCGGTGTTGATTTTGGCGATGGTCACATAGGCCCGCTCTCCCAGCTTGGAGAAGGCGCAGACCCGGTTCTCCTTCGGCAGGGGCAGCTCAATGAAGGCCAGGGCCTGGCCGGGCCGCAGGATGGTCTTTCCGTTTTCCTGGACGAAATCATCCAGCTTTACGGTGATGTCCCCTTCCGCGCCGTCCGCGATCACCACGCCGGCATCCAGGGTCAGCAGGGCCGGCAGCATGTCGCCGGCAGGCGAAGAGTTGGCCAGGGAGCCGCCGATGGTGCCCCGGTTGCGAATCTGGGGGGAGCCCACGTTGCCGCAGGCGTCCGCCAGGCCGGGGAAATACTTCCGCACGTACTCATTCCGGGCCACCTGATGGTGGACGCAGGCGGCGCCGATGGTCAGCCTGTCCTCATGGAGGGTGATCTCCTTCAGCTCCGCCACGTTGGCCACGCTGACCAGGGTGTCGGCGTGCCAGTATTTTCCGTTGCGCTTGGCCAGAAAGTCGGTGCAGCCGGCCACCACATAGCCCTCGCCCTCCATGGAGGCCAGGGCAGTCCGCAGCTCCGCCAGGGTGCGGGGATCGTAAAACACGTTGACGCTCATCGCTTTCCCTCCTGCCGCAGGATTTCGGCGGCGGCCTTCACGGCGGCCACGATCTGCACATAGCCGGAGCAGCGGCAGATGTTGCCGGACAGGGCCACCCGGATCTCCTCCTCCGTGGGGTCGGGAGTCCGGTTCAGCAGGCCCGCCGCGCTCATGATCATGCCGGGGGTGCAGTAGCCGCACTGAACGGCCCCCTGCTCCACAAAGGCATTCTGCAGCACGCCCAGGCGGCCGTCCTGTTCCAGCCCCTCAATGGTGGTGACGGTGTGGCCGGTAAGCTGGCCCGCCAGCACCATGCAGGAGTGGACGGCCTCCCCGTCCATCAGGACGGTGCAGGCGCCGCACTCGCCCTCGCCGCAGCCCTCCTTGGCGCCGGTGAGGTGCAGGTCCTCCCGCAGCACGTCCAGCAGCCGCTTTCCGCCGGGGACGTCCAGGCGTTCCGTTTTTCCGTTGACAATAAACTCAATCCGCATGGCTCACTTCCCCCTTTCCAGAGCCTTCAGGATCACCGGCGGGTCCATGGGGACCATGCCGATATTGCTGCCCAGGGCGTTGTTCACCGCGGCGCACACCGCCGCGGCACAGGGCACGTAGCAGACCTCGCCGATGCTCTTGGCGCCGTAGGGGCCCTCCTTGGACCGGCCGTCCTGAATCAGCTCCACTTCAATGTCGGGCATGTCCGGACACAGGCAAAGGTGGTACTTGGACAGGCTGGCGGTGGTGCGGCCCTTTTTGTCCACGGTCATTTTCTCGTGGAGGGCCGCGCCGCAGCCCATCTGCACACCGCCCTGAATCTGGGCCACGCACAGCGCCGGGTTGATGGCCTGGCCGATGTCATGGACGGCCAGATAGTCCAGAATTCTGGTCATGCCGGTGAAGGTGTCCACCTCCACGTGGGCCAGGCCCACGCCCATGACGCCGGGGTTGGTGGTGTTGTGGTGCTGGTACTGGGCAAAGACCTCCCGGCGCAGCTTCAGGGTGCTCTGCAGGGCGATCTGGCCGTAGGTGAAGCTGACGTCCGGGTTGGAGCGGCAGCGGATCACCGCGTGTTCAATATAGAAGTCCTCCGGAGGGATGCCGGTGATCTCGGCGGCGTTGGCCGTCATCACCTCCCGCAGCTTTTGGGCGCAGCCATAGGCCGCGCCGCCCACCACGAAGGTGGTGCGGCTGGCAAAGCAGCCGTAGTCAAAGGGGGTGTGGGCGGTGTCCGCCTCCCCCAGCAGGATGTCCTCCGGCCGGACCTCCAGGGCCTCCGCCAGAATCATGCGGAAGGCCTGCACCGTGCCGCAGCCGTGGTCATGGAGGGAGATGTGGGCCTGGACGGAGCCGTCCTCGTTGAGCCGCAGCTCCGCCGCGGCGAAGTCCTGGTGCCGGGGCAGATAAGTGTTGCCGTGGCCACCGCAGCCGATGCCCACGCCCCGGCGGTAACGGCGGTTGGAATCGTTGAAGGCCCGGTCCGCCGCGATTTTCTCGTCCCAGCGGAATCTCTCCCGGCCCCGGGCAATGGCCTCGGCGGCCCGGTACTCCTCCACCGGCAGGTTCAGCTTGAGGTCCATGTCGCCGGGGCGCAGCACGCTGCGCAGGCGCATGTCGATGGGGTCCAGCCCCAGCCGCACCGCGGCCTGGTTCACGTTGTGCTCGATCATGGTCACGGCCTCCGCCGCGCTCCAGCTGCGGAAGGCGCCGGAGGCGGGGGTGTTGGTGCCCACCACCCGGACGTGGTAGTGCATATACTCCACCTTGTACAGCCGGAAGAACTTGCCGTAGAAGGCACGGACATAGTCGCCGGTGTTGCCGAAGTAGGCGCCGGCGTCTGCCAGCAGCTCCACGTTGAAGCCCAGAATCCGGCCCTCGGGGCTGTAGAGCCCCTGTAGGGTGCCCCGGAAGGCGCCCCGGATCACGGTGGAGAGCATGGCGTCCTCCCGGCGGTACACCAGCTTCACGGGACGGCGCAGCTGCCGGGCGGCCAGAGCCGCCACCGGCTCCAGGAACCACTCCTGCTTGGCGCCGAAGGAGCCGCCCATGGTGGACTTCACCACCCGGACATGGCTGTAGGGCATCTCCAGGAAATCCGCCACCACGGTGCGGATGCCGTGGACCGCCTGGTTGGGGCTGTAAATGGTGAGGAAATCGGCATAGAGATCATAGTCCGCCACGCAGGCGTGAGTCTCCATGGTGGCGTGGTGGAGGCGGGACAGCTCGCTGCTGGTCTCCACCACGGAGTAGGGCTCCCGGGGCAGCGTGCCGAAGTCGAAGGTGGCCTCGTCCAGAATGGGGTTCTCCCCCTCGGCCAGGTTCTTCCCCGCCAGGGCCTCCTCAAAGGTCAGGGCGGCAGGCAGCTCCTCGTATTCGATCTTCACCAGGGAAGCGGCCTTCCGGGCCGTCTCCAGGTCGCAGGCGGCCATGCGCTCGCTGAAGATGGTGGACAACCTGCGCTACATGCTGGCCATGGAGCTGATGCACGGCGCCCAGGCCACCGACATGCGGGGCGACGTGGCCCTGGGAAAAGTCACCGGCCCGGTGAAGGCCGCCTTCCGCCAGGTGATCCCCTACCTCAGCGAGGACCGGAATCTCAGCCGGGACATTGCCGACGCCTACGGCTGCATCAAAGACGGCCGGCTGCTCCGGGCTCTGGAGGAGGCCGACGCCTGAATCCCGCCGCTCCCCCGGGTCTGATCCGCGGAAGCGCCGCGGCCGGGAAACGCGCCCCGGCTGCCGCGAAACCAAAAATCCTCTATTTTACAAACCCCGGCGCCGGACGGCGCCGGGGTTTGTTTCGCCGTTTTTGGCAATACTGCTTGACGTCCGCAGGTTAAAGCGCTAAAATTTAGACAATTCACGCAAACTGACAAGGAGGCGGACGATGGACCTGTACGCGCTGCTGGACAATCACCTGATCGTCAACTCGCTGGCCGCCTGGGCGGCGGCCCAGATTATCAAAACCATTCTCTACGCCGTCATGCACAAAAAGCTGGACTTCCACCGCCTGTTCGGCGACGGCGGAATGCCCAGCGGCCACTCCGCCACCGTCACTGCCATGGCAGTCACCGCCGCGCTGGAATACGGTCTGGCCTCCCCGGTATTCGCCATCGCGGCCATTCTGGCCATCATTGTCATGCACGACGCCATGGGGGTTCGGCTGGAGGCGGGCAAGCACGCCCGGGTGCTGAACCAGCTGATGGCCTCCTTCGCCGGCGAGGTGGCCCCGGAGGACGTGCTGAAGGAATTTCTGGGCCACACACCCCTGCAGGTGGGCTTCGGCGCTTTGCTGGGCTTCTGCATGGCGGTGCTGATGGGATAAAAACGAAAAAAGAAGGCTCTGCGTCGGCAGAGCCTTCTTTTTTGCCGTTACACCATCTTCTCCGGGCGTACCGTCTCGTCAAATTCCTCCGCCGTCAGCAACCCCAGGGCCAGCACCGCCTCTTTCAGGGTGGTGCCGTCGGCCAGGGCCTTTTTGGCGCATTTTGCGGCGGCCTCGTAGCCGATTTTCGGCGTCAGGCAGGTCACCAGCATCAGCGAGTTGTTCAGGTTGGCGGCCATCTTCTCCTCATTGGGCCGGATGCCCTCCACACAGTGGACCCGGAAGGAGTCGCACACGTCGGTGAGCAGCCGGGCGGACAGCAGGAAGTTGTAGGCCGACACCGGCAGGAACACGTTCAGCTGGAAGTTGCCCTGGGAGGCGGCAAAGCCGATGGCGGCGTCATTGCCCATCACCTGCACCGCCGCCATGGTGACGGCCTCGCACTGGGTGGGGTTCACCTTGCCGGGCATGATGCTGCTGCCCGGCTCGTTCTCCGGAATGAACAGCTCCCCCATGCCGCAGCGGGGGCCGCTGGCCTCCCAGCGGATGTCGTTGGCGATCTTCATCAGGTTGGCCGCCAGGGCCTTCAGCGCCCCATGGGCAAACACCAGGGCGTCCTTGCTGGTGAGGGCGTGGAACTTGTTTTCGTCCGGCACGAAGGGCAGGTCCGTCAGCTCCCGCAGTTCCCGGCACACCAGCTCGTCATAGCCTTTGGGGGCGTTGAGGCCGGTGCCCACGGCGGTGCCGCCGATGGCCAGGCGGCACAGCTCCGTCTGGGCCAGCCGCAGCATCCGGCAGGGGGCCGCCACCAGCTCCCGCCAGCCGGAGACCTCCTGGGCGAATTTCAGGGGAGTGGCGTCCTGCAGGTGGGTGCGGCCGATGCGGATCAGGTCCGGATACGCCGCCTCCAGCTTCCCGAACGCCGCCTCCAGCCGCTCCGCCGCCGGCAGCACCTGCCCCGCCACCGCCAGCGCCGCCGCGATGTGCAGGGCGGAGGGGAAGGTGTCGTTGCTGGACTGGGAGGCGTTGACGTGGTCATTGGGGTGGAGCCGGACTCCCCGCTCCGCCGTCAGGTGGGCGATGACCTCGTTGACGTTCATGTTGGTCTGAGTGCCGCTGCCGGTCTGCCACACCACCAGCGGGAACTCCTCATCCCACTTGCCCTCCCGGATCTCCCGACAGACGGCGGCGATGGCGTCGCTCTGCTCCGCCGTCAGCTTCCCCGCCGCGGCGTTGGCTTTGGCGCAGGCCTCCTTCAGGTAGGCGAAGGCGGTGATGATCTCTTTGGGCTGCCGCTGGCCGCCGATGCGGAAATTCTCCAGGCTCCGCTGAGTCTGGGCGCCCCAATGGCGCTCCGCCGGCACGGCGATCTCGCCCATGGTATCGTGTTCCATTCGGGTGTTCACTGCAATTCCCCCATTGTTCTCAGAATGGTGCTATTATACTGGCAAACGCCGCCGGATGCAACGGGGTTTTCTCCGTCACGGGGCATAGGGCGCAAACAGAAAGTCCCCCAGGCCCCGGAACTCCATGGTGCCGTATTGGCCGCTGTTTTTCAGGGCGTAGCGCACCCGGAACACCCCCTCCGCCGGGTCATAGCGGATGGAGTGGGCGTTGATGCCCCAGTTGTCGAAGTCGGGCAGCTTTCCCTCCAGGTCCAGCCAGCCCTGCTCCACCGCGTCTCCCCTCCGGCGGTACACCAGCGTATCCTCATGGCCATCGGCGCCGTACTCCACATTGGCCACCAGCTCCTTCCGGCCGTCGCCGTCCAGGTCCACGGCATACTCCTCCGGGGCGTGATAGCCCCAGGCTTCGGCGATGGGGAAGGTGCGCTCCCCCTCCACGGCGTAATAGGTGCGCATGGACCAGCCCACGCCGTCGGTCTCGGTCCGCACAAAGCCGTCATAGCCCAGAATATCCCGGAACGGCTCCTCCTTCACGCCGGAAAATACCACCCGGAACAGAAATCTTCCCCCCTCCCAGGGGACGGTGTACACCGCCTGCCCCGCTTCGGCCAGGTCCTGCCGGATCACGGGCAGGGTAAAGGTGCCGTCGCCGTTCCGGGTCAGGGTATGGCTTCTCCGTTCCGGCGGCCCGCCGTCCCCGGTATCATATGCCTCCCCTATCACCAGGGTGTCACCGCCGCCGCTGACCTCCAGGGTCAGCCGGGTGTTCTCTTTCACCGACAGCGCCGGGATTCCTTCATCGTCCGCCGTTCCGTCATCCAGCCAGAGGGCGCCGGTGCTGTCGCCGTTGGCGGCGGTGACGGTCATTCCCGGCCGGCTCTCATGGGTCAATTCCTCCATGTCCACGCCAAAGAGACCGTAAAAGGCCGGGCCGAAGTCACCGTCTGTTTCCATGCGGTAGTACGTCTCCCCGGACCGGAACACCGGGCAGCCGTCCTGGGCAGGCTGGACCTGCCCCAGCACGCCGTCGCCCCTCTGCAGGTACAGCACGCTGCCGAAGGGGCAGCCGGGGGCGGTGATCTCCCGGGCGCCGCCGAACCGCTCCTCCACCCACCCGGCGTCCGACGCCCGGTAAAGTCTGGCGCGCTGGCCGTCCCGCAGCAGCAGCTCCGCCGTTTCAATGTCCCGGATGTCCTCCGGGGCAAACCACACCGCCTGCTCCATGGGCTGGGCGGGAGACGGCTCCACAGGCTTCTCCTGATCCGCGAAATCCTCCGACGGGTCGGTGGAGGTCACCAGCCGGTACTGCACCACCGCGTCGCCGGCCTCCGTCAGGGGCAGGTCCGCCTGGTAGAACGTGATGCCGCCGTCAGAGCGGGCGGAGAACAGAAAGCTGGCCAGCACCACGCTGTCCTCCCCCGTCAGGGCGTACTTCTCCTGCTTGTTGCTGTCGCCGGTCACCCACTCCGACCCGGTATAATGGTCCTCCGGCAGCGCCACGGTCCACTCCGTGTCCACGCCTCCCACGCTCCAGCGGCAGGAGGCCGTCCCGGCGAAGCCGTCACCGTCGGGGATCAGCCGCAGCTCCAGCGCCCCGGTGAAGCTGCGGTCCGCCCAGCCGGTGTCCGTGTTTCCCCAGACCTGCACCGTGGAGGAACGCAGTGTCCCCACCTCATAGACGTCCTGCACCAGCGCCCAGGCCCGGATGGGTTCCTCCAGACGGCACCGGGCCGTCAGGGCCGTACCCTCCCGGCCCAGGGTGACGGAGCTGCCGGTGACGGCGTTAGTGCCGCACACCGCCAGGGCCAGCACCACCGCAGCCCCGGCCGGCAGGGCCGTCCAGCGCCGTTCCGGCCGCCACTTCAGCACATTTTTGATGCGGGCCACCCCGCCGTGCTCACCGAAGGCCAGGGCCGGGAAGCCGCCGGGGGCGGCGAACCGCAGCAGGGATTCGCTGTAGGCGGCCCGGATGGACCCGCCCAGCCGCCGCAGCACCGCCTCGTCGCAGCTCATCTCCATGTCCCGGCAGAACAGCACCCAGCACAGCCACACCGCCGGGTCCCACCAGTACACCGTCACCAGGGCGAAGCCCAGCAGCTTCCACCAGTGATCCCCCCGGCGCAGGTGGGTCTCCTCGTGGAGCAGCACGTACTGCCGCTCCTCCTCCGTCAGCCGGAAGGGGATGTAAATGCGGGGCCGCAGCCACCCCAGCACGAAGGGCGTCTCCGCCGCCTCCGACTGGTACACGTTTCCCTCCAGACGCACGGCGGTGGCCAGGCGCCGCCGCAAGTGCAGGTACGCTCCGGCGCTGACGGCGGCGATGCCCGCCATGCCCGCCAGCCACACCAGGCTCAGCGCCGGCAGCACCTTGCTGCCCAGAGTGGCCGGTTCTGAAACACCGTCGGGCGCGGTGACCACGTAATTCTCCGCGCCGCCGCCGATGGGCTCACGGCCATGCTCCACAGCACGCTCATAGCCCTCCGCCGATTCAAACAGGGTCCGGGTGGGAGCCAGATAGCGGTCTGCCGTCTCGGTGACCCGCCGTTCCGCCTCCGCCGGCCGGGCCAGCCCCACCGGGGACTCCACGCTCACCGGGCACAGCAGCCGGAAGGCCACCACCGCCCACAGCACGTAGGCAAACCGCCGGGGCGCCTTCCCCAGCGCGAACCGCACCGCCAGCACCGCCGCCATCACCGGCAGCGCCGCCAGCGCCATGGTCACCAGCGCCTGAAAAACCGTTGTCAGATGGGCCATACTCACTCCTCCCGGTATTGGTCGATGAGCCGCTTCACTTCCTCCGCCTCCCGGGCCGTCAGCTTTTTCCCGGACATGAAGGCCGCCAGGAATCCCGGCAGGGACCCGCCGAAGGTCCGGTCCACAAACTGCTCCGCCTCCGCCGCCGTCACCCGCTCCCGGGGCACCAGCACTGTCACCAGGGCGTTCTCGTTTTGCAGCAGGCCCTTTTCACACATCTTCTTCAGCACCGTGTACACGGTGGACTTCTTCCAGCCCAGCCGCTGCCGGCACAGCTCCGCCAGCTGTCCCGACGGCACCGGCGCCGCCTCCCACACCACCTGCAAAAACCGGTATTCACTGTCGCAAAGCCGGATCTCCTCCATGCCGGACCCTCCTTTTTCCGTTGGTCTATTGTTATAGACCTCTCCGTCAGTCTATAATAGTAGACCGAATTTGTCAACGGGTTTCCGGGAAATTTCCGCCGCCTTTCTTGACAGTCCCGCCCCCCTGTGCTACGGTAATATAAGTATACGAGCCATTCTGTATTCTATATATGGAGGAAACGATATGACGACCCAAGAACTTGCCAATGTCTGCCGTCAGGTCCGCCGGGACATCATCAACATGACGGCCAACGCAGGCAGCGGCCACCCCGGCGGCTCTCTGTCCGCCGTGGAAATGCTGACCAGTGTGTTTTACACCCAGATGCGGGTGGACCCCAAAAATCCCCACTGGGAGGACCGGGACCGGTTCGTCCTGTCCAAGGGCCACGCCGCCCCCTGCTACTACGCCGTCCTGGCGGAAATGGGCTTCATCTCCACCGATGAGTTCACCAACTTCCGCCAGCTCCACAGCATTCTGCAGGGCCATCCCGACGCCAAGAAGGTGCCGGGCGTGGACGCCTCCACCGGCTCTCTGGGCCAGGGCGTGTCCATTGCCGCGGGCATGGCGCTGGGCGCCAAGAAGCTGGGAAAGGACACGAAGGTGTTCGTCCTCTGCGGCGACGGCGAGTGCCAGGAGGGCCAGATCTGGGAGGCCTTCATGTCCGCCGCCCACTACAAGCTGGACAATCTGACCGTGCTCATCGACAACAACGGCCTGCAGATTGACGGCACCAATGACGAGGTCATGTCCCTGGGGGACCTGCCCGCCAAGCTGCGGGCCTTCGGCTTTGAGACCATTGAGGTGGCCGACGGCAACGACCTGGAGCAGGTGCTCTCCGCCCTGAACACGCCCACCGTCCCCGGCAAGCCCAAGTGCATCATCGCCCGCACCGTCAAGGGCAAGGGCGTCTCCTACATGGAGAATCAGGTGGGCTGGCACGGCAAGGCCCCCAACGAGGAGCAGCGGGCGCAGGCATTGAAGGAACTGGAGGGCTGAACCCTCTCTAAGGGGGACCAGTCCCCCTTAGATACGGGTCTGCGCGCAGCGCATCCCCGATAACCCCCTCTGCACCTTTGCACGGCAAAGGTGTCGCTGCGGCGGGCAGCGGTGTCCGGTCCACGTACACGCCGCGGCCCGGACGAATCAAAATTCAGGGAACTTCCTTCCTGACGAAAGGATGAATCATAATGGCAGACAAGATTGCAACCCGTGAAGCATACGGCAAGGCTCTGGTAGAGCTGGGCGCGCAGAACGACCGCGTGGTGGTGCTGGACGCCGACCTGGCCGGCGCCACCATGACCAAGCATTTCAAGGCGGCCTATCCCGACCGCTTCTTCGACATGGGCATCGCCGAGGCCAACATGGTGAACGTGGCCGCCGGCCTTTCCACCATGGGTCTGGTGCCCTTCTGCTCCACCTTCGCCATGTTCGGCGCGGGCCGGGCCTACGAGCAGGTCCGCAACTCCATCGCCTATCCCAAGTTCAACGTGAAGCTGTGCATGTCCCACGCCGGCGTCTCCGTGGGCGAGGACGGCGGCAGCCACCAGTGCATTGAGGACCTGGCCCTGATGCGGGTGATCCCCGGCATGACGGTCATCGTGCCCGCCGACGCCGCCGAGGCCCGGAAGGCCACGCTGGCCCTGGCGGACTTCCAAGGCCCCGCCTACCTGCGCCTGGCCCGGCTGGCCACCCCCGTGTTCACCGATGACCAGCCCTTCGAGATCGGCAAGGCCAACGTGCTGCGGGAGGGCGGCGACGTGGCCATCTTCGCCTGCGGCCTGATGGTCAGCGAGGCTCTGGAGGCCGCCAAGCTGCTGGAGCAGGACGGCATCCATGCCTCCGTCATCAACGTCCACACCATCAAGCCCATTGACGCCCAGTGCGTCACGGAGTACGCCGAAAAGTGCGGAAACGTGGTCACCGTGGAGGAGCACAGCGTCATCGGCGGCCTGGGCGACGCCGTGGCCGACGTGCTGATGGGCAAGGTGAACTGCAAATTCCACAAGATCGGCGTGCAGGACCAGTTCGGCCAGTCCGGCAAGGCCGCCGACGTGCTGCGGGAGTACGGCCTCACCGCCGACCAGATCGCCGCCGTGGTGAAATCCCGGCTGTAAGCCGTTTCCCCGGTAAAAGCTCATAAAAAACCGGTCTGCCAAAGGCAGACCGGTTTTTTCACAATTCATACAGGACCCAGAGGGCGCCGTAAATCACCGGCTGGTGAACCAGATACAGCAGCAGGGAGTGGCGGCCCAGCCATTCCAGCGGCGGGCAGGAGCAGCCGCTCAGCCACTCTGTCCGTCCGCCGCGGTGGAACAGGTAATGGAGGAAAATTCCCGTCAGATACAGAAACAGCCACGGCAGCAGGGGGAAGTAGTCGGCGGAGTAAAACTCCGGCGGCGGGAAGCCCAGCCAGGCGGTGAAGCCGTTGGCGTACAGGGCGGCGGGCAGCGTCAGCAGCCGGCGGCCCAGAAACGTCACCGCGCCCGTGTCTACCCAGCGGGTCAGCAGAAACAGGAGGAAGGACACCGCCGCCCCCAAAGCCGGCGGAAAGCGCCGCAGCGCCCCCTTCAGGGGCGTCAGCAGCACCATGGCGCTGCCCATGAGGCACAGCACCCCGAAAAAGATCCGGCTCTCCGGGGAGAACAGCACCGTCACCGCCGTCACCGCCGCCGAGGCCGCCAGCAGAATCACGCCCCGGCGCAGGCTGCGGCGGCTCATGGGGAAGCAGAAGCCGGACAGCAGGATGAAGGTCCAGCAGATGCTCTGCTGCCACCAGAACGCCGCCGGCGACACGTACCAGCTCCAGCCCTCGTCAAAAAGGTATACCATGTCCCAGACGGCATGGTATACGGCCATGCTGATGAGGGTCAGGCCCCGGACGCTGTCCGGCAGGTGATATCGGATTTTCGGTGGGGCGACAGCCACAGGCGCTCCCCTGCCTTTCGCGGAAATCTTTTCCACCAGCATGGCACGCCCGGCGGCGGCTGTCAACTGTTTTTTCTCCGGCAGCCGCCGCAGCGGGCACAGTCCCCGCCGCAGCCGCCGGTCTTTCCCCGGCGGATGGCCCGGAGGGCCGCCGCGGCCGCCAGCCCCAGCAGGGCCAGCAGCAGAAGATCGCCGCCGCTCATAACAGCATCAGCCCCACCCGGTACACCGCCAGCGCCGCCAGCCAGGCCACGCCGCACTGCATGGCCACCACGCCCAGGGTGGCCAGGGTGGAGTTCAGCTCCCGGCGGATGGTGGCCACTGCCGCCACGCAGGGGGTGTACAGCAGGGTGAACACCAGGAAGCTGACGGCGGACAGGGGCGTAAACAGGGCGGTGAGGGCGGTTTCCAGCTGGGCGGCGCCGGTGCCCAGCAGCACCGTCAGGGTGGACACCACCGCCTCCTTGGCGGTGAAGCCGGAGATGAGGGCCGTCACCATCCGCCAGTCGCCGAAGCCCAGGGGGGCGAAAACAGGTGCCAGCCACCGGCCCACCAGCGCCAGCATGCTGTCGGCGCTGTCGCTCACCACGTTGAACCGGACGTCAAAGGTCTGCAGGAACCAGATGATGATGGTGGCCAGGAAGATGATGGTGAAGGCCCGCTCCAGAAAGTCCCGGGCCTTTTCCCACAGCAGCAGCGCCACGCTTCCGGCGGAGGGCAGGCGATAATTGGGCAGCTCCATCACAAAGGGCACCGGCTGGCCCCGGAACCGGGTGCTTTTCAGCACGGCGGCCACCACCACCCCCAGCAGAATGCCCGTCAGATACAGCCCGATCATCACCGGCGCGCTGCGGCCGGGAAAGAAGGCGGCGGCAAACACCGCGTAAATGGGGATCTTGGCGGAGCAGCTCATATAGGGCGTCAGCAGAATGGTCATCTTCCGGTCCCGGTCCGAGGACACGGTACGGGTAGCCATGATGGCGGGGACGGAGCAGCCGAAGCCGATGAGCATGGGCACAAAGCTGCGGCCGGACAGGCCGATCTTCCGCAGGGGCCTGTCCATCACGAAGGCCACCCGTGCCATATAGCCGGTGTCCTCCAGAATGGAGAGGAAGAAAAACAGCACCACGATGATGGGCAGGAAGCTGAGCACGCCGCCTACGCCAGCGAACACGCCGTCGATGATCAGGCTGTGGACCACCGGGTTGATGCCGTAGGCCGTCAGGCCCGCGTCCGCCAGGGCGGTGACGGCGTCGATCAGAAGACTCAGCCAGTCGGACAGCGCCGCGCCGATGACGCCGAAGGTCAGATAAAACACCAGGCCCATGACCCCCAGAAACACCGGCAGGGCGGTGTATTTCCCGGTGAGCACCCGGTCGATGGCCATGCTGCGGCGGTGCTCCCGGCTCTCGCGGCACTTCACCACCGAGGTGGCCACCACCTTTTCAATAAATGTATAGCGCATGTCCGCCAGGGCGGCGTTCCGGTCCAGCCCGGTCTCCGCCTCCATCTCCACAATGCAGTGCTCCAGCAGCTCCCGCTCGTTCCGGTCCAGCTCCAGCACCTCCGCCAGGTCGCCGCCGCCCTCAATGAGCTTGGTGGTGCAGAACCGGGCGGGAAGCCCCAGCCGGTCGGCGTGGTCCTGTATGAGGTGGGTCACGGCGTGGATGCACCGGTGAACCGGGGAGTCCCAGGGGCAGAGGTCCGCCTTTTCCGGCACGGCTCTGGCCCGGGCCGCCGCCACCGCCTGGTCCAGCAGCTCCGACACGCCCTCCCCCTTGGCGGCGGCGATGGGCACCACCGGGATGCCCAGGGCCTCGCTCATCTTCCGGATGTTGATGGTGCCGCCGTTGGCCCGGACCTCGTCCATCATGTTCAGCGCCAGCACCATGGGCACCCGCAACTCCAGCAGCTGCAGCGTCAGATACAGGTTCCGCTCAATGTTGGTGGCGTCCACAATGTTGATGATGCCGTCCGGGTGGTGGTTGAGAATAAAGTCCCGGGTCACCACCTCCTCCTGGGTATAGGGCCGCAGGGAGTAGATGCCCGGCAGGTCCACCAGCTGACAGTTCTTCACCCCCCGGATCTCCCCCACCTTCTGATCCACCGTCACGCCGGGGAAATTGCCCACGTGCTGGTTGGAGCCGGTGAGGGCGTTGAACAGGGTGGTCTTGCCGCAGTTCTGGTTGCCGGCCAACGCAAAGATCATGCCTGCTCGCCTCCCGCCTTCACCTGAATCTTCCGGGCGTCCTCCACCCGCAGCGTCAGCTCGTAGCCCCGGACCCGGATCTCAATGGGGTCCCCCATGGGGGCCACCTTCTGCAGCGTCACCGCCGTGCGGGGGATCAGCCCCATGTCCAGCAGCCGGCAGCGGAGGGCGCCCTCGCCGCCTACCTCCGTGATGACGGCCGTCTGGCCGGTTTGCAGCTCGTTCAGCGTCATCGTTCACGCCTCCTCGCGTCAATTTTTTCGTCCTGATGTTAGCAGTGACTAACTTTCCCGTCAAGGGGAAACCCATCGACCCCCGGAATTTCGGCGTTCCGACGGAAGGACGGCGGTGGAAATTCGGAAAAATTGACAAAGAACCGCCCCGGAGAGTCCCTGCAAACAGGCTCTCCGGGGCGGAAAATCACAATTCGCTGTCAGCGGTCGGAATGGCTCAGGGCCGCGGGAGGTGTGAAGGGCTTGTACACGGAGGTCAGCACCTGCTCGAAAATGGGGGCGTCCGGGTCCTCCACCCGCTTGAGAATCTGCTCGCCGGCGGTTTTTCCCAGCTCCTCCACCGGCTGGATGATGGAGTCCATCTGGCCGGCGTGCATCCGGTAGAAGCTGGACTCGAAGTCCACAAAGCTCACCACGTCGATGTCCTGGCCCATCCGCAGGCCCTTCTGGTGGAGGTAGGTGATGGTGTCGGTGGCCATCAGGCCGTTGGTGACGATCACCGCGTCACACTTGCGCTCCAGCAGCTCGTCCAGGCAGCGGAAGGCGCTGTTCTCCATGGAGTCGCCGTAGCAGATCAGGCCCTCCTCCACCGGCAGGCCGCAGTCCGCCACCGCCTGCTCATAGGCGGAGATCCGCTCCTTGGTAGTGCTCAGCCGGGGCAGGCCGCCGATGATGCCGATGCGCTGGTCCCCCTTCCCCGCCAGGCGGCAGACGCTGCGGTAGATGGGCTGGAAGTTGGACACGCAGATGGAGGAATACCGTTTCGTCTCAAAGGTCCGGTCCACCAGAACCACCGGGAAGCCCGCCGGGATCAGCCGGTCAAACCGCTCCGGGTCATCAATGGTACTGGCAATCAGCAGCCCGTCCACCAGGCCCGCCGACAGCAGCCGGATGCTGTTCTCCTCCCGGGTCATGTCCTCCTTGGTGTTGGCGATGATCAGGTGATACCCCGCCTGGGCCAGAACGCTCTCCACCGACTCGATCATGGTGGCGAAGAACTTGTTGGAAATATCCGGCACAATGAAGCCGACAGTGTGCTTTTTGCCTGTCCGGAAGCTCCGGGCGGAGGCGTCCGGCGTATAGCCCAGCTGGGAGATGGCCTGATAGACCTTCTCCTTCGTCTCCTGGGAAACGTAGCGCGTGTTGTTGATGGTATGGGAAACGGTGGCCGTGGACACGCCCGCCAGCTTCGCCACATCGCTGATGGTCACTTTCATGCTGACACCCCGCCTTGCGCAAACGCAGTTTTCGGAATTAATTTTTACGTAAATCTTTCCTTGGCCCTTAGTATAACCCCTCGCCGCAGCAAACGTCAAGTTCTCCGGGAAAATTCCTTTTTCCCCTATAAAAAACTATCTATTCTCTCCAACCTGAAACGATTAACATTATCAAAAATGACAGTTGAAGTCTCCCCTTAGTTATGCTACTATACTTGTGCAATCGTTTAGGCAAAACGATTGCGCAAGTGTATGAGCGGCCTGTGGTGAGGGATCTGATTTGGGCCGCATAATTTGAAAGGAGCTTTTCAATTATGACCAAGATTGGTATCAACGGTTTTGGCCGCATCGGCCGTCTCGCTCTCCGCGCCGCCATGACCCGCAATGATGTGGAAGTCGTTGCTGTGAACGACCCCTTCATGTCCCCCGAGTATATGTCCTATATGCTGCGCTATGACTCCACCCACGGCAAGTTCCAGGGCGAGGTCTCCCATGAGGAGAACGCTCTGATTGTCAACGGCAAGAAGATCACCGTGTTTGCCGAGAAGGAAGTGGGCGATATCCCCTGGGGCACCGTGGGCGCCGAGATCATCTTCGAGTGCACCGGCCAGCACCTGACCAAGGAGAAGTGCCAGGGGCACATCGACGCCGGCGCCAAGCATGTCATCATGGGCGCCCCCTCCAAGGACGACACCCCCATGTTCGTCATGGGCGTCAACAACAGCAAGTACACCCCCGACATGACTTTCGTGTCCAACGCCTCCTGCACCACCAACTGCCTGGCTCCCATTGCCAAGGTTCTGAATGACAACTGGGGCATCAAGGACGGCCTGATGACCACCGTCCACTCCGTCACCCCCACCCAGAAGCTGCTGGACGGCGCTTCCATGAAGGATTGGCGCGGCGGCCGTGCGGCCACCGCCAACATCATCCCCTCCTCCACCGGCGCCGCCAAGGCCGTGGGCAAGGTGATTCCCGAGCTGAACGGCAAGCTGACCGGCATGTCCATGCGCGTTCCCACCCTGGACGTCTCCGTGGTGGACCTGACCGTGAACCTGGAGAAGCCCGCCTCCTATGAGGAGATCTGCAAGGCCATGAAGGCCGCCTCCGAGGGTGAGCTGAAGGGCGTTCTGGGTTACACCGACGAGCCCGTGGTGTCCTCCGACTTCCTGGGCGACTCCCACACCTCCATTTTCGATGCCGACGCCGGCATTGCCCTGACCGACACCTTTGTGAAGGTTGTGTCCTGGTATGACAACGAGTGCGGCTACGCCAACAAGATGGTGGAGCTGGCTGCTTATATGCACTCCGTGGACAACCAGTAATTGTTCTTCCGGTATCAACCCGGGCCGTCATCCGACGGCCCGGGTTTTTTCTGCAGAAGCGGCTGCCCGGCAGACCCCGCAACCCTTCCGGGCAGCAAAAAAGCAGCCCTCCGGCTGCTGAAGAACAGAACGGCGCACGCCCGCCGCCGTCAAATCCGCCGCGGCAAGTTCCGGCGCAGATGCTCCGGAAAAAGCATTCCCCCCATCATCGCCGTCAAAACCTCCGCTCTGCTCGTCCTGCCTCCCGGCGGGCCTCGCACCGCTCCGGTTCCTCCGGCTCTTTCCCGCCGAACCCACTCCGCCGGGCTCCGGCGGGAGCCCTGTCGCGGCTGTTGGGAATGTTTTAAAAAACATTCCCCCCATCCGCTCCGTCGGCGAATGGGGGGCTTACCCGTTGATCGGATTGTCCATTGGTCTGTACCTCTGCTTTCGTGGATTACCGTTCGTCACAGGAAATCGGGTTCGGAAACTCAGGCTCTTTCCAACACGGAAAACATCTGTTACACGCAGGTCTTTGCTTTGATTGCTACCAAAACATGCTCGTGTGGCTCATCATAGTGAGGTATGTTTCGTCTGGTTCTTTCCGGAGTTACGCGATGATTTGCTTTGGAACGGTTCAGGGTTTTTGGAATCTCTGAGCTTCTTAGCCCATGGGACTCACTCCTTTCCTGTGTCTACAATATACAATACATTTCTGGATTTGTCAATAGCTTTTATTGAAATTATCCAATTATTTTACCGCGATAGCATGATGGTCCCGTAAAGCCCCCGGGCGCAGCGGGTTAATCCATTACCCCAGCTGCCGGAAGAAGGCCGCCAGGGGCGGCGTCTCCTGCCGGAAGGCCTCCAGCAGCGCCTCCAGGTTGCCGTCGTCATGCTCCACCTCGCAGCTGAACCGCCGCAGAGCCTCCCCCAGCCCCGTCACCGGCGCCAGCCGCTCCACCGTCAGCACCGCCAGCAGACACAGCTGCGCCTGGCCCAGCAGGTCGCCGTCGTTGACGGCTTTCAGCAGGTAACGGAAGGCGAAATACACGGCGATCCGCTCCAGCAGCGGCTCCGGCACCTCCGCCGCCGGGGCCGTCTCCGCCTGCCGCAGCAGCTCCCGCCAGTCCGGCTCCAGGATTTCCAGTCCGGACAGCAGCCCCAGGGCGTCCGGAAACAGCCCCGGACCATCCTCCACCCGGGGCGGCTCCGGAGGCAGCTCCCCCGCCGCCAGGGCGGACAGGGCATCCTCGTCCCAGGTGTCCAGAGCATCCTGGGCCGCCAGGGCGGCGGTCAGGAACCGCTCCAGGCGCCGCCGCAGCGGCATCCGGCGGTCTGCCAGCACTGCCAGCAGCCGGTCCCGCAGGGCCAGCAGCAGCGCCGTGTCATGGTCCGCCGGCTCCTCCATTGATCCCTCCTCCCGGAAGGTCAGGGGCGCTTCGCTGCCCAGCAGCAGGGCGTTGGCGGCGGGGCAGGATGCGGACAGGGTGATCTCCCGGAAGGGGCCGTAGTCCTCCGTGAACCGGGGGTGTTCCCGGCAGGTGACGCTGGTGGCCGCCTCCCCCAGCTGCCGGTGGATTTCGCACAGGTTCTCCCCGTCCAGGAAGGGGCACCGCTCCCCCTGCAAGGGGAAGCACCAGTCCCCGTCCTCGTCCCGGACCAGGGCGGCCCGGAGCCGCTCTCCCAGAGGCCCCGGCACCGCCTCGTAACGCCCGGCGGTGTCCGGATCGATGACCACCTCCCACTTGGCGCAGCAGGTGTGGGGGCACGCCCCTGCCAGGCAGCGGAAGCTGCTGTAATAGTCCGGTGTTCTGGTCAGCATCGTCTCACTCCTCCGGCTCGCAGAAGCCCATGCAGCGCCGCATTTCAAATAAGGTGGGGATGTAGCTGGGGTAGTAGGGTACAAACTCCCCCCGCCGCCGCATGGCCTGAATCTCCTCCTGGGTGGCCCACCGGGCGTCCCGCACCTCCTCCGGCTGGAGACGCAGAGCCGTCACGTCGGCCTCCCCCTCCAGCAGGAACACGTCGTCAAAGCCGCCGGGGAAGTTCACCGTCAGATAGGGCCGCTGCCCCGTCAGGTCCAGGTCCAGGCCCAGCTCCTCCAGCAGCTCCCGGTGGGCCGCCTCCACGCTGGTCTCCCCCGACTGCACCGCGCCGCCGGCGGTGACGTCCCACAGGTCCGGGTACTCCCGCTTGCCGGACTGTCGCCGCTGGATCAGCATCCGGCCCTGCTTGTCAAACAGGCACAGGTGAACCACCGTGAAATAGGACCCCGCCGGGGGATAGCCGCCCCGGGCCATCCGTCCGCCGTTGGGCCGCCGCTGCTCGTCATACAAATCCAGCCATTCCATCTCGTTTCCTCCCGGCAATGTTTCTCCCGCTGATTGTATCACACTCCGCCGTGTAGGATTGTCAAACATATTGGACAGAGAACTCAAAAGGAGATAGCCAGCCAAGAGGCCTCATGGGAAAGTTGTTGGAACGGCGGTTATGGATGGCAAGCTGCTTTTCGAAGTCCGCAAGGGAGTAAAAGCTGTGGGAA
>NZ_JAXEBZ010000061.1:0-12573 GCF_034093755.1 Dysosmobacter sp. | reverse complement strand
TTCCCACAGCTTTTACTCCCTTGCGGACTTCGAAAAGCAGCTTGCCATCCATAACCGCCGTTCCAACAACTTTCCCATGAGGCCTCTTGGCTGGCTATCTCCTTTTGAGTTCTCTGTCCAATATGTTTGACAATCCTACAGAAACCCGGAATTCCCCAAATTTCTCCGTTTTTCCCGGCGCAAAGGACCGGTTTGTCTGCCATGGCCTCCGCCACAGCCGTGGGGAGATTGGTTTTCCGCAGCAGCTGCGGGTCCGGGCCGTTCTCCCGGAACTGGGAGGAGAAGATTTTGGCGTTCCCCTCGCTGCCGAACAGGATCACCCGCTTGTCGAACACGCAAAGCCCCTCCACCGGCACGGGGATGGGACTGCTGAGGTACGCCTGCAGCGTCACGCAGTAGAAAAACCGCAGGTCCACGGTGTAGAACCCCCGGTTGAAGCTCACCGGCTCCACATCCACGTAGATGTGCAGCAGCCGGGCGGTGCCGCCCTTGACCGCCAGGGCGCGGTTCACCACGTCGGCGCACTGGAGCTTGGGATAAAAGCGCAGGTTCTCAATGCAATCCTTGTCTCTGCAGGAGTCATAAATCTTTTTCGTGTGAATGCAAACCGCCTCACGAATGCCGTCGGGACCCTCCACCGGGCCGGGCACAACTCTCTCAGGCATTGCAATACCTCCTATTAAGTACTGGAAGAGCCGCTCTTCGGGCGTTCTCTTTCATCCCAGTGTATGCCCGCCGGTCAGATTGGTGCGGAGACAAAGCAGCCCGGACGCAGGCATGTCCGGGCTGCTGGTTCAGTTAAAGGTAAGGGTGCTGGTTTTGGGGCTGATGATGCAGACATAGCTGGTGCCCTGCCCCAGCGTCAGCGGCGAGCCGTCCTCCGCGGTGTAGACGAAGGGATCGCCGCGGGAGGCCTTGCTCCACCGGATGGGGGCGGATTTTCCGCCGCAGAAATAGGTGCCCTTGCCGCTGCCGGTGAGGTTTACCGACAGCCGGCCGTAGGTATCGCCGGAGATGATGTGGATGTCGGTCTCCAGCACCAGCACGTTGGTGGCCGACACCTGGTCGCCGGTGCCGCCGTCCATATACCTGCCGCCGTACTGGCCCACCAGGTACACCCCCGCGGCGCTGTCATAGTCGAAGGTGCCGGTTTTGTAATTGGAGAACCGGAGCTTGATATGCTCCGCCGCCGCGCCATTGACGGGGGTGCCGTCCGCGGCGAAGGTCTGGGGATAGCTGTACCCCTCCTTGTGCTCCGTGCGGAAGTGGCCGTCCGCGTAGGCGCGGATTTTCTCTCCGCTGGTGACCAGAGTGTGCTCATAGTCCATGGTCTTGCGGCGCTCCTGATCCCGCCAGAAAATCCGGGCGTCGCTGCCGCCGTTGACGCCGTCCATGTTGTCCACGCCCCAGCTCTTCAGGTCCGAATAGGCCTCCGGGCTGCCGCCGGCATGGACGTACAGGGCATCGTGGCCCAGAGCCAGCTCGATGTAGTAGGGCCGGGCGGAGCGGATGCTGCCCAGGGTCTCCACACCCTCCAGGGTCTGATACACCGCCAGCATCCGGGTGATACCGCCCTCGGCGGGGACCTCATAGATGATGTCCGCCCGGGAGACGCCCAGCTGGGGCTGGGCCGCTTTCAGATTATTCAGCATCACCGCCACAGGGCGCAAAGACTCGTATTCCTCCTCCATGGGCATGCCCGTCAGCGGGTTGACGCCGCCGGGTCCCTCCGGCTCCGGCTCAGGTTCCGGCTCCGGTTCGGGTTCCGGTTCCGGCTCCGGAATCGGCTCCGGCTCCAGTACCGGCTGGGCGGCGGAGGACGCCGCGGCTTCGGAGGACGCGCTCTCGCTCCCCTTTCCGCAGCCGCCCAGGGACAGCAGCATCAATCCGGCCAGCGCCAGACACAGGAATCGTTTCTTCATGAAAATCTCCCTCTTTCTCTGTGGGGTCGAATGGTGTCGAATCCGCTATCATCATAGCAAGAGAAAGCAGGTCCGTCAAGTTTGGCATTGGAAAATTCCCCCTGCCACTGTACAACCGGGGAAAGACCCGCTATAATAGCCATTGTCGAATGCTGACGAACTGGAGGGACAACTATGGCCGGACGGGGCTTTATTCAGGATAAACTGGAGATCAAATTTCTGATTTTATATATTGCCGCGCGGGTGGTGGAGCCGGTGCCCTTTGACACCATGCTGGACCTGACGCTGTGCGACGACGCCATCGACTACTTTGACTTTTCCGACTGTCTGGCGGACCTGGTTCGGACGGAGCACCTGACGCTGTCGGAGGACGGGCTGTACGCCATCACGGAGAAGGGGCTGAAAAACAGCCAGATCTGCGAGACCAGTCTCCCCTACTCCGTGCGGCTGCGGTGCGACAAAAATCTGGCGGAGTGCAACCGGAAGCTGCGGCGGAAAAGCCAGGTGAAGGCCCGCACCGTGAAGCGGGACAACGGCACCTACGCCGTGGCCCTCTCCCTGTCCGACGATATGGGCAGCGTCATGGAGCTGGAGCTGATGATGGTACGGGAGGACATGGCCCGGCAGCTGGAAAAACGGTTTCTCAACGCGCCGGAAAAGCTGTACAGCCAGATCATGCAGCTGCTGCTGTCCGATCTCCAATCCGAACATTGAGCCACAATTGCAGCGCAGGCCGCACCGTTTTGGTGCGGCCTGCGTTTTGCGTCCTCCCCGCGGGACGCCTCCGTGATTCCGGTGCTTCAAAAATTTTTTGGCCGGGATACAAAATTTTTTGGATTCTGAATCTTTTACACATTTTTTATTTATTTTTGATAAAAACATCCCTTGTACTGCCAGTCTGATTTTGTTATAATTAGACAAACCGTATGGTGTATTCTGGTAACAGGCTCTTGCCGGAATACGCCATACTGTTTGTCCCTATCCCCCCGGAGCCATTGTCAAAAGGAAAGGAAGATGAGGAAATTTGAACAACCGGTACACACGCACACGCGCTCCCAGCGTTCTGGTCTCCTGGGTGCTCACCATCATCATGGTGCTGAGCCTCCTGCCTGCCAGCGCTCTGGCTGACGAACTGGACAGCGGTGCCGCGCCCTCTGTCCGGACACTTCAGGAAGTGGGCACTTCCCTGTGGGAGCAGGCCATCGCCAAGGGCTACGGCAGTTTCGACACCATTGACCTGTGCGGCGGAGACTCCCACCTGCAGGGCATCTGTGTGGATGACAACATGGAGTACATGTATTTCTCCTACACCAGTGCCCTGGCCAAGCTGGACATGAAAACCGGCAAGGTGGTGGCTTCCGTGGGCGGCTTCGGACAGGGCAGCTTCGGCACCGCCGGCGGCGCCCATCTGGGCTGTCTGGATTACTATGACGGCTGGGTCTACGGATCCATCGAGTACAAGTCCCCCGGCGCCAAGTTCTTCCTGGCGGCCTTTGACACCAGCAAAATGACGGAGCTGGGCATGGACTGCAAGAAGATGAGCGAGGGCGTCAACGCCATCCTTCTGGCGGAGCCTACCTATGATTTCCGGGCGCCCATGAACTTTGACGGCCAGGACGCCGGCACGGGCTTCGCCACCAACGAGGCCAACAACGGCCACCTGTTCGCCTGTTCCGGCATCGACGGCGTCACCGTGGGCACCATGCCCGGCGACGATTCCGGCGAGCTGTACATGATCGTGGCTTACGGCGTGTACGGCGGCGGCAAGTTTGCCGACCGGTATGACAACAATTATAATGTGCTGCAGTTCTACCGGGTCAGCGACTTCTGGGACGCCGACAAAAAAGAGCCTGTGGGCACCCAGAACATCCGCTTTACCTATGAGCGGGGCCTGTCCACCGATTACGATGAGGACGAGATGCTCCACGCCGCCGACACCCTCTATGTCTGGACCGGCAACACCCAGTACGGCGCCCAGAACATCGAGTACGAGTGGGACAGCGGCGACATCGTGCTGTACACCTACGGCAACACCACCGGCTTCGGCAAGACCATGTACGTCATCGACGGCAGCGCCAGACCGGAGCTGAAGGAGCTGCAGGTGGGCCAGCACAACACCGACTCCGACGAGGCGATCCACACCTTCGCCAAGGAGACTGCGGAGTGCTACATCAATCTGAACGCCTACCGCTTCTTCGATCAGGACATCGAGCTGACGGAGACGAAGTATCCCCTGGTGAAGCACGCGGTGCTCAAGTGCATCTGCGGCAATCCCGCCAGCCATCAGTACGGCGACGACGAGTGCTGGGGCGACACCGGCGTTCTGAAGAACGAATACCCCATCTGCTCCGATAACTTCTACAAGAGCGCCACCACCGGCATCCACTGGCTGGACAATGACGGCGACGATGTGGATTACTTCTACATTGCCGACGGCACCACCACCGCCGGACTTTACAAGCGCACCACCAACGCCAACGGCTCCTTTACCTGGAGTGCCGTGGCGGTGAACGCGCCGCCGGCGGAGGAGCTGCTGCATTACAGCTTTGACAACGTCAGCGGCGGACGGGCCGCCTCCTCCACCCCCGGCACGGAACGATACGCCGCCGTGGTGCAGAACACCACCTCCGGCGTGGGTGTGGACGGCACGGAAAACGGCGCACTGGCCTTCAACGGCTTCAACTATCCCGCCCAGCCGGACCGGGTCTGTCTGGACGAGGACACCATTGACTACCTGAATGACCACATCAGCGACAGCTACTCCTACAGTTTCTGGGCCAAGCTGCCCTCCGCCCCGGAGAGCGACGGCAACTTCAACCCCTTCATCGGCTTCTACCGCCAGGACGGCACCTACGCCGGCGTGTTTGAAGTCCGCTGGCGGGATAAGATGAAGTACGTCATCAACGGCATCGGCACCGCCGCTGCCGGCAGCCCCGGCGATAACGGAAACTATCTGGTCAGCGGCAGCACCCCCGTTCCCGGTGACGAGGGCTGGCACTTCTACACCGTGACGGAGGACGGCGGCAAGGGCGTTGTCTACCTGGACGGCGTGCAGAAGGCCTCCTACTCCGTGGCGGCCAACCACCTGACAGCCGAGCCCTTCACCGACTTCATCATCGGCGGCGACAAGGCGAAGCTGTGGTATGACCGGAACATCCGCGGCGGACTCATCGGCTCCATCGACGATGTGACCATCTACTCCGGCGTTCTGACGGAGGAGCAGATCCGGACCGCCTACGCCGCCGTCACCGAAAAGGAGACCAGCGGCGTCAGCACCCCTGCCATGACCATCGCCAACCGGGCGAAGGACACCGGCTTCTCCCCTGCCTACCCCGTGTATGACAGGACCGCGGACGCCGGCAAGACCCTGACGGTCACCGCCGGCAAGGCCGTTTCCGGCATCACCGGCCTCACTGCCGACGATGTGACCATCAGCGGCGCCGCCATGACCTTTACCTCCGCGTTCCTCAGCTCCAAGGCCTGCGGCCTGTATGAGCTGACGGTCCGGTACGCCGACGGCTCCAGCTCTGTGCTGAAGCTCACCGTCACCGACGGTGCCAACAGCGTGGCCGTGCTGAATTACAGCCTCAGCGCCGCCGACGTCTCCGCCACCATGGTGAAGGACAGCAGCGTCTACGGCGTGGACGCCGTCACCACCGCCGCCGGCAGCTTCACCGCCAACCAGAACGGCGCGAAGAACAGCGCCCTGGTGTTCAACGGCTACGATACCCAGAATCCCAACTACGTCCGGCTCAGCGATGATGACGCCGCCTGGCTGAACAGCGTTCTGCGGGAGGGCTACACCGTCAACTTCTGGGCCAACGCCGACGGCGAGAACGGCAACAAGATGAGCATGCTGGGCTTCTATGCCGCCGACGCCCGGCCTGTGGGCGTTGTGGAGACCTATGAGGGCGAGGGCAGCGATCCCGCCACCACGGACGGCAAAATGACCGTTCAGGCGGACGCGGGCAAGGACGGCGCCAGCCAGTACGCCCGCAGTGCCGCCGGCATCGCCTCCACCAGCTCCTGGAACATGTACTCCATGACCTATGATGACGCCTCCGGAACCCTGACGCTGTACGTCAACGGCCAGCAGGCCGCCCAGACCGCCGTCACCGGCGACATCACCGGTCAGATCTCCCAGTTCTTCATCGGCCACACCTTCGCCAAGTACTACAAGACCACCGCCGCCCAGGACTGGACCAACCGCGGCGGCTTCAAGGGTGCCATGGCAGACGTGCAGGTCTATCCCGCCGCCATGACCGCCGACCAGGTGGCCGGCCTCTACGGCAACGGCCCCTCCACTCCCGCCGCCAGCGCAAAGCCCATTGTGTATTACACCATGGACGGCAGCTCCCTGAACGGCGACGGCACCGTCACCGACGCCTCCGGCTACGGCAATGACGGCCGCTGGCAGAACCTGACCGTGGTGCCCGGCGTGGACGGCAAGGCAGGCGGCGCTCTCCACTTCGACGCCAACGCCACCGAGCTGACCCGCCTGTGGATGGGCGAGGACGGCATCGATTACCTGAATGACGCAGTGGACAATCAGATCACCGTCAGCTTCTGGTTCAAGTCCGACGCCGCCGGTTCCAATAACACCTACAGCGGCGCCTGGTCCCCCCTGCTGGGCCTGTACACCACCTCCAGCCCCGGCTGGAACGGTTCCCCCGGCCGATTCCAGCTGGTGGCCGAGGACCGCTACGGATCCACTGTCATGTGCATGAACAACTATCCCAGCACCGTCTGGCCCACCGACATCCGCTCCGGCAACGGCAAGAGCCTCAATGACGGCCTGTGGCACTACGTGGTGATGACCGTGGACGGTGAACGCACCGAGACCGGCCTCACCGGCGGCACCTCTCAGTACCGCCGCTTCTACATCGACGGCACGGTGGTTCCCCAGCAGCGGGCCGCCTACCTCACCAGCGACCTGCTGGGCGGCATCGAGAACTTTGAGATCGGCGGCGAGCCCTACAAGTGCTGGGCCGATACCAACGTCCGTGGCCGCGTCACCGGCGCTTTCGATGACGTGAAGATCTACAACGTTCCCTTTGAGGCCTCCGACGTGGCCCGGGAATACGCAAAGAGTACCGCCACCTCCGACGGCCTGTACCTGCCCGTCACCTCCTTTGAGGTGGACATGGCCAACATGCAGGACGTGAAGGTCACCGCCAACAACGCCCAGAACCTGACCTCCGTCACCGGTCTGAGCGGCGGCTACACCTTCTCCGGCAGCACCGTCACCCTGGACGGCGACACCCTGTGCGACCTGGGGCTGGGCGACCACTCCCTGACCCTCAACTTCCTCAACGGCAGCAAGCGCATCAACGTCACCGTGAAGGACTCCCGCGGTTACTTCACGCCCTCCGTTCTGTTCTTTGAGAAGAGCAGCGGCGCGGAGAGCGTCAGTTTCCGGACCCGGGCCACCTTCACCTCCTCCCCCGTCTCCGTGGCGGCCGACGGTCTCACCGCCGACGATTACGCCATCAGCGGAAACACCATCACCATCTCCCGGGACTTCCTGATGCAGCAGCAGCCCGGCGCGGTGGAGTTCACCGTAACGGCGCCCTCCGGGGAAAAGCGCACGGCGGTGATCCACGTGACCAACAGCACCACTGCCGAAGGCGTGGAGCCCTACCCCATTCTCTACTACACCATGGATGCCGCCGACCTGGCCAACGGCACCCTGCGGGAGCGCAGCGGCCACGGCATTGACGCCGTCGCCGAAAACCTCAGCGCCGCCGGAAACAAGGACGGCACAGCCGGCGGAGCCCTGTTCTTCAACGGCTACAATGACGCCGAGCTGGAGCAGGCCTATCTGGACGAGGCCGGTGTCGCCTACCTGAATGAGGCCATTGACACCTCCGCCTCCATCAGCTTCTGGTTCAGCAGCGACCGCATCACCTCCAACTACATGCCGGTGATGGGCATGTTCGGCGCCGACGGCCGCCCCGCCATGATGGCCCAGTTCCGCACCGCCTCCGAAGGCGGCGAGCGCACCGGCAAGGGGCAGGCCACCCGTCCCTCCCTGGTGAACACCCCCGAGGGCGTCCGGACCCACAACACCAATTTCGTCGCCGCGGCCTCCACGGTCACCATGAACAGCAGCTGGCATCACGCCGTTCTGGTCTATGACGGTTCCGGCGCCTCCGTCTATGTGGACGGCGCGCTGTCCGCCACCGGCGCGGCAGCAGCGGGCGTGCTGGATGCCATCAGCCAGTTCCGCATCGGCGGCATGATGAACCAGTACTACGTCTACACCAACAAGGCTGTCCAGCCCAACGGCCGCTACTACGGCAGCCTGGACGAGGTGAAGGTCTACAACACGGCCCTGACCGCCGACAATGTGGCTGCCCTGTACGCCATGGGCGTGGCAGGCGGCCTGCCGGAGGACCCCACGGGACAGAAGACCGTCACCGCCATCACCCTCAGCACCAGTCCCAGAACGGAGTACGCCGTGGGCGAGGCGCTGGATGTCTCCGGCGGCAAGCTCACCGTCACCTACGATGACGGCTCTGAAAAGGTCATGGACCTGACTGCCGACATGGTCTCCGGTTTCGACTCCTCCAGGGGCGGCACCGTGACCCTGACCGTGTCCTTCGGCGGCCAGACCACCACCTTTGACGTCACCGTCAGCAAGGTTCTCACCGCCATCCAGGTCACCACCCTGCCCAGGCTGACCTACGGCATCGGCGAGACCCTGGACGTCACCAGCGGCCGGCTCACCCTCACCTACGACGACGGCACCACTGGCGAGGCCGCCCTCACCGCCGACATGGTCTCCGGCTTTGATTCCTCCTCCGCCGGTTCCCGGCTGCTGACCATCACCTATGGCAACAGGACCACCACCCTGGGCATTGTGGTGGGCAAGGAGCTGAGCGGCATCGCGGTGTCCGGCTCTGTCAGAACCGGGTACACCTACGGCGAGGCCCTGGACGTCTCCGGCGGCAAGCTGGTCCTCACCTACGATGACGGCTCCGACGAGGAGATCGCCCTGACCGCCGGCATGGTCTACGGCTTCGATCCCGTCAGGCTGGGCACCCAGACGCTGACCGTTGTCTACGGCAATCAGACCACCACCTTCGATGTCACCGTCAGCAAGGCGCTGACCGCCCTGAGCGTCTCCGGGCTCAACACCCGTCTCACCGTGGGCGATTCCCTGAACCTGACCGGCGCCAAGGTAATCCAGCACTTCAACGACGGCTCCCAGGAAACCGTGGCTCTCACGGAGGACATGATCTCCGGCTTTGATTCCGGCATGGTCGGAACCAACGTCATCACCATCACCTGCGGCGGCCTGAGCACCACCGCGGAGCTGACCATCATCGCGGTCACCACCGGCGGCGGTGGCGGAGGTGGCGGCGGCTCTGCCATCCCCAAGGATCCCGTCCCCGGCAGTGATCAGCCCGGCGACGACTCCACGCAGAACCCGTTTGAGGATGTGCCCGCCGACGCTTACTACTACGACGCGGTACTGTGGGCCGCCGGAAACGGCGTCACCAGCGGCACCGATGCCACCCACTTCAGCCCCAGCCGCACCTGCACCCGGGGGCAGACCGTCACCTTCCTGTGGCGCGCCGCCGGCAGCCCCGAACCCAAGTCCGCGGTGAATCCCTTCACCGACGTGGCTGAGGGCAGCTACTGCTACAAGGCAGTGCTGTGGGCCGTGGAGAACGGCATCACCAACGGCGTTACCGCCACTGAGTTTATGCCCAACCGCACCGTCACCCGGGGCCAGACCGTCACCTTCCTGTGGCGCGCCGCCGGCAGCTCCCGGCCCAAGTCCGCGGCGAATCCCTTCACCGACGTGGCCGGGAACGCCTACTACGCCAACGCGGTGCTGTGGGCCGTGGAAAACGGCATCACCAACGGCGTTACCGCCACTGCCTTCGTCCCCGATCAGGGCTGCAGCCGCGCTCAGATCGTGACCTTCCTGTACCGCCATCTGGCGGACTGAGGTCCGGCGCAGTTCCGGTCCACCACAAGCAAAAGAACGCCCTCCGCTGACGCGGAGGGCGCTCTTTTTATCACTTGATCACCACATTTTCCTCACCCAGGGTCTCCCGCAGCTCCTGCAGCAGTGCCCGGTGCAGCAGCACCTGATGGCCGTAGACCTTGCGGGTGTCCGCCATCACCATTTTCACCGGCGTGGTGCCGGGGAACATCTGGAACACCAGACGCATGTGGGCCAGCTCCGGGCTGTCTTTCCCGGGGAATTTCAGGTACAGCACCTTCCCCTGCTCCACCTTGTCCGAAGGAGGGGCCGCCGGCGGTGCGGCCTGGCCGCTGCCCACGTTTTCCAGGGGATAGGCACTGTCGCAGATGATCTGGGGGGCCTTCTCGTCCCGGACGGACAGCTTGCCCTTGATCACCACCGCCTGATTCTCCTTCAGGTAGGCGCCGCAATTCTCCAGCACCCGGGAGAAGCACAGCAGCTCCATGGCCGCCGTGTCATCCTCCACCATCACATAGGCCATGAGGCTGTTGTTCTTAGTGGTTTTGGTTTTGCTGGAGGTCACCACGCCGGCGATGGTGATGCGCTGGTCATCGGCAAAGCGGGTGGGACCGCCCTCCTGGGCGAAGTCCTCCAGAATGGAGGAAATGGAGGGCGCCCGGAGCCGCTCCACCTGCTTGCGGTAGGCATCCATGGGATGGCCGGAGAGGTAGAGCCCCGTGGTCTCCTTTTCCATGGTCATCAGTTCCTGGGGGGTAAACTCCGGAACATCCGGCAAGGGAATCTCCTTTGCAGCGCTTGCCGCTCCGGTATCTCCCGCCGCCATGGAGAAGAAGTCCAGCTGCCCCTCCACGTTC
The DNA here is from genome assembly GCF_034093755.1 of Dysosmobacter sp. Classification (GTDB taxonomy): domain Bacteria; phylum Bacillota; class Clostridia; order Oscillospirales; family Oscillospiraceae; genus Oscillibacter. The sequence continues at coordinate 1,837 of NZ_JAXEBZ010000061.1, read as the reverse complement.
TGCCGGCGGGAGTCGGCGATGGAGTCCATCACCTTTTCAAACACCTGGATCAGCTGGGAGCGGCGGGCGCCCAGGGAGTCGAAAGCGCCGCTGCGGATGAGATTTTCCAGCGCCCGCTTGTTCATATCGCTGCCCAGCATCCGCTGGCAGAAGTCGCTGAGGGAGGTGAAGGGGCCGCTTTCCCGCTCCCGCACCATGGCCTGGATAAAGCCACGGCCGATGTTTTTCACCGCTGCCAGGCCGAAGCGGATGCCTCCGTCCTCCACGGTGAAATGGTCGTAGGAGCGGTTGATGTCCGGCGGCAGCAGGCGGATGCCGCAGTCCCGGCACTCGTTGATATACCCGGCGATCTTGTCCGAGTTGTCCAGCACGGAGGTCAGCAGCGCCGCCATGTACTCCCGGCAGTAGTGGCACTTCAGATAGGCCGTCTGGTAGGCCACCACGGCGTAGGACACGGCGTGAGCCTTGTTGAAGGCGTAGTTGGCAAAGTCATAGATCTCCTGGTAGATGGCCTCCGCCGTGGCCTCCGGGATGCCGTTGGCCACACAGCCGGGAATGTTCCGCTCCGGATCGCCGTGGATGAAGGTGTCCTTCTCCTTCTGGATCTGGGCGGCCTTCTTCTTGGAGATGGCCCGGCGCACCATGTCCGCCTGACCCAGGGAATAGCCCGCCAGCTGCTGGAAAATCTGAATCACCTGCTCCTGATAGACAATGCAGCCGTAGGTGATGGACAGGATAGGCTCCAGAGACGGGTGCTTGTAGGTGATGAGCCGGGGGTCCTGCTTGCAGGCGATAAACCGGGGAATGGAGTCCATGGGGCCGGGACGGTACAGGGCGATAATGGCGGTGATGTCCTCAATGTTCTGGGGCTTCAGGCCCAGGCACACGCCGGTCATGCCGGTGGACTCCATCTGGAACACGCCGGAGGTCTTCCCCTGCCCCAGCATCTCAAAGGTGGCGGGGTCATTTTCCGGAATGTCCTCCAGCCGGAACTCCGGGTGCTCCTGCTGGACGGTCTTGACGGCGTCATCCAGCACCGTCAGGTTCCGCAGGCCCAGGAAGTCCATTTTCAGCAGGCCCAGCTCCTCCAGGGTGGTCATGATGTACTGGCAGACCACCGCCTCGTCATTCCGGGCCAGGGGGACGTACTCATACACCGGCCGCCGGGTGATGACCACGCCGGCGGCGTGGGTGGAGGCGTTGCGGGGCATGCCCTCCAGCTTTTTCGCGGTGTCGATGAGCCGCTTCACGTTCTCGTCCCGCTCATAGAGGTCCGCCAGAGGCTTCGACAGCCGCAGGGCATCCTCCAGGGTGATGTGAAGGGTGTTGGGCACCTGCTTGGCGATGACATCTACCTCGGCGTAGGGCATGCCCATGACCCGGCCCACGTCCCGGATGACACCCCGGGCAGCCATGGTGCCGAAGGTGACGATCTGGGCAACGTGATCCGCGCCGTACTTGCGCATAACATATTCGATGACCTCCCCCCGGCGCTCGGGAGAAAAGTCGGTATCAAAGTCGGGCATGCTCACCCGCTCCGGGTTCAGGAACCGCTCAAAGATGAGGCTGTACTTCATGGGGTCCACTTCCGTGATGTGCAGGGAGTAGGCCACAATGGAGGCAGCGCCGGAGCCCCGCCCAGGGCCCACCGGGATCCCGTTTTCTTTGGCATAGCGGATAAAATCCCACACAATGAGGTAATAATTCACATACCCCATCCGGCTGATGACGCCCATCTCATAGTCGAGCCTTTCCCGGTAAGCCTGGGGTACCTGGGGATACCGCTCGGTAAAGCCTTTCAGGCAGAGGTTTCGGAAGTATTCCTCATTGGTGACCC
>NZ_JAXEBZ010000060.1:0-19735 GCF_034093755.1 Dysosmobacter sp. | reverse complement strand
TTCCCACAGCTTTTACTCCCTTGCGGACTTCGAAAAGCAGCTTGCCATCCATAACCGCCGTTCCAACAACTTTCCCATGAGGCCTCTTGGCTGGCTATCTCCTTTTGAGTTCTCTGTCCAATATGTTTGACAATCCTACATGTTTGGCCCAAAACGCAGAGAATCCCCGGAACCCTGCGGTTCCGGGGATTCTCTGTACAACAGATAAGATACGGAAAATCAGCGCTTGGAGAACTGGGGAGCACGACGGGCGGCCTTCAGACCGTACTTCTTGCGCTCCTTCATACGAGGATCGCGGGTCAGGAAACCGGCCTTCTTCAGGATGGGGCGGTTGTCCTCGGAAGCCAGCAGCAGGGCGCGGGCGATGCCGTGACGCAGAGCGCCGGCCTGGCCGGACACACCGCCGCCGGTGACGGTGGCAACGATGTCCATCTTGCCCTCGTTGCCGGTGGCCTCCAGGGGCTGACGGACCACCATCTTCAGGGTGTCCAGACCGAAGTAATCGTCGATGTCACGGCCGTTGATGGTGATGGAGCCGGTGCCGTTGGGGAACAGGTGAACGCGGGCCACGGAGGACTTCCGGCGGCCGGTGCCATACAGATAGGGCTTCTTAGACTGATACATTCTCTTGTTCCTCCTTATTCAGCGTCCAGAACGACGGGCTTCTGAGCCTGCTGCTCGTAGTTGGCGTCGGTGTAGATGTGCAGGCGCTTGAGGGCGTTCTTGCTGAGGCTGTTCTTGGGCAGCATGCCCTTCACAGCCACCTCCATGGCCAGCTGGGGCTTCTCAGCCATCAGGATGCGGTAGGGGGTCTCCTTCAGGCCGCCCACCCAGCCGGAGTGGGTGCGGTAGATCTTCTGCTCGCCCTTCTTGCCGGTGAGAACGGCCTTGGCGGCATTGATGATGATGACGTGGTCGCCGCAGTCGGCGTTGGGAGTGAAGGTGGGCTTGTTCTTGCCGCGCAGCAGGTCGGCGGCGCGGACAGCCGTCTTGCCCAGGGGCTTGCCGGCAGCGTCCAGAACGTACCACTTGCGCTCAATGTTGGCCTTGTTCGCCATAAAAGTGGACATGGTGTTTCCTCCGTACTATATAGTGTATTTGCTTTACAAATCAATTGCTCCGGGGTAAAATCGGAGCATGAATATTTATAGCACAGGGAAATCCCACTGTCAACAACAAATTCATTTAGCATTCACTTATCTCGTGAAAGCTTTGAATATCTCTTGTTTTCTCTCGTTTTCTCGATTCCGATTTTTGTTTTTTCCCGCGGTACCCGGATAAAGTGCCTATGTAGCGCTACAATACCCACTGGACCAACAGCAGCAGTACCACCCCCGGCAGGCCCAGAATGCCGATGGTCAGGGCGTTCCACAGGTTCAGCCCCAGGCTGACGCCGGTGAGGGCGGCGGTGCGGTTGATGAGCCACAGCACCCCGAAGCCCAGCAGCGTGTTGGCCAGCAGCTTCAGCGTCACCTTCAGGGGCACGCTGAACACCCGGATCAGGGCCACCAGCAGAAAGCCGGCCAGCAGGCCGGCCAGAATCTTCTGTTTCAGGTCCATGTGACATCCTCCTTCGGCGGCAGGGCGGCGGCCACGGCGGGCTGCCGGGCCTTGATGGCCCGGATCAGGTAGTTGCACCTGGCCTGCACGGCGCTGATCTGATACACGCAGGACTCCACCAGCTCCGGCTCCACGGCCAGGTCAAACTGGCGGTAGGCCGTCTGCAGGTCCGCCTGGGCGGTGTCCAGCTCGGCTTTCAGGGTTTCCAGTTCCGGGTCGGGGGCGGTTTTCTTCTGGGAAAATCGGATTTTCATGGCAGTTCCTCCTTTGGAACGTCTGTTGGATTCTACGGGAAGTCTTGCCAAATATTCCAGAAATATTCCGGAGAGGAGGTTCGCGGACCATGGAACACGAGGACTATATGCGTCAGGCGCTGGCCCTGGCGAAGGAGGCGGCGGCCGCCGGAGAGGTGCCGGTGGGCTGCGTCATTGTCCGGGACGGCGCGGTGGTGGGCCGGGGCCGCAACCGCCGGGAGGAAAAGCAGGCCGTCTGCTCCCACGCGGAGATGGAGGCCATGGCGGAGGCCAACGCCGCCCTTGGCAGCTGGCGGCTGGAGGACTGCGCGCTGTACGTGACGCTGGAGCCGTGCCCTATGTGCGCCGGGGCCATTCTCAACGCCCGCATCCCCCGGGTGTACTACGGCGCCCGGGACGCGGCCATGGGGGCCTGCGGCGGCGTGACGAACCTGTTTATGGAGGAGTTCCCCAACCGCCCCGCCCTGGTGGGAGGCATCCTGCGGGAGGAGTGCCAGGCGGTGCTGCGGGACTTTTTCCGGGACCTGCGGCAGAAGGACCAGGCATAGTCCGCCCCGTTCCGGGCATACTGACCGGCGAGGTGATGACTGTGGAAAAAACGGAGCTGCCCCTGGGGCTGGGAATGGCCCTGGCCCAGAACGAGGCCGCCATGAAGCAGTTCGAGGCCCTGCCGGCGGAGGAGAAGAAGCAGTTCGCAGAGCGTGCCCACGCCGTCCGGTCCAAACAGGAGATGCGGCGGCTGGTGGACGGCCTGCTCCAGCGGGGCGGAGGCGGCGCGGAGGGATAAGCCGCTTCCGCTGTCTGTTTTCGCTGGAGGAAAAGATTTAAATCTTTTGTAACAATTGAGGGTGGTTTCTTTAACAAACTCCCCGTATCCTAAAAATTGCAAGAGACAACTTCTTTTCATCCAATCTTCCAAAAAATAAGGAACAGGGCCAGCCATCCGGCTGGCCCTGTTCCTGTTTGCAAAGGCACAGAGGGGAAATCCCCCTCCGCGCGGTTCAGGCTTCTTTCGATTTGGCGGCCTCGTGGGCCAGGGCGGCGAAGCGCATCAGCAGCAGCCCCGTCACCAGCAGGATGCCGCCCAGGGTCAGCAGGGCGGAGGCGGGGGAGCGGCTGTCCGCCAGGGCGGTGACCCCCAGTGTCAGCGCCCAGAGACCGTACACTGCGAAGCGGCGGGTGCGGCCGCAGTGGAAGCCGAAGGAGGAGGCCCGGTAAAAGCTGAGAATCAGGGCCGCCAGGGCCAGCAGCCCCACGTAATAGGCGGAGATGGAGGGGTTGACGGAGTCCTCCCGGTATACCAGCACCAGCCGCAGCACCAGCGCCGCCACCGGCACCAGCAGCAGGTTGCTGTTCAGGGGACGGCGGGAGACGCCGGAGGAGGTGTGCCTGCCGCCGGTGCGGCAGGCGGCGATGATGGGGAACAGCGCCAGGGCGGAGAGAAGGGTCAGCCCGCCGGAGAGAATGGCCAGCACCGGCGAGAACAGGCCGTCGGAGGTCACCAGCCCCAGCACCAGCCCCTGCCGGTAGGCCAGGGCGGTGAACAGCTCCAGCCCGCCGGAGAGCAGCCACAGAAAGGCGCCGGTGACCAGCAGGGTGGGCGTCAGGGTGTCCCGGGCCTGGAAGTAGTCGGGGAAGGTGCCGGGGGTGTCCTCCTTCTCCGAGGGCAGGCCGCGGCACAGCACCGCCGTCGCCGCCGCCAGGGCCGCCAGCACCACCGGCACCGCCAGGGCAAACCCGCTGCCGGGGATGGGCAGGCCGGTGTCCGGCTCGAAGCCGGTGCGGTTCTGGGCCAGCCGCAGGACAAAGGACAGTCCGCCGCCCGCCAGGGCGGTGAACAGGATGGAAACGTATTTTTTCATGTCAGGCTCTCCCGTATCCCCCGCCGGGGCGGGGGAGGTTTTCCCGGTCCCGCGGAAAACCGGGGCCGGTGGATTTATTCAGTATACCACGGCGGCCCGCCGTTGTCTATGACGGATTCCGGTGGCGCCGGGGCGAAAAGTGTGGTAAACTGGCGAAAAAGCATTATCCCGCCGCCATGCGCATAGACTGCGGGAGAGGTTTGTCCCACGGGACGGCGGGAGGTGAGCAGGTTGAAGCGAAAACGGCGGAGGAAAGGCTCCGCCCGGGGGGCGTGCTGCGTGGGCGTGTCGCTGGCCCTGGCGGGGCTGCTGTTTCTGCTGCCCCTGTTCTCCGGGGAGCGCCGGGAGACGGCGGGGGAACAGGAGCCGGAGCCCATTCAGATTCTGCCTCCCGGGGAGACGGACAGCGGCGAGACCATCCGGGTGCTGCTGGGGGAGGAAGTCCGGGAGATGACCATGGGGGAGTACCTGGCGGGGGTGGTGCGGGCGGAGATGCCCGCCGCCTTTGCCCAGGAGGCCCTGTGCGCCCAGGCGGTGGCCGCCCGGACCTACACCCGCTACCAGCTTGCCGGCGGCTCCCGCCACGCCGACACGGCGGACATCTGCGGCGACCACACCTGCTGCCAGGCCTTTCTGGACAAAGAGACGGCGGCGGAGAACTGGGGCGCCGACGCGGAGCGGTACGAGGCCAAGGTGGAAAACGCCGTGGCCGCCACCGACGGCCAGGTGATCCTCTATGACGGCCAGCCCATTCTGGCGGTGTTCCACTCCTCCTCCGCAGGGCAGACCAAAAGCGCCGGCACCGTCTGGACGGAGGACCTGCCCTACCTGCGCAGCGTCTCCAGCCCCGAGGGAGAGGAGGTTCCCAACTACTACAGCCGGGTGGAGCTTTCCGCGGCGGAGTTCCGGGAGAAGTTCCTGGCGGCCTGCCCGGAGGCGGACCTGTCCGGCGGCGAAAGCCAATGGGTGGGGGAGGTGAAGCGCACTGAGGGCAGCAACGTGGAGAGCATCACCATCGGAGGCGTCGCCGTGAAGGGCAGCCGGGTGCGGACTGTCTTCGGCCTGCGCTCCGCCTCCTTTGATCTGGAGGTGGGCGGCGGGAAGGCGGTGTTCTACGTCACCGGCTACGGCCACGGCGTGGGCATGAGCCAGTACGGCGCCAACGCCCTGGCCAAAGAGGGAAAGACCTGGCGGGAGATCCTGCTGCACTACTATACCGGCGTCACCATCGGGCCGTACCCGGCGGGGTGACCTTTACAAAAAGCCGGAAAGTGTGGTAAAATACCATATTCAAAAGACGGAAAGGGGGCGGAACGGATGCGGCAGAAGCTGACGGCGGTTTTGTGCGCGGTGCTGCTGATGATTGCCATGGCCGCGCCGGATGCCGCCGCCGCGGCGGGGGTGTATTTCACCGCCGCCAACGAGACCATCCGGGAGCTGACGGAGGCCACCATGCCCTTCTGGGCCAACGGCGATCTGTACGTGGACGGGTCCCTCTTTGAGAACAAGGACCTGTACACCGGCTTTTTCTACAACTCCTCCAAGAACATGGCGGTGGTCTACTCCCGGAAAACCGCCAACAACGCCCTGTACTTCGACCTGGCGCGGAACCGGGTGGACAACTCCGACGGCTACGGCTACTATCCCCCCGCCATCCTCCGGAACGGCGTGGTGTTTGTGCCGGTGAGCCTGGTGACCGCCTATTTTGAGCTGGGCTACGCCAATATGCGGGTGGAGCACGGGTATCTGCTGCGGGTCCGCAGCGACAAGGCGGTGCTCAGCGACCGCACCCTGGCGGACGCCGGCAGCACCCGGATGGACAGCCAGTACCAGCAGTATCTGGCGGCGAAGAGCGCCGGGCAGCAGACGGAGTCCCCCGGCACCGCCGGAGAGACCGTCCGGCCGCCGGAGACCGCCGCGGGCCAGACGGTGCGGCTGTGCTTCCGGGCGGACACGGCGGAGACGACGGAGGAGCTGCTGGACCTGCTGGACGGCAGCGGCGCCCGGGCCGCCTTCTATTTCTCCGCGGAGCAGCTGGAGCAGCAGCGGGACCTGGTGCGGCGGATGGCCGCCACGGGCCAGACCATCGGCCTGACGGCGGACTGCGCCGGCGAGGCGGACCCGGCGGAGCAGCTGCGGCTGGCCAATGAGGTTCTGTGGCGGACGGCGGGGGTCAAGACCCGGCTGTGCGTGCTGGAAAACGCCGCGGACGCGGGACGCCAGTCGGCGGAGGCGGCGGGCTACTGCTGCCTGACGCCGGACGTGGACTGGGCGGAGACGGGCCTGCGGACCACCAGCGCCGCCAGCTCCCTGCTGAAAAAGATCAGCGGCCGCAAGGGCGGCCAGACCGTCTGGCTGGGAGCCAGGGCGGAGAGCGGAGGTCTGCGGGCGCTGCTGCGGCTGGCCCAGCAGGCGGACCACCGCCTTGTGGGGCTGACGGAAACGGATTGACTTCCGGAAATTTACAAACCATTCAACAATCGGGGCGGAAACCCGTCTATAATGGACACAAAGGAGGCCGGAGAGACACCGGCCATACGCGAATGGGAGGAATGACCATGGCACGCAACATTCTGGTGGTGGAGGACGACCGCAACATCTCCGACCTGATCCAGATGTATCTGGTGAAGGAGGGCTTTGATGTCCGCATCGCCGGCGACGGCGGAAAAGCCATCGAGGAATTTCAGAAAGGGGAGCCGGACCTGATCCTGCTGGATATCATGCTGCCGGTGATGGACGGCTGGGCCGTCTGCGCCAGGATCCGGGAGACCTCCAAGGTGCCCATCATCATGCTCACCGCCAAGAGTGAGGTGTTTGACCGCATCCAGGGCCTGGAGATGGGCGCGGATGACTACATCGTCAAGCCCTTCGAGATGAAGGAGCTGATCGCCCGCATCAACGCGGTGCTCCGCCGGACGGAGATCCCCGACGACACCCGGAAGAAGCTGACGTTTGACAAGCTGATCATCAATCTGGACTCCTATGAGCTGACGGTGGACGGCAAAAAGGTGGATACGCCCCCCAAGGAGCTGGAGCTGCTGTACCATCTGGCCTCCACCCCCAACCGGGTGTACACCCGCAACCAGCTGCTGGACGAGGTGTGGGGCTTCGACTACTTCGGCGACTCCCGGACGGTGGACGTGCACATCAAGCGCCTGCGGGAGAAGATCGAGAACGTCAGCGACCAGTGGGCGCTGAAAACGGTCTGGGGCGTGGGCTACAAGTTTGAGCTGACGGACAGCGCCCAGGCGGACAAGAAGCAATAACGGAACAACGGCGCGCCGGAGGCTGCCCGGGGGGCGGCCTTCCGGCGCAGAGCGCTTTGGAGAGGATCCGCATGAAGAAAAGACTGCAGGAACGCTTTCGGGGACTGTACTGGCGGCAGCTGTTTGTCACCGCCGGCATGGTGATGCTGACGCTGGTGCTGCTGGGCGTCTCCTTTTTTTCCCTGAGCTTTAACTACGCCCGCCAGCAGCGGGAGACGGAGCTGCGGAGCAAGGCGGAGGTGGTGGCCCGCCTGTCCGCCGGCTATCTGGAGAACTACCGGTTCCAGGACGAGGAGGAGCTGGAGCAGCTGGCCACCTTCGCCGCCGGCGTGTCCGACGTGGACTTCCTGGTGAGCGACACGGAGGGCCATGCCCTGCTTTCCACCGACGAGGACCTGGAGGGTATGGTGCTGACGCTGCCGGCGGAGCTGGTGCGGCGGGTGCTGGACGAGGGCAGCTGCTCCGTCCGCAGCGACCTGGGGGGCATCTATCCGGAAAAGCAGTTCATCGTGGGCGTCCCCGCCCGGCTGGGGGACGGCCAGGTGGTGGGCGTGGCTATTGCCATGGCCACTGTCACCTCCCTGGACGCCATGTGGCAGGGCTTCATCGGCCTGTTCTTCATGACGGCGCTGGCGGTGCTGATGATCTCCTTCATGGCCTCCTCCGTCACCGCCATGCACCTGGTGCAGCCCATCCGGGAGATGGCCCAGGCCACCCGCCGCTACGCCGAGGGGGACTTTGACGTCCGCATGAAGGACTATCAGCGCAACGACGAGGTGGGCGAGCTGGCGGCCTCCTTCAACACCATGGCCGAGTCCCTCCAGCACACGGAGCGGCAGCGCCGGGAGTTCATCGCCAACATCTCCCACGAGCTGAAAACCCCCATGACCACCATCGCCGGCTATACCGACGGCATTCTGGACGGCACCATTCCGCCGGAGCAGGAGAAGAAGTACCTGCAGATCATCTCCGACGAGAGCCGCCGGCTGTCCCGGCTGGTGCGGCGGATGCTGGACGTGTCCCAGCTGCAGGCCATGGACCCCCTGAAAACCGGCGGTCAGTTCGACCTGTGCGAGAGCATGCGCCGGGTGCTGATCTCCATGGAGACCAAGATCACCCAGCGGGATCTGGATGTGGACGCGGACATCCCCGAAGAGCCGATTCTGGTGCTGGGGGACAACGACATGATCACCCAGGTGATCTACAACCTGCTGGAAAACGCGGCCAAGTTCGCCCGGCCCGGCTCCACCCTCTATCTGGGGGTCCGGCCCTCCGCCGGACGGGCCACCGTCACGGTGCGCAACGAGGGGGAGACCATCTCGCCGGAGGAGCTGCCGCTGCTGTTCGAGCGGTTCCACAAGAGCGACAAATCCCGCAGCGAGGACAAGGACGGCGTGGGCCTGGGGCTCTACATCGTCAAGACCATTCTGGAGCAGCATAAGGAAAAAATCGGCGTCACCAGTGAGAACGGCGTTACCACCTTCTCGTTCTCCCTGCGCACCGAGGATGGGAGCAATGATGACAGAGGAAAATAACCGGCGTCTCCCCGGCGAGGTGGTGGAAACCTACCGGCCGCCGGAGTACCGGGAGGTGGTGGGGGTCTATACCCGCCCCCTGCCCGGAAGCATGTGCCCCCCGCCGCGGGAGGAACCGCCCAGGCGGCGGAAGAAGGGGCTTTGGATATTCCTGCTGTGCGCGGTGGTGGTGTGCGCCCTGGCGGCGGCCGCCTTCTTCTGGCCCCGGCTCACCGGGCAGGAGGACTGGCACGGCGGGGAATGGGAGGAGCAGGAGCTGACAGTGGACCTGCCCACCTGCCAGGCGGCGGAGGGAATGGCCCTCCGGCTGGAGGAATCCCACGGGGAGGCCCTGACGCCCCAGGAGATCTACCGGCGGGTGAACCCGTCGGTGGTGACGGTGGAGGTGTGGCTGGACAAAAGCATGAGCATCGGCACCGGCGTCATCTTCACGGAGGACGGGTATCTGCTGACCAACTACCACGTGGTGGAGGGCGGCTGGCGGTGCCAGGTGCTGCTGGCGGACAACCGGATATTTGAGGCCAAATACGTGGCCGGCGACCGGAACAACGACCTGGCGGTGCTGAAAATCGACGGCACGGAGCTGCCGGCGGCGGAGCTGGGCCGGTCCGACGACCTGGTTGTGGGCGACCCGGTGTACGCCATCGGCAACCCCCTGGGGGTGGAGCTGCGGGGCACCTTTACCGACGGCATCGTCTCCGCCATCAACCGGGACGTGCAGGTGGACGGCCGCAGCATGACGCTGGTGCAGACCAACGCTGCGCTGAACTCCGGCAACTCCGGCGGCCCCCTCATCAACCGGTACGGCCAGGTGGTGGGCATCAACACCATCAAAATGTACTCCGACTTCTCCACGGTGGAGGGCCTGGGCTTCGCCATCCCCACCAGCACCCTGGAGTATATCGTCAACCAGCTGCTGATGTACGGCGAGGTGCTGCCGGAGCCGCGGATCGGCGTGTCCGTCAGCATCATCGGCGAGGCGCTGCCGGACGGCACCGTGGGCATTCTGGTGCAGGCGGTGGACCCGGGCAGCGCGGCGGACCGGGCCGGCGTCCTGGTGGACGACTACGTGGTGGAGGTGGACGGCGAGCCCATCACCTCCAGCAGCGACCTGCTGCGGGTGCGCCGCCGCTTCCGCATCGGCGATCAGATGGAGATGACGATCTGGCGGGACGGCGAGTACCTGACGGTGACGCTGGACCTGACGGAATCCGTGGAGGACTGATAACCTTTACAATGCCTCGCTTTTTTGCCTGCTGCGCAGGCCAAAAAGCTGCCGCTATGCGGCGCAAACGCTTGCTGCGCAAGCTTTTTGCAGGCATTCGATTCCACACGAGGGGACTCCCGCCCCCTCGTACTCCCCCTGAAAAACAAACCTCTTTATCTCCAAATGGAGGTTCTTTGACAAGCTGAAAAATGACCTGTCCGGCGGACAGGTCATTTTTTGCGCTTCGGCCACACCAGCAGGACGCCGGAGAGCAGCAGGTACGCGCCGAAGGGGCGGCGGAACATGTCCACATCCACGCCGGTGGCCAGCCACGATCCCGCCAGCGCCGCCAGCACCGCCGCCGGAACGGCGGCCTTCAGGGTGGGCCTGTGGAGGTAGCCGCCCCGGGCGTGGCAGATCAGGGCGGAGGCGGCGGTGGGCAGGAAAAACAGCAGATTGACACCCTGGGCGGTGCGCTGGTCCACCCCCAGAAACAACGTCATCACCAACAGCAGCAGGGTGCCGCCGCCCACGCCCCAGGCGGACACCACCCCGGCGCCGAAGCCGCAGAGAAAGGTCAGCCATATCTTCACCGCAGGTACCGCACTCCCGCGTAAAGAAGGAAGACGGCGAACACCCACCGCAGCAGCTTCACCGGCACCCCTCCGTACAGCTTTCCGCCCACCCAGCCGCCGGCCAGACCTCCGGCCAGATAGGGCAGCGCCTCCGTCAGGGACACGCCGCCCCGCAGCAGGTAGATCCCGGCGGACACGGCGCACACCGGAAAAATCACCGCCACGCAGGTGGCGAACAGCTGCCGCCCCGACAACTCCCGCTCCCGGCTCATCAGCGGCAGAAACACCATGCCGCCTCCGCCGCCGAAGCAGCCGTTGGCCAGCCCCGCCGCTGCGCCGGCCAGCCGCGCCCTCCAGACAGATTTCACCGCCTCACCTCCTATGTACCGCGGAGCGTGGTCCGGCGGCCCCGGAGGACCGCCGGACCGGGAAGAACAGGGGACGTTACTTCAGACGGAAGCTCTCACAGTCCGTGCACTTGATCTCCGTGGGATTGGCCTCGTGGGTGCCGACGGTAATGCTGTCCAGGCCGCAGTAGTTGCTGTCCTGGCAGTGATGGGCACAGTTGTTGACGGTGCACTTGATGCTCTGGTTGGGGGTGCAGTCGCAGCCGCTGTTGGTGCAGTCCTTGCTCATGGATATTCCTCCTGTTCAACGAAATCTGGCTTTCGCCGGGAATAGTCTGTGCCGTTCCGGTCGGGATATGCATGGCGCAAGTTGACAACCCGGGAATTCGGCTGTAAAATAAGTCGATTTTTGGAAAAACAGGGGGAGACGTCACCATGGAGTGGAAGCGGCTGGGACGGCTGATTTGGGGGCTGCTGCTGTGCGGCGCGGGAATCTATCTGGAGCTGCGGGCCAACATCGGCCTTTCTCCCTGGGATGCCTTTGCCGAGGGCGTGTCCCTCCGCACGGGGATGCTGTTCGGCGACGCGGTGGCGGTGACCAGCGCGGCGGTGCTGGTGCTGGACCTGGCACTGCGGGAGCCCATCGGCGTGGGCACCATCTGCAACGCCGTGCTCATCGGCAAATTTGTGGACGTGCTGGAGTGGCTGGAGCTGATGCCCGACTGCCGGTCCATGCTGACCGGGGTGCCGGTGCTGCTGGCGGGCCAGCTGCTGATCTGCGTGGGGTCCTATTACTACATCGGCGCCGCCATGGGCTGCGGCCCCCGGGACTCCCTGATGATTTCCGTCGGCAAGCACTGGCCCCGCATCCCCATCGGGCTGGCCCGGTTCTGCGTGGAGTGCACGGTGCTGGTGACGGGCTGGCTGCTGGGGGCGCCGGTGGGCGTGGGCACGGTGCTGTTCATGTTCGGCATCAGCTTTTTGCTGCAGTTCGTGTTCCGGCTGTACCGCTTCAACGCCAGGGCTGTGGTTCATGAGGACTGCGTGACCACGCTGCGCCGCTGGCTGGGGCGGCCGGTGCGCCACGCGTAAAAACAGGAAAGAGGAGCCTTCCGGCTCCTCTTTTCGCGTCTTGGGGAATCACTGCCGGGCGGCCTCCAGCATGTCCTGCACGTAGTTGCGGAACTCCTCCGCCGCCGGGGAGAGGGTCTGCTCCTTGCTCCACACCAGCACGTACTCCACCTGCCGGGCCGGATGGGTGATGACCTTGGACACCAGCAGGTCATTGGGGGTAAAGGTGGTCTGGGGGAAGATGCTGATGCCCACCCCCTGCTCCGTCAGGGCCACCGCGTCCACATAGTTGGACATCTCGCACAGAATGTCCGGCTCCTGGCCGATCTCCCCGAACCACTGGCGGATGGCCAGGATGCGGGACTTCCGGGAGGGGACAATGAGGGGCTGTCCCACCAGACTGGCCAGGGGCACCTCCGACCCCGGTATCCGGGCCAGGGGATGGCTGTTGGGGATCATGGCCACCCAGGACTCGCCGCCTACGGAAAAGCCCTCCACATGCTCCGTGTCATAGGGGGTGGCGATCACCGCCAGGTCCGCCAGGCCCTTGTGGAGCCGGTCCAGCACGTCGTCGCTGCTGCCGTTCCACAGATTGTACCGCACCCGGGGGAACTCCTCCTGAAACCCGGCGATCCACCGGGCCGCCAGATACGGCGCCCGGCCCTCCACCAGCCCCAGATTCACGGTGCCGGACATGCCGCCCAGCATGTCGGCCAGCTCCTGCCGGGTCTTTTCCTCCAGGTCCAGCAGCTGATGGGCCCGGCGCAGCAGCAGCTCCCCCTCCGGCGTCAGCGTCAGCCGCCGCTTGCCCCGGACAAACAGCTGCACCCCCAGCTCCGCTTCCAGATTGTGCATCTGGTTGCTCAGGGGCGGCTGGCTCATGTTCAGCAGCTCCGCCGCCCGGGTGATATTCTTCTCCCGGGCCACCACCGCAAAATACCGCAGGGTACGCAGTTCCATGGCACTTCACCTCGCTGCTATCATATCAGAATGATATGGTAATTACAATACAATACGTATTTTATTTTTTTGAAAAACCGTGTTAGGATAAACGTGTCCCAAGGGAAGGGACAAAAAAATACAACAGGAGCTAAGGGGGCTTACCGGAATGAAAAAACTGATTCTGACCACTACGGATTGCTGCGGGACGCTGTTCCTGAATTGAGTCCCCGGCTCTTTACCAAGGATTGACGAAACCAGAAAAGGAGGCGTCTGATATGAAGAAGTGGAGCGAGGTCCTTTCCGACTATTACCGCACGTTTGCTCTGTAAGAGATTCCATTCAACCGGGTTTCTGAACTGACAGGAGGTAACTGATATGAAGAAGTCTTTTGAGCGTCTGCTGAGCGATTACTACCGCACTTTCTCCCTGTAAAGGGTGTTCCGTTTCAACCGTCAAGTCTGATTGGAGGTAACTGATATGAAGAAGTCTTTTGAGAGCCTGCTGAGCGATTACTACCGCACCTTCTCCCTGTAAAGGGTGTTCCGTTTCAACCGTCAAATCTGATTGGAGGTATCTGATATGAAGAAGTCTTTTGCCAGCCTGCTGAGTGATTATTACCGCACCTTCTCCATTTAACCCGCTGCCGCGCTCTTCCATGAGAGCACTCTGTATTTGCCGCTGATTGAAGAAAGCAGGCGCCGTCAGGCGCCTGCTTTCTTCGTTTCTTCATTTCACATTTCTAAATGTGGAGAATCAGGGTGGCGAACCGGAAGTACACCAGCAGGGACAGGGAGTCCACAATGGTGGAGATGAAGGGGGAGGCCATCACCGCCGGGTCGAAGCCCACCTTTTCCGCCAGAATGGGCAGCGAGCAGCCCACCAGCTTGGCGCACAGCACCGTGCCCACCAGCGTGGCGCAGACCACCAGCGCCACCAGGGGCGTCACGTCCGGGTTCTGCATCATCCACCGGTCGATGAGCATCATTTTCACGAAGTTGGCGGCGGCCAGACAGATGCCGCAGATGATGGACACCCGGAACTCCTTCCACAGCACCTTCGGCAGGTCGCCGAACCGGACCTCGCCCAGGGACAGGGCGCGGATGACGGCGGTGGAGGCCTGGGTGCCGCTGTTGCCGCCGGTGCCGGAGAGCATGGGAATGAAGGAGGTGAGGATGGCGCAGGCCGCCAGGGAATCCTCAAACTTGGTGAGGATGATGCCGGTGAAGGTGGCGGAGAGCATCAGAATCATCAGCCAGGGGGTGCGGGCCTTCCAGGTCTCAAACACGCCGGTTTTCAGGTAGGGCTTGTCGGAGGGGGCCATGGCGGCCATCTTGGCAATATCCTCGGTGGTCTCCTCCTGCAGAACGTCGATGGCGTCATCCACGGTGACGATGCCCACCAGCCGGTTCTCCGTGTCCACCACCGGCAATGCCAGGAAGTCGTACTTGCTGAGGGCCATGGCCACCGTCTCCTGGTCGTCCAGGGTGGTGACGGAGACCAGATTCGTCTCCATGATGTCCTCGATGATCTCGCTGTCGTCGGCAAACAGCAGCGTCCGGATGGACACCAGCCCCAGAAGGTGGCGGCCGGCGTCGGTGACGTAGCTGATGTTGATGGTCTCCTTGTCGGGACCGGTGCGGCGGATGCGCTTGAAGGCGTCCTCCACCGTCATGGAGGCCTTCAGGTCCACGAACTCCGTGGTCATGATGCTGCCGGCGGAGTCCTCGGGGTACTTCAGAATTTCGTTGATGCTCTTCCGGGTGTCCGGGTCCGAGTGGCGGAGAATGCGCTTGACCACGTTGGCCGGCATCTCCTCCACAATGTCCACGGTATCGTCCAGGTACAGCTCATCCAGCACTTCCTTCAGCTCCACGTTGGAAAAGCCCTGAATCAGCATCTCCTGCTGGTCGGAGTCCAGCTCCACGAACACCTCCGCCGCCAGCTCCTTGGGTAGCAGCCGGAACACCAGGGGCAGAATCTGCTCCTCCGACTCCATCATCAGAAGGGCGATGTCCGCCGCCTCCAGCGGCAGCAGGAGGTCGCGGAGCTGGGCATACTGTTTTCGGTGGATCAGATCCTCGATCTGTTTTGCGAACTTGGTCAGTTCGTCGGCGTCCTCGTAATCAAACACAGGCGCGTCCTCCTTTCCCGCTGAAATGGGTCAAAATCAAAAATGCAGCCCCTCGTCTCTCCGTCCGGAAAGGCTGAGGGCTGCCGCCGATGCGCCGGAGGCTCCTGCGCGCCGCGGAACCTCCCTACCGTTCAAGCTTTAGCTCCGCAAGGCGGTGCAGTTGCGTTAGATGATACCTTCGTGTTCGATATCGCCTGTTCATACCCTCTCATGATGTCTCCATCATTTCGCGGCAGCAACCCATATCCGTGCGGTAGCCTTACCTACCGGACCATATTGATTTAATATAACTATGGTATGCCCAAAAACGCCGCTTGTCAACCCAAATCACGTAAGATCCCGGAAAAATCGGGAACAATTTCCGCCGGAACAGCCCGCCCGGGGAGGACAGCCGGAACGGAAAGAAACGCTTGTGAGAGCGCGGAATAAATGGTATAATACCCTGATACGACATTACGGCATTGATCCGAAGGGAGTGGGAGACGTGGGGATGCACGACGGTCACCGGGAGAAGCTGCGCCATCGCTTTGCCGAGGGCGGCGCCGGACAGTTCACCGACTGTGAGCTGCTGGAGCTGCTGCTGTTTTACGCCATTCCCCGGCGGGACACCAACGATCTGGCCCACCGGCTGCTGGAGCAGTACGGCTCCCTGCAGGGGGTGCTGGACGCCCCGGCGGCGGACCTGCGGCAGGTGGAGGGCGTGGGCGAGAGCGCGGCGGTGCTGGTGAAACTGGCGCCGGAGCTGTGCCGCCGGGCCAGGGAGGGCGCGAAGCGGGAGACGGTTCTCAGCTCCACGGAGGCGGCGGGCCGGTACCTGGCGGAGCGGTTTGCCGGGGAGAGCGGCGAGGCGGTGTACCAGCTGTGCCTGGACAAAAAGGGCAAGCTGCTGGTGTGCCGCCGCTTAGGCGAGGGCGGACTGTCCGGCGCCGGGTTCTCCGTGCGGAAGCTGGTGGAAAACGCGGTGCTCACCGGCGCCAGCGGCGTGATATTGTCCCACAACCACCCCAGCGGCATCGCCCTCCCCTCCCGGGAGGACTACGGCGCCACGGAGCAGGCCGCCCGGGCGCTGGACGCCGTGGGCGTGCCGCTGCTGGACCACATCATCGTGGCAGACGGGGATTTCGTCTCCATGGCGGACTCCGGCCTGCTGCCCCGGGGCTGATTCTGACGGAGGTGTACCATGCCCAAATTCAAGGTTCATTCCCCCTACCAGCCCTCCGGCGACCAGCCGGAGGCCATCCGCGCCCTCAGCGAGGGCGTGGACAACGGCCTGGATGAGCAGGTGCTGCTGGGCGTCACCGGCTCCGGCAAGACCTTTACCATGGCCAAGGTCATCGAGGCCGTTCAGCGGCCCACTTTGGTGCTGGCCCACAACAAGACCCTGGCGGCCCAGCTGTGCTCCGAGTTCAAGGAGTTCTTCCCGGAGAACGCGGTGGAGTACTTCGTCAGCTACTATGACTACTACCAGCCGGAGGCCTATATCCCCCACACCGACACCTATATCGCCAAGGACGCCGCCACCAACGAGGAGATCGACCGGCTGCGGCTGTCCGCTACCTTCGCCCTGCTGGAGCGGCGGGACGTGATCGTGGTGGCCTCCGTGTCCTGCATTTACGGTCTGGGTGAGCCGGAGGATTTCGCCCGGCTGGCGGTTTCCCTGCGGGCGGGGACGGAGTACAGCCGGGAGACGCTGCTGAAGAAGCTGGTGGAGTGCCGCTACGAGCGCAACGACGTGGCCTTCCAGCGGAACATGTTCCGGGTCCGGGGAGACACGGTGGAAATCTATCCCGCCTACTACAAGGACCGGGCGGTGCGGGTGGAGTTCTTCGGCGACGAGATCGACCGCATCAGCGAGTTCAACCCCGTCACCGGCACGGCGGACCGCCACCTGACCCACGTGGTCATCTACCCCGCCAGCCACTACGTCACCACCCAGGACAAGATGGACCGGGCGGTGAAGGAGATCAAAAAAGAGCTGGAGGAGCGGGTGGCGTATTTTGAAGAGCACAACCAGCTGGTGGAGGCCCAGCGCATCCGCCAGCGGACGGAATACGACATGGAGATGATGACGGAGCTGGGCTACTGCACCGGCATCGAGAACTACTCCCGGGTGATCTCCGGCCGGCCGGTGGGCTCCGCCCCCATGACGCTGCTGGACTTCTTCCCCAGGGATTTCCTGCTGTTTGTGGACGAGAGCCACGTGACGCTGCCCCAGGTGCGGGCCATGTACAACGGCGACCACGCCCGGAAGGACTCCCTGGTGCAGTACGGCTTCCGCCTGCCCTGCGCCTATGACAACCGGCCGCTGAAGTTCGAGGAGTTCGAGCAGCGCATCAACCAGGCCATCTACGTCTCCGCCACCCCCGGCGAGTACGAGCGCAGCCGCTCCGGCCAGACGGTGGAGCAGGTGATCCGGCCCACGGGCCTGCTGGACCCGAAGGTGGAGGTGCGGCCGGTGGAGGGCCAGATTGACGACCTCATCGCCGAGATCAACGCCCGGGCGGCCAGAAGCGAGCGGGTGCTGGTGACCACCCTCACCAAGAAGATGGCGGAGGACCTGACGGAGTATTTCAAAAACGCCGGCATCCGGGTGCGGTATATGCACTCCGACGTGGAGACCATTGAGCGGATGGAGATCATCCGGGACCTGCGGCTGGGAAAGTTCGACGTGCTGGTGGGCATCAACCTGCTGCGGGAGGGCCTGGACCTGCCGGAGGTGTCGTTGGTGGCGGTGCTGGACGCCGACAAGGAGGGATTCCTCCGGTCGGAGACGTCCCTGATTCAGACCATCGGCCGTGCCGCCCGGAACGCGGAGGGCCTGGTGATCCTCTACGCCGATCAGATCACCCCCGCCATGCGGTCCGCCATGGATGAAACGGAGCGCCGCCGCACCATTCAGGACGCCTACAACCAGGCCCACGGCATCGTGCCCAAAACCATCATCAAGGATGTGCGGGAGGTGCTGGAGATCTCCACCACGGCGGAGAGCGATACCCTCCGTGGCAGGAAGAAGCGGAAGCTGAGCCAGCAGGAGCGGGAGGAGGAGATCGCCCGTCTGGAAAAAGAAATGAAAGAAGCGGCGAAGATGCTGGAATTCGAGTATGCCGCCATCCTGCGGGACCGCATCATTCAGCTGAAAGGCGAAGGGTAAACAGGAGAACCGTATGAAAAAGCGCACGTGGTCACAAAAACTGCTGATATTCCTTCTGGCGGGCATGATGCTGGTGTTCGGCGTGCTGACCGCCCGCTCCCGCCAGACCCGGGGCGTCTACTTTGACGGCACGCTGCTGAGTGTCACGGAGGAAGAGAACGCGACGGTCTATTCCGGGCAGGTCCGGGGCGCTGAGATTGAGGTCACCGTCCGGAAGACAGAGGCCGGCGCGGAGGTGGACTTCTCCCGCGGCGCCGCGGAGAAGCGCTATGTGGTGGAGTACCCCCTGGCGTCTGTGATCACGGAAAACGGGGACGCCGTCCCCGGCATCCGCGTCACGGAGGACGGAGAAGTGCTGTTTGAGGGGGCCTTCCTGCCGGGGCAGACCGGCAGCCGGGGCTGGTTTGACACCGAGGGCCGCTGGTCCCCGGACTCCGCCGTGGGCATCACCCCCGGCACGGGAAAGGAACCGCCCGCGGGGTTGAACCGGGCCCAGGCGGCGGCCTTCGCACTGGACCCGCCGCTGTACGCCCGGGGCAGCTGGGCGGACTACGGCCTGAACGTGTTCGTCAGCGCCATTGTGCTGCTGGCGGCGGCCTTCCCGGAGACGGCCTTCGGCTGGAACCTGTTCCGCACCCGGGAGCAGGGGGAGCCGCCCAGAGGCTACCGGGCAGCCACCCAGGCCATCTGCTGGATGCTGACGGGCCTGGCGCTGGCGCTGTATCTGCTGGCGCTGCGGAAGATCTGTTGAAATTTTTCGGAGAAAGGGGGATGCGGCCATGGCGTTCAGCAGCATGAGCTTTCTGTTCGGCTTCCTGCCGGCGGTGCTGGTGTGCTACTTCCTGCTGCCTGCCCGGCTGCGGCGGGGCCGGAATCTGGTACTGCTGGCCTTCAGCCTTGCCTTTTACTGCTGGGGCGGCGTGCGGCTGCTGCCGCCGCTGCTGGTCAGCTGCCTGGTGAGCCATGTCTCCGGCCTGGCCTGCGCCCCGGGACGGCCTCACCGGAAGGCGGCGTGGCTGGCGGGCATCCTGGTAAACCTGGGCATGCTGGTGGTGTACAAATACACCGGCTTCCTGGCGGGGAACCTGAACGCCCTGGGGCTGAACGTGGCGGTTCTCGCCATGGTGCTGCCGGCGGGCATCTCCTTTTTCGTGTTCCAGGCGGTGGCCTACGTCACCGACGTGTACCGGGGGACGGTGCCGCCGGAGAGAAACCCTCTGCGGCTGACGCTGTTCATGGCCTTTTTCCCCCAGATTCTCCAGGGCCCCATCCTGCGCTACGGGGAGTTCGCCCCGGCCATGACGGACCGGCGGGAGACCGTCCGGGACGCGGCGGAGGGCCTGACCCGGTTCTGCTTCGGCCTGGCCAAAAAGGTGCTGCTGGCGGACGCCCTGGGGCAGATTGCCGACGGCGCCTTTGCCGCCGGGGACCGGCTGACAGTGGGGCTGGCCTGGCTGGGCGCCATCGCCTACACCTTGCAGCTGTACTTCGACTTTTCCGGTTACACCGACCTGGCCATCGGCCTGGGCCGGGTGTTCGGCTTCCGCCTGCCGGAGAATTTCAACTACCCCTATATCGCCAGGTCCGCCTCCGAGTTCTGGCGGCGGTGGCACATGACGCTGTCCTTCTGGTTCCGGGATTACGTGTATATCCCCCTGGGCGGCAACCGCTGCTCCAAGGGCCGCCAGCTCATCAATTTGCTGGTGGTGTGGATGCTGACAGGGCTATGGCACGGCTCCGCCTGGAATTTCGTGCTGTGGGGGCTGTACTATGCCGCGCTGCTGATGGGCGAAAAGTTCCTCTGGGGCGAGGCCCTGGAGCGGCTGCCCGCCGC
>NZ_JAXEBZ010000059.1:0-11050 GCF_034093755.1 Dysosmobacter sp. | reverse complement strand
TGCCGAAGTCCAGGTAGCTGCTGCCGCTCCGGATGGAGAAGGAGCCGCCGTCCCTGGTGCCGTCCGCCCGGACGGTGCCGTAGTCATTCAGGTCGATGGTCAGGATGGGCTTGGCCGTAAAGGCGGCGGTGAACACGGTGTCGCTGCTGACGGTGAATGCCTTGGACTTCTCACCGTTGGCGCGGTTGTTGACGCCGGTGTCGCCGTTGATGCTCTCCACCACGTAGCCCGGATTGGGCGCCGCGGTGACGGCGGCCACGGTGTCAGGGTCCACATAACTGCCGTTGCTGACGGCGGTGTTCGCGCTGCCGTTCACGGTTCCCCTGACGCTGATGGTGCCGCCGGTGGGATCCGTCCAGGAGACGGTGGGCTTGGCGGCCACGGTGACGGTGACAACCGTGTCATCGGTCAGGGTCATGGCGGCGGACATTCCGTCCGCGGCAGGGGTGACATTGTCGCTCCAGCCGATCACATAGCGGCTGCCGTCCAGCCGCAGGGTGAATTCCACGGGGGTGTTGACCGCGTAGCTGCTGCCGTTGCCGCCCAGGGTGACATTGCCGCTCCTGGGGATCAGAACAGCGATGTTCTGGTCTGTGATCTCCGCGTCGCCTTCCATAACCTTCCAGCTCAGCCGGTAGGTCTGGGCCACGGCGATCACAACACGGACATAGAGTTTCTCGCCGTGCTCATAGACCATGATCGCATTCTGTCCGCCGGAGCCGTCCACGGTGGTCCACGTGGAGCCGTCGGGGCTGGTCTGCCACTCTTTGATGACGGCGCCGGTGCTGTTGCCCATCTCCGCGGTGAAGGTCAGGGCGCCGGACTGGGGGACGCTCTTGAGGGCATCACCCGTGATCGTGTTCCCCTGGGCGTCGGTGACGGTGATCGCCGCGCCGAAATAGAGATTGTTGGCTGTATCCATCGCGGCAGCGCTCACATTGGTGACAGCCGTGTCGGTAAAGTAAACCTGCACGTCATGGGAGGCGGAGATGTTCTCCAGGGTAAGGATGTTCTCCCGGTAGAGCGCATCCGTGCCGTCCCACTTGTACTCCGTGCCGTCCACGGTCCACTTCTCCACCATCTTGCCCTCGTTGGGCACAGCGGTGAAGGTGATGGCGGCGTTGTGGGCCACGGAGCCGCCGCTGGTAAACGGTTCGCTTCCCGTCGCTGCCTGCAGACTGCCCTCGCTGTCGCCTGCGCTGTAGGTGATCCTGTTGGCATTGTTGCCGAAGGCGACGGAAACAGTGAGCTCTTTCGTGTTCAGGGAGCTGACCAGACTCTTCAGGCTCTCCAGCTGCGTCCCGGTGATTTCCAGCGTGTTGCTGTAAACGCTGTAGCAGCCGCTTACAGCGGACGAGCCAAGCTTTACCGTCCATCCCCTCGAACTATCCACCGACCAGCCAGCCTCAGGCTCGGCGACGAACTTGAGTCCGTAGTCCATGCTGATCTGGCTGCCGCTGTCAAAGGCGAACTCGGTGCCGCTGGGATCGACGTAGCGGCCGTAGACCTCGCCGTTTTCACCGGCGCTGAAATACACCGTGATCGCTTCGCTGATATAGTAGATGGTGTCCGTGTCCATGGTGACACTGTAACGGGAGAGGAAGTCCGACTTTACATTGTTGTTCTTGTAAGCCGGGGTAACGGTGTACGTGCCGGAGGCGGCGTTCTGCTTGATACTGCCTCCCTCATACAGATCGCAGGAGACGGTCATCACGCTGCTGACATCGATCGTGTTGCCCTGGGCGTCCTTTGCTTCCAGATAGATGTCGCTGAAGTTGGGGACCGTGTTGATGTTGCCTTCCTTGCTGTCCCACACGGGTCTGACGGTGATGGGGATTTTGCTCACCGCCAGGAGGGCGGAAGCAACGGTTTTGCCGTTCACCAGGGCGGAGAAGAGGTAGCTGCCCGCCGCGGTGGGGGTGTAGCTGCTGCCGCTGATGGGGGTGGGGGCGTAGGAGCTGCCGCTGTGGTTGGAGTCATCCACCTGATAGCTGACGCCGCTGTTCACGGTCTCCCAGGAGGAGGTGGGGGTCTCGCCGTTATAGACGCGCTTTTCCAGCTTCAGCGCGACAGCCTCATCGTTGTAGGTGATGTTGGTGACCTGCCCGCCCTGCCACAGGGAGAGGCGATAGTCATTGGTGGGGTCATCGGCCAGGTAGTAGCACACGGCCGAGCTGGCCTTGGTGGTGGAGGTGGCGTCAGCCGCGGCCTCAATGCGGTAGAGGCCGTACTGGGGAGCCGTCCAGCTGGAGGTGCCGCCGTCATACGCCGCGAACTGGGTGGCGGCGCCGGTACTCGTGTTGGTGATGGTGTAGAGCACCCTCGTGCTGACCGGAACGCCGGTGCTGTCCTTCACGCCTGCGTTCAGGGTGAGCTGGGTGCCGGTGACCGGGGAGGTGGTGTAGGTGATATTCTCCACCGCCTTGTTGACGGTAGCGGTCACCAGCTTCGTGCTGTCGGCGTAGTCCGTTCCACCGTTTTGGAGCATGGTGCCGGGGACGCAGTGGAAGGAGGCGCTGAGCGTATACGCAGTGCTCTCCTCAGAATAGGTATAGACCTGGTAATGGTCGTAGCCGTCCGTTCCGTCGGCGCCCAGGATCACGGTGCCGCCGGCTTCGTAATACGCCGTGCGCAGGTCAGCACCGGTTTCCACCACTTCGCCCGTTTCTTCATTGGTATTCCTGTCAGGCTGCGACGCGGGCAGTGCGAACGCGCCGGATTTGTCCTTGATGTAGTACTTGCCGTTGCCGGTATTGTACCAGTACGGTGTCAGGGCGGCGGTGCTTTCGCCGGAGGTCACGACGTACTGCTTTTCGTAGCGGACGTTGAGCGTACCGGTATCATCGGTGATCGTGGCTTCCTCATAAAGGCCGCTGCCGGTGAAGTCCTCCGGGACGGTATACCCGTTTTCGGTGCCAGCCGGGTAGTCAACCACATACTGATCGCGGCTCAGCTCCAGCCGATCTTCCAGCGTGAAGGCTCCGTCGGCCTCCGAGACGGCGTAATAGCTGCGGCTGGCGGTGCCGGCCGCAGCGTCCACGGTGTCATACACGCCCACATACTTGGAGTTCGTCTCATCCTGATAGACCGTGTAGGTGATTCCGTTCTCCGTGACGGTGGCCGGGACGGGCACGTAGGATGTGGTGACGTTCTTAGTGACCTGCGTGTAGCTCGCCGTACCCGTATACGGGTCGGAAATGGGTCCGCTGCCGCCGACGGCCGCGCCGTTGAACCCCGTGACGGTGACCGCCGTGGTGGTGCTCAGGCCGTCCAGTTCCAGGGTGACGCCGGGGGAATAGTAGGTCGCCACGTTGCCGGCCCTGGAGGTGACGGTGACCACGCAGCGAAGGCTGCTGCCGTTGAGGCTCCTGTCAATGGTGCTGAGGGTCAGGCTGCCGCTTTTCCCGCCGCTGACCGTTCCCACCAGCTTCGTCTGGCCCGCGGGAACGGCATCGTCCAGCGTGTCGACGCTGTGCCAGCCTTTCCGGAGGCCCTCCGCGCTGGATTCCAGGACCTGCCACTGGTAGGAGATGCTGCCGCCGTCGGTGCCGGTCACCTCCATGGCAATCTTCGCCTGGGCGCCGGTGCTTTGCAGAACATTGTCACTGGTCAGAGACTCTCCCACCAGCTTCAGCTGAACCTTGCTGTTCTCCGACTGGGTGCGCACGGTGATGGAGCCGCTGTTCACGGACTCCAGAGCCTCTCCGAGCACAAAGCCCACGCCGCGCACCACATAGGTGTAGGTCTCGCCGGGCTCGAGGCCGGTGAGGGTGCAGGTGGTCTGATTGCCCTCTACCGCGCCCACCAGCACGTATTCGCCGGTGTCAAGCAGGCGGTAAACGCGGTACTGCGAAGCGTCCCGGGCACCCTTGGTCCAGCGCAGGGTGACGCTGTCGGTGCCGGTGGTCTCCGCCGTCAGGCCCATGGCGGGGGAGGGCGGAGAGCTCACGTCCTGCACCAGATAGCCCACCACGGGCACGGTGCCGCCGTTGAGCTGGCAGTCCCACGTGGCCAGCTTCCACTGGAACGAGTAGCCGTCCTCATAGGCAGGGTTCACCGAACCGGACTTGGTGACGGAATTGCCGTTGAGTTTGGCCGTGGAGTGAGTCGTGGTGAAGCCCAGGTCATAGCCCAGCAAAACGCCCTTGAGCTTGGCGACGACACTCAGAGAGACATTGAATTCATGCTCAAAGGCATTTTCCTGCGTATTGGTATAGGTCACATACTCCGCGGTGGTGCCGTTGTCGGGATAGTTCACCCAATGCTGATGGGCGGCGGCGTGCTCGCCCAGGTTATTGGTGGTGCTGCGGTAGGTGGAAGGCTCGCCGGGCGTGGCCAGCTTGGCGTTTTCATCCGAGATCAGGTCCAGGCCGAACTGCTCCGCCGCCTCGTTGTATTCGTCCACGGTGACCTTGCTGTAGGCAGGCTGGCCGGTTTTGCCAATCACCATCTCATTTCCGTCCAGGTCCACATAGTGGTAAACGATCACCGGGCTGCGGTACACCACCACCAGGTTGTCGCCGGTGTCGTTTTTGAACTCCACGCCCCATTCAACCTCTTTGGATTTGGTGGTGCTCCAGTTGAAGGAGTTATCGATCTGCACTTCCATACCGATGCCGTACTTGGCAAATTCCACCTCAAAGCCCGTGATCAGGCCCGCCGTGAAGCCGAAGCTCTCTCCCTTGGCGCCGCCTTCGATCACGCTTGTGCCGTAGACGGTCTCGCTGTTGCCCACGCCGTCCTCGCCGTCGCCGATCTCGGTGAAGTAGGGCGTAGCCTCCAGAATGGCCAGCACATCGGGCATGCCGTACTCCCGGGTGACGCTGTCCAGCTTGGCGATGACGCTGTCGTTATCCGTGTCCAGCGTGTTCAGGGAGACATAGAAGCTGCCCTTGTGCTCGGTGAGGTAGCTGGAGCGCTTGCCCTCGTACCCGTGCTCCTGCTGCTTGCCGTTCTTTGTCTCCAGGGTCGTGTCGTAATAGTAGCAGTAGACCCGGGAATAGGCGTTGTTCTTGCCGCTCTGCTTGAGGGTGGTGACAAAGATCAGCTGCTCCCGTCCGTCGCTGTTGGCGTTGAAGTTGCCGGCGGTGACGGCAGTGATGGTGGTGTTGGTGAGGGTGTCGGAGCCTGCGCCGCAGTCCTTGTTGCCGAAGTCGGTGTGCTTGTACGCCTCTTCCAGCCTGCTGTCCGAGTTGATGTGGTACACCGAGCCGGAGATGAACACCGCCTCCGCGTATTCAAAGCCGCGGTCGGCATAGGCCTGCACCTGCAGAAGACTGTTGACGTCCTCGCTCTCGAAGAAGCCGCCCTTCGTCCAGCCGTTGGGGGAGAGCTTCTGGTTGAGGATCTCCTCATACTGGCAGATGACGTTGATGGCGGTGGTGGATTTTCCATCCCCCCAGATCGTAAACTTGTTGGACTGGTCGATGGTTTTCGTATCGTCCACCCGCACGGCGGTCACGCCGATCTCGTCGCTGCCGTCCACGTTGATGTGCTGGGTTTTGCTCTGCTCGCCGTCGATAAAGCCGGCGGTGATGATCTCGGGGTAGTCCACGCTGTTGGTGCCGGTGGACACGACGATATTGCCCACCGTGGAAGAGGCCCAGACAACGCGCTTGTAGTTCGCCTCCTGGATATAGAGGCCGGGATGCGTATAATTCGGATTGTCCGCGGCGCGGTAGCTGAGATGCCAGTTGCCGTCCTCGGTCTCGCTGGCCGGCTCGGTCTTGTGGTTCAGCCGGTCGTAAATGAAGAGCTGGGACTGCAGATCATAGTCGCTGTTGGTCACGTCGTTCATGTTGGCGGTGACGATCAGCTCGTCAAAGCCGTCCTTATCCACGTCCTCCGCCACCAGGTCCACCATGGGCTGGTTTTTCATGGTGTCAAGCTTGTTGATGGAGTTGTTGCCCAGCAGCTTGAGCACGTTGGAGCAGACGGTGGAAACCGGGTTCTGCACCATGACCCACTGGCCGTTGTTCTGCACGAAGAAATACTCCGCGATGAACGGGGCCTTATCCTCGTTGCCCTGCGTCATACTGCTGGCGTCGGTCCGCGGGACATAGACCACAATGGAGTCCTTGCCGTCGCCGTCAAAGTCGCCGGCGGCCACGGAGAAGGCGCCCTTGACCTGATGGACTTCCATTCCGCTGAGCTGGGCGACATGCTCAAAGGTGATCTTCTGATTGTTGCCGATCACTTTGTTGTTGCTGTCGGTCACGTAAAGATACAGGGTGTTGCCGCTGGCGTTCAGCGCCAGATTGGCCACATACTCCTTCTTGCCGGTGCCGCAGAGGTCCATGCCCGCCGTGGCCACGGCCTTGTAGCTTTCGGAACGGGAGGTGAGGTTCTTCTGGGTGAAGTTGATGACGTTGCTGCCGATGGCCGCGTCCGTCGTCCCCTCCTTCTCGTTCCAGTCCAGCAGACCGGTCAGGCGGGTGGCGCCGTCATACCCCATGGAAACGTACAGTTCGCCCATTTCCATCAGGGTCGTCCACGTGCCGTAGCCGGTGCCGTAGGGCAGTTCGCTCTCCGCCTTTTCCTTTTCCGCCTGCGTCCATTCTTTCATGGCGATGCCGAAGGCGTCCTTGGTGGTGTTATCCTCCTCATCTGCCAGCGCCGTCAGGGACACGGCAGGCAGCAGGGACAGCACCATCACAAAGGCGAGGGCCGTGCTCAGCAGTCTCTTGGCTGTTTGTTTCATGTGTTTGCTCCTTTCTGGGGAAAAATTCTCCGCGCGGGTCTTGCCATCCTCCGGCTGCGCCGGGATGTCAGTTCTCGCTTCCTTCCGTACAGTCCGTACGGCTTTCTAACTTGTTTTTCAGTCGGATGCACAGCACGGTGACAGACACGCCCACAATAAAGGCGGCTATGCCGATCACCACATACGTCACCGCGCCGTCCCGCAGCAGCACCGCGCCGTAGCCGTTGGCCACCGCCGCCACGCCCGGTGTCTGTACGCTTCCGAAAAGAACGCCGATACCGGCGAGAAGAAACAGGCTGAACGCCGCCAGGAAAGTAAGCACACGGTTTTCACGCTGCCGCCTGTACTGCCGTGTCCTGCTTCGGATCTTCCGCACCCGGGTTTCTGTCTTACCGGTCATCCAATAACCTCCCTCCGTATGATTTTCAGTCTCTCTGTTTCCTAAAAGACACAAAAATGAAAATCCTTCCACCCCAAACGACAAATTCTTCAGAAATTTTTCCAAAAAAGCAGAGCCGCCCTGAAAACAGGGCGGCCCGACAGGCAAAACGGTTATTCAAGCCGGATCTTCAGTCTGGGAAGCAGGAGCTTTCCCGCGAACAGCACGGCAATCAGGACAGACGGGAACAGATACCCGGCGGTCCGCCAGGCCCCCTCCCCCGAGATCAGCAGGTTGTAGATGGCGTGGAACACGATGCAGGCGCCCAGCAGTCCCACCGTGCCGGTAAACGCCAGCCACCGGCGGCGGAACACGTAAGACAGTCCG
The DNA here is from genome assembly GCF_034093755.1 of Dysosmobacter sp. Taxonomy (GTDB): domain Bacteria; phylum Bacillota; class Clostridia; order Oscillospirales; family Oscillospiraceae; genus Oscillibacter. The sequence goes on along the minus strand of NZ_JAXEBZ010000059.1, from coordinate 3,584 downwards.
AATCCGATCAGAATGCCGCAGAGGATGTGCAGCGCTCCGGCGGAAAGCCCGCGGCCCAGCAGGAACATCAGGTTTTCCGCGCCGTTCTCCGTCAGGTAGCAGGCGTTTTCAAAGGTGGCAAAGCCCACGGCCAGGGCAACGGCGGCCTCCGGCAGCTCCCGGACCTTCGGCTCGAAAATCAGGATGTAGAACAGCAGGGGCAGCAGCTTCATCACTTCCTCGCACACCGGCGTGATCTCCACCACGGCCACGGTGGCGCCGGCGCCGTAATAGCCCATGAAGAAGCTGTTGACATAGGCGGACAGCAAACATACGCCCATGCCGGCCATCATAAACAGCATGAATCGACGGGTGCGCCCCCCGATAAACAGGACGCACAGCGCCAGCGGAATGGCCAGGCAGACAAAAATATTCTCAATATAGATCATTTCCCCGCCGCCTCCCGCAGTGCCAGCGGCAGCAGCGCCGCAAACGAGAATGTGAGCGTGATATCCACGGCAAAGTAGAGATTGAAGTGGGTGAAGTCCTCCATAAAGCAGGACACCACATACAGAAGAAGCTGCAGTCCCACGCACAGCAGCAGCCACCAGTCCATCAGCCCGCCGCCGCGCCGGAGCCGCCGGACCGCCAGATACACGATGGCAAACACAACCCCGGCAAAGGCGGCGGAAACCACACAGGACGGGCCGAAAATCCGGAACGCCAGAATCACCGCCGCCGCCAGCAGGGCGCACACCAGGGCCGGCAGGGAAAACGTCCTCCCGTCCCGCTCTGTCCGCACCATCTGGAAGGACAGCAGGAACAGGTACGCCGCCAGCCAGGAAAACTCCGCCACATAGAACACCTGGGGCACGTCGCCGAAAATGAAAATGTGCAGCACCCAGTAGAGGGTTCCCATGGAAACGCAGATATCAAACAGGGCCAGCATCAGGAAACGGCGGTCCCTGTGCCGGACCGCCGCCCCGGCTGCCGCCAGCGCCGCGCACAGCAGCACGGCAACCTGAAAACAGTTGTCAATCAGTTCAAAGTTCATCGTTCCGGTTCTCCCGCCGCCTTCTCTCATTCCCGCGGCGCAGGCGGTACAGAAACACCGTCACGCACACGCCCAGCAGAAAGGCCATCAGCCCCATGAGGATATAGCCCAGCGCCGCATGGCTTCCCACCAGGCTGGCCGCGCCGGAAGTGTGGTGGGCTTCCCCGCCGGGGATGGTCAGCCCGGGCATCACCGCGCCGATTCCGGTGATCGGAAGCAGGCAGGCCGTCACGCAGACCGCGTCCAGCGCCCGCTGCCTCCGCCTTTGCCGCTCCCGTCTGATTTCCGCCGTCCGCCGATGAATCAGGCCGGCGCGCTCCTCATTCGTCCGCATAGGTAAACCCCTCCTGTTCCAGGATCGCTTTCAGGTTCTGCTTCCCGCGGTAGACCAGCTTCGTGATCTGCCCCTCGCTCTGATTCATCACCGCCGCCGCGCTGCGGTAGCTCATGTCCTCAAAGTAGACCAGGTAGAGGGCTTCCCGGTATTCCGCCTTCAGTTTTTCCAGGGCGGCGCAGAGCTGGCGGCTGCGCTCGTCACGGTAAAGCTCCCTGTCCGCCGGCACGTCGCTCCGCGGCTCAAACTCCAGTTCCTCAAGCCGCAGGAAGCTGAGCCTGTGCTTCTTCCTGTGGCGCAGGGCCAGATTCCGGGCCGTTTTATAGAGATACGCCTGAAAGGCGCCCTCGCCCGTGATAGGCCGCTCCTTGGCGAAAATCCGGGAAAACGCCTCAATCATCAGGTCCTCGGCTTCCTGAATGTCCCTGACATAGCCGTTGATGTACAGCGTCAGCGCATCGCCGTATTTTTCCACCAGCAGATCGGCGGCCTTTTCCTCTCCGTCCAGATACCGCCGGTACGCGGTTTCGTCCGAGATCATATTTGCCGCCTCCCTTCGTATTTTTATACAGCTTTCCGCGCCTGCCGGAAATGTCCGGGGCAGCACGTCTCCCCTGTGGGGAAGCCCGGTTCCGTTCCCGCGGTGCCCCCGTGAAAATACAACCCGATAGAATATATTATATACGAATATTCACGACTTCGCAAGCACAGACGCAAAGTTGGGGCAAAGAAACGGAGGCGGGAAAGCGGCCGACGCCCCGGACGCAGAGAAACCCCGGCAGGCATCCCGGATACGATGCTCTGCCGGGGAATTTTCAAACCGATGAATGGTCCTTCCGGGGATTTCCCGGGCCGTTACCGGCGGCCTCCGCCGCCGAAGGAACCGCCCCGGCCGCCTCCGCCGCCGAAGCTGCCGCCGCCGAAGGAGCCGCCTCCGCCGAAGCCCCGGCCGCCCCCTCCGCCGAAGGAGCCGCCCCCGAAGGAGCCGCCGAAGCCCCGGCCGCCGCCGCTGCCGAAGCTGCCGCCGCCGAAGGAGCCGCCGGAGGGCGGTCTGCGGCTGCCGCCGCCGAAGGAGCCGCTGCTGGGGGGACGGCGGTTGGAGCCGCCGAAGCCGCCGCCGGAGGGCGGACGGTGATCGTCCCTGGGGGGCCTGGGGGGCGGGGAACGCCGCACCGGGCGGGGCATATACCACCGCCGGCCCCAGAACACGGGGTAATACCGCCGGGTAGGAATGCCCATGCCGGGCATCAGGTACCGCCGCCGGTACCGGGACCAGCGGAAAGCGTCCAGAATGATCCACAGGATCAGCAGCACCACCAGCAGCGTCACGAAGCTGCCCAGGATGGAAGCGCCGGAGGGCTCCACCGTGCCGGTGGTATAGGTGCCGTAATCCCCGGACCGGGCGGTGTAGTTCTTCGCCGCCGCGGGGATGTAGTTCTCCTTCACGGTGACGCCGTAGCCGTCGGCCAGGTACTCCGCCACCGCGTCAAAGGCCGCCCGGATGCCGGCGTCATAGTCGCCCCGGACGAAGTCGCTCTCCAGGTGCCCGTTCACCAGGGTCACGATGGTCTGGCCCTCGTTGGAGCTGAAGCCGCTGCCGTAGCCGGTGTAATAGTCGCCGCCCGGATGGCCCATGTAGTAATTGTCCAGTGCCAGCAGGATCAGCACGCCGTTGTTCCGCTCCGCTGAGCCAACCCCCAGGCGGTTGAACTCCGCCTCGGTGTAGGCGGCGATGTCGGCGGAGCCGGTGGAGCCGATAATCTCCACCACAATCTGGGCGCCGGTCTGGGCGAACAGGGAGACGTTGATGCCGTCGATGTGTTCGCCGGTCTTGTCGGACACCACGTTCCGCTCGTCCAGCACGTAGGTGTAGCTGCCGGTGACGGAGGTGGAGGCGGGGGTGGTGTCCTCCGGCTTTTTCGCCTGTCCGATGAAAATGCTCACCACGACGGCCAGCGCCAGTACCAGCGCCGCCGTCCGGCGTTTTTGGAAAATCTTCATAGGCATATCCTTTTATGTTCGTGTTTGCGCCCGAAAGCGCGGAATCTCGGGCTTTGCACCCGTCCGGGTGGCGGGAGTGCGATGAAGATCGCGGGCTTTTGCGCCGGTTTCGGCGTGGGAAATTGCCGGGACCCCGGCGGGGATGCACCCCCCATTCTTTTTCGTCTTGCCGAAAAAGAATGCGCCGTGCACGGTGGAAGAAAAAGGCGCTGGGCG
>NZ_JAXEBZ010000058.1:0-5148 GCF_034093755.1 Dysosmobacter sp. | reverse complement strand
CAAGGCGTCGTTCCAGAATATGGGCAAGCGTTTCACCTTTGGCGGCGAGCCCCCCAAGGATCAGCGAGTCTACTATTTCAACACCAAGGAGCTCATCGGCAACAAGTACGGCACCCCCTCTCCTGTGACCTTCCGGGTTGTGGACCAGCGGGCCGGCATCGTTATCGACATTTCTATTCGCTGCTTCGGGGAATACAGCTACAAGCTGGTCAATCCTCTCCTGTTCTATACCAACGTCTGCGGCAACGTGTCGGACGAATACAACCGCATGGAGCTGGACAGCCAGCTGAAAAGCGAGCTGCTCACCGCCCTCCAGCCCGCCTTCGCACGAATCTCTGAACAGGGCATCCGCTATTCCGCGCTTCCTGGCCATGCCCAGGAACTGGCCTCCGCCCTGAAGGAAGAACTCTCCGCCCAGTGGCGGGACTTCCGCGGCATTGAGATCCAACGGGTGGGCGTCTCCTCGGTGAAGGCCAATGAGGAAGACGAGCAGATGATCAAGGAGATGCAGCGCAATGCGGCCTTCATGGACCCCACCCGGGCGGCGGCCCATCTGGTTGGCGCTCAGGGTGCGGCTATGCAGTCGGCGGCGTCCAACCCCAACGCCGGTCCCGCCATGGCCTTTATGGGCATGGGAAGTCCGGCGGTCTCCGGGGAGGGAACCGCCTCCGTGATGGTCAATTCCACGTCCAGCTCCCGCTCCTGGGCCCGCAGGTCCGCCAGCTCGTCGGGCCGCGCTTCGTACACCATGATTTTCATCCTGAGCCACGCTTCCTTTGCTGATAATGATTTGTTATCTTAAGCCGGAATTTCCGGGATTGCAAATCCAAAATATCCATATTAAAATAAGATTATCTTATTATTGGAGCGGAGCTATGAACATCAACCAACTGAAGTACTTTGTGGCGGTGGCGGAGCAGCGGAGCTTCACCAGGGCCGCCACGCAATATTACATTTCCCAGACGGCCATCACCCAGCAGGTCCGGGCGCTGGAGGAGTCGCTGGGGGTCCGGCTGCTGGACCGCAACAGCCGGCCGGTTTCCCTGACGCCTGCCGGAACGGTGTTTCTGAAGGAAGCCAAGGCCGTGCTGATGCGGATGGAGACCGCCCTCAGCAGGACCCGGGACGCCTCCGCGGGACTGGTGGGCACCATCCGGATTGGCTACACCAAGGGCTATGAGCGCAGCGACCTGTCCAACAAGCTGTGCGGCTTTCACCGGGCCTTTCCCAACATTCTGCTGATCTGCTTCCGCTGCGACACGGACATGCTGGCGGCGGGGTTGCTGAACGGGGAGTACGACCTGATCTTCACCTGGGACAGCACCAACCTCTGCCGGGAGGACCGGGTGGAGAGCCGGCTGGTGGAGCGGGTGCGGCTGGTGGTGGCCCTTTACGGCGGCCATCCCTTCGCCCAGCGGGCCTCCCTGCGGCGGGAGGACCTGAAAAACGAGACGATTCTGTACATGACTCCCTCCGGCACCGGCGATTCCTTCGGCGACGCCTATTTCATGCAGCTCTATCAGAAAGCGGGCTACCAGCCCAACATCCTCCTGCGCTCCAACGACACGGAGAGCATCCTGATGATGGTGGCGGCGGAGGAGGGCATCTCCATCCTGCCCGCCTACTGCACGGATAAGCTGACCAATGCGGACAACCTGGTGTTCGTTCCGCTGGAGGGGGAGGAGGAGACGGAGGAGATTCTGGCGGCCTGGCGGAAGGGGGATGACAGCATTCCCCTGGCCCGCTTCCTGGAGACGCTGTGACGGTAAATAAAAAAGCTCCCCCGCAAAACGGGGGAGCTTTCCGCGCAGCAAAAAGCAGCCGAAAATCTTCGGCTGCGGGAAAACAACGGTTGACAACAGGCGGAAACCATGATAAAATTAGTCGCTTGCAAATATGAGTGGGCAAAATCCCACACTCAAATCCTGAAATCAAGATAGCACATCTGACAGGGAAAAGCAATAGCAGAGCGGGTGAAATTTAACAACAAGGCCGGGCGTGTCGGAAACGGGGCGCCTGCGGCGGCTGCTCTGCGCCGATGAAAATACTCTGCCGCGGCCGGGGGAGGACAGACCCGGACGGGGCAAAAGAAAGGTTGCGTGAACAACAGATGGCCAAAGACAAGTATTACGGAAAGACCCTTCGTAAGTGCTTTGCCCGGCACGAGGAAGTCATGCCCATGCCCAACCTGCTGGAGATCCAGAAGAACTCCTATCAATGGTTCTGGGACGCCGGCCTGCGGGAAGTATTCGCGGACGTGGGCACCATCAACGACTACCAGGGAAATCTGGAGCTGAGCTTCATCGACTACAAGATGGATGAGGCTCCCAAGTATGACGTGGAGGAGTGCAAGGCACGGGACGCCACGTACGCGGCGCCGCTGAAAGTCAAGGTGCGTCTGCGCAACAAGGAGACCGAGGAGATCAAGGAGCAGGAGATCTTCATGGGAGATTTCCCCCTGATGACCCACTCCGGCACCTTCGTCATCAACGGCGCGGAGCGCGTGGTGGTGTCCCAGATCGTCCGTTCTCCCGGCGTGTACTACGGCAAGGAGCTGGACCTGAAGACCGACCTGCCCATCCTGACCTCCACCGTCATCCCCTACCGGGGCGCCTGGCTGGAGTATGAGACCGACGCCAACGAGGTGTTCTGGGTCCGCATCGACAAGAACCGCAAGCTGCCCATCACCTGCCTGATCCGGGCCCTGGGCCTGCGGACCGACGCGGAGATTCAGGAGACGTTCGGCGACGATCCCCGCATCATGACCACCCTGGAGAAGGACCCCTGCAAGACCTATGAGGACGCCATGCTGGAGATCTACCGCAAGCTGCGTCCCGGCGAGCCCCCCACGGTGGAAGCCAGTGAGACCCTGATGAACAACCTGTTCTTCGACCCGCGCCGCTACGACCTGTCCACCGTCGGCCGGTACAAGTTCAACAAGAAGCTGTCCCTGTGGGCCCGGGTCACCGGCTACAAGCTGGTCTATCCCGTGGCGGACCCCGCCAACGGCGAGATCCTCTTCGAGGAGGGCCACCTGCTCAGCGGCGAGGACGCCCGTCTGCTGGACGCGGTGGGCGTGGCCGAGGTCACCATCGACGTGGACGGCGCGCCCCTGAAGGTGATGTCCAACCGGATGTGCGACCTGAGCCACTATGTGGACTTCGACGCCAAGGCCGAGTGCGGCATCAAGGAGCGGGTCCGCTTCGCCGTGCTGCAGGAGCTGCTGAACCAGTACTCCGGCGAGGACCTGAAAGACCAGCTGCGCCTCCACAAGGATGAGCTGGTGCCCAAGCACATTGTGGTGGACGATATCCTCTGCTCCATCAACTATATGAACGGCCTGGCCCGGGGCATCTCCAACAAGGACGATATCGACCACCTGGGCAACCGCCGCCTGCGCTGCGTGGGCGAGCTGCTGCAGAACCAGTTCCGCATCGGCTTCAGCCGCATGGAGCGGGTGATCCGGGAGCGCATGACCATTCAGGAGCTGGATACCGTCACCCCCCAGAGCCTGATCAACATCCGGCCCGTCACCGCCGCCATCAAGGAGTTCTTCGGCTCCAGCCCCCTGTCCCAGTTCATGGACCAGACCAACCCCCTGGCGGAGCTGACCCACAAGAGGCGTCTGTCCGCCCTGGGTCCCGGCGGTCTGTCCCGGGAGCGGGCCAACATGGAGGTCCGTGACGTGCACTACAGCCACTATGGCCGTATGTGCCCCATCGAGACTCCCGAAGGTCCCAACATCGGCCTGATTTCCTATCTGGCCACCTATGCCCGCATCAACGAGTACGGCTTCATTGAGGCTCCCTACCGCAAGGTGGATAAGGAGACCTTCCGTGTGTCCGACGATATCACCTATATGACCGCCGACGAGGAGGACAACTACGTGGTGGGCCAGGCCGCCGAGCCGGTGGACGAGAACGGCTGCCTGATCAACGCCCGTATCATCGCCCGTCACCGGGATGAGATCGTGGAAGTGGACAAGGAGATGGTGGACTACATCGACGTGTCCCCCCGCATGATGGTCTCCATCGCCACCGCCATGATTCCCTTCCTGCCCAACGATGACGCCAACCGTGCCCTGATGGGCGCCAACATGCAGCGTCAGGCAGTGCCCCTGCTCCGCCCCGAGGCCCCCATTGTGGGCACCGGCATGGAGCACAAAATCTGCATCGACTCCGAGGTGGTGGTTCTGGCCGAGGGCGAGGGCGAGGTCACCAGTGTGGACGCCCGCCACATCACCGTCAAGTATGACAACGGCGAGACCAAGGACTACAAGCTCACCAAGTTCCTGCGGTCCAACCACGGCACCTGCATCAACCAGCATCCCATCGTCTCCGTGGGCGAGCGGGTCCACGGCAAGCGGGTGAATGAGAAGGGCGAGATCGAGGATCCCACCGTTCTGGCCGACGGCCCCGCCACCGATCAGGGCGAGATCGCCCTGGGCCGCAACATCCTGGTTGGCTTCATGACCTGGGAAGGCTACAACTACGAGGACGCCGTGCTGCTGAACGAGCGTCTGGTCCGGGAGGACTACTACACCTCCATCCACATCGAGGAGTATGAGATCGACTCCCGGGATACCAAGCTGGGACCCGAGGAGATCACCCGGGATATCCCCAACGTGGGCGAGGACGCCCTGAAGGACCTGGACGAGAACGGCATCATCCGCATCGGCGCCGAGGTCCACTCCGGCGACATTCTGGTGGGCAAGGTCACCCCCAAGGGCGAGACCGACCTCACCGCCGAGGAGCGGCTGCTGCGGGCCATCTTCGGTGAGAAGGCCCGTGAGGTCCGCGACACCTCCCTGAAGGTGCCTCACGGCGAGTCCGGCATTGTGGTGGACGCCAAGAAGTTCACCCGCGAGGCCGGCGACGAGCTGGGGCCGGGCGTGAACCAGGTGGTCCGCGTCTATATCGCCCAGCGCCGCAAGATTCAGGTGGGCGACAAGATGGCCGGCCGTCACGGCAACAAGGGCGTTGTGTCCCGGGTGCTGCCCCAGGAGGATATGCCCTTCCTGCCCGACGGTACGCCGCTGGATATCGTGCTGAACCCCCTGGGCGTGCCCTCCCGTATGAACATCGGTCAGGTGCTGGAGGTCCACCTGGGCTACGCCGCCCAGAAGCTGGGCTGGAAGGTGGCCACCCC
>NZ_JAXEBZ010000057.1:0-35106 GCF_034093755.1 Dysosmobacter sp. | reverse complement strand
GTTCCCTTGGATTTGCCTCTTGTCGGGGGTTTGCGCCAGCCCAACCATCGTCCCCCTGCCCGGGGCAAAACGCTGGGGGGGGTATTTTTTCCCCCTGCAAAAACTTCCGCATGATCGCAGCAGTACAGATGCCGCATTTCGCGGCCGCGCCGAGTGGCGCGTTACAAGCGTTTGCCGCAGGCAAAACCTTGGCGCAGGCGGAATTCACTTCCGCCGAGCATGTCAAATGCCGAAGGGTGGAGCCGCCTGCAAGGCGGCGGAACCCAAAAAGAAAGACAGCCAAAGGCTGTCTTTCTTTTTGGTGACTCGGCGGGGATTCGAACCCCGGACCCACTGCTTAAAAGGCAGTTGCTCTGCCGACTGAGCTACCGAATCATATTCGTATTCAAAACGCATCTGCGATGAAGTCTGGCTGGGACGGCTGGACTCGAACCAGCGGATGAGGGAGTCAAAGTCCCTTGCCTTACCACTTGGCGACGCCCCAATGGAAGCGGAACAAAGGGGACCGGGGTTTCCCCGATCCCCTTGTTCTTGTCTGGGGTGGGTGATGGGACTCGAACCCACAACACCTGGAACCACAATCCAGTGCTCTGCCAGTTGAACTACACCCACCACATCTGAATGCTTTCCCACGGGAGACTGTGCCGAGTCTTTCGCTCCAAAAAAGAACTGGTACGCCAGAAGGGATTCGAACCCCTGGCCTACTGCTTAGAAGGCAGTTGCTCTATCCGACTGAGCTACTGGCGCAAATGATTGGAGCAGGTGACGAGAATCGAACTCGCATCCCCAGCTTGGAAGGCTGGTGCCCTGACCATTGTGCTACACCTGCGGGTGCCCTCCGAGGAAATCGTCAGCTTAGTTAGGATAGCACGGACAGGCCGGTCTGTCAAGAGGTTTCTTCAAGTTTCTTCCCGCATTTTCGCAGAAAGAAGGCGAACAGGGGACCGCCGTCCGGCAGCAGCGGCGGAGCCATCCGCTCCGGATGCCACTGGAAGCCCCACACCGGCAGCGTCTCTCCCTCCAGGGCCTCCACGGTGCCGTCCGGGGCCAGAGCGGTGATCCGCAGCCCCGCTCCCGGCGCTGCCGCCGCCTGATGGTGGGCGCTGTTCACCGGGAACTGCCGTCCCCACAGCGCCGCCGCCAGGGACCCCTCCGCCGCCGTCACGGGGTGAATCCGGTCGGCCCCCGCCTGCTGGCTGTGGCCGGGCAGGTCCTGCGCCAGCGTGCCCCCCAGGGCCACATTGATCACCTGCAGCCCCCGGCAGATGCCCAGCACCGGCTTCCCGGCGGCCAGAAACTCCTGGGCCAGGGCCAGCTCCAGCCGGTCCCGCTCCCCGTCGCCGGGCCGGGAGCCCAGGTCCGGCTGGCCGTACAGCGCCGGGTCCAGATCGCCGCCGCCGGGCAGCAGCAGTCCGGCGCAGCCGGCTCCGGTTGCCCCGAACCGGGGACGGCCGCCCTGACGGTGGATGGCGGCGGCGTACCGGGGCAGCCGGTCCTCCCGGCCGGGAATGAGAATGGAAACCGTCATGGCGGGTCCCTCCTATCATCGGATAGGAAAGGGTATGCGCCCGGCGGAAAAAATGTGCGGGGAGTTGCATTTGCCACGGGAAAAATTTCCGGGTCTATGGCATAATGCGCATATACGAATATAGAACACAGAATCGGATTGAAGGAGGGCGGTTTTATGGCAATGCGTTCCATTTGTCCCAGCGTGGTGCTGGAGGACCCCAGGGAGGATTACAAGAACGGATACCGGGCGGAGCAGTTCCGGGTGGGGAAGCAGGCCATCTACATGGCGGCCTTCCCCGGCACCAGATACCTGCCCTTCGCCGCCATCCGGCAGGCGTGGAGCCAGGATTCCAGCATCACCGTCACCGGAACCTGCGGCAAGTCGCTGCCGGTGGTGGTGCTGCGGGTGCGGTACGAGGGGAACTTCTACCAGTCCTTCCAGTTTGAGAAGCAGTCCACGGCGGACCGGGTGCTGGAGAGCATCGCCGCCGGGAACCCCGCCGCGGTCATCGGACCGGAGCCGGTGGGGGAGGCCCGCCGGGCCATGCTGAATCAGCAGGCCTGAACCGGATGAAAACACCGCGGAGGAACTCCGCGGTGTTTTTTCACAGAGGCATCACGTCTTTCAGCAGCAGCTTCCGCTGCCGGTGGTCCGGCAGGACGCTCTCCAGCAGGGCGTAAAAGGCGGGGCCGTGGTTTTTGTGGCGGATGTGGCACAGCTCATGGACCACCACCAGGTCGATGGCCTCCTCCGGGGCGTTCATCAGGAAGCAGGAGAAGGACAGGCTGTTTTTCCCGCTGCAGCTGCCGTACCGGGTGCGGGCGGCGGTGATTTTCACGGCGGTGGGGGTCAGGCCCAGCTGTTTGCTGTAAAAGGCCACCTTTCCCGGCAGCACCGCCCGGGCCCGGGCCTTCAGCGCCTGGATGTCGGCGGGGGTGGGAGGCGGCGGCGCGGCGGCCAGCCGGGCCCGCTGGGCCGCCAGGTGGGCCTCCAGCCAGCCCCGGTGGGCGGCCACAAAGGCGTCGATTTCCGCCTGGGGCATCCACAGCGGCGCCCGCACCAGCACCCGGCAGTCTTTTGTGATCTCCAGCGCCGCGGTGCGGCGGCGGGAGCGTTTCAGTTCATAATCCATCATGGCCGTATGATACCACACCTCCGCCGGCGGCGCAAGTGGGGCGGCCGGCGCATAGAATGGCCTATCCGTGGTCCGGCGGGCAGCGGCCTGTCGGACCGGAAAGGAGCATTTCTGTGAACGAGATCTATAAGGAATCCATTCTGACCACCACCTGCATGACGCCTCCCGCCACGGGCTGCAGCAAAAGCGGTACCCAGTGCGTGGATGTCAGCAAAAAGGTGGTGCTGATGCCCACGGCTACGGTGGGGACCATCACCACCTCCTGCCAGGGCTCGCCTTCGGTGACCTGCGCCACCAACGCGGAGGGCACCGCCAGCACCGTGACGCTGACCCAGCGGGTCTGCGTCAGTATCCCCGTCACCTTCGGCGTCACCAAGGAGGACGGCGACGCGTCCATCATGTGCGCCGGTAGCGACACGGAATAAGGACTGCAGGCGGGGCCGGGAAACCGGCCCCGCTTCCGGAATGTGCGCCCCACAAAAGCGTTTGTACTTGCTGTGCGGAAGAAAATTTGCGCAAAATCGGGAAAATTCCCGGGGCGGCGGGGCGGATTTCTTTACAAAATACATATTGCGGCCCGGGGAAAAACTGGGTATACTGAGAAAAAACCGGCGCTTCCCCAACGGGAGGCGAATCACAGAAAGGATGTATGAACCATGGGTGCCTATGCCGACATGAGCCGTGAGGAGCTGCAGCGGGAGTATGACGCCGCCGCCGCGAAATTTGAGGAGCTGAAAAGCCGGGGCCTGAAGCTGAACATGGCCCGGGGCAAGCCCGGAAAGGCCCAGCTGGACATGGTGTCCGAGGGGCTGTTCAGCGTGATGAACCGGCCGGAGGACTACATCTCCGACGGTGTGGACTGCCGCAACTACGGAGAGCTGGCCGGCCTGCCCGCCGCCCGCCGCCTGTTCGCGGAGATTCTGGGCTGCCGGGCGGAGCAGGTGATTGTGGGCGGCAACGCCAGCCTGCAGCTGATGTATGACGCCATCTCCAAGGCCGTCACCCACGGCCTGCTCCACTCTCCCCGTCCCTGGTGCAAAGAGGAGAAGGTGAAGTGGCTGTGCCCCGCCCCCGGCTATGACCGCCATTTCAAGGTGACGGAGTCCTTCGGCTTCGAGCTGATTACCATTCCCATGACCCCCGACGGCCCCGACATGGACGCCGTGGAGGCCGCCATTGCCGATCCGGCGGTGAAGGGCATGTGGAACGTGCCCAAGTACTCCAACCCCCAGGGCTACGTCTACTCCGACGAGACCATCCGGCGCATCGCCTCCATGAAGCCCGCCGCCCCCGACTTCATGCTCATGTGGGACAACGCCTACTGTATCCACGAGTTCCGGGGGGAGTTTGCGGAGTTCCCCGACATTCTCAGCGAGTGCGAAAAGTACGGCAACGGCGACATGGCCTATGAGTTCGCCTCCACCTCCAAGGTGACGCTGCCCGGCGCGGGCATCTCCTGCATGGCCGCCTCCGAGGCCAACATCGCCTATTTCCTGAAGCTGATGGGCATCCAGATCATCAGCTACGACAAGGTGAACCAGCAGCGCCACGTGCTGTACCTGAAGGACAAGGCCCACACCCTGGAGCTGATGAAGAAGCACGCCGAAATCATGGCCCCCAAGTTCCGGACGGTGGTGGACGCCCTGGAGCGGGAGATTGCCCCGCTGGGCATCGCCGGCTGGAACGATCCCAGGGGCGGCTACTTCGTGTCTCTGGACGCCATGCCCGGCACCGCCAAACGGACGCTGGCCCTGTGCAAGGAGGCGGGCGTCACCATGACCGGCGCCGGCGCCACCTTCCCCTACGGCGTGGACCCTGACGATTCCAACATCCGCATTGCCCCCTCCCTGCCTCCCGTGGAGGAGCTGCAGCAGGCCATTGAGGTGCTGTGCACCTGCCTGAAGCTGTCTGCCGCCGAGAAGCTGCTGGCGGAGAAGCAATGAGATACTACGGCGACGTCTACCGGCCGCCCTCCGAGGCCCGGAGCCTCATTGTGCAGGTGACCTACGGCTGCAGCCACAACACCTGCGCCTTCTGCAGCATGTACAAGGCCAAGCGCTTCGCCCTCCGGCCCCTGGAGGAGGTGCTGGAGGACTTCCGCACCGCCCGGCCCCTGTTCCGCCACGTGGACAAGGTGTTCCTGGCGGACGGCGACGCCCTGGTGCGGAAGGCCGCGGAGCTGGAGGTGATTCTGGACACCGTCCGGGAGCTGTACCCCGAGTGCCAACGGGTCACCTGCTACGCCTCTCCCGCCTCCATCCGCATCCGCACAGACCAGGAGCTGCGGCGGCTGCGGGACAAGGGGCTGACCATGGTGTATATGGGCCTGGAGTCCGGGTGCGACGCGGTGCTGGAGCGGATGCGCAAGGGCAATACCGCTGCCGATATCGTGGCCATGGGTCAGAAGGTCCGCCGCAGCGGCATGGCCCTGTCCGTCACCGCCATCACCGGCCTGGGCGGCCCGGAGCTGATGGAGCGCCACGCCGTGGAGACGGCGGAGGCCTTCAACGCCATGAACCCGGAGTATATCGGCATGCTGACGCTGATGGTGGAGCCGGGCACGCCCCTCCACGACTGGGTGGCGGATGGCAGCTTCCGGCTGCTGACTCCGGGACAGGTGCTGGCGGAGACGAAGCTGCTGGTGGAGCATCTGGATTCCCCCGGCAGTGTGTTCCGCATGAACCACGCCTCCAACTACCTGACCCTCCGGGGCACCCTCAACGGCGACCGGCCCGCCATGCTGGAGACCATCCGCCGGGCGGAGCGGGATCTGTCCTGCCTGCGGCCCGAGGAGTGGCGGGGCCTGTGAAAATTGCATGAAATGCGCCCCGGCGGACCATCCGCCGGGGCGCTGCTTTGCGGAAGACCCTTGTCAAAGTTCCGCCTATCGTGTACAATCGGAGCACTGAAACATACACAAAGGAGAACACCATGTGGAACATGCTCTGGCCCATCCTGCTGGTGGTGGGTACCAACACCCTGTATAACATCTGCACCAAATCCACCCCGGCGGGGGTCAACGCCTTCGCCTCATTGTTTATCACCTACGCCGCGGCGGCCGCGGCGGCGCTGGCGATGTTTTTCGCCACCAGCGGGGACAGGAATCTGCTGGCGGCCCTGCGGCAGACCAACTGGACCTCCTGGGCGCTGGGCCTGTCCATTCTTGGGCTGGAATTCGGCTATATCCACGTCTACCGGGCGGGCTGGAAGGTCAGCGTGGCGTCCCTGGTGGCCAATATCGGCCTGGCCTGCGTACTGCTGGCGGTGGGCGTGCTGGCCTACCGGGAGAGCGTGTCGCCCCGGCAGCTGCTGGGGGCCGCCGTCTGCGCGGTGGGGCTGGTGCTCATCGGCATGTGACATATGAAACGCCCCGGGAGCCATTGGCTCCCGGGGCGTTTGCTGTTCCGGTCACTCCTCGCTTTTGGCCAGCAGCAGGATGGTGGCAATGATGCAGGCGAAGCCGATCAGGTCCGCGGCGGAGAACCGGGTTCCCAGCCAGACGGCAGAGAACACGGCGGCGGACATGGGCTCCGTGGTGGCCAGCATGGAGGTGCGGACGGGGCCGATGTCATGGATGCCCTGGGAGAACAGGGTCATGGACACCACGGTGCCCAGCACCACGATGGCCGCCACCGCCAGCCAGCCCCGGAGGGGCAGCTCCGCGGTGAAGTTCCAGCTGCGGACCCCCAGGTTCAGGGCGATTCCGCCCAGGAGCATGGCCCAGCCGTTCACCGCCTCCCGGTTCCACCGGGACAGCAGCCGCCTGGGCAGAACGGTGTAGACGGTGATGCCGCCGGCGGTCACCATGCCCCAGAACAGACCCTGGGGGGAGAGGACCATGTGCCGGGGATCGCCGCCGGTGGCGATGATCCACACGCCGAAGCCGGCCAGAACCAGGGACACCAGCTCAATGGGCCGGGGCAGCCGCCTTGCGGCGCAGCAGCTGATGAGCATGATGAACACCAGGCTCACGTTCTGCAGCACTGTGGTGGTGGCGGCGTTGGAGTAGGAGATGGCGGACATGTAGGCGTACTGGCAGGGCACCAGGCCCAGCAGGCCGAACAGGACCACCTCCGCGGCGTCCCGCCGGTCCCGCCAGATGGCCCGCAGCTGCTCCGGGCAGCGGAGGGCGGCCATCACCATCAGAATGATGCCGCCGGCCAGCAGCCGCACGCAGGTCAGCCAAAGGGTGCTGACGCCGGGCCATTGGGAGAACAGATACTGTCCGCAGGTGCCGGAAAAGCCCCAGCAGACGCCGCCCAGGGCGGTACAGACCACGCCCCGCAGGGTATGGGAAGTTGTGTCGGTATGCACGTTTTTTCTCTCTCTTTCCGAAGCAGGCAGGAAAAGGACCCCGGCTCACCGGGGTCCCGTTCCGGGAAATGCTTACAGTTTGCGCTGCTTTTCCGTGTCGCAGTAGGCGCAGCGGTAGGTGTGCTTTTCCGGGTCGTTCAGCAGGAACACGGCGTCCAGCGTGGGCTCGGAGGCGGTGATGCACCGGGGATTCTTGCAGTGGATCACGTTCACCAGCTTCTGGGGGGGCTCCAGCTTCTTCTTCTCCACCCGCACGCCGTTGCGGATGATGTTGACGGTGATGTTGGGGTCCACGTAGCCCAGCACGTCCAGATCCACCTCCATGGGGGAGTCGATCTTGATGATGTCCTTCTTGCCCATGCGGTCGCTGCGGACATTCTTGATGATGGCCACGGAGCAGTCCAGCTGGTCCAGGTGCAGGTATTTGTAGATGTCCATGCTCTTGCCGGCTTTGATGTGGTCCAGCACCACGCCGTTTTGGATACTGTCGATATTCATGCTCCGCTCCTCCTTACGCGTTCAGTTCCAGCAGCTTCCGGATCAGGGCCATGCGGACGAACTTGCCGTTGCGCACCTGCTGGAAGTAGCAGGCCCGGGGGTCATCGTCCACCGCCACGGCGATCTCGTTGACCCGGGGCAGGGGATGCAGGATGCACAGGTCCTTTTTGGCGGGAATCAGCTTCTCCGGGTCCAGCACATAGGTGTCTTTCAGACGGATGTAGTCCGCCTCGTTGAAGAACCGCTCCTTCTGGACGCGGGTCATGTACAGGATGTCCAGCTCCGGCATGGCCTCCTCCAGAGAGGCGGTCTCGGTGTAGGGCAGGCCGTGCTTGTCCAGCACGTTCTGCTTCAGGTAGTCCGGCAGCTTCAGCTCCTCCGGGGAGATGAACACGAACCGGACGTCCTCCTCCCGGGCCAGGGCGTTCACCAGGGAGTGGACGGTGCGGCCGAATTTCAGGTCGCCGCAGAAGCCGATGGTGTAGCTGCCCAGGCGGCCCTTCTGGCGGTGAATGGTCAGAAGGTCCGTCAGCGTCTGGGTGGGATGGTTGTGGCCGCCGTCGCCGGCGTTGATGATGGGGCATTCGGACCGCAGCGCGGCGGCGTAGGGGGCGCCCTCCTTGGGATGGCGCATGGCGATGATGTCGGCGTAGCAGCTGACGGTGCGGATGGTGTCCATCACCGTCTCGCCCTTGGCGGTGGAGCTGCTCTGGGCCTCGGAGAAGCCCAGCACGCTGCCGCCCATGGCCAGCATGGCGGACTCAAAGCTCAGCCGGGTGCGGGTGGAGGGCTCGAAGAAGAGGGTGGCCAGCTGCTTTCCGCGGCAGCAGTCGGCGTACCTGGCGGGGTCGGCGATCATGTCCTCGGCGGTGGCGATCAGTTCATTGATCTCCTGGCGGGACAGGTCGGTGATGTCAATGAGATTGCGCATGTGCTTCGCCTCCCTCAGTGCTGCATCCAGCTCTCGTCAGAGGGGGTGGAGCGGAATTTCTTCAGCCGGTCGATGTCCTCGGGGCGGATCTTGCCCTCGGCGGCGGCCACCTCGCACACGGCGTCGAAGTTGCTGAGGGAGTGGTTCACCACCTGGGCGGCGGCCATGCGGTCAATGCCCTTCTGCAGCCCGTAGGTGAAGATGGAGGCGATGCCCAGCACCTGGGCGCCGGCCTCCCGCAGGGCCTCCACCACCTCGATGCAGCTGCCGCCGGTGGAGATCAGGTCCTCCACCACAACCACCTTCTGGCCCGGCTCCAGCCGGCCCTCAATGCGGTTCTGGCGGCCGTGGTCCTTGTTGCCGGAGCGGACGTAGCCCATGGGCAGGCCCATCATGTGGCCCACAATGGCGGCGTGGGCGATGCCGGCGGTGGAGGTGCCCATCAGGACCTCCACGTCGGGATAGTACTTGCAGATCAGGTCCACCAGCCCGGTCTCCACGTGGGTGCGGACCTCCGGGGCGGTGAGGGTCAGGCGGTTGTCGCAGTAGATGGGGCTGTGGATGCCGCTGGCCCAGGTGAAGGGCTCGTCGGGCCGCAGGAACACGGCGCCGATGCTCAGCAGGTCGTGGGCAATGGTCTTTTCGATGCTCATGTGCAAACTCTCCTTTATTCTGTATCCAAAACGGAATATTTCGGCGTGATTCTACGGAACGGAATCGGATTTACCGGCCCAGAAAGTCCTTCACGGCCCGGCGGTAGGCGGCCACGGGATCGGCGGCCTGGGTGATGGGGCGGCCCATGACGATGTAGTCGCAGCCGGACTGACCCGCCTTCTCCGGGGTCATGATCCGCTTCTGGTCGCCGGCGGCACTGTCGGCGAAGCGGATGCCGGGGGTGACGGTCATGAAGCGCTCGCCGCAGCGCTCCTTCACCAGGGCGGCCTCCAGGGGAGAGCACACCACGCCGTCCAGGCCGCTGTCGGCGGCGTTTTTGGCGTAGGACAGGACGGTCTCCGCCATGGGCACGTCAATCAGCAGCTCGTTTTTCAGGGCGGCGGCGTCGGTGGAGGTGAGCTGGGTGACGGCGATCAGCAGGGGCCGGGTGCCGTCGGGCCGGGTGAGGCCCTCCAGGGCGCCCTTCATCATCTCGGAGGCGCCGGCGGCGTGGAGGTTCACCATGTCCACGTCCAGGCGGCTCAGCACGCTCATGGCCCGCTTCACAGTGTTGGGGATGTCATGGAGCTTCAGGTCCAGGAAGATCTTGTGGCCCCGGGCCTTGATCTCCCGCACGATGGCGGGGCCTTCGGCGTAGAACAGCTCCATGCCGATTTTCACGAAAGGCTTCTCGCCGGCGGGGAACCGGTCCAGAAAGGTCAGGGTGTCCTCCCGGGTGGGGAAATCCAGGGCGATGATCACGTCTTTTGCGCTCATTTGTGTGCTCCTCCAGTCAGTTCAGAAATATGGGTCACGCCCAGCCGCTGACACACGGCGGGCAGGTTTTCCACGATGCGCTTGCAGGCGTAGGGGTCCTTCCGGTTGGCGGCGCCCACCTCCACGGCGGCGGCGCCCGCCAGCATCAGCTCCGCCGCGTCCTCGGCGGAGGACACGCCGCCGCAGCCGATGATGGGGATGTCCACAGCCTCGTACACATCCCACACCATCCGCACCGCCACCGGGAACACCGCCGGGCCGGACAGGCCGCCGGTGCGGTTGGCCAGCAGAGGCCGGCGGGACTTCAGGTCAATGCGCATGCCAAGCAAAGTGTTGATGAGGCAGATGCCGTCGGCCCCTGCGTCGGCGCAGGCGCGGGCAATGGCGGCAATGTCCGTCACGTTGGGGGTCAGCTTCATGAACACCGGCTTGTCCGTCACCTCTTTCACGGCGGCGGTGACCTCCGCGGCGGCCACGGGGTCGCAGCCGAAGTTCTTTCCGCCGGCGTGGACGTTGGGGCAGGAGATGTTCACCTCCAGAATCCCCACCTCGGGGCACTCCGCCAGCTTGCGGCAGTTGTCGGCGTACTCCCGCAGGGAGAAGCCGCCCACGTTGGCGATGAGGGGGCCGTGAAACAGCTTGCGCATGTTGGGAATCTCCTCAGCGATCACCGCGTCCACGCCGGGGTTCTGCAGTCCCACGGCGTTGAGCATGCCGCCGGGGGTCTCGGCGATGCGGGGCTGGGGATTGCCCGGCCGGGCCTCCCCGGTGGTGCCCTTGAAGGAGAAGCTGCCCAGCACATTCAGGTCATACAGCTCCGCGAACTCCCGGCCGTAGCCGAAGGTGCCGGAGGCGGGGATAATGGGGTTTTTCAATTCCACACCCGCCAGATTTACACGCAGGTCTACCATACGATCTCCTCCTTCCGGAACACGGGGCCGTCCTTGCACACCCGCCGGGGGCCGTTTGCGGTGGGGATGGTGCAGCCCACGCAGGCGCCGAAGCCGCAGGCCATCCGGGCCTCGAAGCTGAACTGGCCGCCCTTCAGCTGCTCCAGGCCGTCCACGGCCTTCAGCATGGGGGTGGGACCGCAGACGAAGGCGTAGTCCGCCTCCGGCAGGTAGTTTCTCACGCAGTCGGTGACGAAGCCTTTCGTGCCCAGGCTGCCGTCCTCCGTGGCCACGAATACCCGGCAGCCCAGAGCGGCGAATTCCTCCACGTAGAACACATCGTCGGCGCTGCGGAAGCCCAGGGCCACGTGGGGGGTCAGGCCCATGCCCACCAGCTTCCGGGCCAGGCCGTACAGGGGGGCGATGCCGATGCCGCCGCCAATGAGGACGGGGTGCTCTCCCCGCTCCTCCGGGTCGAAGCCGTTGCCCAGGCCCGTCAGGGTGTCAAAGGCGGTGCCCGCGGGGGCGGACACCAGGTCCGCGGTGCCGGCTCCCGCCAGGCGCACCAGCAGCAGCATCCCCTCGTCGGTGTAGCTGGCCACGGAGATGGGGCGGCGGAGGAACCGGCCCGGCAGTTCAATGTTCACAAACTGGCCGGGGCGGGTGAAGGCCTCGGTGTCGCCGGTGAAGGCCAGCTCCCACACGTCCTTCGTCAGCTGCCGGGCGGAGAACAGGGTCATTTTCGTCTGGATCATAGTGCCTCCTTGTTTTCGTACACCACTTCGCCGCCGCAGATGGTCATGGCCACGGCGCCCTCCACGGTCCACCCGGCGAAGGGGGAGGCCTTGCCCAGGGAGCGGAATTGGGCGGGGTCGATGGTGTAGGAGTGGTTCAGGTTCAGAACGGTGAGGTCGGCGGGCTCTCCCTCCGCCAGCACGCCGCCGGGCAGGCCGAAGATCTGCCGGGGCCGGACGCACAGCCGGTCCAGCACCGTCTCCAAAGGAACTTTGCCGGTTTTCACCAGCCTGGTGTATACCACCGGGAAGGCGGTCTCCAGGCCCACCACGCCGTTGAGGCTGCCCAGCAGCCCCCTGGTCTTCTCCTCGGCGGAGTGGGGGGCGTGGTCGGTGGCGATGCAGTCAATGGTGCCGTCCAGCAGACCGGCGATGAGGGCGTCCCGGTCCCGGGCGGAGCGGATGGGGGGATTCATCTTGAAGCGGCCGTCATCCTCCAGCTCCTCGTCGGTGAGGGTCAGGTAGTGGGGGCCGGTCTCGCAGGTGACAGGCAGGCCCTCGTCCTTGGCCGCCCGGATGAGGGCCGCGGTCTCGGCGGTGGAGATGTGGCACACGTGGTAGGGGCAGCCGGTCTGGCGCACCAGGGCGATGTCCCGGGCCACCTGCCGCCACTCGCTGGCGGGGTTGTTGCCGGGCAGACCGTTCCGCCGGGCAAACTCTCCGTCATGGACGCACCACTCCGTCAGCAGCGACTCGTCCTCGCAGTGGGCGGTGATGGGCCGGCCCAGAGCCCTGGCCTGCTCCATGGCGGCGCGCATCATCTCCCGGTCCTGCACGCCCCGGCCGTCGTCGGAAAAGCCGCAGACGTAGGGGGCCATGGCGGCCAGGTCCGCCAGGGCCTCGCCTTTTTCGCCCCGGGTGATGGCGCCGTAGGGATACACCCGGACCCGGGCGTCCAGCCCGATGGCGGCCAGCTCCTCCCCCAGCGTCTCCTCGCTGTCGGGCACCGGCTTCAGGTTGGGCATGGCGCACACGGCGGTGTAGCCTCCCGCCGCGGCGGCCTCCGTGCCGGAGGCAATGGTCTCCTTATAAGAAAACCCAGGCTGTCGAAGATGAACATGGACATCAACGAAACCTGGAACGATGAAACAGTCATTTACTTCCACAATGGTACGGCCCTCGTGGGGAATGTCGGGGGAAATGGAAACAATACGGCCGTCGGAAACCGCCACGTCCGCCCGTTCAAAGCCGCCGTTCCGAAAAACGGAACCGCCGGTCAGCAGCAACTCCATAAATATGCCTCTCCTTCCGCGTTCTTTCAACCAATTATTCTATCGGAAAGGCCGCACCTTGTCAACGGTGGAAAGGGAGGAAAAAATGCCCAAAAGCGGCCCCGGGGAGGGGGCGCTTTTGGGCACTGCTCAGTCTTTCCGCTCCGGAATGGGGCGGGACAGGTGCAGCTCGTAGGCCCGGGAGACCTTGGGCCAGTCCGCCAGGCGCCACCAGGCGTCGAAGTAGTCCCCCCGGCGGTTCTGGTAGTCCAGATAGTAGGCGTGCTCCCACACGTCGCAGCACAGCAGGGGCAGCAGGGGGAGGGGCGTGTCCTGGTTGGCGGTTTTGACCACGGAGAGCTTGCCCTCGCCGTCGGCACACAGGCACGCCCACCCGGAGCCGAACTGGCTGAGAGCCGCCTGGCGCATGGCGGCGCGCAGCCCCTCCATATCGCCGAAGCCGCGGGCAATGGCCCCCTCCATGGGCGGCAGGGGAGACGATACCGGCGTGGGGTGCAGGTTCTGGAAGTACCGGTCATGGAGGTACACGCCGCCGGCGTTGTTCCGCACCCCCTGGCGGATGTCCTCCGGCAGCCGCGCCCAGTCCTGGCACAGCTTCTGCAGCGGCCATTTCTGATACTCCGGGTAGTCCTTCAGCAGCGCGTTCAGATTGTCGATATAGGCGGCGAAGTGCTTGTCGTGGTGAAAGCACATGGTGCGGGCGCTGAGCTCCGGCTCCAGGGCGTCGAAGGCGAAGGGCAGCGGCGGCAGGGCGTAGGGATAGTGCTGGTCCATGGAAATCCGTCCTCTCCTGATTGGTTTTCCAGAGTATATGAGGGAACGGGGGAATTTATCCGCGGCGGGAGCAGGTTGAAAGCGGAGAGAAAAGCTGATAAAATGAGAACAGAACGATTGATCAGAGAGCAAATGGGGTGACAGTATGTTCAGCAAACCGGAATACGGCTGGGTGTGGATCAGTGTTGGCGATTGCCGCATAGAAGGGTCCTACCTGACGGATATCCCAATGGACTTTCTGAATGCGCTGATCAACAGCCTGGAGCATGACCTGCCGTTTTCCGTTTCGGTTGATGAAGAGGGAATCCGCGATATGATCTGCGCGGACCGCTCCGGGGTATTTGTGATAGAACTCAGGAGGGGAACGGCAGAACTGAAACAGGCGCATATCAGCCTGGAGGAATTCCGGACGGGGATCATTGACGGGGTGGAAGCGTATTTTGACCAGTGGGTTTATGACTGGGAACTGCTGGACCTGGATCGGGGTGACCGCCATTATGCCCGGAGAAAAGCGGAACTCGAGAGCAAGCTGTCAACTGCAAAAAGGTTGCTGAATGGCTGACTCCTGTTTACCTTCTCCTTTGCCCCGACGACGTTGACAGCCTGCCCCAAAAGCCGTACAATGGTGCCATTCAGAATTACAAGGAGGACTTCCTGTATGGAATCCATGGAGTGCGTACATTTTTCACCGGAGGAGCAGGCACAACTGGCCACCGCCATCGGCGCCGCCGCCCACCGGGCCGGCGCGTTCGACCAGGCGCTGGAGTGGTTCAACAAGGCCGTGGAGGGCGGCAGCGCCCAGGCCATGTGCAACCTGGCGGTGATGTACCAGAAGGGCCAGGGCGTGGACAAGGACGAGGAAAAGGTCCGGGAGCTGCTGGACCGGGCGGAGGCCCTGGGGGAACCGGCGGCCGCGGAGCTGCGAGAGCGCATCCGGAACGGCGAGCTGGACGAGCCGGAGGAGCCGGAAGCGGAAAACTGAGAGAAAAGAGGAGCGGCGCAGAATCAACTGCACCGCTCCTTTTTCACATTTTTTACTTTTTCAGCTTCAGACCGTCGTGGTAGGCCTCGCCCACCCGCTCCGTCACCCGGTAGTAGCCCCGGGTGTAGGGGTCGAAGGCGATGGCGTTCACCAGGGACATGTCCAGCCTGCCGCCGGGCATCACCCGCTGATCCGCCGTCAGGCTGACCACCCTGCCGATGACGCCGCAGCCGTACTCCCCGTCCTGGAATTCAATGAACCGGCACTCCATGCACAGGGGGAACTCGTTGATGACGGGGGCGTCCACCGTCTCCGCCCGCTGGGCGGTGAGGCCGCTGACGGCGAACTTGTCCGGCGTGTCATTGCCGGACACCACGCCGAAGTAGTCTGCCTCCGTCACGTGGTCCGCGTCGGCGATGCTGACGGTGAAGGCGCCTCTGGCACGGATGTTCTCCACGGTCTTGTGGTCCTCCGACAGATTCAGCACCACCGTGTCCCGCTCCTGCATGGTGCCCCAGGCGGCGTTCATCACGTTCACGCTGCCGTCGGCGTTGTAGGTAGCCACCATCAGCACCGGCATGGGGAAAATGCCGTCGGTTTTGTTGAGTTTCGTTCTCACCGGCTTCACCTCAGCAGCTCACTTCTGCAAGGACGCCACCCACCGGCCGTACTTCTCCAGGTTGGCGGCGCACTCCGCCTTGTCGGCGCCCTTGGTGAGGATGTACACCTTGATCTTGGGCTCCGTGCCGGAGGGACGGACGATGACGGAGGTGCCGTCGGCCATCTCGAAGCGCAGCACGTTGGAGTCCCGCAGCTCCATGGTCCCGATCTCGCCGGTGCGGCAGTCCCGGACGGTGCCGTCCTTGTAGTCCTTGAACTGGACCACGGCCACGCCGGAGATCTCCGCCGGCGGCGTCTCCCGGAGGGTGCCCATCAGCCGGGCCATGTCCTTCAGACCGTCCAGACCAGGCATCACCAGGTTGTGGGTCTTTTCGGCGTAGTAGCCGTACTTCTCATACAGGGCCTCCAGGGCGTCGAACAGGGTCATGCCCTGGGCGGCGTACCAGGCGGCCATCTCCGTCAGCATCATGGAGGCGGTGACGGCGTCCTTGTCCCGGACGTAGTCGCCGATCATGTAGCCGTAGGACTCCTCGTAGGAGAAGATGACCTTGCCCTCGCCGGAGGACTCCAGGGCGTTCTTCTTCTCCGCCATGAACTTGAAGCCGGTGAAGGTGTCAAAGCACTGCAGGCCGTTCTCCTCCGCTACCTTCCGGGCCATTTCCGTGGTGACGATGGTCTTCAGGGCCACGGGCTTCTCCGGCAGCTTGCCGCTGCGCTTCATGGCGCCGATGAGGTAGTCCAGCAGCAGCACGCCGGTCTGGTTGCCGGTGACGGGCTGGAACTCGCCGCTGTGGTCCCGGACCATGATGCCCACCCGGTCGGAGTCGGGATCGGTACCCAGGATGAAGTCCACGTCATTCTCCTTGGCCAGGTCGATGGCCAGATAGAAGCCCTCGGGGTTCTCCGGGTTGGGGGAGGCCACCGTGGGGAAGTTGCCGTCGATGACCATCTGCTTCGGCTCACAGATCAGGTGCTTGATGCCCAGGGTCCGCAGGGCTTCCGGCACCAGCTTGTAGCCGCAGCCGTGGAAGGGGGTGTACACCAGCTTGAAGGTGTCGGCCACCCTGGCCACGGTCTCCTTGTCGTTGATCATGGCGGTGACCTGGGCCATGAACTTCCGGTCCGTCTCCTCGCCGATGACCTCGATGATGCCGGACTTCACGCCCTCCTCATAGGGCAGGGCCTTCACGCCGTCGAAGATGTCGATGCTGGCCAGCTCCCGGGCGATGGCGTCGGCGTGCTGGGGCGGCAGCTGGGCGCCGTCCTCCCAGTAGACCTTGTAGCCGTTGTACTCCTTGGGGTTGTGGGAGGCGGTGACGTTGATGCCCGCCTGGCAGCCGTACTCCCGGACGGCGAAGCTCAGCTCCGGCGTGGGGCGCAGGGCGTCAAAAATGCGGACGTGGATGCCGTTGGCGGCGCAGACCTCCGCGGCGGCCCGGGCGAAGTCCATGGAGTGGTTGCGGCAGTCCATGGCGATGGCCACGCCCCGGCGCTTGCCCTCCTCGCCCTCGGCGGCGATGACGGAGCAGAAGCCCTGGGTGGCCCAGCGGATCACGTGGACGTTCATGTTGTGCAGGCCCACGGCCATGGTGCCCCGCAGTCCGGCGGTGCCGAATTCCAGGGGGCCGTAGAACCGGGTCTCAATCTCCTTGGGGTCATTGCGGATGGCTTCCAGCTCGGCCCGCTCGTCGGCGGAAAGAGCGGGGCTGGCCAGCCACTTTTCGTACTCTTTCATGAAATCCATCACAAAATCCTCCTTTATTCATCGCCGCTTCCGGCGGCTGCGTTACTTGTGATACCGGGCGCCCGCGTTGATCTGGTAGGCGCGGTAAATCTGCTCCAGCAGCATTACCCGGGCCAGGTGGTGGGGGAAGGTCATGGGGGACATGGAGACGCGCTGGGCGGCCGCCGTCTTCACCGACGGATGCAGCCCGAAGGAGCCGCCGATGACAAACACCAGATGGCTGCCGCCCTGACCGGCCCAGCCGGCCATCCGCTTCGCCAGCTCCTCGCTGGACAGCAGCGGCCCCTCCACGCACATGGCGACGGCGACGGCCCCGGCGGGCAGCTTTCCCCGGATGGCCTCCGCCTCCCGGGCCAGGGCCGCGTCCACAAGGGCGGGGGAGGGGTTCTCCGGCAGCCGTTCCTCCGGCAGCTCGATGATCTCCAGCCTGCAGAACCGGCTCAGCCGCTTGGCGTACTCCGCCGCGGCGTCGGCGTAGAATTTTTCCTTCAGCTTTCCCACGCAGAGGATGGTTACTTTCTGCACGGCTCGTCCTCCCAGTCAAGACAGGGGCCCAGGGTGTCCCGGGGCGCCACCTCCAGCGGAAATCCGCCGGGCAGCGCCTGGGCCACGGCGCTGCGGGCCATGGCGGGGGTGTTGTTCTCCCGGCTCAGGTGGGCCAGCAGAATGCGCTTCGTTCCGCCTTCGGCGCACCGGCGGGCAAAGCCGGCGGCGTCGCCGTTGCTCAGGTGGCCCTGACGGCCCAGAATCCGCTCCTTCAGATAATAGGGATAGGGGCCGGACAGCAGCGTCTCCACGTCGTGGTTGGCCTCCAGCACCAGCAGCGGCACGCCGGTGAGCACCGCCTCCGCCTCCTCCGTCACGTAGCCGGAGTCGGTGAGAAAGCCCGCGTCGCCGACGCGGTAGCCGCAGCTGCCCGGGGCGTCATGGGGGGTGGGGAAGAGGGCCACGGTGACGCCGCCGATCTGGGCCTCCCCCTCCAGCGGCCGCAGCCGGGAGGCGATGCCGGCGATGCGGTACTCCAGCCCGGCGCAGGTGCGGCGGCTGGCGCAGACAGGCACGTCATAGTGCCTGCAGAAGGTCTGCAGCCCCTGAATGTGGTCGGTGTGGGTGTGGGTGATCAGCACGGCGGACAGCTCCTCCGGAGAGAGCCCCAGGGTCCGCAGGGCGGCGGTGATGCGGCGGCAGGAGATGCCGGCGTCCACCAGGATGTGAACGCCGTTGTGGCTGACCAGGGCGGCGTTTCCGGAGGAGCCGCTGGCCAGGGTATGTAGGGTGGTCAAGATGTGAAAACCTCGCTGTATCAACAGAGATAGGGAAAAACCGCGTCCGCCATGGAGGCCGGGGAGAGCTCCATCACGGACGCGAAATGAATCAACAGGATCAGCCGATGTGGGCCTCCAGCTCGTCGCTGTCGCCGGGGACCTCCACGGCGCGGATGTCGGCGCCCAGGCCGCGGAGCTTTTCCACAATGTTCTCGTAGCCCCGCTCAATATACTGGACGCAGCTGATCTCCGACTGGCCCCTGGCGGCCAGGGCGGCGATGACCAGGGCGGCGCCGGCCCGCAGGTCGCAGGCCTGAATGGGGGCGCCGGTGAGATGGTCCACGCCCTCCACCACGGCGGTCTTGCCGTCCACCTGGATGGACGCACCCATGCGCTTGAGCTCGTCCACATAGCGGTAGCGGTTGTTCCACACGCTCTCCGTCACCAGGGAGGTGCCCTCCGCCAGGGACAGCACGGCGGTGATCTGGGGCTGCATGTCGGTGGGGAAGCCGGGGTAGGGCAGGGTCTTTACGTTGGTTTTCTGCAGCGCTTCGGTGCGGCGGACCAGAAGGGTATCCTCCTTCTCCTCCACCGAGACGCCCATCTCCTCCAGCTTGGCGGTGATGCAGTCCATGTGCTTGGGGATGATGTTCTTGATGAGCACCTGACCGCCGGCGGCGGCCACGGCGGCCATGTAGGTGCCCGCCTCAATCTGGTCGGGGATGATGGCGTAGGTGCCGCCGGTGAGGCGGCTGACGCCGGTGATCTTGATGGTGTCGGTGCCGGCACCCCGGATGGAGGCGCCCATGGAGTTCAGGAAGTTGGCCAGGTCCACAATGTGGGGCTCCTTGGCGGCGTTTTCAATGACGGTGTTGCCCTCCGCCAGGGCGGCGGCCATCATGATGTTCATGGTGGCGCCCACGGACACCACGTCCAGATAGACGTTGGCGCCCCGGAGGCGGCCGGTCTCCGCGGAGGCGTGGATGAAGCCCCCCTCCACCACCACCTTCGCTCCCATGGCGGTGAAGCCCTTCACGTGCTGGTCAATGGGCCGCACGCCGAAGTTGCAGCCGCCGGGCATGGCCACCTCCGCCTGGCCGAAGCGGCCCAGCAGGGCGCCGATCAGGTAGTAGGAGGCGCGGATCTTCCGGGCCAGCTCGTAGGAGGTGCGGGTGGAGTGGATGCGGGTGCAGTCGATCTCCACCGTGTGGGAGTTGACGCTGCGGATGCCGGCGCCCAGATTTTCCAGAATCCGCAGGCACAGCGTCACGTCGGAAATCTGGGGGATGTTCTCAATGCGGCAGACCCCGTCCACCATCAGGGCGGCGGGGATAATGGCGACGGCGGCGTTTTTCGCGCCGCTGATCTCAACTTCGCCAAACAGCGGTTTCCCGCCGTGAATCACATATTTTGTCAATGTTGGACCCTCTCTCCAAAGGTACTGATACCGGTCCGCGCGCTTTGCGCGCGCCGCCGGATTATGGGCACAGCGGAGCCTGCCGGGAATAGTTTGCCCCGTCTGTATAGCAGCATACGAAGATCCGCGGCAAAAAAATGCGCAGACCTACACACCATGAGCATAGCACACATGGCCTGGAAAAGCAATCAGTTTCTTTTCCCCTTCCGGCGGAAAGTTGACCGTCCCGGCAGGCGGAAGAAAAAAATTCCCCCGTCCGCCGGGGACGGAGGAATTTTCTGGAAATCTTCGGAGGGCGGCTCAGCCCCGGGTCACCTTTCCGGTGGAGCAGCTGACGTAGAAAAAGCCGGTGTCGGCGGTGACGCGGTAGGCGGGGCTGAGGGTCATAGGGGAGGAGGCGGTGCTCTGCAGCTCGTAGCAGGGGACGATGGCCGTCACGGCGGACACCACCGCGCCGGTGGCGCGGCAGTCCTCCAGAAACAGCGTCAGGGCCGTGGCCGCCGTCATGGTGTCGGAGTCCTCCGCCGGGGAGGCGTCATTGGGCAGCGCCACCCCCTGCACGGCGGTGAGAATCCCCTCCTCCACGCTGAAGCGCACCTCCGCGTGGATCACCGGCAGGCCGTTGAAATACTGGAGGGCGGAGCCGGTTCCGGTGCCGGTTTCGTCCAGCTCCATGGTGAATTCCTCGTACCCGAACTGGCGGCACAGCTTCCGGCAGAAGCTCTCGGCATCGCCGCTGCCCAGACGGCCGGTGACCTCGAAGCTGCCGCCGGAGCGGAAGGCGCCCCGGCCGGTGTCCGAGGAGTAGCGGTAGATGCCGCCGCCCAGATCCCGGGCCGCGGCCTGCTCTCCCAGCAGCGCCTGGGCCAGCGCGGCGTCGTGGTCCGTGCTGCGGGTCAGGGTCATGCCGGCAGGCGGCGTCTGCTCCGGCAGCTGGGCGGTGAGGTCCACGTTCTGCCGGGCAAACCGCTCTGTCAGCTCGGCGGCGGTGCGCTCCCGGGCGGTGCGCTCCTCCGTGACCTGCCAGCCAATGGCCCCCAGCAGGCACAGGTTGGCAATGGCCAGAATGAGAATGATGATGTTTTTCAGTCTGGACCGGTCCATCCTGTTCCTCCTTTGTGGGATTGGTTACTCTGCCAGCCATTGGGCGGACAGGGTGTCGCCGCCGCTGTCGGTGTAGCGGACCGACAGCTCCCGCCCGCCCAGGGAGCGGGCGATGGCCAGAGCCTGGGTCAGGGGCAGCAGCAGGGATTCCCCGTCATCGGCGGTGTACTGCCGGGGCCAGAGGGTGAAGGACGTGACCTCCGTGCCCTCCAGCGTCACCTGGGCGGCGCTCCGGCCGCTGGCGCGGCGGACGCGCACCCCCTCAAACTGGTAGCCGAAGGAGATCACCCAGCCGCCGTCCTCCTGCCGCAGCTCCTCCAGACACAGGCCGGAGCCGTCGGGAAACAGCTGGTCCAGCAGCCGGAAGGCGCCCAGCACCGCCTCCCGGGGGCCGGGGGACCCGGACGCGGCGGCGATGCTCAGGTCATCGCTGCCGCCGCTTTCGTAGGACAGGCTGCCGTCGGAGTGGATGCGCAGCGCCCGGTCGCCGTCCTGCACCACCAGGGTGCCGTTGGACTCGGTGTAGCGGAAGTTGGTGCGGGGGTTGAAACCCAGGCGGCTCAGCAGCTGGTCCTGGTCCGTCAGGGGGTTCTCCGCCGTCAGCGGGGGATAGGCGTGCTGCTCCGTCAGCAGCAGGGTGTAGGGGGCCAGACCGCTGTCCTCCAGCTCGCAGGCGAACAGGGCGTTGCCCAGGGGATAGCCGCCGATCATGTCGGACAGGTCCCCGGCCGCCACTTGGGTGGAGCAGCGGCGGAAGTCGGCGCCGTTGGTGAGGTACAGCGCCACGCCGCTCTCCTCCGCGGACAGCACGGCCCACCGGAGGCTCACGTCCTCCAGGGCCGGAGGCACCTCCGCGCCCACCAGCCCCGCCAGCACCGACAGGGGGGCCGTGATGCCGAAATCGTAATAGGCGCAGCTGCTGTCCAGCGCCTGCCGGAACTCCGCCTCCGGGCATGCGGTCAGCGCTCCGGCGGAGCCCAGGGCCTCCCGCAGCATCTGGCCGGGGACGGCGAAGGCCTCGGAGGAGGCGGCCAGGTCCATCTCCCCGTAGCGGCCGTAGCCGCTGGAGACGGCGAAGGCCAGGGGGGTGGACAGGTCCGTCAGCGCCGTCTCCGTCTGGGCGGAGACGGGGGTGTCCCGGCGGTCGCTGCCGTCGGAGAACAGCCGGCCGGTCTGAATCAGCAGCAGCAGGGCGGACAGGGACAGCAGCACGATCAGCAGGTTTTGGATGGTGTCCTTCCGGGACCGGGGATGGCTCATGGCCCGCCCTCCTCTCTGATGGAATGGGTGATGACGGAACAGGGGTTACGCCTTCAGCGGCACCACAGGCAGCTCCAGCCGCACGGTGGTGCCGGGGCCGTCATGGTCCGTCAGGTACAGCCGCCCGTTGTGGCGGTCCACAATCTCCCGGGCGATGGACAGCCCCAGGCCGGTGCCGCCGGACTCCCGGGACCGGGCCTTGTCCACCCGGTAAAACCGGTCGAACACCCGGTCGCGGTCCTTCTCCGGGATGCCGATGCCGTCATCCGATACCTCCATCCACACCTGGCCGTCGGCGGCGCCGGCGGTGACGTCGATGTGGCCGCCGTCGGGGGTGTATTTGATGGCGTTGCCGATGACGTTCATCATCACCTGCTCCAGCCGGGAGCGGTCGGCGGTGATGAGGGGCAGGTCCGGCTCCAGCCGGCAGGTAAGCCGGTGGCCGTGCTGCCGGGCGGAGATGTCATTGGCCCGGCACACGCTCTCGATGGCATCGCCGAAGCGGAACCGGGTCAGGGTCAGCTCCGCGTTGCCGGCGTCCAGCCGGGACAGTGTCAGAAGGTCCTGCACGATGTTGGTCATGCGGTCCGTTTCGTTGATAATGATACCCAGAAAGCTGGCGGAGGTCTCCGGGGGAATGTCGCCGTTGGCGTCCAGCAGCGTCTCGGCGTAGCTGCGGACGTTGGTGAGGGGGGTCCGCAGCTCGTGGGACACGTTGGCCACGAACTCCTTCCGCCGCTCCTCGTTGTGGTGCTGCTCCGTCACGTCGTGGAGCACCACCAGCACGCCGCCCTGCTCCCGGTCGGAGAAGGGAGCCAGGTACAGCTCCAGCGTCCGGTCCTCCACCCGCATCTCCGCCTCGGCGTAGTCGGGCCGCTGGAGGGAGAGCATCTCCCCGAAGGGCCGCAGCTCCCCGAACAGCTGGTCATAGGTGGTGAGCTGGTCCATGGGGCGGCGCAGCATGTTCCGGGCGGCGGGGTTGCAGTGGATGAGCTTTCCGTCGTGGTCGAAGGCGGTGACGCCGTCGGTCATGTGGAGGAACAGGGTGTCCAGCTTGTTGCGCTCGTTCTCCACGGCGGCCAGGGTCTCCTGCAGCACCCGGGCCATCTCGTTGAAGGTGCCGGTGAGCACGCCGATCTCGTCGGTGGACTCCACCGGCAGGGGGCTGCCGAAGTCGCCGTCAGACATCCGCTCGGCGCCGGCGGTCAGCTTTTCGATGGGCCCAACCATGGCCTTGGACAGCAGGAAGCTCAGCAGCAGGGAGAACAGCAGTCCCACCAGCAGGGCCTGCATGATGATGAGAAACAGCTGGGAGTTCAGCTCCGACACGGTGGAGCGGTTGTCCAGAATGTAGACGATGTTCAGCACCGCGGAGGGGTCCTCCGGGTCACAGACAGGGACGGCGAAGTCCATGTAGTCGGCGGAGATGTCGCTGACGTCGCCTACCCGGCCGTTCTCCGCCGCCAGGATGTTGGCGGTGATCTCCGGCTGGCCGGACAGCTTTTCATCGGAGCTGGACAGGAACATGCCGTTGCCGTCCAGCACGTAGTAGTTCCGGGTGCGGTAGTCGATGCCCAGCAGACCGGCGTTGGCGGCCAGCATGTCCTGAATCAGCTCCGGGCCGTTTTCCTGGGCCGCCTCCCGGCACAGCGAGGGGTAGAAGTCCGGGTTGCCCTCGCCGAACACGTCGTCCATCTGCTGGTAGAAAGTATTGATGTAGAAGCTGGAGACACTGGTGGTCAGAAACGCGCCCACCACCGCCATCAGGGACAGGATGAGCAGCAGCAGAATCATGGTCAGCTTCATGTGCAGGCTGCGGAACAAGGAAAATCACCACCTTCTTTGAGGTTTGCGCCGCTTTCGGCGAGGGGCTGCACCGGTCCCGGTGCGGGGGGGCCGGTCATCGCCGGGGGATCGCGGGTTCCCCGCGGGGGATGCGCCCGCCCGGGCGCCGGGAGGTGCAGCGAAGGCTGCGGCTTTGCGCCCCCACTTTTCTTTTGACGCGTCAAAAGAAAAGTCGCCGTGCCCGGTGGAAAAGAAAAACGCCAAATGTGACCTTTGCTCCGCAAAGGTCAGACCGGGGGTCTCCTCAGACGCTGCCCGGGAAGTCCGGAAGCCTTCTGCCGGGTGCGCCGAACATTGAATGAAAATTGAAAATCTGCCGCCGCAAGTCGGGACCTGGGTGGTCAACGGGGTGCAGAATCGAAAGGCCCCTGCGTGTTGGCCCCGGGCGTTCCGCTACGCTACGCCCTACTGCGGCGGTTATCGTTTACTGCCCGGCTATGCGCGTAGCGAAGCGGAACGCGCGGGCAGAGAAAGACAGTCCTTTCGGTTTTCCACCCCGACTACCACCGCACTTCCGCAATCTGCGGCGGGAGAGTTCCGACACAGGAAGGGTTCTCCGCACCCGGCAGAAGTTTGCCGGACTTGGTCGGCAGGGTCTGAGGAAGCCCCCGTCGGCCTTTGTGTACAAAGGCCAAAAGGCGCCTTTCTTTTGGACCGTGCACGGCCCGTTTTCTTTGGGCAAGACCCAAAGAAAATGGGGGGTGCAAAGCCTGCGATCTTCATCGCACTCCCGGCACCCGGACGGGTGCATCTCCCACACCGGGTCAGGTGCATCCCGCTGGGGTCCCGGCAATTTCCGGCACCGAAATCGGTGCAATTCCCCCGGCAATGGCCGGAAAGCCCCCGGCACCCGGGGACGGGTGCAAAGCCCCTCAGTTCTGCGGTACCGAGAAATAGTACCCCGCGCCGCGGCGGGTCAGGATGTACACGGGATTGGCGGGGTCCGCCTCAATCTTCTCCCGCAGGCGCCGGACGGTGACGTCCACGGTGCGGGCGTCATCCCCCACGTAGCCGTAGTTCCACACCTGCTCCATCAGGGCGATGCGGGAGTAGACCTTGTTGGGGTGGCTGGCCAGGAAGGTCAGCAGCTCGTATTCCCGCTGGGTCAGGTCAATGGCCTGCCCAGCCCGGTAGACCTGGTGGCTGTCGGTGTTGATGGACAGGTCCCCCGCCACGGGCATGGCGTCGGAGGCGGGGGCGGAGGCGGCGGCCATGGCGGTGCGGCGGATGTTGGCCCCCACCCGGGCAATCAGCTCCCGCATGGAGAAGGGCTTGGTGATGTAGTCGTCGGCGCCGATCTCCAGACCCAGCACCTTGTCCGACTCCTCCTCCCGGGCGGTGAGAATGATCACCGGCACGCTGCTGCCCTTGTCCCGCAGGGCGCGGCACACGTCAAAGCCGTTCATCTTCGGCAGCATCACGTCCAGCAGAATCAGGTCCGGGTTTTCCTCCAGGGCCATCCGCAGGCCCTCTTCGCCGTCATAGGCCCCCAGGACCTCGTAGCCGGAGCGCTGCAGGTTGAACCGCAGAATGTCCACAATATTTTTCTCGTCCTCCACAATGAGAACTCTCTTTTTCGGTTCCATGCAGGAAGCCTCCTTGTCCCGGGTCACAGACCCAGCAGAAGTTTGGTTTTCAGCACCGCCACCACGGTTTTGGCGTCGGTGATCCCGCCGCTGAGGCAGCGGCTGTACAGCTGGTCAAAGGGAATACGGTCCACGTTGAGAAACTCATCCTCGTCCAGATGCTGCTGCTCCATCCGCAGCCCCCGGGCCAGGTACAGGTGCAGCGTCTCACCGAAGCAGCCGGGGGACAGCACGATGCTGCCCAGGGATTCCAGGCTCTCCGGCACCGCGCCGGTCTCCTCCTTCAGCTCCCGCAGGGCGCCGGAGCGGGGGTCCTCGCCGGGGTCCAGCTTTCCCGCCGGAATCTCCAGCAGGGGGGTGTGGAACACGTAGCGGTACTGGGTGACGGTGTATACGCAGTTGGCCTCATCCAGCGGCAGCACCGCCACGCCGTCCACGTGCTCCACCACCTCACGGGTGGCGATGTCCCCGTTGGGCAGCTCCACCTTGTCCACGTGGAGGCTCACCACCTTGCCGGTGAACAGGTCCTCCCGGCTGACGGTCCGCTCGGTCAGGTCATCCATATGCATCATAAAGGCAAACACCTCGCTTGTCGGTTTGTTACCTCAGTTTATCACAACACCGCCCGATCGACAATGTTTGTTTTTCTTGAAGTGCGGGGAAAATCGTGGTAGAATACCATGGAATCCATGCTTGACCCGGAAAGGAGGCGGCCGGAGATGGAAAAGCGGGGCGTGAAAATCGCGGCCCAGAACCGCAAGGCCCACCATGACTATTTCGTGGAGGACAAATTCGAGGCGGGCATCGAGCTGTTCGGCACGGAGGTCAAATCCATCCGGGCCGGGACGCTGAACCTGAAGGACTCCTGGTGCTCCATCAAGAACGGGGAGATCTTCGTCAACGGAATGCACATCTCTCCCTATGAAAAGGGGAACATCTTCAACCGGGACCCGGTGCGGGTGCGGCGGCTGCTGATGCACAGGCGGGAGATCGCCAAGCTCCACGCCCTGGTGCAGCAGGACGGCTACGCCCTGGTGCCGCTGTCGGTGTACTTCAAGGACGCCCGTGTGAAGGTGGAAGTGGGCCTGTGCAAGGGCAAGAAGAACTATGACAAGCGGGACTCCATGGCCAAGCGGGACGCTCAGCGGGAGATGGACCGGGCCATGAAGCAGAGAAGATAGAGAAGACAGAAAGGAAAGAGATACCATGTCTGAGAACAAGAACCCCATCGTGACCATTACCATGGAGGACGGCGCCGTCATGAAGGGCGAGCTGTACCCCGAAAAGGCCCCCAACACCGTCAATAACTTCATCGAGCTGGCCAACGGCGGCTTTTATGACGGCCTGATCTTCCACCGGGTGATCCCCGGCTTCATGATCCAGGGCGGCTGCCCCCAGGGCACCGGCATGGGCGGCCCCGGCTATTCCATCAAGGGCGAGTTTGCCCGCAACCGCTTCCCCCAGAATGACCTGAAGCACACCCTGGGCGTGCTGTCCATGGCCCGGGCCATGCATCCCGACTCCGCCGGCAGCCAGTTCTTCATCATGGTGGCCGACGCTCCCCATCTGGACGGCGACTACGCCGCCTTCGGCCTGATTACCGAGAACGTGGAGAAGGCCGTGGAGATTTCCCGGGTGCCCCGCAGCATGATGAATGACAGACCCAAAAAGCCGGTGGTGATCCAGTCCGTCCGGGTGGATACCCAGGGCGTGGAGTACCCCGCCGCCGAGAAGGGCGCGGACCGGTAAACGTTACAGAAATGTAACACACTTCGACAGCCGGTTATGCTACAATGCAGACTGTCGGGCGATGCGCGTCCGGCAGTCTGCGGTTCCCAAGGCAGACAGTAATCATCGCGAAGCCCAGCGGAAGTGGGTTGGCGATGAAGAGGAGGGGCAGCGAAGTGAGCGAGGTCGCGCCGGAGGCGGGACCGAGGGATATGGAGCTTGCCGAAACGTAACCAGAATCATCGCGAAGCCCAGCGGAAGCGGATTCGCGATGAAGAGGAGGGGCAGCGAAATGAGCGAGGTCGCGCCGGAGGCGGGACCGAGGGATATGGAGCTTGCCCCGACGACACGGGGGTGTACTGGTTTCGACGGGGGTATGGAGGCAGGATAAGCGGGCGGATGCGCCTAACATCCTAAAAATGGGCAATTATAAATTAAAGAACAACAACACTGTTGCTGTTGCTGCCTAATTAAGGCAGCCGTCCGACCCGGGAGGACCGCGAACCGGGAAGGGCGTCGTTGAGCGGTAAATGTGAGTACGGTAAGCTTTGCCCGTGCCACACATCATGAAGCTTACCTGACCCGGCGGCGTGCCGAGCTGCCGGCGGGGAGGGGAACACGGGGGTAACGCCCCCGGAAAAGACCGGCTGCGCCCGGAGAAAGTCCTGTTAAAGTGCTTTCGGACGGGGGTTCGATTCCCCCCACCTCCACCAAAAATCCCGAATGCGAAAGCGTTCGGGATTTTTCCTTATTACCTTTCCACGATTCACTATTCACTCAGTCCGCGCATTCGGGTTTTGGGGAAGTAACAAGTAATAGTGAAAAGTGAAGAAGTTGATGTATCCGCTTCGCTGGATTCCGATTCAGGTGAGGATTGAAGCCGCCCGACAAAGCGCCTCCGGATCTCTGCTGAGATCCGGAGGCGCTTTTTCCTGTCCCTATTCCGTTTCCTGTCCGGTGAAGCCCACAATGCCGAAGCAGCCGGGGCCGCCGTGGCAGGTGATCACACAGCCGGTTTTCATCCAGACCACCCGGCGGAAGCCGTGGGCAGCGGCACACGATTCCGCCGCCTGCCGGCACTCATCCTCCAGGCCCGGGGACCAGATGAAATACAGCAGCTCCCGGTCCAGCCGGTGCTTTTCGGCGAAGTCCCCGATCAGCTTGGGAATGAGCTTGATCAGCGCGCCCCGGTACTTCTTTTTGGCCAGCAGCTTTCCGCCGATGATCTCAATGCAGGGGTGCAGGTTCAGCAGGTTTCCGGTGAGGGCCACCACGTTGCTCACCCGGCCACCGGCCCGCAGATAGTCCAGATTCTTGGGCACAAAGCACATCTGCACCCGCCGGCAGATATCCCGGATGGCGGCGGAGGCCTCCTCCACGCCCATCTGCGGGTGGTCCCGCAGCAGTCTGGCCGCCTCCAGCACCACCGCCGCCTGGCCCACGGACACGTGCATGGTGTCGATGTGGGTCACGTAGTCCCGGCCCTCCGCCGCCAGAACGGCGTTCTGGTAGGAACAGGTGGTGGAGGCGGAATAGGCCAGATGCAGGATGTGCTTCTCCGGCCAGCGCTGATGGATGGTGTCCATCACCTTCGTGAAATCGTCGGGCATGGCGGCGCTGGTCTGGGGGACTTTTCCTGTGGCGTTGTAGAAGGCGCACACGTCCTCCGGGGGAAAGGCGCCGTCATCCAGCGTCCGGTCGCCCATGGAAACGTGCATGGGCACCAGGAAAATGCCGTATTCCTCCGCCAGCTCCGGCGTGATGTCCGAGCCGGTCTCCGCCATTAAAACAATGTTCTGTTCCATCTGTGTTCTCTCCCTGCGGCATATTCAGAAAAACATAAAAGGGTTTCGGAAAACCTGTTGCACCCAACATATCACATTCCGAAAACTGCGTCAAGGGTTTTTGAAAACCGCAATGCGGGATGCTGTTGACATTCGCCGCCGGGGAACATATAATCAGGGCATGGAAAAGAAGATTCAGGACGCACTGGCAGCGCCTGTGGAGGCGTTCCGCATGCCCCGCTACGGGGAGCTGCCGGATGTAGGGCTCTATCTGGAGCAGACAACCAAATACGTCAACCATGTGCTGCGGCCGCTGGCGTGCCTTGAAATTACCGGCTCCATGATCCGGAATTACGTGAAAATGGGGCTGGTGCCCAACCCTGTCAAAAAGCAGTACGGCGCCAGCCACATTGCCCATTTGCTGTGTGTCACCCTGCTGAAGCAGGTGATGCCTCTGGACCACATCAGCCAGCTGTTCGGGCGGCAGAAGGCGGTGTACACCGACCCGGTGGCCTACGACTATTTCTGCACGGAGCTGGAGAACATCCTCTATTTCCGCTTCGGCCTGAAGGACACGGTGGACGCCGTGGGCGTCACCTCCTCGGTGGAGAAGGAGATGCTCCGCAGCGCCATTGTGGCCGTGTCCCACATCATCTATCTGAACGCCTGCTTTGAGCACCTGGACCTGGGGGCCGGAGAGGCCGGAAAGGTGTGACCGTCTCAATATAAAGAAAAGGAAGACGCGCCGGAGCGTGTCTTCCTTTTTGCGTTCCGGGGGCCGGATGCTCCCCGCGTCCCGGGAACGATGCTTTTGTCAGAACAGGGCGGCGGCCGTCCCGTAGACCCAGATGAGGGCCGGCAGTGTCACCAGGCTGCACATCATGGTGACAACGCCGATGAGACTGGCGTGGTCGATCTCGCGGTCATACAGCTGAGCCAGCTGCGTCACCACCACGGCGGAGGGAGCGCCGGCGCCCAGAATTGTGATCAGCAGAATCTGCTGGGCGCTGGGGAACAGGGTGTGGAGCCGCAGCAGCAGGAAAATGGCCAGCATCATCAGCGGGGAGAGGATCAGGCGGAAGAAGGTGACTCCCAGCACCCGAGAGATCCGCCTCAGGTCCAGATCCTGCAGGGTGGCGAAGGAGATGCCGATGGAGAGCATGCTGGCGGCGCCCAGCGTGTTGCCCAGGGACTCCATAGCAGGCCCCAGCGGCGCGGGAATGGAAATCTGCAGGCAGAACAGCAGGCAGCCCGTGACCATGGCCAGAATGTTGATGTTCATCAGCGCCCGCTTCCAGTCGATCTGCGGCTCCCGGCAGATGGTGCTCTTGCCGTGGGTCCACACGAAGAGCTGCACCACGCCGATGTAGGCGCAGGTGTAAAACACCCATTCCTGCCCCATGGAGGCGGCAATCAGGGGCATCAGCAGGTTTCCGCTGTTGGAGTAGACCATGGAGAGCTGCTCCACCGGGCTGAGCCGCAGCCGCCGCCCCAGCAGCCCGGTGACGGCGATCAGCACGGCGTGGGTCAGAAATGCCCCCAGAATGGCCAGCCCCAGCCCCAGCAGCCGCTCCCGGGTCAAAGCCACCTGAAACGCGCAGATGATGGCGCAGGGGCGGATGACGGCCACCGTCACCTGAGAGAGTCCCTTTCCGGCGCTGGCGGGCATCAGGCGCAGCTTCACGGCGGCAAAGCCTATCAGCAGCATCAGGAACATTTTCACGATCTGCTGGAAGAACACCAGCGTCATCTCATCCATAAATGACCTCCGCGGAAGAAATCCGTTTGAAAACCATGATAGCACGCGGACCGGGGGAACGCAAGGCTTGTGCAAGCACGGTGCATATATGCAGAGAGTATGCAGACCGGAATCCGCCTGTTCCGGGGCGGAGGGATGCGGACTGCCGGAGCGCCCGGTGAAAAACCGGCGGAATCCGTGGATATATGAAAAAACCACCAGAACTGGAAGAAAATGTTGTGCAACATGACAGTTGAATAAAAATTCATTTAGGGTGTATAATCCATACATCTTCAAAAACAACATGCGGAGGCTGTTACCATGAATAAGAAAGACATCAAGAAAGTTGTGCTGGCCTATTCCGGCGGACTGGATACATCCATCATCATTCCCTGGCTGAAGGAGAACTACAACGATCCCGAAATCATCGCCGTGGCCGGCGACGTGGGCCAGAATGACGAGCTGGACGGCCTGGAGGAGAAGGCCCTCAAGACCGGCGCTTCCAAGCTGTACATCGCCGACCTCACCGACGAGATGGTGGACGACGTGATCATCCCCTCCATGAAGATGGGCGCCACCTATGAGCAGTACCTGCTGGGCACCGCCTTTGCCCGTCCCATCATCGCCAAGAAGCTGGTGGAGATCGCAAAGCTGGAGGGCGCCGACGCCATTGCCCACGGCTGCACCGGCAAGGGCAATGACCAGATCCGCTTCGAGCTGGGCATCAAGCACTTCGCTCCCGACATGACCATCATCGCCCCCTGGCGTGAGTGGGACATCAAGGGCCGTGACGAGGAGATCGACTACGCCGAGGCCCACAACGTGCCCCTGAAGATCAGCCGGGAGACCAACTACTCCAAGGACAAGAACCTGTGGCACCTGAGCCACGAGGGCCTGGACCTGGAGGACCCCGCCAACGAGCCCCAGTACGAGAAGCCCGGCTTCCTGGAGATGGGCGTGTCCCCCATCGCCGCCCCCGACGCCCCCACCTATGTGACCATCGACTTTGAAAAGGGCGTGCCCGTGGCTGTGGACGGCGAGAAGATGAAGGCCTCCGACGTGATCCGCAAGCTGAACAAGCTGGGCGGCGAAAACGGCATCGGCCTGCTGGACATCGTGGAGAACCGGCTGGTGGGCATGAAGGACCGCGGCGTCTACGAGACTCCCGGCGGCACCATCCTGTACAAGGCCCACCAGATCCTGGAGATGATTACTGTGGACAAGGACACCGCCCACATGAAGAGCAAGCTGGCGGTGGACTTCGCCGACCTGATCTACAACGGCAAGTGGTTCACCCCCCTGCGGGAGGCCCTGTCCGCCTTCGCCGACAAGACCCAGGAGCACGTCACCGGCTCCGTGAAGCTGAAGCTGTACAAGGGCAACATCATCACCTCCTCCGTCACCTCTCCCGAGTCCCTGTACTCCGAGGACCTGGTGACCTTCAACGAGAGCAACTACGACCAGACCAACGCCACCGGCTTCATCAACCTGTGGGGCCTGCCCGACACGGTGCTGGCGCTGCGGGAGCAGGGGAAGCTCTAAGGCGGAGCTTAAAGAGGGGACTTCCCGCACCGTCGTGCCGATGCGATTCCCGGCCCCTCCCATGGAGAAATCTGCGGGTTTCTCCAAACCCCTTCCCCAATGGGGCAAGGGCATTTACCTGAACAGAAACAGCGGACGCGGGACGGAGGGCACCTTCGCCCCGCCTCTGCGGTGAATGGACAATTTTCCGGCACCGGCCGCCGCGATGGCCGGTGCCGCAAGGAGAAGATCATCATGACACCCAAGGTATACATCGACGGCAAGGACGGCACCACCGGTCTGCAGATCTATGACCGGCTGGCCGCCCGCAAGGACCTGGAGCTGCTGCTCATCGACGAGGACAAGCGGAAGGACCCGGCGGAGCGGAAGCGGCTGATGGACAGCGCGGACATTGTGTTCCTGTGCCTGCCGGACGCTGCGGCTGTGGAAGCCGTGGGCCTGGTGGAAAACTCCGCCACGCGGATCATCGACGCCTCCACCGCCCACCGCACCAACCCCGACTGGGCCTACGGCTTCCCGGAGCTGTCCAAGGCCCACCGGGAGAAGATCGCCGGCAGCAGGCGGGTGGCCAATCCCGGCTGCCACGCCACCGGCTTCATCTCCGGCACCTACCCTCTGGCGGCCCTGGGCATCCTGCCCAAGGACTACCCCGTGACCTGCTATTCCCTCACCGGCTACTCCGGCGGCGGCAAGAAGATGATTGCCCAGTACGAGGAGGGAAAGACGGAGGACCTGTTCAGCCCCCGCATCTACAGCCTGAACCTGCAGCACAAGCATCTGCCGGAGATGCAGAAAATCTGCGGCCTCACCCGTCCGCCGGTGTTCTGTCCCATTGTGGATGACTACTACAAGGGCATGGCCACCACCATCTCCCTCCACAACGACCTGCTCACCGGCGCCGGCAGCGCCAAAGCCGTGTGGGAGGCCCTGTCGGACTATTACAAAGGCGAGCAGCTGGTGCGGGTGGCGCCCTTCGGCTGGGACCAGTCCATGATTGCCGCCAACACCATGGCGGGGAAGGATACCCTGACCCTCATCGTCTGCGGCAATGAGACCCACACCACCGTGACGGCCCTGTTTGACAACCTGGGCAAGGGCGCGTCCGGCGCGGCCGTTCAGAACATGAACATTCTGCTGGGACTGGAGGAAACCACGGGGC
Source organism: Dysosmobacter sp. (assembly GCF_034093755.1). Classification (GTDB taxonomy): domain Bacteria; phylum Bacillota; class Clostridia; order Oscillospirales; family Oscillospiraceae; genus Oscillibacter. The sequence continues at coordinate 1,822 of NZ_JAXEBZ010000057.1, read as the reverse complement.
TGAACCTGTGACCGCTCCTGACCCCTGAAATTCCAAAGCAGCGAGGTGCTTACTATGACAAAAATGATTGAAGGCGGCGTCTGCGCCGCCCAGGGCTTCCGGGCCGCCGGCATCCACGTGGGTGTCAAGACCCACAATACGGAGAAGAAGGACCTGGCGCTGATCGTCTCCGACGTGGACTGCGCCGCTGCCGCCGTGTACACCACCAACGTGGTAAAGGCGGCCCCCATCCACGTGGACAAGGCCCACCTGGCGGACGGCAAGGCCCGCGCCATCGTGGCCAACAGCGGCAACGCCAACGCCTGCGCCCCCCACGGCGAGGAAAACGCGGAGCGGATGTGCGCCGCGGCGGCCCGCGCGGTGGGCTGCCGGGCAGAGGACGTGGCGGTGTCCTCCACCGGCGTCATCGGCCAGACCCTGCGCATTGAGGTCATCGAGAACGGCATGGCGGAACTGGCTGCTCAGCTGAGCCACTCCGCCGAGGGCTCCGACGCCGCCGCCCACGCCATCATGACCACCGACACCGTGAAGAAGGAAGTGGCTCTGGAGACCGTTATCGGCGGCAAAACCGTCCGCATGGGCGGCATCGCCAAGGGCTCCGGCATGATCCACCCCAACATGGGCACCATGCTGTGCTTCCTCACCACCGACTGCGCCATCTCCCCGGCCATGATCAAAGCCGCCCTGCTGGAGACGGTGACTGTCAGCTTCAACCGCATCAGCGTGGACGGCGACACCTCCACCAACGACTCCTGCATTGTGCTGGCCAACGGCCTGGCGGGCAACCCGGAGATCACGGAAAAGAATGAGGACTACGCCGCCTTCGCCGCTGCCCTGAAGGAGCTGTGCACCATTCTGGCCCGGAAGATGGCCTCCGACGGCGAGGGCGCCAAGCACCTGATCACCTGCACCGTCACCGGCGCGGCGGATGAGAAGTCCGCCGAGACCATCTCCAAGTCCGTCATCTCCTCCACGCTGACCAAGGCCGCCATCTTCGGCGCCGACGCCAACTGGGGCCGCGTGCTGTGCGCCATGGGCTATTCCGGCGAGACCTTCGACCCGGACAAGGTGGACGTGCACTTTGCCAGCGCCGCCGGGGACATTCTGGTGTGCAGCCAGGGCCGGGGCCTGGACTTCGACGAGGACAAGGCCAAGGCCATCCTGACGGAGCATGACGTGGAGATCAACATCGCCATGGGCGAGGGACAGGGCAGCTGCACCTGCTGGGGCTGCGACATCACCTACGATTATATTCAGATCAACGGCGACTACCGGACCTGAGAGAATTGCGCCGCTTCCGGCGCGGGAAGTTGCCGGCCATTGCCGGGTGTGCGATGAAGATCGCGGCTTTGCACCGGTCCCGGTGCGGGGATGCGCCCCCACTTTTCTTTTGACGCGTCAAAAGAAAAGTCGCCGCGCCCGGTGGAAAAGAAAAACGCCGGGCGTGACCTTTGCTCTGCAAAGGTCAGACCGGGGGTCTTCTCAGACCCTGCCGGCTGAGTCCGGGAGTCTTCTGCCGGGTGCGTCGGACATCGGCAGTCCCGGAGAGCCTGCCGCCGCAAGTTGAGACCTGAACGGTCATCGGGGTGCAGAATCGAAAGGCCCCTGCGTTTTGGCCCCGGGTGTTCCGCTCCGCTACGCCCTACAGGGGTGGTTGACGGGGCCGTTTCGTTTCGCTGCTCTCCGCGACTGCCTGGGTATGCGCGTAGCGAAGCGGAACGCGCGGGAAGAGAAGGACAGTCCTTTCGGTTTTCCACCACGACGACCACCGCACTCCGACTTGCGGCGGAGCAGTATCGGCTTACGCAGAATGGAGAGCGCA
>NZ_JAXEBZ010000056.1:0-10734 GCF_034093755.1 Dysosmobacter sp. | reverse complement strand
GGCCTTCTATGAATTCCTCCATGCCATCCTGCTGGAGTACATCCCCTTCATCGTGCTGCTGTTCGCCCTGTTCACCGTGGCCGGCGGCGTGCGCCTGAAGGGCTCGCTGGTGGGCACCCCCGTGGTCAACACCGGCATCCTGGCCGTGGGCACCATCCTGGCCAGCTGGATGGGCACCACCGGTGCCGCCATGCTGCTGATCCGCCCCCTGCTGCGCGCCAATGCCCACCGCAAGTACCGTGTGCATTCCGTGGTCTTCTTCATCTTCCTGGTGGCCAACATCGGCGGCTCCCTGACTCCCCTGGGCGACCCGCCGCTGTTCCTGGGCTACCTGAAGGGCGTGAGCTTCTTCTGGACCACCACCAACCTGTTCGTGAAGACCTGCTTCATGTCTCTGGCCCTGCTGGGCATCTACTTCGTGCTTGATACCGTCCTGTACGGCCGTGAAGGTCGTCCCCAGCCCCCGCATGATCCCAACAAGGTGGAAGAAAAGCTGGGCCTCGACGGCTCCATCAACCTGCTCTTCCTGCTGGGCATCGTGCTCTGCGTGCTGGTCTCCGGCATGATCGACCTCGGCGAAGCCATCAACATCCACGGCGTGGGCATCGATGGCCAGAACCTGCTGCGCGACATCCTGCTGCTCTGCCTGGCCGGTCTGTCCTGGAAGTTCACCACCCGCCAGTGCCGTGAACTCAACGGCTTCTCCTGGGCCCCCATCGAAGAAGTGGCCAAGCTCTTCCTGGGCATCTTCCTGAGCATGATCCCCGCCCTGGCCATCCTGCGTGCCGGTACCGACGGCGCCCTGGCCGGTGTCATCAACATGGTCTTCCATGACGGCGAGCCCGTGAACTACATGTTCTTCTGGCTGACCGGCGTCCTGTCCAGCTTCCTGGACAACGCGCCCACTTACCTGGTGTTCTTCAACACCGCCGGCGGCGACCCCGTGCACCTGATGACCGACATGGCGCCCACCCTGGCCGCCATCTCCGCCGGTGCCGTGTTCATGGGCGCCAACAGCTACATCGGCAACGCCCCCAACTTCATGGTGAAAGCCATCTCCGACGAAAACGGTGTCCGGATGCCCTCCTTCTTCGGGTATCTGCTGTGGTCCCTGGCGTTTCTGGGGCCGGTGTTCCTGCTGGACGCCCTCATCTTTTTCCGGTAAGGAGGCGACGGGACAATGAGAGAAGACAGTAAAAAACTGACGGAACTGGCCGGCCGCATCTATGACCTGGATACGGAGGTGTACCGGGTGCTGGGCTCCGGCCTGGGCCGGGTGTTCAGCGGCAGCCGGGAGGCCCGGGTCCGGGAGATGGTCCACTACATGACCGCCCAGCCCGACGGCCACGTGCTGCGCAGCGAGATCGCCCTCATCGGCAACATGGCCCGCACCATCCAGGACAAGGAGGAGCGGTCCCGGCTGATGCGGGAGTATGACGCCATCCTCAAGCAGGTGGAGGCTCTGCCCAACAGCTTCGCCGCCGGCGACATTCTGGACGAGGGGCTGGCCAGCCTCAACTCCAGCGCCCACCTATCCGGCCGGTTCGGGGAGGATAACCACCTGATCATCTGCATCGGCCGCACCTACGGCTCCGCCGGCACCGACATCGGCTTCGCCCTGGCGGACGCCCTGAAGATCAACTACTATGACACGGAGATCTTCACGGAGGTGCTGGAGCGGCTGGAGGCCGACAAGGAGGACGTGGTGGACCGGGCCAGCTTTGCCCATAAGCAGAACCTGAACCAGACCCCCGAGGGGGTGAAGGAGCGGTCCTTCCGGGAAAGGCTGCGGGAGTTCAACCGCTACCACGGCCTGCCCAAGGAGGACGCGGTGTTCTTCAACCAGAGCGACCTGCTCCACGAGATGGCCCAGCGGGAGGACTTCGTCATCATGGGCCGCTGCGCCGACGTGATCCTCACCAACCAGCGCATCCCCCACATCAGCATCTTCATCAACGCGCCCTTTGAGCTGCGGGCCCGCCGGGTCATGGAGACCGACGACCTGAGCTACAAGAACGCCTGCAAGCTGCTGCGCCAGCTGGACCGCCGCCACCGGAAGTATTACCAGTTCTACACCGGCCGCCAGTGGGGCAACTCCGTCAACTATGACCTGTGCATCAACAGCGCCAGCTACGGCATCGAGGGCTCCGTGCAGCTGATCCGCCGGATCATCGAAAAGCATACAAAACGGTAAGACTGCCGGGATTTCCGGCGCCGGGGCGGACACCTGTCGGGTGTCCGCCTTTTCCCGTCCGCGGCGGGCGGACGGGCCTGTCTCTGGCTGAAAAACAGCCGCCGGCGGGGGCGCTTGGGGCTTTTGCACAAAAGAACGGGGCGGTCTCCGGCAAAATCTTTCCGGGAAAACCGGGGGAAAATTCCACGGAAAATGTTGACGGACCGGGAAAAATATCGGATAATATACAGGACTGTGCCAAAAATATGAAAACGGGGGAATGACCATGAAAAAGGCGTATCTCGTATTGGAAAATGGCCGGGCATTGCAGGGCTATCGCTTTGGCGCCGACAGTGACGCTGTCGGCGAATTGGTGTTTCACACCGGCGTTGTCGGTTATGTGGAGACACTGACGGACCCCAGCTATGCCGGACAGATCGTGATGCAGACCTATCCGCTCATCGGCAATTATGGAATTATGGAAGAGGATTTCGAGGGAAAGTGCGCCGCCCGTGGCTACGTGGTCCGGGAATGGTGTGACGTGCCCTCGAATTTTCGTACTCAGTACGATCTGGACACCTTCCTGAAGAACCAGGGCGTTCCCGGCCTGTACGGCGTGGACACCCGGGAGCTGACCCGCATCCTGCGGGAGGAGGGGACCATGAACGCCGCCATCTGCGATGAAATCCCCGCCGACCTGACGGCCCTGAAGGACTACCGCGTCCGTGACGCGGTGAAGTCCGTCACCGGCACGTCCCTCACCGTGTGCCCCGCGGAGGGGGAGGAGCGGTTCCGGGTGAGCCTGGTGGACTGCGGCGTGAAGCGCAGCCTCATCCGGGGACTGCAGGCTATGGGCTGCACCGTGACGGTGCTGCCCGCCTCCGTCACGGCGGAGGAGATTCTGGCGGACGGGCCTGACGGCGTGGTGCTGTCCGCCGGCCCCGGCGACCCGGCGGAGAACGCCTTCCTGGCGGAGCAGGTGAAAAAGCTGCTGGGGAAGAAGCCCGTGTTTGGCGTGGGCCTGGGCCATCAGCTGATGGCGCTGGCCGCCGGCGGCCGCACGGAGAAGCTGAAATGCGGCCACCACGGCGGCAACCAGCCCTCCCGGGACCTGGTGACCGGCCGGACCCACATCACCAGCCAGAACAACAACTACACCGTGACCCCCGGCTCCGTGCCCGGCGGCGTGGTCCGCTTCGTCAACGCCAATGACGGCGCCTGGGAGGGCATCGACTACCCGGAGCTGCGGGCCTTCTCCGTGCAGTTTGACCCGGTGCTCAGCTCCGGTTCCAGGGATGCGAATCTCCTGTTTGACCGCTTTGCGGATCTGATGAAAGGTGGTGCCCTGTAATGCCTCTGGATACCAGTATCAGGAAAGTTCTTGTCATCGGCTCCGGCCCCATCGTCATCGGCCAGGCCGCCGAGTTCGACTACGCCGGCACCCAGGCCTGCCACGTGCTGAAAGAGGCCGGGGTGGACGTGGTGCTGTGCAACTCCAACCCCGCCACCATCATGACCGACCAGGCCATGGCGGATGAGATCTATCTGGAACCCCTGACCATGGACACCATCAAGCGCATCATCCGCAAGGAGAAGCCCGACGCCCTGCTGGCGGGGCTGGGCGGCCAAACCGGCCTGACCCTGGCCATGCAGCTGGACAAGGAGGGCTTCCTGCAGGAGCAGAACGTGCGTCTGCTGGGCACCTCCGCCGCCGCCATCTCCAAGGCGGAGGACCGGGAGCTGTTCAAGGAGGCCATGATGGAAATCGGCCAGCCCCTCATCGCCTCCGACGTGGCGGAGACGGTGGCCGGCGCCCTGGCCGTGGCGGACCGCATCGGCTATCCCGTCATCGTCCGGCCCGCCTTCACCCTGGGCGGTGGCGGCGGCGGCGCCGCCAAGGACGCCGAGGAGCTGCGGATCATCGCCCAGACGGGCCTGGACGCCTCTCCCATCACCCAGGTGCTGATTGAGAAGGCCATCTTCGGCTGGAAAGAGATCGAGTTTGAGACCATGCGGGACAGCGCCGGCAACGCCATTGCCATCTGCTCCATGGAAAACGTGGACCCGGTGGGCGTCCACACCGGCGACTCCATCGTGGTGGCCCCCGCCCAGACCCTGGCCAATCAGGAGTATTCCATGCTCCACACCGCTGCCCTGGACATCGTGAACCACCTGGGCATCGTGGGCGGCTGCAACGTGCAGCTGGCCCTGAACCCCAACAGCTTTGAGTATGCCGTCATCGAGGTGAACCCCCGGGTGTCCCGGTCCTCGGCCCTGGCCTCCAAGGCCACCGGCTACCCCATCGCCAAGATGACCGCCAAGCTGGCCCTGGGCTACACCCTGGACGAGGTGAAAAACGACATCACCGGCACCACCGTGGCCTGCTTCGAGCCCACCGTGGACTACATCGTGGTGAAGATGCCCAAGTGGCCCTTCGACAAGTTCGCCGACGCCTCCCGGAAGCTGGGCACCCAGATGAAGGCCACCGGCGAGGTCATGTCCATCGCCCCCAGCTTCGAAATGGCCCTGATGAAGGCCGTCCGGGGCTGTGAGATTGGCATGGACACCCTGAACCGGAAGCCCGATGACGGCGATGACGCCCCCATCGAGGAGCGGCTGGCCCGGGTGGATGACCACCGCCTGTTCACCATCTTCGAGGCCATCAAAGCCGGCGTCTCCCTGCGGACCATCAACGAGATCACCCAGATCGACATCTGGTTCCTGTCCCACATCCAGCGCCTGGCGGACTTCGAAAAGCGCCTGGCGGCGGAGGGGTTGACGGAGGAGACCTACCGCCAGGGCAAGCAGTTCGGCTACCCCGATGCCACGCTGCTGCGGCTCACCGGCGCGGCGGAGCTGCCCTGCGCCCACAAAACCGCCGTCTACAAGATGGTGGACACCTGTGCCGCCGAGTATGACGCCGAGACCCCCTACTTCTACTCCACCGCCGACGAGGACTGCGAGGCCCGCAGCTTCCCCCGCAGCGGCAAGCCCGTCATCATGGTGCTGGGCTCCGGCCCCATCCGCATCGGCCAGGGCATCGAGTTTGACTACTCCTCCGTCCACTGCGTCTGGACGCTGAAGCAGCTGGGCTACGAGGTGGTCATCGTCAACAACAACCCGGAGACCGTCTCCACCGACTATGACACCGCCGACCGGCTGTACTTCGAGCCGCTGTCCCCGGAGGACGTGATGAGCATCATCGACGTGGAGAAGCCCGTGGGCGTGGTGGTGGCCTTCGGCGGCCAGACGGCCATCAAGCTCACCAAGTATCTGGACAGCCACGGCGTGCGCATCATGGGCACCTCCGCCGAGTCCATCGACATGGCGGAGGACCGGGAGCGGTTCGACGAGCTGCTAGAGCGGTTCCACATCAAGCGGGCCGCCGGCCGGGGCGTCCTGGGTCTGGAAGAGGCTCTGCGGGCCGCCAACGACCTGGGCTATCCCGTGCTGCTGCGCCCCTCCTACGTCATCGGCGGCCAGAACATGGTCATCGCCCACAATGACGAGGAGGTCCGCCGGTACATGGAGATCATCCTCTCCGGCAAGATCGAAAACCCCGTTCTGGTGGACCAGTACCTGATGGGCACCGAGCTGGAGGTGGACGTGATCTCCGACGGCGTGGACGTGCTGATTCCCGGCGTCATGCAGCACATTGAGCGCACCGGCGTCCACAGCGGCGACTCCATCGCCGTCTACCCGCCCTTCTCCATCGGCGACAAGATGCTTCACACCATCATCGACTGCTCCGAGAAGCTGGCGCTGAGCCTGAAAACCCAGGGCCTCATCAACATCCAGTACCTCATTTACCAGGGCGAGCTGTACGTCATCGAGGTGAACCCCCGGGCCTCCCGCACGGTGCCCTACATCTCCAAGGTCACCGGCGTGCCCATGGTGGACCTGGCCACCCGGGTCATGGTGGGCCAGCCCCTGAAGTCCCTGGGCTACGGCACCGGCCTCTATCAGCAGCCCCCCTACGTGGCGGTGAAGGTCCCCGTGTTCTCCTTCCAGAAGATCACCGACGCCAACGCCGCCCTGTCTCCCGAGATGAAGTCCACCGGCGAGGTGCTGGGTCTGGGCAAGAACCTGCAGGAGGCCATGTTCAAGGGCCTCATCTCCGCCGGCTACCAGCTGGAAAAGCCCCAGCGGGGCGGCATCCTCATCTCCGTCAACCGCCGGGACCAGCCGGAGGTGGTGTCCATCACCCGAAAGCTGGATGACCTGGGCTACAAGCTCTACGCCACCGACGGCACCGCCCGGGAGATCGGCCGCCTGGGCACCCACGTGGAAGTGGTGGGCAAGCTGGGCCGGGACAACCACGTCTTCGAGCTGCTGGAGGCGGGCGCCATCGACTACGTGATCCTCACCGGGTCCACGGAGCCGGCCTACATCCGGGATTTCATCCACCTGAACCACCGCTGCGTCCAGCTGGGCATCCCCTGCCTCACCTCTCTGGACACTGCCGCCGCCCTGACGGACATTCTGGAGAGCCGCTACACCCAGCAGAACACGGAGCTGATCGACATCTGCCACCTGCGCTCTGAGCGCCAGACCCTGCGCTTCACCAAGATGCAGACCTGCGGCAATGACTATATCTTCCTGGAGAACTTCCGGGGGGAGATCACCTGCCCCGAATCCCTGTGCGTGGCCTTCTGCGACCGCCACTTCGGCATCGGCGCCGACGGCATCGTGCTGATGGAGAAGTCTCAGAAAGCCGACGCCCGGATGCGGATGTTCAACGCCGACGGCACCGAGGGCCAGATGGCGGGCAACGCCCTGCGCTGCATGGCCAAGTACCTGCGGGACAAGGGCTTCGTCCAGGGCGACAGCGTCACCATCGAGACGGACAAGGGCGTCAAGACCGTGGAGATGTACGTGGCCAACGGCAAGGTGACCTCCGCCTGCGTGGACATGGGCTACGCCGCGCTGGACACCTCCGCCCTCCGGCTGAACCTGCCGGAAAAAGAGGTGGTGGACTATCCCGTCACCATCGGCGGCCGGGAATACCGCATCACCTGCGTGGACATGGGCAACCCCCACTGCGTGGTGTTCTGCGACCGGGTGGAGCCGCTGGACGTGGCGGCCATCGGCCCGCAGTTCGAGCACGCGGAGTACTTCCCGGAGCGGGTCAACACCGAGTTTGTCCGGGTGGTGAATCCCAGCACCATCAAGATGCGGGTGTGGGAGCGGGGCAGCGGCGAGACGCTGGCCTGCGGCTCCGGTGCCTGCGCGGCGGTGGCGGCCGCCGTGGCCAACGGCCTGTGTGAAAAGGGCCGGGACATCACCGTCAAGGCCCGGGGCGGCGACCTGGTGGTGAACTACACCGACGGAAAGGTGACCCTCACCGGCGACGCGAAGCTGGTGTACGAGGGCAGCGCGGAATATTGATGACCTGAGCCTGTCGAAGCGTCCTCCGGACTTTTTCGACAGCCTGCGGCAGCCGGCGCTGTGACCAGCGCCGGCTGCCTTTTCGGAAAGGAGAGAGGGAAATGGAGGAACAGACCCTTCAGCCGTCGGAGAGCTTTCTGGTGGCGGCGCTGCTGGCCATCAGCGGCGGCTTTCTGGACGCCTATACCTATGTGTGCCGGGGCGGGGTGTTCGCCAATGCCCAGACCGGCAATCTGGTGCTGCTGGCGGTGCGGCTGTCGGAGCAGCAGTGGGGAGAGGCCCTGGGGTATCTGGCGCCGGTGACGGCGTTCTCGGTGGGGGTGGTGCTGGCGGAGCTGATCCGGGAGCGCCTGCCCGCCAGCCGCCGGTTCCACTGGCGGCATCTGGTGCTGGCGCTGGAGGTGCTGGTGCTGGCGGCGGCCGCCGCGCTGCCCCTGGGCGGGGCGGACTGGCTGGTGAACGTGATGGTGTCCTTCGTCTGCGCCATGCAGGTGGAGGCCTTCCGGAAGGTGCGGGGCCAGCCCTTTGCCAGCACCATGTGCACCGGCAACCTCCGCAGCGGCACGGACCTGCTGTACCGGGGGCTGCGGACCGGGGAGCGGAAGCTGGTGGGCAAGGCCCTCCGGTATTTCGGCGTCATCGGCTGCTTCATGGCCGGTGCGGCCCTGGGCGGCCTGCTCTCCGCCGGTTGGGGACAGTGGGCCGTTCTGACGGCAGTCTGCTTCCAGATGGCGGCGTTTTTCCTCATGAGCCGGGGACAATCGTTGAAAATTTATGAAAACGGATGAATTTTTCGACGGGAGAAACGGCGCAATGGGCAGTTTTCCCAATTGACAATTTACAGTAATACGTAGTTAAATAAATGCATGACAAGGACGTCTGGTGCCGCTTTTGGGCGGATACCAGGCGTCCCTGACGTTTTTTCGGGCTTTCCGCCGGTCGGACAGCCCGGGAGGGAGAGAGATTTATGCAGCTTATTGAGAGTATCAACGGTTTGATCAACGGTTGGGTCTGGGGCCCGCCCATGCTGATTCTGATGGGTGTCGCAGGCGTGCTGATGACGCTGCTGACCGGCGTGTTCCAGCTGCGCCACATCGGCCACTGGATGAAAAAGACCGTCGGCGGCATCGTGGGCAACCGGGACGTCACTGCCCACACCAAGGACAAGTCCATTTCCCAGTTCCAGTCCCTGTGCACGGCCCTGGCCGCCACGGTGGGCACCGGCAACATCGTGGGCGTGGCGGGCGCCATCGCCTCCGGCGGCCCCGGCGCCGTGTTCTGGATGTGGGTCATCGCCTTTTTCGGCATGATGACCAACTACTCCGAAAACGTTCTGGGCATCTATTACCGCCGCAAGAACGCGGCGGGGGAGTGGTCCGGCGGCGCCATGTACTACCTGCGGGACGGTCTGGGCAGCAAGCCCGGCTGTAAGGCCATCGGCACGGTGCTGGCGGTGCTGTTCTCCGTGTTCTGCTTCCTGGCCTCCTTCGGCATCGGCAACATGACCCAGGTGAACTCCATTGCCAGCAACATGCGCTCCGCCTTCGGCGTGCCCACCTGGATCACCGGTATCGGCGTCCTCATCGCCGTGGGCGCGGTGGTGCTGGGCGGTCTGAAGCGCATTGCCGCCGTCACCGAGAAGATCGTGCCCTTCATGGTTATTCTCTACATCGCCGGTTCCGTGGTCATTCTGGCGACCCACTTCACCATGCTGCCCGCCATCTTTGTGTCCATCTTCAAGGGCGCCTTCGGCATGCAGGCCGTGGGCGGCGGCATTGTGGGCTTCGGCCTCAAGCAGGCGGTGGTCATGGGCATGAAGCGGGGCGTGTTCTCCAACGAGGCGGGCCTTGGCTCCTCCGTCATGGTCCACTCCAACTCCAACGTGGAAGAGCCGGTGCAGCAGGGCATGTGGGGCATCTTCGAGGTGTTCGCCGACACCATCATCGTCTGCACCCTCACCGCCGTCTCCATTCTGGCCTCCGGCGACATTGACCTGGCCACCGGCCAGCTGGCGGCGGGCGTGGAGTCCTCCGGCCTGGCCTCCGCCGCCTTCGGCGCCATGTTCGGCCGCCCCGGCGAGATGTTCATCGCCGTGGCCATCCTGCTGTTCGCCTTCTCCACCGTGCTGGGCTGGAGCCACTACGGCAGCAAGGCCTGCGAGTATCTGCTGGGCCTGAAGGCTACCTGGGTCTATAAGGTGGTGTTTACCGCGGCCACTTTCGGCGGCGCGGTGATGGGCCAGAACCTGGCCTGGGACATTGCCGACACCCTCAACGGCCTGATGGCCATTCCCAACCTCATCGGTGTGCTGGCCCTGTCCGGTACGGTGGCCGCCATCACGAAGAACTATCTGGAACGCAACCTGCAGGGGAAGCAGGTGAAGCCCATGCTCTCCGCCTTTGCCGACGTGCAGGCGGAGCAGGAACAGTCTCTGGCATCCCGCAGCGGCAGGGAGACCGCCGGGAAATGACAGGGAAATGAGGAAAACCGCCTCCGGTCCGGAGGCGGTTTTTTGTATATCAGAAAACCACTCGCTGGGCGAGTGGTTCAAAAGAAGCCTGATGGCGATGATGTAGACAGAAAGACTCCCTTTGCTTTAAAGTAAGAGTGCGGTCCGCCAACTGCACAACAAAAAAGCAAAGGGAGGTCATCCAGTGAATGACGTAAATAGTTTATCGCATACGAGCTGGAATTGCAAATATCATATCGTATTTGCACCAAAGTATCGCAGGAAAGTATTTTATGGGGAAAAGCGACGGGAAATCGGAGAGATTTTGCGAACGCTGTGTAACTGGAAGAAAATCAGGATCATAGAAGCAGAGGTGTGTCCGGATCATGTGCACATGCTGGTGGAGATACCGCCGAAAGTGGCAGTATCGAGCTTTATGGGGTACCTGAAGGGGAAGAGCAGCCTGATGATCTACGAAAAATTTCCGGAATTGAAGTACAAGTATCGGAACAGAGAGTTCTGGTGCAGAGGGTATTATGTGGATACAGCGGGAAAGAATGCGAAAAAGATAGAAGAATACATCCGGCACCAGTTGGACGAAGACAAGGCCGGAGAACAACTGACGATGGGGAATTTTTAAAGAACCCGTTTACGGGTAGCAAGTAGCAAAACCTTCGCGGCTGGCGGATCGTACTTGCGCGACGTGACGCGCGAGCTAGTAATA
>NZ_JAXEBZ010000055.1:0-39654 GCF_034093755.1 Dysosmobacter sp. | reverse complement strand
GGTGGCGGCCTTGGCCCGCTTGCCCTTGACCTCGCCGGCCTGGGCAATGGCGCCGCCGTACAGCAGGAACTTTTCCGTCAGGGTGGTCTTGCCGGCGTCGGGGTGGGAGATGATGGCGAATGTCCGCCGGCGGGTGATTTCTTCTTGCAGAGAGGGCATGGGAGGGACCTCCTTGAATCGTAATCCTAAACTCAATAAACTTACCATATCCCGGGGAAGATTGCAAGATTCCCCGGTAAAAAAACGGATTTCTGATCTGTTTTCCCCCGGCGGAGCGGAGAGAAATCCGGCCGCCGGAGAGCCGGAAAAGGGCCGGGTTTGTCAATGATACGGGAAAATATGCATAATCTCCCGACCCGTCCGGCACGCCTTGACATTTCAGGGAGAGTATGCTAAAAGTAAACCGATTGTTCAAAACGGCTTCCGCCAGGGCGGAAAGCCGGAATCGAGACGGGCGCGGAGGACGGCCCCCGCGGCAGAAGGAGAAACTTATGAAGGCACTGATTATTGACAACGTTTCCAAGAAGATCCCCGAGATGCTCAGAAGTAAGGGCGTGGATGTGGAGATCGCCGTGATGCCGGGCGTGGAGCGCCTGAAGGAAATCATCGGCGACGCGGACGTCCTGGTGATGCGGGTGCTGCCCTCCATCGACCGGAGCATTCTGGACGCGGCCACGAACCTGAAGATGATCGCGGTGTGCAGCGTGGGCACCACCCACATCGACCTGGACTATGCCAGGGAAAAGGGCATCGCCATCATCAACGCCCCCGCCGGCAGCTCCAACGCCGTGGCCGAGCTGGCCATGTGCAAGCTGCTGGAGCTGAACCGCCACACCATTCCGGCCCACGTGGAGGTGTCCGGCGACCGGATCTGGGAGAAGAACCACTTCGTCGGCCATGAGCTGCGGGGCCAGACCCTGGGCCTGGTGGGCTTCGGCCGCATCGGCCGCCGGGTGGCGGAGCTGGCCCGGGCCTTCGGCATGCGCACCATTGTGTACGATCCCTACATGACCGCCGAGCAGTGCGCTGCCGCCGGCGGCGAGAAGATGGAAAAGGACGAGTTCCTTGCCACTGCCGACTGCATTACCATCCATCTGCCCCTGACGCCGGAGACCGACAACCTGATCTCCTTCGATGACATTGCCAAGATGCACCAGGGCGCCATCGTGGTGAACATGAGCCGCGGCGGCGTGCTGAACGAGGAGGCCGCCGCCGAGGGCCTGAAGTCCGGCAAGCTGGGCGGCGTGGGCATGGACGTCATCAAGGGCGAGCTGGCGGACCTGGCCGGCAACGATGTGCTGTACTCCCCCCTGTTTGACACCGACGGCAACTACGCTGTGACGCCCCATATCGGCGCCTGCACCGTGGAGGCCCAGGAGAACATCGGCGACATCATCAACGAGCAGATCGCCGCGTTCTTCCACCTGTAAGCTGCCGCACCGCAAAGAGCCGGCCGGATCGGAATCGGATCCGGCCGGCTCTGTTGTCCGCCGTCGGAGGGCAGCTCCGGGTTCAGAAAGTGGGAAGAACCGGGGAAAGGGATTTACAGGAACCGGGCAGGTGTGATACTATAGAAAGGTAATTTGTGAGGCGTCAAAGCTACGGAATTCCGCGTTTTCGGAGGTAAGGGAACATGAAGATCGTTGTCATCGGCATCGGCAAGGTGGGTTATGTCCTGCTGAAGGAGCTGAGCCAGGAGGGGCATGACCTGGTGGCGGTGGACCGCTCCGCGTCGCTGCTGCACCTGTGCCAGGATAAGCTGGACGTGGCCACGGTGACCGGCAACGGCGCGTCGCTGGAGGTGCTGGAGGAAGCCGGTGTGGCGGAGGCCGACCTGACGGTGGCGGTGACGGACAGCGACGAGGTGAACCTGCTGTGCTGTCTGGTGGCCCACAAGCTGGGCTGCTCCAACGTGGTGGCCCGTGTCCGCAACCCGGAGTATGACCGGCAGATGAACCTGCTGAAAGGGGACCTGGGCCTCAGCTTCTCCATCAACCCGGAAAAGACCACCGCCAACGAGATTTTCCACCTGCTGCAGTTCCCCAGCTTCCTGCGGCGGGAGTTCTTCGCCGGCGGACGCATTGAGATCGCCGAGGTCATGATCCCGCCGGACAGCCCCCTGGCCGGCAAGCGGCTGGACCAGGTGGGCGACATCCTGAAAAGCCGGGTGGTTGTGTGCGCCGTGGACCGCAAGGGCCAGGTCATCATCCCCTACGGCGCCACGGAGCTTCACGCCGGCGACAAGCTGAGCATCAGCGCCGCCACCCGGGAGATGCCGGGCCTCATCGAGGGCTGCGGCATCCAGGTGCGGACCATCCGGCGGGTGCTGATTGTGGGCGGCGGAACCATTGCGGCCTACCTCTCCCGGCTGCTGACGGAGGCCAGGGTCTCCGTGGCCATCATTGAGGAATCCCACAGCCGCTGCGAGGAGCTGTGCGAGATGCTGCCCGGCGTGTCGGTGATCTGCGGCAACGGCACGGAGCAGAGCCTGCTGCTGGACGAGGGCATCCGGGAGGCCGACGCCGTGGTGACCCTGACGGGCATCGACGAGGAGAACTTCCTGGTGTCCATGTTCGCCAACCACCTGGGGGTTCCCAAAACCATTACCAAGATCAACCGCATGGAGTACAGCGACTTTTTCATGGGCACCGGCATCGACACGGTGGTCAGCCCCAAGCTGCTCACCGCCAACCAGCTGGTGCAGTACGTCCGGGCGGTGAGCGCCTCCCGGGAGGGCAGCGTGGAGACGCTGTACCGCATCGCCGACGGCAAGGCGGAGGCCCTGGGCTTCACCGTGCCGGAGGAGGGGCCGTATCTGAACGTGCCCCTGTCCCGGCTGCACCTGAAGCCCAACACCCTGATTGCCTCCATTCTCCGGGGCCAGCGGGTCATCATCCCCAAGGGCAATGACTGCATGCTGGCGGGGGACTCTGTGGTGGTGGTGGCGGAACCCCACCGCACCATTGCCAATCTGACGGATATTTTCGCGGACCGTGAGGGCTTTGTGGAATGAACTATCGTGCTGTATTGCGCTACATGGGGCAGGTGCTGTCCATCGAGGGGCTGTTTATGCTGCCGGCGCTGCTGGTGTGCTTCCTCTACGGGGAGGGAGGCCCGGCCAGGGCCTTTGGGCTTTGCATCCTGCTGACGCTGGGTGTAGGCTTCGCCCTGTCCCGCATCCCCCTGAAAGACGGCATCTACGCCCGGGAGGGCTTCGTCATCGTGGCCCTCAGCTGGGTGGCCATCTCCCTGTTCGGCGCGCTGCCCTTCTGGATCAGCCGGGAGATTCCCCGGTTTGTGGACGCCTTTTTTGAGACGGTGTCCGGCTTCACCACCACCGGCGCCAGCATCCTCACCGACATTGAGGCCATGAGCTTTGGTATGCTGTACTGGCGCAGCTTCACCCACTGGCTGGGGGGCATGGGCGTGCTGGTGTTCCTGCTGGCCATCGTGCCGCTGGCCCGGGGCAACGGCGAGACGCTACACCTGCTGCGGGCGGAAAGCCCCGGCCCCGCCCCCGGCAAGATGACCCCCACCATCCGCCAGACCTCCCGGGCGCTGTACGGCATCTACGTGGCCATGACGGCGGCGGAGATCGTGCTGCTGCTCATCGGCGGCATGCCCCTGTTTGACGCGGTGGTCCACGCCTTCGGCACCGCCGGCACCGGCGGCTTCAGCATCAAGGGCGCCAGCATCGCCGCCTACGACAGCGCCTACCTTCAGCTGGTCATCGCCATCTTCATGGCGCTGTTCGGCGTCAACTTCAACATGTACTACCTGCTGCTGCTGCACAACGGCCGAAGCGTCTGGAAAAACGAGGAGCTGCGGGCCTACGTGAGCATTATGGCCGCCGCCACCGTCATCATCGCCCTGAACATCCTGCCGGGCTACACCAGCGTGGGCCGGGCGTTTCTGGACAGCTTTTTCCAGGTGTCCTCCATTATGACCACCACCGGCTACGCCACGGCGGACTTCAACCTGTGGCCCCAGCTGTCCCGGCTGCTGCTGGTGCTGCTGATGCTTGTGGGCGCCTCCGCCGGCTCCACCGGCGGCGGCATCAAAGTATCCCGGCTGCTGATTCTGTGGAAGCACATGATGCAGGAGATGCGGACCATGCTCCGCCCCCGCAGCGTGCAGATCAGTCGGATGGACGGCAAGCGGCTGGAGGACAGCACCGTCCGGGGCGCGTCGGCGTTCCTGGTGGCTTACTGCCTGATCTGCTGCCTGTCCATGGCGCTGGTGTCGCTGGACAATTTCAGTCTGGAGACCACCGTCACCGCCGTGATTGCCTGCATCAACAACATCGGCCCCGGCCTGGACATGGTGGGTGCCACCGGCAATTACAGCCAGTTCTCCCCCTTCGCGAAGATTGTGCTGTCGCTGGATATGCTGCTGGGCCGCCTGGAGATCTTCCCCATGCTGCTGCTGTTCCTGCCCAGCGTGTGGAAGAAGAGAGTATAACGAAAACCCCGGTCCCCTGTGGGGACCGGGGTTTGTTCATCGCCTGATCAGGAAGGACGCGGCCAGCAGTCCCGCTGTGACGGCGGCGTACAGGCCGTAGAACACCCGCCAGATTTCCACGCCTATGGGGATGCCGAACACGTGGAAGGTCCGGCCCAGCTGGGGGTTCTGCAAAGCGCAGGCCACGAAGATTACCGCGATGACCAGCATCACCAGGCCGATAAGCCGCAGGGTTTTCCGTCTGTCCATGGGATCCTCCTTTCAGTCCAATGACACATAGCCGGTGCGCTCCACCAGGGACTGGCCCTGCTCCGAGAGAATCCAGTCCAGGAACGCCCGCATCGCCGGGTCCCTGTCCTCCGGGGCGCTCTGGCCTTTTGGGGCAGCGGTGACGGCGTAGAAACAGGAGCTGATGGGGTAGCTGCCGTCCCGGATGGTCTCTCTGGTGGGCTCCACGCCGCCCAGGGCCAGCAGGCGGATCTGGTCGTTGGCGGCCATCTCCGCGGCATAGTACCGGAAGGAGAAGCCGATGGCGTTCCGGTGGTTGCGGTAGCTGGCCACCTCCGTGATGATGCCGCCCATGCCGCCGATGCGGTCCTCGGTTTTCGGCTCCATCAGCGGCAGGCCGTCCATCAGCCGCAGCAGGGCGGACTGGCTGCCGCTGTTCTCCGCCCGCTGGTAGGCCCGGATGGACTGACGTTTCCCGCCCAGCTGCTTCCAGTTGGTGATCTCCCCGGTATAGATGCCCTGAATCTGCTCCACCGTCAGCGAGGTGACCGGGTTTTGGCTGTTGACGAAGAACACAAAGGCTTCCTTGCCGATGGGGGTCAGGTGCAGCTCCATCCCCGCCGCTTCGGCATCATCCAGCTGGGCCTGGGAGGGGGCGGCGGCGAAGATCATGTCCGTCTCGCCGGCAATGAGCCGCTGGTAGGCCTCAATGGTGCCGGAGCAGGCCACACGGCCGTACCACCCGCCGGAGGTGAGGGGGTAGTCCCCCTCCGGGAAGGCGGCCTGCACGAAGGCGGAGTACACCGGGTACAGTGCCGTGGCGCCGTCCAGCCGCAGCGACAGGATGTCGCTGGCGGTGAGGCGCAGGGTGGAGTCCTCCTCCAGGTACAGGGCCTTGGTGTCCGGCGCAAAGGGGACGTACTGCTGGATCAGCAGCTGCCGGTCATCCACGGTGGGGAGGGAGTCCTCCCACCAGCCATAGCCGGTGCAGACAGCGGCACACAGCGTCACCGCGCTGAACACTGCCCACACCCGGCGGCACCATTTGCCCTTCAGCAGCCCCGTGGCGCAGAGGGCTATGCACACCAGCAGCGCCGGCCCTACCACGTACAGGGCGTACAGCAGATAGGGCGGGCAGCCCATCAGTGTGGCAAACAGCAGCCCCACAAACAGCAGCAGCCCGAAAAACGCAAAGATCACAAGGCTGCCCAGAATGCTGAGCACAGTCTTTTTCATCCTCGCACCTCCAATTCATCCACCTGCCGCCGCACCTGCTCCAGATCGAAGGAGGAGCAGACCCGGCCGTTTTGGCTGTCCAGCGCCCGGTAGTGCTGAGACAGAATGTTCTGCTGGATGCGAAAGCCGCCCCGCATCTCCACCGTCCGCCACCACACCCGGCCGCCCATGGTGGGCGGGTAGGTGGGCCGCAGGTCCTGGAACGCCAGCGCCCGCACCATGTCACTGGCCTCGCCTCCCAGCAGCCGCCCCAGCACCTGGCTGCCAGAGAACACGGTGCAGAAGGCGGCGGCGCCCATCCAGCCCAGGGAGGACCGCCCCTTTTCAATTTCCACCAGCGTTTTCTTGGACATGCCCAGTGCCCGGGCCATGGCCTCCTGGGTCAGGCCGTATTCCGTCCGCACCAGCTTCACCTGCCGGTCCAGCTCCCACACCAGTTCTTCCCGTGTCATCAGGCATCACTTCCTCTCATATAGTATAATTTTACACTATATGAGAAGATCTGTCAACAGCAAAAGGACTTCCGCGTGGAAAACGGAAGTCCTCTGCGGCGAGGTTTACTTTTCCAGCCCGGCGAATACCACCAGCCACTGTCCATCCTCGCAGGCCAGCTCCACCGTCAGATAGTCATAGCTGTCCTCCAGCTCCCGGTTCCGGACGGAGAGAACCGCCCGGGTGGGGGACCGGTCGTCGTCCACCGTGTAGTCCAGGGCGGAGACGCTGCGGCCCCGCAGGTCCGGCAGATCCATGGCGGCGCCGGGGGCCAGCAGGTCGCTGACGGCGGTCAGGTCGCCGGAGAAGAAGGCGGGGACCAGACGGCTTCCGACTTCCCGGAGGGAGGTGAGCCAGGCGGGGGCGCCGTCCTCCGGGGATACCGGCTCAAAGGTGGCCATCATGTCGGCGAACCGGGCGCCGTGGCCCTCTGCGGCCTCCAGAAAGCATTGGGCGTACAGCACGAACACGCCCCCCTGCCGGTCCTCCACCAGACGGACCAGCGCCTGGGGGGAGTCCCAGTTCAGCCCGCCGCTGGCGGTGATGGTCAGAGCGCCGGGACCGGCGGCCTCCGGCTCCGACACGTCGCCGTAGGTTTCCGACAGCCGCTCCGCCGCCCAGACTCCCGCGTCCTCCAGAGAGATGTCCGGCTGCCGGGAGACCTCCAGGCGGCAGGCGGGCAGGTCCCCCATGTCCACCAGCGGCTCCACGGTGAGGACGCCCCCTTCCGTGGACTGGCGGTAGGCGGTTTCGTCCACGTAGAGGATGAAGTCCGCCGCTGTCCCGGCGCTGAGCTGGTGGAGGTGGAAGCTGCCCACGCCGCCGCCGGAGAGCCGCAGCGTATAGGCGGGGGCGGCGGGAGATTCCGGGGCGGCAGAGGACGCGCCGGGGGAGGCCGGGGCGGCTCCGCCGGATTCTTCCGGCGGAGCGGACCCGGCGGGGGCGGCCAGAAGACAGACGCCCACCATCAGCAGCAGGCAGGCCGCGGCGGCCAGACCGGCCGGCCACCGCCGGCGCCGGCGCTGTTCGCTGCGCTCCAGCAGCTCTTCGTCCGCGCCGCCAATGGCCCGGAACAGCCGTTCCTGTTTCGTCATAGCAGTTCCTCCTTTTCCAGATATTTCCGCAGCTTCTCCCGGCTGCGGAACAGGCTGGCCTTCACCGTTCCCAGCGGCAGGCCGTAGCGGCGGGCAATGTCCGCCAGGGGCTCGGCGAAGTAGTACCGCCGCAGAAATACGCTGCAGTCCCGCCGGGAGAGGGTGTGGAGGAAGCGGTCCACCGCCGCCTCCAGCTCCGCGTCCTCCACCTCCTGGGCGGCGCTGGGGGACGCGGGGATGCAGGCCGTCAGCTCATCCAGCAGCAGCGGCACCTCGCCGCCGCCCCGCTTCTGGGCCAGATTGGCGCTGAGCCGGTCGCAGGCGGCCCGGCGGGTGATTTTCCCCAGAAACGCCGCCAGGCGGTTGGGGCGGTGGACGGGCATGGCGTTCCAGGCCCCCACCCAGGTGTCATTGACGCACTCTTCCGCGTCCTCCCGGTTGCAGAGGATGCGGTAGGCGATGGCGTGGCAGTAGCTGCCGTATTTGGCGATGGAGGCGGCCACGGCGTCGGGGCTGCGCTGCCAGTACAACTCCACGATCTGCTGGTCGTTCATGGCAAGAGACTCCTTTCGGAATGGGCGTTCACCTGTCTGGTGGGGAAATCCGGGAAAAGGTTGCGCCGGAGGAGAAAAAAGGGAAAAACTCCCCCGTCCGGGTGAACGGGGGAGCAGCAGAATGGGGTCGGCTTTACTTGCGGCCGGCGGAATTGCGGATCTGAAAGTTACTTGCGGCTGGCGGAGTTGGTGGTGTCCTTCAGCAGCACGTCGTGTGCGCCGCCGACCCCACGGAGCAGGCTCCGCGGGGGCCCCGCACAGAACCAACCGGCGGGAAATGAATTCCCGCCGGTTCAAGGTTTTCCTGCGGAAAACGCTTGTACGCGCAAAGCGCGGCGCGGAGGGCGGCGGAGTTGCGGATTCTGAAAATTACTTGCGGCCGGCGGAGTTGGTGGTGTCCTTCAGCAGCACGTCGTGGGCGCCGCCCTCCACGATGGAGACGGAGGACACCAGGGTCAGCTTGGCCTTGTCCCGCAGCTCGGGGATGGACAGGGCGCCGCAGTTGCACATGGTGGAGCGGATCTTGGCCAGGGTGGTGGCCATGCCGTCGGCCAGGGAGCCGGCGTAGGGAACGTAGGAGTCCACGCCCTCCTCGAAGGACAGCTTGGCGGCGCCGCCCAGGTCATAGCGCTGCCAGTTCCGGGCACGGGCGCTGCCCTCGCCCCAGTATTCCTTCATATAGCTGCCGCCGATGAGGACCTTGGCAGAGGGGCTTTCGTCAAACCGGGAGAAGTAGCGGCCCAGCATGCAGAAGTCGGCGCCCATGGCCAGCGCCAGGGTGATGTGGTAGTCCTGCACAATGCCGCCGTCGGCGCAGATGGGCACGTAGATGCCGGTCTCCTCGAAGTACTTGTCCCGCTCCCGGGCCACGTCGATGACGGCGGTGGCCTGGCCGCGGCCGATGCCCTTGGTCTCACGGGTGATGCAGATGGAGCCGCCGCCGATGCCGATCTTCACGAAGTCCGCGCCGGCGTCCGCCAGGAAGCGGAAGCCCTCGCCGTCCACCACGTTGCCGGCGCCCACCTTCACGGTGTCGCCGTAGCGGGCACGGATCCAGTCCAGGGTCTTCTTCTGCCAGGCGGAATAGCCCTCGGAGGAGTCCATCACCAGCACGTCGGCGCCGGCCTCCACCAGAGCGGGGACCCGCTCGGCGTAGTCCCGGGTGTTGATGCCGGCACCCACTACATAGCGCTTCTGGCCGTCCAGCAGCTCCAGGGGGTTGCCCTTGTGGGTGTCATAGTCCTTGCGGAACACGAAGGACACCAGGCGGCCGTCAGCAGCCACAATGGGCAGGGCGTTGAGCTTCCGGTCCCAGATGATGTCATTGGCCTCTTTCAGACTGGTGCCCTCGGGGGCGGTGATCAGCTTCTCCGCGGGGGTCATGAAGGTGGAGACGGGGGTGGTGGGGTCCATCCGGCTGACGCGGTAGTCCCGGCTGGTCACCAGACCCAGCAGGCGGCCATTGCCGGTGCCGTCGTCGGTGACGGCCATGGTGGAGTGGCCGGTGCGCTCCTTCAGGGCCAGCACGTCGGCCAGGGTGTCGGTGGAGCGGAGGTTGGAATCGCTGAACACGAAGCCGGCCTTGTAGTTCTTCACCTTGCGGACCATCTCCGCCTGCTCCTCAATGGGCTGGGAGACGTAGATGAAGGCGATGCCGCCCTCGCGGGCCAGGCCGATGCCCATCTTCTCGCCGGAGACCGCCTGCATGACGGCGGAGACCATGGGGATGTTCATGGTCAGGGGGCACTCCTCGCCCTTGCGGTACTTCACCACCGGGGTCTTCAGGGAGACGTTGGCGGGAATGCAGTCCTCGGAGGAATAGCCGGGCACCAGAAGGTACTCGCTGAATGTGCGGGAGGGTTCGTCAAAAAAGTATGCCATGGAGCCACCTCTCTATCTAAATATTAATGATTAGAATACCACAGATTTTCCGAAAAGCAACGGTAAATTTCCGGATTACAGATCAAAATAGGCCTTCGCGGAGGCGAACAGCCCCATGTCGTACTCTCCGGGGACGTTGCGGTACAGGGCGGGGCCGGTGCGCTCGGTGTGGCCCATCTTGCCCAGCACCCGTCCGTCGGGGGAGGTGATGCCCTCCACCGCCCAGACAGAGCCGTTGGGGTTGAAGGCCACGTCCATGGTGGGCGTGCCGGACAGGTCCACGTACTGGGTGGCGATCTGCCCGTTTTCCGCCAGGGAGGCCAGCAGCTCCGGCCGGCAGAGGAAGCGGCCCTCGCCGTGGGACACAGGCACGCTGTACACGTCGCCCACATTCACCTGAGCCAGCCAGGGGGAGCGGTTGGAGGCCACCCGGGTGCGGACGATCTTGGACTGGTGGCGGCCGATGATGTTGAAGCTGAGGGTGGGGCAGGTCTCATCGGTGTCGATGATCTCGCCGTAGGGCACCAGACCCAGCTTGATGAGGGCCTGGAAGCCGTTGCAGATGCCCAGCATCAGACCGTCCCGGTTTTTCAGCAGGTCATGGGTGGCGTCCTTCACCGCCGGGTTGCGGAAGAAGGCGGTGATGAACTTGCCGGAGCCGTCCGGCTCGTCGCCGCCGGAGAAGCCGCCGGGAATGAAGATGATCTGGCTCTGGGCGGCGGCTTTGGCGAACCGCTCCACGGAGTCGGCCACGCCCTGGGCGGACTGGTTGTTCAGCACCAGCACCTGGGGCTCCAGCCCGGCCCGCTCCACGGCCCGGGCGCTGTCGTACTCGCAGTTGGTGCCGGGGAACACGGGAATCAGCACCCTGGGACGGGCCACGCCCGCCTTGGGGGCGGCGCGGCTGAAGGCGGGGGCCTCCAGCACGGGGACGGTCTCGGCGGGATTGGCGGTGCGGTTGGGATACACATCCTCCAGCACGCCCTCGTTGAGCTGCAGCAGCTCCTCAATGGGGGCCTTGTCGCCGCCGATGGCCACCGCCGGCTCGGCGGTGGTGACGCCCAGACGGGCGGCGTACTCGCCGGAGATCTCCTCCGTCAGCTCCGCCACAATGGCGCCGGGCATGGCGCTGGAGTACCAGATGTCGCCCACGCCGTCGGCGGCAAAGCCGATGCTGTTGCCGAAGGACATGTTCATGACAGCCTCTGCCAGGTTGTTGTCCACCGCCCAGGCGGCGCGGACCTTTCCGGCCTCGCTGAGGGCGTGGAAGGCCTCCCACGCGGTCTGCTGGCCGTCCGCGGTGCCGTCGCACAGGAACAGGTACACGGGGTGGCCCGCCGCCTTGAACTCAGGGGACAGCACCTTGCCGGCCCTGGAGGGGGCGATGGCAAAGGAGATGAGGGTGGGGGGCACGTCCATGTCCAGGAAGGAGCCGGACATGGAGTCCTTGCCGCCGATGGCGGCCACGCCCAGGTCCAGCTGCGCGTCCAGGGCGCCCAGCAGGGCGGCGAAGGGCTTGCCCCAGCGGAGGGGCTCGTCCCGCAGCTTCTCAAAATACTCCTGGAAGGTGAGGTAGGCCTGGTGGTAGTCGCAGCCGGCGGCCACCAGCTTGGCCACGGAGGTGATCACGGAGCGGTAAGCGCCGGCGTAGGGGTCCACGCACAGCTGCTCGGGGTCGAAGCCCCAGGCCATGACGGAGCAGTCCTCCGTCTCCTGGCCCGGCAGGACGGGCAGCAGGGCGGCCATGGACTGGGCGGGGGTCCGCTGACGTTTTCCGCCGAAGGGCATCAGCACGGAGCCAGCGCCGATGGTGGAGTCGAACCGCTCGGAAAGGCCCCGGCGGGAGGCGCACTTCAGGCTGGAGGCCATTTCCCGCAGGGAGTGCATGCCGCTTTCCCCCAGGGCGGCGCGGTCCTTGGGCTCCACCGCCACAGTGGTGTGCTTGTCGGCGCCGTTGGTGTCCAGGAATTCCCGGGACAGGTCCACAATGGTGCGGCCCTGCCAGCGCATGACCATGCGGGGGCTTTCGGTGACCACGGCCACCTGATAGGCCTCCAGATTTTCCGCCTGGGCGGCAGCGATGAAGGTGTCCGCGTCGGCGGCGGCCACCACAACGGCCATCCGCTCCTGAGACTCGGAAATGGCCAGCTCCGTGCCGTCCAGACCCTCGTACTTCTTGCGGACCTTGTCCAGATCAATGGCCAGGCCGGGGGCCAGCTCGCCGATGGCCACGGACACGCCGCCGGCGCCGAAGTCGTTGCAGCGCTTGATGAGGCGGGTCACATTGCCGTCCCGGAACAGCCGCTGAATCTTCCGCTCCTCGGGGGCGTTGCCCTTCTGCACCTCGGAGGCCATGGTGGTCAGGGACTTCTGGTTGTGGCTCTTGGAGGAGCCGGTGGCGCCGCCGATGCCGTCACGGCCGGTGCGGCCGCCCAGCAGGATCACCACGTCGCCGGGGGCGGGACGCTCCCGCACCACGTTCTCCGCCGGCGCGGCGCCCACCACGGCGCCCACTTCCAGATGCTTGGCAACATAGCCGGGGTGATAGATCTCACTGACCTGGCCGGTGGCAAGGCCGATCTGGTTGCCGTAGGAGGAGTAGCCGGCGGCCGCGGTCTGGGCCAGCTTCCGCTGGGGCAGCTTGCCGGGAATGGTCTGGTCCATGGGGGTGCGGGGATCGCCGCAGCCGGTGAGGCGCATGGCCTGATACACATAGGCACGGCCGGACAGGGGGTCCCGGATGCAGCCGCCGATGCAGGTGGCGGCGCCGCCGAAGGGCTCGATCTCCGTGGGGTGGTTGTGAGTCTCGTTCTTGAACATCAGCAGCCAGTCCTGCTCCTCACCGTCCACCTCGGCGGTGACGTGGATGGAGCAGGCGTTGATCTCCTCGCTCTGGTCCAGGTTCTGAAGCAGGCCCCGTTTTTTCAGCACCTTGGCGCCGATGGTAGCCATGTCCATCAGGGTCTGGGGGCGGACGGCCGCCTTCTCTTCGCCGTAGACCTCCACCCGGGCGGCCAGATACCGCTCGTAGGCGGCGCGGGTCTCCTCGTCCAGGATCTCCACGGAGTCGATGTGGGTGGAGAAGGTGGTGTGGCGGCAGTGATCGGACCAGTAGGTGTCCACCACCCGGATTTCCGTGATGGTGGGATCCCGGTGCTCGTCATCCCGGAAGTGGGCCTGCAGGAACTTCAGGTCGTCCAGGTCCATGGCCAGGCCCAGCCGGTCCAGCAGGGCCGTCAGCGCCGCCTCGTCCATGGCGATGAAGCCCTCCACGGTCTCCACGGAGGTGGGGACGGCGTACTCCATCTTCAGGGTGGAGACCTCCTCCAGAGAGGCCTCCCGGGACTCCACGGGGTTGATGACAAAGTGCTTGATGGCAGCCAGGTCCGCCTCCGTGAGATCGCCCTCCAGCAGGTACACCTTGGCGGTGCGGACGGTGGGCCGGTCGCCCTGGGTCATCAGCTGGATGCACTGGCTGGCGGAGTCTGCCCGCTGGTCGAACTGGCCGGGCAGGGCCTCCACGGCAAACACGGGGCCGTTGGTCTCCGGCAGGGCGGTCATGGTGTCATCCACCTGAGGCTCGGAGAACACCGCCCGGACGGCCCGCCGGAACACGTCCTCCTCCAGGCCCTCCACGTCATAGCGGTTGATGAGCCGCAGGCCCGTCAGGGCAGTGACGCCCAGCACGCCCCGGAACTCGTTGAGCAGGCTCTGGGCCTCCTGGCGCAGGGCCGGTTTCTTTTCCACATAAATGCGTCTGACCATTTACGCTTCCTCCATGGCGGCCAGCGCCCGCCGGCCGATGTCATGGCGCATGAACGCGCCGTCAAAATGAATCTGCTCCGCCGCTGCGTAGGCGTCGGCCAGGGCCTCTTTCAGGGTGGGGGCAGAGGCGGTGACGCCCAGCACCCGGCCGCCGCTGGTCACCAGATTGCCGTCCGTCAGCTTGCTGCCGGCGTGGTACACGGTGACGTTGGCGGGCAGGGTGTCGGGAATGGTAATCTCCTTGCCCTTTTCATAGTGGCTGGGATAGCCGCCGGAGGCCATGATGACGCAGGCGGCGGCGCCGTCGTGCCACTCCACCGTCAGCTGATCCAGTGTCTTGTTCTCCACCGCCTGCATCACCGTCAGCAGATCGGTTTTCAGCAGGGGCAGCACCACCTGGGTCTCCGGGTCGCCGAAGCGGCAGTTGTACTCAATGACCTTAGGCCCATTGGGGGTCAGCATCAATCCGAAGTACAGGCAGCCCTGGAAGGGGCAGCCCTCCGCCCGCATGGCCGCCAGGGTGGGCAGGAAGATGGTGTCCATGCACACCCGGGCGATCTCCGGGGTGTAGCAGGGGTTGGGGGCCACGGTGCCCATGCCGCCGGTGTTGAGGCCGGTGTCGTTGTCTCCGGCCCGCTTGTGGTCCATGGAGGACACCATGGGGGCGATGGCGGTGCCGTCGGTGAAGGCCAGCACGGACACCTCGGGGCCGGTGAGGAACTCCTCGATGACGATCTCGTTGCCGGAGTCGCCGAAGGCCTTGTCCTCCATGATGGTCTTGACGGCGGCCAGGCCCTCCTCCAGATTCTGGGGAATCAGCACGCCCTTGCCCAGAGCCAGGCCGTCGGCCTTGATGACGATGGGGAAGGAGGCGCCGCGGAGGTATTCCATGGCCTTGGCGGGATCGTCGAACACTTCATAGCCGGCAGTGGGGATGCCGTATTTTTTCATCAGGTTCTTGGAGAACACCTTGCTGCTCTCAATGCGGGCAGCGGCGGCGTTGGGGCCGAAGCAGGGGATGCCGGCCTCGTGGAGCCGGTCCACGCAGCCCAGCGCCAGGGGATCGTCCGGCGCCACCACGGCGAAGTCGATGGCGTGGGATCTGGCGAAGTCCACGATGGCGGGGATGTCCTTGGCGCCGATCTCCGGGACGCACACCGCGTCCTGCGCGATGCCGCCGTTGCCCGGCAGGGCGTAGATGGTCTCCACCGCGGGGTTTTCTTTCAGCTTTTTGATGATGGCGTGTTCGCGGCCACCGCCGCCGACGACCAGAAGTTTCATGGAAGCCCTCCTCACAGTATTTGAAGGAATATTTGCCGGAGGCAAATGGAATTGAAATCATTTTTCCGGCGACATGTGCGGCGGAAAAATACCTTGACCCAGCCGCCGTGGGCGGCGTCACCAGTCCGCAGACTGGTGGAAACAGCCGAAGCGCCGCCAGCGGCGGATAAAGCGAGGCTGTTTCGAGGAAGCGGCACGATTGGCGGTCCCGTAAGGGACCGGGAATCGTAATGCCGCAACGGTGTTGGGGATTCTAAAAGGGGGAAAGCGGCGAAGCGCCGCCAGCGGCGGATGAAGCGAGCCGCTTTCGAGGAAGTACCGCGATTGGCGGCCCCAACGGGGCCGGGAATCGCATTGGCACGACGGTGCACGAAGTCCCCTCTTTAAAGCGCTGGCGCTTAGTGGTGGAACAGCCGCATCCCCGTGAAGCACAGGGTGATGCCGTACTTGTCCGCCGTCTCAATGACGTTGTCGTCCCGGATGGAGCCGCCGGGCTCCACAATGTAGCTGACGCCGGACTTCCGGGCCCGCTCCACGTTGTCCCCGAAGGGGAAGAAGGCGTCGGAGCCTACGGTGACGCCGGTCTGGGTGGCCACCCAGGCCTTCCGCTCCTCAGCGGTCAGCACCTCCGGCTTCACCTGGAAGGTGTTCTGCCACACGCCGTCGGCAAGCAGGTCCTCGTACTCGTCGGAGGTGTAGATGTCGATGGCGTTGTCCCGGTCCGGACGGCGGATGCCCTCCACAAACTGCAGCCCCAGTACCTTGGGATGCTGGCGGAGATACCAGTTGTCCGCCTTCTGGCCCGCCAGACGGGTGCAGTGAATGCGGCTCTGCTGGCCGGCGCCCACGCCGATGGCCTGGCCGTCCTTCACGTAGCACACGGAGTTGGACTGGGTGTATTTCAGGGTGATGAGGGCCACAATCATGTCGGTTCTGGCGCTCTCCGGCAGATCATGGCTCCGGGAGACAATGTTCTCCAGCAGGGAGGCGTCGATTTTATAGTTGTTGCGGCCCTGTTCAAAGGTGACGCCGAACACGTCCTTGGTCTCCGCAGCGGCGGGGACGTAGGCCGGGTCGATCTGCACCACGTTGTACTTGCCGCCCTTTTTCGTCTTCAGAATGGCCAGGGCCTCGTCGGTGTAGCCGGGGGCGATGATGCCGTCAGACACCTCGTACTTGAGGTAGCTGGCGGTGGCGGCGTCGCACACGTCGGAGAGGGCCGCCCAGTCGCCATAGGAGCACAGCCGGTCGGCGCCCCGGGCGCGGATGTAGGCGCAGGCGATGGGGGACAGCTCCGCCCCCTCGTCCACGAAGTAAATCTTCCGGTCCGTGTCGCTGAGGGGCTTGCCGACGGCGGCGCCGGCGGGGGACACGTGCTTGAAGGAGGCGGCGGCGGGCAGGCCGGTGGCCTCCTTCAGCTCCCGCACCAGCTGCCAGGAGTTGAAGGCGTCCAGCAGGTTGATGTAGCCGGGGCGGCCGCTGAGCACCTGAAAGGGCAGGTCGCCGCCGTCCTTCATGAACACCCGGGCCGGCTTCTGATTGGGGTTGCAGCCGTATTTCAGTTCCAATTCGTTCATGGCGTCCACCTCACTGGTTCTTGTTGAAAATCCGCTGCCGCGCCTCGCCGGTTTCCAGGTCGGTGAAGCGGACGAACAGGGAAATCTTGTTTTCCGGGTTGAGACTGTTCCAGATCTCCTCTGCGAAGGCGTCCAGGTCGCTGCCGATCTCCACGGGGCGGGGCTCGCCGGAGAAGGTGGGCAGGGGATTGCCGTTGGTCTCGTAGGTGTGGATGAAGTGGCCCAGGCCGGCCTGGCCGGGGTACTCGAAGAAGTTCCGGCGGCAGGCGGTGCCCGCGGCGTCGGCGGCTCTCAGAATAGACAGCTTGTAGCTGCCGTCGGGGCTGAGAAGGCCGGAGATGCGGGGGGTCCAGTTGGGGCCGTCGGGCTCAAACTCCCGGGTGCGCAGGGCCTGCTCCCAGGTCTCGCCCCGCTCCAGGAAGTCCCGGACGGTGTCGGTCTGGTCGCCGTTGGTGACGATGAGGCCCCGGCCCACCTGACGGACGGGGTGGTAGATGATGAGGCTGGGGTCTTCCAGTCTGGAGGGGTCGAAGGCCTCCGTGCGGATGCCGTCCGGCTCCGGGAGAAAGACCCGGTTGCGGCTGTCGACGCTGCGGCCCATGATAAAGTACACCGCGGCGGAGCGTTTGCCGTCGGGGGTCAGGCCCAGGGCGATGCCCCGGCCGGGATATTCGTTGTTGCTGAGCAGTTCAGAGAGCTTCATGCTTGTTCCCTCCCATTGACAATCTCCGCGGCCACCAGCTCGGCGGCCTGGGGCAGCAGAATCCATTCCGCTTGTTCCATCACCCTGCGCTGCAGGACCTCCGGCGTGTCGCCGGGCAGGACCTCCACCGCCTTCTGCAGCAGAATGCGGCCGCCGTCGGGAATTTCGTTCACCAGATGGACGGTGGCGCCGGTGACCTTCACTCCCTTGGCCAGGGCGGCTTCGTGGACCTTCAGGCCGTAGAAGCCCCTGCCGCAGAAGGAGGGGATCAGGGACGGATGGATGTTGAGAATGCGGTCCGGCCACTTCTGGACAAAGCCGGCGGACAGAATGGACAAGAATCCGGCCAGCACGATCATGTCCACCCGGCTCTCCGCCAGTTTCGCGGAGAGGGCGGATTCAAACTCCGCCTGGGAGACGCCGCGCTTTGCCGCCACCGCGCCGGGCACGCCATGGTTGGCGGCCCGGGTCAGGGCGTAGGCCTCCGGGTTGTCGGACACCACCAGAACGATCTCCCCGTGGGGAATCTTCCCGGACTCCTGAGCCTTCAGCAGCGCTTCTAAGTTGGTGCCGCCGCCGGAGACCAGAACGGCGATGCGGGCGGGGCTCAGCATAGAGCCACCTTCTCCTCGCCGGTGACCACCTCGCCCAGCACGTAGGCGTCGCAGCCCTGGGCCTTCAGCGCGGCCATGGCGGCGTCGGCGGTGTCTTTTGACACGATGGCCACCATGCCCACGCCCATGTTGTAGGTGTTGAACATGTCATGCTCGGAGATGCCGCCGGTGGTCTGGAGCATCCGGAAGATGGGAGGCGTCTGGATGGCGGCCTTCTCCACTTTGGCGCACAGGCCGTCGGGGATGGAGCGGGGGATGTTCTCAAAGAAGCCGCCGCCGGTGATGTGGCTGATGCCGTGGACCTGGGCGGCGTCCATGGCCGCCAGCACGGGCTTCACGTAGATGAGGGTGGGGGTCAGCAGGGCCTCGCCCAGGGTAGCGCCCAGCTCCTCGGAGTACATGTTCAGATTGGCGTGCTCCACGTTGAACACCTTCCGCACCAGGGAGAAGCCGTTGGAGTGGATGCCGGAGGAGGGCAGGGCCAGAATCACGTCGCCGGCCTTCATGTTGGCGGGGTCCACCATTCTGGCCTTGTCCACCAGACCCACGGAGAAGCCGGCCAGGTCATAGTCGTCGGCGGGCATCATGCCGGGGTGCTCGGCGGTCTCGCCGCCGATGAGGGCGCAGCCGGCCTGCACACAGCCCTCCGCCACGCCGGAGACGATGGTGGCCACCTTTTCCGCCTCGTTCTTGCCGATGGCGATGTAGTCCAGGAAAAACAGGGGCCTGGCGCCGCAGCAGATGATGTCGTTGACGCACATGGCCACGCAGTCGATGCCGATGGTGTCGTGCTTGTCCAGCAGCATGGCGATGCGGAGCTTGGTGCCCACGCCGTCGGTGCCGGAAACCAGAATAGGCTCCCGCATGCCGGCAAAATCCGGGGCAAACAGGCCGCCGAAGCCGCCGATGTCGGAGACTACGCCGGGGATCATGGTGCGCTGGACGTGGCGCTTCATCAGCTTGACGCCCTCGTAACCGGCCTCGATGTTCACGCCGGCGGCGCGGTAACTGTCAGAAAAACTACGCATGATGCTCTCTTCCTTTCAATCTTCTATAGACGCCCCTGGGAAGGGCGCTCCCGTATCCGACGGGCGTGGTGTTATTCCTTGCCGGTCCAGCAGTAGGTGCAGACCTTGCTGCGGTCCAGGCCGATGGCCTCCAGCAGCCCGTCGATGGACTGATAGCCCAGAGAGTCGAAGCCCATCTCCTCGCAGATGGTTTTCAGCATGCACTGGCCCCGCTCCGTGGAGGCGTCGGCGTATTCCTCCAGATGCTTCTGGCCCTCGTCGCCCTCCAGCTGCTGCACCACCCGGCGGGCCAGCAGCTCCATGTCGGACTTGCTGCTGGAGAAGTTCAGGTACTTGCAGCCGTACATGATGGGCGGGCAGGCGGAGCGCATGTGGACTTCCTCGGCGCCGCTGTTGTACAGGAACTCCACCGTCTCCCGCAGCTGGGTGCCCCGGACGATGGAATCGTCCACAAACAGCAGCTTCTTGCCCTCAATCAGCTCGGGGACGGGAATCTGCTTCATCTTGGCTACCTGGTTGCGCACCTCCTGGTTGGCGGGCATGAAGGACCGGGGCCAGGTGGGGGTGTACTTCACGAAGGGCCGGGCGAAGGGCTTGCCGCTGCGGTTGGCGAAGCCGATGGCGTGGGGGATGCCGGAGTCGGGGACGCCGGCCACGTAGTCCACCTTGGGCAGCCGGCCCTGGGCGATTTCGTCCCGGGCCATGATCTCGCCGTTGCGGTAGCGCATGACCTCCACGTTGACCCCCTCGTAATTGGAGTTGGGGTAGCCGTAGTAGGTCCAGAGGAAGGCGCAGATCTTCATCTCCTCCCCGGCGGGGGAGACGGTCTCATAGCCGTTGGCGGTGAGGGCCACGATCTCCCGGGGCCCCAGCTCGTAGGCGTCCTCGTAGCCCAGCTTGTGGTAGGCGAAGGACTCGAAGGACACGCAGCAGCTGCCGTCGGGGTGCTTTCCGATGAGCACCGGAAGCCGGCCCAGCCGGTCCCGGGCGGCCAGAATGCCGTCGGGGGTCATCACCAGAATGGTGGCGGAGCCGTCGATCAGGTCCTGGGCGTGGTGGATGCCCTCCACCAGATTCTCCTTCTGGTTGATGAGGGCCGCCACCAGCTCGCTGTCGTTGACCTTGCCGGAGCTCATGGCCATGAACTGGTGGCCGTGGTCGGAGAAGTAGGTGTCCACCAGCTCGTTGGCGTTGTTGATGATGCCCACGGTGCTGATGGCGTACAGTCCCAGGTGGGACCGCACCAGCAGGGGCTGGGGGTCGGTGTCGCTGATGCAGCCCATGCCGATATTGCCCCGGAACTCGTGGAGGCTGTCCTCAAACTTCGTCCGGAAGGGGGTGTTCTCAATGTTGTGGATCTCCCGCTTGAAGCCCGTCTCCCTGCCGTAGACCACCATGCCGCCCCGGCGGGTGCCCAGGTGAGAGTGGTAGTCCACGCCGAAGAAAACGTCAAGGGTCACGTCCCGGGAGGAGACGGCGCCAAAAAATCCGCCCATGTATCTGATTCTCCTATTATTTGTGTTGATGAACCGGCGCCGCTCAGGCGAAGAACAGCTCCGAGAGGGTCATGGGATCGATGTACTGACCGTCCTTGTAGACCCGCATGTTGCCGGAGGCCACCTCGTCGATGAGCATCACGTTGCCCTCGGCGTCATAGCCGAACTCGAACTTGATGTCATAGAGCACCAGGCCCTTTTCCTTCAGGTCATCGGCCACGATCTGGGTGATCTGCTGGGTCTGGGCCTTGATGGCGTCATACTGCTCCTCCGTCATGACGCCCAGCGCCACCAGACCGTCCTTGGTCACCAGGGGATCGCCCAGGGCGTCGTTCTTGAAGGTCATCTCCACGTAGGCGGGCAGGTCCGCGCCCTCGGCGATGTACTGGCCGTAGCGGCGGAAGAAGGAGCCCACGGCCTTGTGGCGGCAGATGACCTCCAGGCCCTGGCCGAAGACCTTGGCGGGCCGGACCTCCATGGTGGTGTTGGCCAGGTCGGCGGAGACATAGTGGGTGGGAATGCCGGCGGCGTTGATCTTCTCAAAGAAGTAGATGGACATCCGCAGGTTCACGTCGCCCACGCCGTCGATGGTCAGGCCCACGGAGTTCTCGCCGGGATCGAACACGCCGTCCTTGCCGGTGCAATCGTCCTTGAATTTCAGCAGGTAGTTGCCGTTGTCCAGCGCGTAAACGTTCTTGGTCTTGCCGGTGTAGATGAGATTCTGTTCCATGATTGTCCTCCAAAAAAATTTTTTTAGAATTGTCGCTGATTGCCGCTGATTGCCGATGGTGCGTTATTTCTTCAGTTCTTCCTGGAGCTTTGCTTCCTTTTCCGCGATCTGGCGGGCCATGTCCTCCCGGGCGACGTCCAGCTTCGCGGCCAGGGCGTCATCGGACACGGCCAGGATCTGGGCGGCCAGCACGGCGGCGTTCTTGGCGCCGTTGATGGCCACGGTGGCCACGGGGATGCCGCTGGGCATCTGCACGGTGGCCAGCAGCGCGTCCAGCCCGTCCATGGCGCCGCCCTTCATGGGAATGCCGATGACGGGGAGGGTGGAGTTGCCGGCGAAGGCGCCGGCCAGGTGGGCGGCCATGCCGGCGGCGCAGATCAGCACGCCGAAGCCGTTGGCCCGGGCGTTTTTCGCGAATTCCGCGGCGGCGGCGGGGGTGCGGTGGGCGCTGAGGATGTGGGCCTCGTAGGGGATGCCGAAGGTGTCCAGCTGGGCGCAGGCGGCCTTTACGACGGGCCAGTCGCTGTCACTGCCCATGATGATGGCTACTTTTTTCATGTGACTGATCTCCTGTTCTTATATTTTCAAATTAAATGATCTCAGAGTTTTTTCCGCAGCACGGTGTGGCGGATGATGCCGTCCACATAGTATTCGCTGGAGCAGAACACCGGCCTGCCGTCGATGTCATAGTCCACCTCGTCCATGTGCAGCAGAGGGGTTCCCATGGGCACGCTGAAAATCTCCGCCAGCTCCGCGTCGGCGGCGGCGGGGCGGACCTCCGTCAGGTCCAGGTAGGGGACGGCGTTGCAGAACCGCTGCAGGAAGTGGAAGAAGGGCAGCTTGTAGTCCCGCAGGGCGGCGCTGCCGTGAACCATGTCCTTGGCCACCACGTCCTCGCAGTAGATGGCGGGGACGCCGTCCGCCGTCACCAGCCGGGCCACCCGGACAATGGCATCGCCGGGATTCAGCTGAAGCTGCCCGGCGATCTTTTCGTCCGCCGTGCCGTCAGACACCCGGACATAAGCCACCGCCGGTTCCTTTCCGCTCTGGCGGATCATGTCCAGGAATTCGACCTCGATGTCCATCCGGGTCTGAACGTTCAGTACATGGCGGTTGATGATGGTCCCGACGCCGTGGCGGCGGGTGATGAAGCCCTCCCGCTCCAGCGAGGCCAGAACGTCCCGCAGTTGGGTACGGCTGATGCCCAGTTTCTCGGAGAGAATGCTCTCCCGGGGCAAACGTTCACACTGGGCGTACTCCCCCTCTTTCATGGCAGAGAGCAGCTGGGCGCGGATGTTGCGCGGCTGTACGGAATGCTGCTGATCCATTGTTGCACCTCCCCGTTGAAGTGGATGCCCGGACGGTCCCCCGCCAGGCATGTTTCGCGGTGTTTTCACTGTGAAAATAGATCATACCTTATCATACAGTTTCAGTATAAGGGAATTCCCACAGCCTTGCAAGTGGCAAATTCAACAGATTGCGTCCACCTTTTCAAACCGCCGCTGGCGGCGGTGCCATGCACTGCTTTAGCGTGTTCCTTTGTGTAAATTAACAGTGGACAATTGTCCGCGGATCAGCTATGATAGGCAAAGCGGCACAGCCGCAAAGCATGGACAGCGGAGGACGCGGACTATGAAAAACATCATTCTCATCGGCATGCCGGGCACGGGCAAAAGCGTTGTGGGGCGGGCGCTGGCGGAGCGCCTGCACTATACCTTTGTGGACGCCGACGATCTCATCGCGGGGGCCACCGGCAAGACGCTGCCGGAGATTCTGCGGACGGAGGGGCTGGAGGCCTTTTTGTCCATTGAGGGCCGGGTGGGCGAGACCCTGAACTGCGAAAACACCGTCATCGCCACCGGCGGCAGCATGGTGCTGTCCCAGGCGGCCATGGAGCATCTGAAGGAAAACGGCGTCACCATCTGGCTGGAGACGCCCTTCGCCCTGCTCAGCGACCGGATGCCGGAGGACCTGACGGACCGGGGCATCGCCGCCCGGCCTGGCATGTCCCTGCGGGAGATCTACGAGGAGCGCAAGCCCCTGTACGCCAGATACGCCGACCTCATTGTGGCCAGCCGGGAGGGAGAGCAGGACACCGCCGGCCAGGTGGAGGAGGTCATGCGCACCGTGGGCATGAGCCTGGAGCGCTGAGGAACATAGGGGAACGAAGGGAGCGGGGAAGATGCAGAGCGCGGAGCTTGCCATTCTGGACTGGATTCAGCTTCACTGCCGCGGCGGCCTGATGGACGCGGTGCTGCCGGCCATCAGCTGGACCTGCAACCACGGGGAGCTGTGGATTGCGCTGGCGCTGGTGCTGCTGGCGGTGAAAAAACACCGGCGGCTGGGGTGGTCCGTGGCCGCTGCGCTGGTGCTGGACCTGATCTGCTGCAACCTGATTCTCAAGCCCCTCATCGGCCGGGTGCGGCCCTTTGCGGTCCGTCCCGTGGAGCTGCTGATCCCCCCGCCGCTGGACGCCTCGTTTCCCTCCGGCCACACCGCCTGTTCCTTTTCGGCGGCGGGTGCCATCTGGTTTGCCGGACACCGGCGGGCGGGAGCGGCGGCCTTCGCCCTGGCGGCGGTCATCGCCTTCTCCCGGCTGTACCTGTACGTCCACTGGCCCACCGACGTGCTGGGCGGCGCGGTGCTGGGCTGGGCGCTGGGCTGGGCCGGCGCCCGCCTGACGGAGCGGGTGTACGCAAAAGCGAAACAGAAATAAAAAGCCAGGAGGGATTCCCTCCTGGCTTTTCCGTTATTTGCTCCAGTGCTTTAATTTAGGCAGGGCGTCGGTGAAATAGGCCCGGGCCTGCTCCGGCGGAAAGTGCTCGCCGGACATGTGGGCCACCAGGAATTCCAGCAGCTGGTCCATATCCTGGTAGACGAACTGCCCGTCGGCGTAGCACCACTTGCAGTACTCCTCGTTGAAGCTGCCGTCCGGCTCCCGGCTGATCTGGCCGTCATCGGTAAGGGGCATGCCGCAGCATTGACAGATGAGCTGCCGGGGGCTGCCCAGCAGCGTGTTGATGGACACGTCAAACACTCCGGAGAGCCGCCGCAGCGTCTCCGTGTTGGGCTGTGTCTCGCCGGTCTCCCAGCGGGAGACGGCCTGCCGGGTGACGAACAGCCGCTGCGCCAGCTCCTCCTGGGTCAGGCCCTGCCGCTCCCGCAGGGTTTTCAGAATCTCGCAAGTCTCCATATCCGGTCCCCCCAATTCGTTGATAGCGCCATGATACCAGATACCGGCCTGGCAGGCAAGCAACGGGCGGTTGCGCGGGAATCAGGGCCGTGATTCCGGCTTTACCGGCGGCGTTACAGCCCTTTGACCAGAAAAACGGCGTTGATCACAATCATCACTGCCGCAAACAGGGAAAACGCCGTGTAGACCGCTTTCACGGCCCCGGATGATGTGGTTCTGATTCCGTAGAGCAGATAGGCGATCCAGACGGTATAGGCGATCAGAATCAGCCCGCTGTTCCGGAACAGAAGCGACAGGAGAAACAGCGCGTTCACGGTTTTCATGCCCTGCTCCGAGAACAAGGCGCGTTTGATGTGTTCCATAAGCCCTCCCTGCGGAATCCTGTTTTGCGGGATTCATTATATCATAATGAGGCGCCGCCCGCAAGAAAGACCTACCGTCTGCCGTCTTGTAATCCCGGGGGAAATGCGGTATACTACTATATTACGAATCAAACCGCCCCGCGGGGCGGAGACGGAGGATATGCCCCATGAAGCTCATGGTCATCGACGGCAACAGCATCCTGAACCGGGCCTACTACGGCATCCGGCCCCTGACCACCCGGGACGGCCTGTACACCCACGCGGTGTATGGCTTTCTCACCACCATGCAGCGCCTGACGGAGGAGGAAAAGCCGGAGGCCCTGTGCGTCACCTTCGACGTCCACGCCCCCACCTTCCGCCACACGGCGGACGCGGCCTACAAGGCCACCCGGAAGCCCATGCCGGAGGAACTGCGGATGCAGGTGCCGGTGCTGAAAGAGGTGCTGGACGATCTGAACATCCCCCGCTACGAGCTGGCGGGCTGGGAGGCGGACGACCTCATCGGCACCATCTCCCGCAAGTGCGAGGCGGCGGGCTGGGACTGCGTGGTGGTCACCGGCGACAAGGACAGCCTGCAGCTGATCACCGACCACACCAAGGTGAAGCTGGTGTCCACCCGCATGGGCCAGACCACCACCAGGGATATGACCCCGGAGACCTTCCGGGAGGCCTACGGCTTCGACCCCATCCACATGATCGATCTGAAGGCCCTCATGGGCGACGCCTCCGACAACATCCCCGGCGTGCCGGGAGTGGGGGAGAAGACCGCCATGGACCTGATTCAGAAATACGGCAGCATCGACGCCCTGTACGGCCGAATGCCGGAGGTGGAGGCCAAGCCCGCCGCGCTGAAAAAGCTGGCGGCGGGGGAGGACAGCGCCCGCCACTCCCACTGGCTGGCCACCATCGTCACCGACGCGCCGGTGGACTTCCGCCCGGAGGACAACCTCCGCCGGGAGCCGAAGGCGGAGACCTACGAGCTGTTTCTGCGGCTGGAATTCGCCAAGCTCATTGAAAAGTGGAACCTGCGGCCCGGGGAGACTGCCGCCGCCGCTGCGGCCCCTGCCGCGGCCCCGGCGGAAATCGTGGAGGACAGCGCCCGGGGCGAAGAGCTGCTGACTGCCTGGCGAAACGCGGAACAGGCGGCGGTGCTGGCGCTGCCGGACCTCTCCGGCGTGACGGTGGCCTGGACCACGGCGGAGGGTCCCCGGACGGCCCAGGTGTTCTTCCACCGTTACCGGGGAGACTGGAACGCTTTGCTGGCAGGCCTCTTCGGCAGCGGGGTGCGGAAGGTCTCCCACAACGTGAAGGACCTGATGCGTCTGCTGCTGGAAAACGGATTGCCGGCGGAGAACTTTGTGTTTGACACGGCCCTGGCGGCCTACCTGCTGGACGCCACCGCCGGAAGCTATGACCTGCGGCGGTTGTCGGTGGCGTATTACAACGCGGAGCTGCCGGAGGCGACCCACCTGCAGCCCGACGCCTTCTCCCTGCTGGGGGACGCCGCCGCGGCGGAAGCGTCCTTCGCCCGGTACACGGAGACGGTGCTCTCCCTGGCGGGCACCCTGGCGGAAAAGCTGCGGGAGAAGCAGCTGTGGGAGCTGTTTGAGACGGCGGAGCTGCCTCTTTGCCGGGTGCTGGCGGACATGGAGATGGCGGGCTGCCGGGTGGACGCCGGCGCGCTGGCATCCTTCGGGGAGCTGCTGGCAAAGCGGACGGCGGAGCTGGAGCAGGCCATCTATGATATGGCGGGGGAGACCTTCAACATCAACTCCCCCAAGCAGCTGGGAGAGATTCTCTTCGGCAAGCTGGGGCTGCCCCACGGGAAAAAGACGAAAACCGGCTGGTCCACCAACGCCGACGTGCTGGAAAAGCTGCGCCATGAGGCCCCCATTGTGGGGGCGGTGCTGGAGTACCGCCAGTTTGCCAAGCTGAAATCCACCTACGCCGACGGCCTTCTGAAGGCCATGGACGATGACGGCCGGGTGCGCACCAGCTTCCAGATGACCGTCACCGCCACGGGGCGCCTCAGCTCCACGGAGCCGAACCTGCAGAACATCCCCACCCGCACCGACCTGGGCAGCGAGATCCGGAAGATGTTCGTGCCGGCGGAGGGCTGCGTGCTGGTGGACGCCGACTACTCCCAGATCGAGCTGCGGCTGCTGGCCCACGTGGCGGGGGACAATGCCATGCGGGAGGCCTTCCTGGCGGGCGGCGACTTCCACGCCGAGACGGCGGCCAAGGTGTTCCGGGTGGCCCGGGAGGAGGTGACGCCGGAGATGCGCCGCCGGGCCAAGGCGGTGAACTTCGGCATCGTCTACGGCATCTCCGCCTTCTCCCTTTCCCAGGACATCGGCGTCACCGTGGCGGAGGCCAGGGCGTATATGGACGCCTATTTCGACACCTTCCCCGGCGTCCGGCAGTATATGAACGACGTGGTGGAAAAGGCCAGGGCCGACGGCTATGTGGAGACCATCTTCCACCGCCGCCGGGAACTGCCGGAGCTGACCTCCTCCAATCACAACCTGCGCTCCTTCGGCGAGCGGGTGGCGCTGAACATGCCCATTCAGGGCGCGGCGGCGGACGTGATGAAGCTGGCCATGGTGGCGGTGTGGAACCGGCTGCGGGCCGAGGGGCTGCGGGCCCGGCTGGTGCTGCAGGTCCATGACGAGCTGATTGTGGAGTGCCCGGAATCGGAGGCGGAGCAGGTTGCCCGGCTGCTGGAGCAGGAGATGGAGGGCGTCGCCCATCTCTCCGTCCCGCTGGTGGCGGAGGCCCACTGCGGCCGCAACTGGCTGGAGGCCAAGGGATGATCCGGAAGCTGAAAGCGGCGGTGGAGCGCTATTTCACCGCCTCCCGGCAGGCGTGGCCCTACGCCTTCTACTCCCGGAACATCCTGCTGCTGGGGATAGCGGCCATGGCGTTTTGCGCCATCCCTCTGGTGAACCCGCCCATCCCGTCCTATGAGGAACTGCGGCTGGAGACGGGGACCTATCAGGGCCTGGAGCATCAAAGCGGCGGCAGTTACCGCCTGTCCCTCACCACGGAGGAAGGCTACACGGGCCGGTTCCTCATCGACTCCTTTGTGACATTCGACCGGTCCGCCTTTCTGGAGGCGGTGGGTCCCGGCGACACCATCTCCCTGCGGTACGGTCCCGACGAGTACCAGACCGTCATGGAGCTGACGGCAGCGGGGACGGAGTTCCTCACCTATGAGCAGACCCGGCAGGCCACCTGGCGGAACAAGTATCTGGGCCTCATCATCTCCACATCCGCCACGGCGGCCCTGATGGGCCTTTGCTGGGTGCTGGTGCGGCTGCGGAAACCGGAACCGGCGGAGCCGGAGACAGTGCCCCCACCGCCGACTCCCTCCGGCTATACCCGGGAGGAGCGGGAAGAGGTGGAGACTTACATCCGGCGGGCCTACGGCAGGCCGGGCCGCGTCTACTACGACGCCATCCGGGAGACGTACCCGGTGGACATCGCCGTCATTCCGCCCACGGAGCGGGAGAACTTCTACCGCCTGGTGACCATCGGCATGGGAGGGCGGCGGATGAACGTGCCGCCGGAGCTGCAGGAGACCAACCGGGCCTTCGCGGAGCTGGCGGTGTTCCTGCCGCCGGACTGGGACCCCGACGGCGGCGACCCGTGGCCCTTCCAGTGGCTGCGGCGGGCGGCGGAGGCGGACTGGCTCCAGACCGGTACCGTTTTCTTTGGCCGCATCGGCGCCTACACTGCCCTGCTGGTCAGCTGGCCTGTGGTGCGGGAGGACTGCACCGGCCGGGTGATCCTGGAAAGCGGAAAGATCATCAATTTCTATCAGCTCCACCCCCTGCTGCCGGACGAGGACGATTACCGGAAGCTGCGGGGCGTCCGGCGGCTGTGGGACCGGATGCAGGAAGCGGAGGTGTCCCCCATCGTCGCGCCCACGCGGGAGAGCTGCTGCGCGGACTGGTTTGACGACGATGTGGCCCCCTTTGCGGTGGAGGAGCAGGACGGCCTGTGGCACGCCCGGCTGCGCCTGAAGAACCTGGGCCCCTGGTACCGGGAGCCGGTGTACCCCCGGGACGCGGAGGGCTGGCGGACGCTGTGCCTCCGGTTCTGCCGGAAGTACGGCTGGCAGGGGCTGACCCTCCGCGCCCGGGAGGACGTGTTTTCCGTCATCGCGGCGGAGGACACCCTGCGGCCCTTCCTGCTGGCGTTCCACGATTTCTGCGGCGCACCGGAGCAGGTGGCCGCGCTGACGGAGGAGACTGAATGAAACAGCTCATCGTATTGCTGGGGGTGGCGGGGGCGTCGCTGTCGGCGGTGTTTGTCCGCTGGTCCACGGCCCCCTCCCTGGTGCTGGTGTTCTACCGGATGGCCCTTACCGCCGCGCTGATGACGCCCGTGGCGGCGCTGCGGTGCCGGAAGGAGCTGGCGGCGCTGGGCCGCCGGGAGGCGCTGCTGTGCGGCGGGAGCGGCGTTGCCCTGGGGCTTCACTTCACCTGCTATTTTGAATCCCTCCGCTTTACCTCCATCGCCGCGTCAGTAGTGCTGGTGGACACGGAGGTGCTGTTTGTGGCGCTGGCCACGGTGGTGCTCTGGAAAAAGCGGCTGTCCCGCCGCCAGTGGGCCGCCATTCTGCTGGCCTTCGGCGGCAGCGCGGCGGTGGCCATGGCGGACTCCGCCTCCGGCGGCGCCGACGCGCTGCTGGGGGACGGACTGGCCCTGCTGGGGGCGGTGTTCGTGGCGGTGTACACCATGATCGGCTCCGTGTGCCGCCGCACCGTGTCCACCACGGCCTACACCTACCTGGTGTATTTCACCGCCGGGACCACGGTGCTGCTGGCG
This sequence comes from Dysosmobacter sp., assembly GCF_034093755.1. Lineage (GTDB taxonomy): Bacteria > Bacillota > Clostridia > Oscillospirales > Oscillospiraceae > Oscillibacter. The sequence goes on along the minus strand of NZ_JAXEBZ010000055.1, from coordinate 10,126 downwards.
GCGTTGGTCCGGGGCACGCCCCTGACGGGCTACGGCGCCGTGAACCTGTGGATGGCCCTGGGGCTGGCGGTGTTTTCCACCCTGCTGGGCCACAGCGTGTTCAGCTGGGGCCTGAAGTACCTGCCTGCCGCCTTCGTGTCCATGGCCAAGCTGATGGAGCCGGTGATGGCCGCCGTGTGGGGCGTGCTGCTGTTCCGGGAGATGCCGGGCTGGCCGGTGCTGCTGGGCGGCGGAGCCATTGTGGCGGGACTGATTCTCTACACCCGGGCGGAGCCTGCGGAAACAGGGCCTGTACAGGCCGGAAAGGAACCGAAATCATGAGACAAGACACCCAGGTGCGTATTGTGCCAATGAACGCGGATCATCTGGACGAGGTGGCGGAGCTGGAGCGGATCTGCTTCTCCGCCCCCTGGTCCCGGAACATGCTGGCGGAGGAGCTGGACAACGCCCTGTCCGCCTTTCTGGTGGCGCTGGACGGCGAGGACAAGGTGGTGGGCTACGCCGGACTGCAGGTCATTCTGGACGAGGGGTACATCACCAACGTGGCGGTGCGGCCGGAGTGGCGCCGCCGGGGCGTGGCGGGGAAGCTGCTGCAGGTGTTCCTGGACTTCGCCCAGGCCAACCGCCTGGCCTTCCTGACCCTGGAGGTCCGGGAGTCCAACTACGGCGCCATCGCCCTCTACGGCTCCCGGGGCTTCCGCAGCGTGGGACGCCGGCGGAACTACTATGAGCATCCCCGGGAGGACGCTGTCATTATGACCCGGGAGTTCGGGGAACCGGACGAAAATCCGTGACGCAAATGCCCCAACGGGGCGGAAACAGGTGAGCAGTATGAATATTCTGGCTTTTGAATCCTCCTGCGACGAAACCGCCGCCGCGGTGGTGCGGGACGGGCGGAAAGTGCTGTCCGACGTGGTGGCCTCCCAGGCGGACATGCACGCCCTGTACGGCGGCGTGGTGCCGGAGATCGCCTCCCGCAAGCACGTGGAGGTCATCGCGGCCCTGACGGAACAGGCCTTGCGGGAGGCGGGCTGCACCAAAGCGGACATCGACGCCGTGGCGGTGACCTACGCCCCCGGCCTCATCGGCGCGGTGCTGGTGGGCCTCAGCTTCGCCAAGTCCGTGGCCTACGGCTGGGGCGTGCCCCTGATCCCGGTGCATCACGTCCGGGGTCACATCGCCGCCAACTATCTGGCCTTCCCGGAGCTGGAGCCGCCCTTCCTGGCCCTGGCCATCTCCGGCGGCAACACCCTCATTGTGGACGTGAAGGACTACACGGACCTGGAGATTCTGGGCGCCACCCGGGATGACGCGGCGGGGGAGTGCTTTGACAAGGCGGCCCGGGTGCTGGGCCTGCCCTATCCCGGCGGAAAGCCTCTGGATGAGCTGGCGCGGCAGTCCCGGGGCGGCGTGTACAAGCTGCCGGTGGCCCATGTGGACGGCGCGGAGCTGGACATGAGCTTTTCCGGGCTGAAAACGGCGGTGGTGAACATCGCCCACCACGCCCAGCAGACCGGCGAAGAACTGGACCGGGCGGCCCTGGCCCGGGACTTCACCCGGGCCGTCAGCGACACGCTGGTGCCCCGGACCATGGAGGCCCTGCGCCGCACAGGGCGGAAGGTGCTGTGCGCCGCCGGCGGCGTGGCCGCCAACTCCATCATCCGGGCGGACCTGCAGGCGGCGTGCGACCGGGCGGGGGTGCGGCTGTATCTGCCGCCCCTGCGGCTGTGCGGCGACAACGGCGCCATGATCGGCGCCCAGGGGTACTACGAGTACCTGGCGGGCCATACGGCGGGCATGGAGCTGAACGCCTACGCCACCCGGGAGATCGGAAAATAAGGCCGCCCCGCGGCGGAGAAAATCCCCCCTTCCGGCCATGCCGGAGGGGGGATTTTTCGCGGGAGAGGGAGTATGCGGTATAACCGGAGGGCGGGGATGACGGGAAGGAGCGGGGAACCTGCCTTTTTTAAGAATCGCCGCCGGAATGCTCTGCAAAAATGCCGCTGTCCAGACTGAAAAATAGCTGAAAATCGCGGCAGCGTGTGAAAGTATGAAATTTACGTAAACCAGTTGCCCGGGGAAATCCGGTGGAGAAACGGCCGGAAAGGGGTGTGGAAAACCGGGGAATCGCGGAAGAAAGCCTTGAAAATCAAGGGATTGCGATTGTGGAAAACCCTGTGGATAATGTGAATAACTTTTTGTAGTAGAAAAATATGACATTCTTTATGTCAATTCGACAGGGACGGGTGAAAAGCGGCAAAGGGGGACGGAACGGAAACGGAATTTGACGCGGCGGGGAAGAAAGGGAACAGGACCGTCGGAACCGGCCGGAGATTTTAGCGGATTTGCCGGAGGGGAAAATGCAGGATTCCATGCAGCTATACAAATCGTATTATGCGGATATGCATGCATGCCTCCGGAAAAATACCCGGCGGCGGATGAAGATTCTGTTGACGAAGCCGGAAAGTTGTGCTATACTTTTATCCGCTGTGGAATCCTGTTTCACGCAACTGCTGGTGTAGCTCAGCTGGTAGAGCAACTGATTCGTAATCAGTAGGTCGCCGGTTCGAATCCGGCCATCAGCTCCACGTCGTCGCGGACTGCATATCGTTCGCGACGACGTTTTCTTTTTCAAAGCAAACGTCATCTCTCACTCATTCCGTCGCTCCTCCTTTCCGAATCGAACCCGCTGCGCTGGGCTTCGATTCGGGTTGGGAAACGAAAACGTCCGGATGGGAGCCGCCGGCCGAGCTTTTTCTTCGCTTTCAGACGTGACCCGCTGCGCTGGGCTCACGTCTGAGGGGGGGCGATGGGGCCGCAAGCGTCATATCGCTTGCGACGGGTTTTTTATGCTCCGCAGCAAGGGCACATCCCGCACAGAAAAAAGCAGCCTGCGCTCGCAGGCTGCTTTTTTTGGCAGTTACCGCCGGGCGGAGCGGCGCCAGATCTTCATCCGCTCCGCTTCCTGGATCAGCTCCTCCCGGAAGTCCGGGTGGGCGATGGAGATGACGCGCTCCGCCCGCTCCCAGGTGGAGGCGCCTTTCAGGTTCACCATGCCGTACTCCGTCACCAGATACTGCACGTTGCAGCGGGTGTCGGTGACCACGGAGCCCTCCCGCAGGGTGGGGCGGATGCGGCTCTGGACGCTGCCGTCCTTGCCCCGGACGGTGGAGGCGCAGCAGATGAAGCTCTGGCCGCCCCGGGAGAGATAGGCCCCCAGCACGAAGTCCTGCTGGCCGCCGGCGCCGCTGATGTGGCGGATGCCGGAGCTTTCCGCGTTCACCTGGCCGAAGAGGTCCACGTCCACCGCGTTGTTGATGGACACGAAGTTGTCCAGCTGGGCGATGACCCGGGCATCGTTGGTGTAGTCCACGGGACAGGCCCGGCACTGGGGATTCTCGTGGAGGTAGTCGTACAGCTTCCGGGTTCCCGCGCCGAAGGCGAAGGTCTGGAGTCCCCGGTCAATGGCCTTTTTGCTGCCGTTGATCTTGCCGGCCAGGGCCATGTCCACGAAGGCATCCACGTACATCTCCGTGTGAACCCCCAGGTCCTTCAGATCCGACTGGGCAATGAGGGAGCCCACCGCGTTGGGCATACCGCCGATGCCCAGCTGCAGGCAGGCGCCGTTGGGAATCCGGGAGACAATCAGGTTGGCCACCGCCCGGTCCACCTCGTTGGGAGCCGCGGCAGGCAGCTGGTTCAGCTCCGGGTCGCCTCCCTCCACCACCATGTCCACCTGACTGATGTGGATGCGGGTACCGTCGCCGCCGTAACAGCGGGGGTACTTCCGGTTGACCTCCAGAATGATGACCTCCGCCTTTTCAAACAGGGCCTGCAGGTGGGAGGCGTTGAGGCCGTAGCTGAAATACCCCTCCTCATCCATGGGCGCCACCTGAATCATGGCCACGTGGATGGGGTCCACGTTCTCCCGGTAGTACCGGGGCAGCTCGGAATAGCGCAGAGGGATGTAGTAGGCCACACCCTCGTCAATGAGCTTCCGCTCCAGGCCGCCCATGTGCCAGGAGTTCCAGGTGAAATGCTCCGCGGTGTCCGGCACGGAGAAAATGGCGGGCCGGGCCATCAGCACGGCGCCCCGGACCTTCACGTCCGTCAGCTCCTGATACCGCGCCGCCAGAGCCCGGTCCAGGGCCGCCGGGGCGCAGGCGTTCCAGCCGTAGTCAATCCAGTCGCCGCTGCGCACCGCCATGACGGCCTCTTCCGCCGTGCGGAGCTTCCGGCTGTATTCTTCTCTGATATCCATATGCTTCTCCTGTGGGGCGGCGGGGAACAGCTTCCCCGCCGCGCTTTTCAAAGTTTATTCCTGCTCCGCCAGCTTCTCGTAGCTCTCGTAGCGCTCCTTCGCCTTCTCCTCCGCCTGGGCGAACAGGGTCCGGGCGTTTTCGGGGAAGGTCTTGTGGAGGGAGGCGTAGCGCACCTCGCCCTCCAGGAACTCCTGGTAGCCCATGGTGGGGGCCTTGGAGTCCAGGGTGAAGGGATGGTCCTTTTTGGCGGGGTTGTAGCGGTACAGCGGCCAGTATCCGGCGTCCACCGCCCGCTTCATTTCCGCCTGCACCTGATCCATGCCGGCCTTGATGCCGTGGTTGATGCAGGGGGCGTAGGCGATGATCAGGGAGGGGCCGGGGTAGGCCTCCGCCTCGGTGATGGCCTTCAGCAGCTGGTTGGGGTCGGCGCCCATGGCCACGCTGGCCACGTAGCAGTTGCCGTAGGCCATCATCATTTTGCCCAGGTCCTTCTTGCCGGTCTTTTTGCCGGCGGCCTGGAACTGGGCCACGGCGCCCAGAGGCGTGGCCTTGCTGCTCTGTCCGCCGGTGTTGGAGTAGACCTCCGTATCCACCACCAGCACGTTGATGTCCTCGCCCATGGCGATGACGTGGTCCAGACCGCCGAAGCCGATGTCATAGGCCCAGCCGTCGCCGCCGTACATCCACACGGGCTGCTTGGCCAGGTGCTCCGGGTGCCGCAGAATCAGGGTCTGCAGCTCGGCGGCGCGGCCGGTGAGGGACATGCCTTTCAGGGCGGCGTACAGGGCCTCCGAGGCGGGCATGGAGGCGTTGACGTCGGAGAAGGTCTCCAGCCACCGGTCGATGGCCTCCGTCAGCTCCGGCACCAGGCCCCGCAGCTCCTCAATCCAGGCCCGGGCCTTGTGGCGCTGCTGCTTCACGGAGAGGTACATGCCCAGGCAGAACTCGGCGTTGTTCTCAAACAGGGAGTTGGACCAGGCGGGGCCGCGGCCCTCCTTGCTGACGGTGTAGGGGATGGAGGGCATGGCGGCGCCCCAGGCCTGGGAGCAGCCGGTGGCGTTGGCCCAGTACATCCGGTCGCCGTAGAGCTGGGTCAGCAGCTTTGCGTAGGGGGTCTCGCCGCAGCCGGCGCAGGCGCCGGAGAACTCGCACAGCGGCTGGCGGAACTGGCTGCCCTTCACCGTCTCCGCCTTGAACACCTTCTTGTCGGTGATGGTCAGGCCGTACTCCCAGGCGGGGGTGAGGGACAGCTCCCCGGTGACGTCCGCCATCCGCAGGGCCTTGCCGCTCATGGGGCAGGAGGCCGCGCAGCTGCCGCAGCCGGTGCAGTCCATGTCGCTGATCTGCAGGGAGAAGGCGTAGCCCTTTGCCCCCTTGGCGGGGACGGTAACGAAGCCCTCCGGGGCGTTGGCAGCCTCCTGCTCATCCAGCAGGTAGGGCCGGATGACGGCGTGGGGGCAGACAAAGGAGCAGCGGTTGCACTGGATGCAGGCGGCGGGGTCCCATACGGGAATGCGGGTGGCGATGCCCCGCTTTTCGTAGGCGGTGGTGCCCAGGGGCATGGTGCCGTCCTCATAGCCGATGAAGGTGGACACCGGCAGCTGGTCGCCCTTCTGGGCGTTGCAGGGCCGGAGAATGTTCCGGATGAAATCGGGAACGTCTTTCTCCTCGGCCTTGGGGGTGTCCACGGCGTCCTTCCAGCGGTCCGGAATGGGAACCTCCACCACGTGGTTCACGCCCTGGTCGATGGCCGCCAGGTTCATCTGCACCACCTTCTCGCCCTTCTTGCCGAAGGACTTCTCCGCGGCCTTTTTCATGTAGGTGACGGCCTCGTCAATGGGAATGATGTCTGCCAGACGGAAGAAGGCGGACTGCAGCACCATGCTGGCGTGGTCCCCCAGACCCAGCTCCCGGGCGATGGCGTTGGCGTCGATGATGTACAGCTTTGCCTGCTTTTCCGCCAGACCCCGCTTCACTGCGGCGGGCAGCTCCCGGTCCAGCTCCTCCGCCGTCCAGCGGCAGTTCAGCAGGAAGGTGCCGCCGCTTTTCAGCTCGGAGACGATGTCATACTTGTCCAGGAAGGACTGGTTGTGGCAGGCCACGAAGTCCGCCTCCTTCACCAGATAGGACGAGAGGATGGGCTCTTCCCCGAAGCGCAGGTGGCTGCGGGTGATGCCGAAGGACTTCTTGGTGTCATACTCGAAGTAGGCCTGGGTGTACATGTCGGTGTTGCTGCCGATGATCTTGATGGAGTTCTTGTTGGCGCCTACGGTGCCGTCGCTGCCCAGGCCCCAGAACTTGCAGCTGACCATCTTTTTGTGGCTCAGGGGCAGGCTGGCGCCCACCGGCAGGGAGCGGTGGGTCACATCGTCCTCAATGCCCACGGTGAAGCCGGTGAAGGGGGCGTCGGCGAGCAGGTGGTCGAACACCGCCTTGATCTGGGCGGGGGTGGTGTCCTTGGAGGACAGGCCGTAGCGGCCGCCGCAGATGTAGGGGGCGTCCCTGCGGTTGGCGTAGGCGGCGCAGACCGCCAGATACAGCGGGTCGCCGGCGGCGCCCATCTCCTTGCACCGGTCCAGCACCGCAATCTTCTTCACGGTTTTGGGCAGGGCGGAGAGGAAGTGCTCCTTGGAGAAGGGGTTGAACAGGTGAACCTGGAGATAGCCCACCTTCTCCCCCAGGGCGTTGAGATAGGCCACCGTCTCCCGGGCGGCGCCGCTGACGGAGCCCATGGCCACAATGACCCGCTCCGCGTCGGGGGCGCCGTAGTAGTTGAACAGGTGGTAGTCCTGGCCGGTGACCTCGTTGATCTGCCGCATGTAGTCCTCCACGATGTCGGGCAGACCGTCATAGAAGCGGTTGTTGGCCTCCCGGAACTGGAAGTACACGTCCGGGTTCTGGACGGTGTTCCGCAGGGAGGGGTGGTAGGGGTTCAGAGCGGCCTCCCGGAACCGGCGCACCGCGTCCCAGTCCAGCATTTTGCCGAACGCCTCGTAGGGAATGGCCCGGATCTTCTGAATCTCGTGGGAGGTGCGGAAGCCGTCAAAGAAGTGGATGAAGGGGATGCGGCTTTTGATGGCCGCCAGATGGGCCACGCCCGCCAGGTCCATCACTTCCTGCACGCTGCCGGTGGACAGCATGGCAAAGCCGGTCTGGCGGCAGTTCATCACGTCGCTGTGGTCGCCGAAAATGGACATGGCGTGGGTGCCCACCGTGCGGGAGGCCACGTGGAGCACCGCCGGCTGGCGGGTGCCGCTGATGCGGTGCATGGTGGGGATCATCAGCATCAGGCCCTGGGAGGAGGTGAAGGAGGCGGCCAGGGAGCCGGACTCCAGCGCGCCGTGGACCGCGCCGATGGCGCCGGCCTCCGACTGCATCTCCACCAGCGTCACCGGCTGGGTGAACAGGTTTTTCCGGCCGTTGGCGGACCACTCGTCGGTTTTTTCCGCCATGGGGGAGGAGGGGGTGATGGGATAGATGGCGGCGACCTCCGTAAAGGCGTAAGCCACGTACGCGGCGGCTTCGTTGCCGTCGGCTACCATAATGGTTTCGTTTCGCATCGTTCTTGAACCCCTTTTCTGTATTGATGTTCCGCCGGTTGCGGACTGTGCATCTTCTATAAACAAATTGTAATAATTCATAAACGGATTGTCAATAAAGATGTAATCATACAACCGACGAAAAAACAGACAACTTGTTGTGCAGATAGACCATGTTGTTTTCCCGGCGCGGAGATGGTATAATGCGGAAAACGTCTGAAAAGCGGGGATGGGCATGGAAAATCAGGAGATGTTCCAAAATCTGTGCGAGATCGCCAAAATGATCTCGGAAACCTTCGGGTATCACTGCGAGACGGTGATCCATGACTGCGAGCACTATGAAAACTTCATTGCCGCCATCTACAACGGCCACGTGTCCGGGCGGAAGAAGGGGGACTGCGTGTACATCACCGGCGACCCGGTTCCGGAGGACGCCTTTGCCAACATCGACCCGGGCACCAACTACATGAACTGCCAGGTGGTGACCACCGGGGGGAAGACCATCAAGTCCTCCACCGTCTATTTCAAGGGGGAGAACTACCACTATGGCCTGGGCATCAACTTTGACATCTCCCCCTACGCGGGGATGCGGGACGCCCTGGACAAGCTGATTTCTACCTCCACGGAGCTGGCGGAGGAGCTGCACTCCCGCCAGAGCATCAACCAGATTCTCAACGAGTGCATCAGCCAGGTGGGCCTGCCGGTGGAGGAGATGGGGAAGCACGACCGCATGCGGGTGATCCGGATGCTCTATGAGCGGAACGTGTTCCGCATGCAGAAGGCGGTGCCCTACGTGGCGGAGCGGCTGAAAATCTCCCGCTTCACCGTCTACAACTATCTGCGGGATCTGGGCATCACCGCGGGATAAAAAAAGGCTCCCGTGCGGTAGCCGTCCATAAAACAGGTTTTGAGAAACAAATACTATGGCAGTTGCCGGACAAGGGGTGCTGACAAAAGGGGTATGTGTCATTAAGGCACATGCCCCTTTGCTTTTGCAGTTGCCTTTGTTGATGGTAGATGGATAGGATGGATTTTGTACGATTTAAGGTCGATAATCCGGAATTAGCTTCCCTGTGAGCAACGCAAAAATCAGGGGCAATGATGCATGCCCTTGCACAAGTACAGCTCATAGGTCAGTTAAATGCCGATTTCCAACCTGTTTCATAAGGGTACTTCTGAGATGTCATCTTTCAGAAAAGTAGTCAGAAATCCCTCACTTAAACCAATCCTTGTGAGGATAGGAAAGAAGTGTGCTGAAACGATAATTTTGTTCCTTATTCCGCGCTTCTGCAATCCGTGTACTGCGCTCACCGTTCCGTTCGCTATTGCATGGTTACAATTAGCTATTTACCATCCAATGAACAGTGGAATCCCTTTCCATAAGCAGCACATCATTTACAGAGATAAAAACCTCTGAATATTTGAAAGCTGTTTTTGCTTGTCCGGCCAAGTAAGTAGGATAGACAAGTACAAGGAAACATGCTATAATTTCCATAAAAGCTCTAAAAGACCACGTTAACATGTCAGGTCGCTGTCTGGCGGCACTTATTAACGGAGGTTTGAGTTATGAATAACAAGCAAATGAAAAAGGCCACAGTCGACGCAATCAATGTGATGATCCGCCACGCGGACAAGGGTCCTTCCGGATTTTGGGTGGAGGATCACGAAGGCTGTGGCAATCCAGCGGTCTTTCCGGAATTTGAGGAGGGCTTGAAGCGAGGAAGACTCGTCCAGAAAGAACATTATTTTTGCCCATGGAATACCGCCATTATGTACGGCGATGGGCATGGCAACATAAACACGGGGTGTTACCATAGCTGTTCTATTAGCAAGGCAAGGTATCTGACCACTGAGGAACTTAAAGAAGTTCTTGCCCGCTTCAAAACACGCATGAAAAATGGGGATTACGATTGCGTTGACCATTTATCGCCGTTGCTGACAAAAGCCGAAAGCAGACACATAGAGGATCGCATTCTTGCGGAGCAGCATGAGTGCGAACGCTGCGAAAGGCAAAAGCGGCAGGATCGGCTCAAAAAAGCCGCTGCTCTGATTGCCAAGTATCCAGATAAAAAATCGCTTTTGGCAATCAATTATGGAGAAGATACATGCGTAGATGAAGAAGACGGCCTCGTATTTTTCAATCCGGATTCTCGTAAGGATGTCGTTGGCGCAGAAAAGATGTCCTATGATGAATATCTGGATGTCCAGCTTGCTTCTTTAGGGCACGCTTATCGTTCCGGATTTGCAAACGGCATATTTAATTATCTGCTTGAATTCAAAGGACAGATTGAGAAAGTCAAGCCAAAACATATTTGCTTCAAGCGG
>NZ_JAXEBZ010000054.1:0-24460 GCF_034093755.1 Dysosmobacter sp. | reverse complement strand
CGACTTTTCTTTGCACGAGCAAAGAAAAGTGGGGGCCGGGAAGCCTGCGGCCTTCGCCGCACCCCCGGCGCCCGGACGGGCGCATCCCCGCACCGGGACCGGTGCAAAAGCCGCAGCCTTCGCTGCATCCCCCGGCGATGGCCGGAAAGTCCGCGATCTTCATCGCGCCCCCGCCGCCGTCCACAGCCGCTGTAGGGCGGAGGGACTCTCCGCGCAGTCCTTCACGCTGCCCGGCACCGCCCAGTCCGGATCGGCGGCGCTGTACAGCGCCGGCAGCGCCGCGTCGGCCTCCGCCAGCGTCACGGCGCGGCTCTGGTCCTTCCACGTCCAGCGGACCTCCTCCAGATTGTCCACCAGCGCCAGCAGCAGAAGGCTCATCCGCTCCATCTCCCGGTCCCGCAGCGCCGCGTCCTTCTGGTTCCAGCCGTAGTCCGCAAACTCCAACGTCCAGCCGTAGGGCCGGCCGGAGGTGTGGAGGGTGTTGGTGTAGTCGCCGCACAGGCCCCGGATGTTCAGGGCGTTGGCCAGATTGTTCAGCGCCGGCATATCCCCCACGTAGGGCGTCCGGGCGTTCCACGCCGCCAGCACCCGCCGGTCAATGACGGTGCCCTCCTGCCAGATCACCCTGTCCACGAGCCGCACCTCCGTGACGCCGGAATCCAGGGGCACGTCAATCTCCCCGTATGCCGTGGAGTGGACCGGGGACACCAGCCCCTCCCGGCAGGTGATGGTCACCACGTTCCCCTCCCGGGTCTGCTTCCAGCCCCACCACGCGTTGGCGGAGGCGCCGGACATCACCTGCACCCGCAGGCCCGTGTCCGTCTCCGTCACCTCCCAGGCCATGGCGCCGGAGGCGGCGGGAGAGCCGATGAGAAACACCTTTGCCGCCAGGCCGCCCAGCAGCAGCGCCGCCGTCATCAGCACCGCCGCCATGACCCGCAGACGCCCTCGCCGCCGCACCTGCCGCAGATAGTCCACCTCCCGGTCCGCCGCCTGCTCCGGCGGAGCCTCCGGCGCCGCCATCTGCCGGTGAAGGCGGGCGCAGTCCGGACAGGTCCGCAGGTGGGCCTCCACGGCGCCGTTGGTCTCCGGCGCGGTGAGACCGTCGATGTAAGAGGGCAGCAGGTCCCGCACCACGGCGCAGCTCAGATCATTTTTCATGGCCCGCATCTCCTTTCAGCTTCTCTTTTCCCCGGTAAAAGGTCACCCGGGCCCAGTTCTCCGTTTTCCCCAGCACGTCCCCGATCTCCCGGAAGGACAGCTGCCCGAAGGCCCGGAGGTACACCACCTCCCGGTAAGGCTCCGGCAGTCCGTGAACCTGCCGCAGCAGCCCCAGATGGGCCTGCCGGTCCAGGGTCTCCTCCTCGGCGGAGGGGGCCGGCCGCTCCGGCGGCTCCTCCGGCATGGGGACCTCCCGCCCCCGGCGCCGCAGATGCCGGTACCACAGGTGCCGGGCAATCTGACACAGCCACACCGACAGCTTGCAGCTGCCGTCATAGCGGTCCAGGCACCGCAGGGCCTGATAGAAGGTCTCCTGGGTCAGCTCCTCCGCCAGACCGGCGTCGCCGCACTGGGCCAGGAGGAACCGGTAGACGGTGCGGGCGTGCTGCCGGTAAATCTGCTCCATATCGTCCATGGGGGTCCCTCCTTTCTGCCTGTTATATCCCGCCGGGGGGCGGTTCGTTACAGCGTGGGGAGATTTTTTTTCAAAGCAGGCAGGTGACGCCCTCCTGCTGCCCCAGAAACTCCGTCAGCAGGCCGAGAAACCGCTCCGCCGGCGGCGGCAGCCGCTGCTGGCGCACAAGATAGTAGATGAACCGCTCCGGCGGGCCCTCCCGCAGCCGCCGGAACCGCAGACCCGGCACGGCGGCCATCCGGCGGGCGGCGGAGGCGGGCAGCACCGCCCACAGGTTTTCCTGCCGCAGAAAATACTCCAGCAGGGGCATCTGGTCCAGAATCACCCGGGGCCGCACGGCGGCGGGGAACCAGAACCCGTGCCACAGGTCATACTCCGGGTTCCAGGGCAGGCGGATCTCGTCCCGGCCGTCCAGCGCCGCGGGATGGTCCGCGGTGCCGTACTTCTCCCCGGGACTGAGGGCCAGCAGCATCTCCTCCCGGAACAGCGGGATGGTCTGCACCTCCCGGGCGAACATGTCGTCGGAGATGAGGGCCATGTCCACCTCTCCCCGGGCCACGTAGCCGTAGGCCTCCAGGGAGTGATGGTGGTGGAACTCCACGCCGCAGCCGGGATTTTCCGCCAGAAAACGGGAGAACACCTCCGGCAGCAGGTAGTTGCTGACGCTGCCTACGGAGGACAGCCGCAGCGTCTCCCGCCGCACCTGCCGGGGCAGCCCCCGGGCCTCCCGCCACAGGGCGTCGTACTGCTCCGCCAGGGGCAGAAAGGCCTTCCCCTCCTCCGTCAGCTCCGCCGCCCGGACGCCCCGGCCCCGCTTCAGCAGCGGGTAGCCCAGCTCCGCCTCCAGCGAGTGGATGCGGCGGCTGAGGGCCGGCTGGGTCACGTACAGCTGCTCCGCGGCGGCGGAGATGGTGCCGGTTTTGGCCGCCGACAGAAAGGCCTCGATCTCCGGATGGGTCATGGCGGATGTCCTCCTGAAATATAAAGTCTTTATTCTATTTTAAAGGGGAAAAATGCATTTTACAAGAGGGGCTTTCCGGCGTATCCTAACGGAAAAACGGGAAAGGAAGTCCCACGCCATGGAGCACACACGAAATCTCACCCGGGGCAGCATCCCCCGGGAGCTGACGGAGCTGATGCTTCCCCTCCTGCTGGGGAACATTCTGCAGCAGACCTACAACGCGGCGGACGCCTGGATCATCGGCCGGTGGGTGGGCCGGGAGGCCTTCGCCGCCATCGGCGTGGCGGGCACGGTGATGAACCTGCTGATCTTTGTGCTCAGCGGGGCCTGCACCGGCGTCAGCGTGCTGTTTTCCCAGTTTTACGGGGCGGAGGACCTGCCCGCCTTCCGCCGGGAGGGGCACCTGGCCCTGCGGTGGGGCACGGCGGCGTCGGCGGCGCTGGGGCTGGCGGTGCTGCCCCTGCTCTCCCCGCTGCTGGCGGCCATCCGCACCCCGGCGGAGGTGGCGCCCTACTGCCGGGCGTATCTGGTGATTGTGGCCTGCGGCCTCCCCGCCACCTATCTCTACAACCTGTTCGCCGCCATGCTCCGCAGCGTGGGCAACACCGCGGCGGCGCTGGGGAGCCTGCTGGCGGCCATGGCCGCCAACGTGGCCCTGGACCTGCTGCTGACGGCGCGTCTGGGCTGGGGTGTCCGGGGCGCGGCGGCAGCCACCGTGCTGTCCCAGGCCATGGCGGCGGGACTGTGCTGGGCCTACTTCCGCCGGGCGCTGCCGGAGCTGCTGCCGGGCCGGGAGGACCGGCAGGCGGACCGGGACCTGGTGGGGCGCACCGTGGCCTACGGCCTCTCCGCCGCCTTCCACCAGTCCAGTTTGTACATCGGAAAGCTGCTGGTGCAGGGGGCGGTGAACGGCATGGGCACGGAGCTGACGGCGGCCTACACCGCCGCCTCCCGCATCGAGGGCTTCGCCAACTCCTTCGGCGACAGCGGAGCGGCGGCGGTGTCGGTGTTCATCGGGCAGAACACCGGCGTGGGGGACGGAGGCCGGGCCCGCCGGGGCCTTTGGACCGCCTTTGCCCTGATGGTGCCGTTGAGTCTGGCGCTGGCGGCGGCGCTGTATGTCCCGGCGCTGCCGGCGGTGGCCTGGCTGTCCGGCGAGGGGGGCACGGTGGCGTCGGAGGGGGCCGCGTACCTGCGGACCATCGCGGCGTTCTATGTCCTCAACTACATCGGCAGCGTGTTTGTGGGCTGGTTCCGGGGCCGGGGACAGGTGAACGTCCCCGCCGCCGGCACGGCGCTGCACATCACCCTGCGGGTGGTGCTGTCCTACCTGCTCATCCGCACCATGGGGCTGCGGGCGGTGGCGCTGGCCACCGGCCTGGGCTGGGCGCTGGTGGTGTCCTTCCAGATCGTGGTGTTCCGGGTGACGGAGAAGCGGGAGGGGGCATAAACGGAAAAAAGAGAACGCCCGGAGGGCGTTCTCTCACTTTTTCAGGGGGATGGTGAAGGTGAACCGGGTGGAGACGATGTCGCTCTCCGCCCGCAGGGTGCCCCGGTGCTCCCGGGCGATGGTGGCGGCGATGGACAGCCCCAGCCCGAAGCCGGACTGCTCTCCCCGGGAGGAATCCGCCCGGTAGAACCGCTCAAACAGGTGGGACAGCTGCTCCGGCGGGATGGGCTTGCCGGGGTTGGACACCACCAGCCGGGCCTGGCGGTCCGCCTTCTCCAGAGACAGCGTCACGGTGCCTCCCGCCGCGCCGTACTTGATGGCGTTGTCCAGCAGCACGGAGATGAGCCGCTTCAGCCGGTCGGCGTCCCCCACCACGGTGACGCCGGGGGCGATGGCGTAGGACAGGGTCTTTCCGGCCTCAAAGGCCACCGGCTCAAACAGCAGCGCGCAGTCCTCGGCGGCGTCGGAGAGGGAGGTCTCCCCCTGGACCACGGCGGGCATGTTGTCCGCCCGGGCCAGGGTCAGCATCTCCTCCACCAGGGACCGCATCTGCCGGGCCTCGGAGCGGATGTTGTCCGCCCAACGGGCGGGCCGCTCCTCCAGCGCCGCGCCGCTGAGCAGCTCCGCGTTGGAGAGAATCACCGTCAGGGGGGTCTTCAGCTCGTGGGAGGCGTCGGAGAGGAACTGGCGCTGCTGCCGCCAGGCCCGCTCCACCGGCCGGATGACAAAGGAGCTCAGCAGCAGCGACACCGCCAGCAGCACCAGCAGCGCCGCCGCCGCGATGCACAGGTGGGAGATCAGCGTCTGGCGGAGCATGGCGTACTCCATGGACATGTCCACGAAAGCCACCTTCTGATAAAGGCCGTTGTCCTGGCGCAGATACCGCAGGTGGTAGCTGTGGATGATGCCCTCCGGCTGGTTCTGGGAGAGGCACTCCTGCAGAATGGCGGTGAGCTCCTCCGTGTTCTCCAGGTCATCGTAGGTGCCGCCGGTGATGTAGGCCCGGTAGGCTCCGCTCTGCTGCCAGACGCTGACGGTGAAGTAAGGAAGGGAGGGGCTGTCCTCGCCGGGGCGGCGGAGGGTGGGGCGGTCATCCTGAATCACCCGGGTCAGCACACCGCGGCTGACGCCGGCGATGTTCTGGCGGACGGTGAAGAAGGCGGCGGTCACCACCACCGCCACCACCGCCGTCACCAGCGCCATGCACACCGCCACAAACTGCAGCCGCAGACGGCGGATCATGGGGTCCTGCTTCGGCCGGCTCATTGTCCGTCCTCCGGCTCCAGGCAGTAGCCCGCCATGCGGATGGTGCGGATTTTCACGGCGGAGCGGAGGTACTGCAGTTTCTTGCGCAGGAAGGAGATGTAGACCTCCACGTTGTTGTCCTCCGCCTCGGAGTCATAGCCCCACACCTTCACCAGCAGGCTCTCCTTGCTGACCACCAGCCGCTGGTTGCGCATCAGCAGTTCCAGCATGTCATATTCCTTCCGGCTCAGCCGCACGGACCGCTCCCCGCACCGGAGGGTGAAGGCCTCCTGCTCCAGCCGCAGGTCGCCGCAGACCAGCCCCTCCGGCTCCCGCAGCTCCGGCTGCCGCCGGGTCAGCGCCCGGACGCAGGCCAGCAGCTCCGGCGGGTCAAAGGGCTTGGTGAGATAGTAGTCCGCGCCGCTGTCCAGCCCCGTCACCTTGTCCTCCGTCTCGGACCGGGCGGTGAGCATCAGCACCGGCACCGCCGACTTCTCCGCCCGCAGTCGCCGCAGCACGGAAAACCCGTCCATCCTGGGCAGCATCACGTCCAGCAGCACCACATCGTAAATGCCGCTGAGGGCGTTGTCCAGCCCCGACTCCCCGTCATGGCACACGTCGGCGGTGTAGCCGTTGAGCTCCAGCAGGTCTCGCAGGGTGTCCGCCAGCCGGACCTCGTCTTCCACAATCAGCACCCGCATGGGCGCACCTCCTTTTTCCTCAGCCCTCCAGGCCGCTTTCCGCCACCGCCAGTACCGGGGCGAGCCGTTCGGCGGTCACGGCGTAGATGGTGGGGTCGTCGTCGAACCGGACGCAGCGGCTGGTGCCGTCCACCGTCAGACCGCCCACCGTCATGGTTCTGGTCAGCTCCCCGCCGTTTTCATCCACGTACTGCACCTCCACAGACGCGGCGGGGACGTTGAAGCCGCAGAGGGTCACCGCCTCCTGGGAGGGATTGTAGTCCAGGCAGGATTCCGGCTTCGCGCCCGCCAGGGCCTCCAGCAGGGCCTTCAGCACCGGGCTGTCGGTGACGTTGGCGCCGCCGCTGCGCCAGGACAGGGGCACCCCCTCCGCCCCGGCGTAGGCAGTGCAGACGGTAATGGTTTCCGCCGTCTCCACCGTCACCCGGCGGAACCGGTTCTCCGGAATGTCCGCCGGCTCCGGCAGGACCATCATCTCGTAAATGCCCCGGCTCAGCTCCGCGGACAGCGCGCCGTCCACAATGTACACCGTTGACTCGTCGCCGTTGAGCAGCAGATAGTCGCTGCCGCTGTCGCCGGAGGCCTTCCGGCCGATGGCCGCCGTCAGCTCCGAGCCGTCATCCAGCCCGGCGGTGAGGGTCATGGTGGGGTCATCCAGTCCGTACTGCTCCAGGTCCTCCGGCTCCGTCAGGGTCTGCTGGGGCTGCAGCCCGGTGATCAGGTCTAGAATCCGGTTCACAAACGTGTCGTCCAGGGGGAACTCCGGCAGGTCCGCCCAGATCCACTCCTCCGCCTCGTTGAGGGCGAAGGACAGCGTGGCGCTGCCGTTGTCATAGGTGAGGCTGGTGTACCGGGCGTCATGATTGGTGACGGCGCCGGCTTCGGCGGGCGTCTCCGGATTGTCCTCCTTCCCGCGCCTGGCGGCGGTCACCACCAGGACCACCACAGTCACCAGGGCCAGCAGGGAGAGAACACGGCGCAGCAGCCGTTTTTGTCTCATGCTCATGGAATATACCTCCTGAAAGGCGGCCGCCGGGCCGCCGGATACCCACTATTATAAATGGCGGAAGAAACCCTGTCAAACACCGCCGCGTTCTGACGCCATCCTGCCACACCCGCCTGAAACAGACCTGAAAAACGCCCCTTCCGGAAGGGATGCCGGCGGGATTTGTTCACAAACTGTTTTCAAACGCTTCATGATTTGGACAGAAACCCTTGGTATGCTGATATTGTTCCCGGGGAGGACGACCGGGAACAAGGACGACCGGGTTTTGTATTCATAATCCCTCTTTTTCCCTCTCTCTTTGACATGGAAGGCCCCTGCTTCGGCAGGGGCCTTTCCTTTTTCGGAAGTCTCACAGAGTTCGCGCCCGCAGGGGGGCCTTTCCTTTTTACTGAAATTGTTGAAATATCGTTGAAATTGCTTGCAATCACAGGGGCGATTCATTATAATGGGTGCGCGTGTGAAGGACAAGTGAGAAATTCGCGGATTTCCGCAACAAATTTACCGAAAACAACGGAGGACAAGCACAGTGAGAGGTGTACACAGCGCGGTGGATGAGATCCGCCGCAGCGTATTCGCAGAGGTGGCCCGCCTGGCCTACGAGGGCTTTGAGAGCGGGGATTACAGCGCCGTGAATGACATTCCCTATACCATCATTCCGGGCGCCGTGGCCCATCACCGCAGCGATGTGTTTCTGGAGCGGGCCATCGTCTACTCCCGGGTCATGCTGGCCCTGGGTATGCCCCTGACTCCCGAGGGCAAGCGGACCCGGCTCAGCGACCGGATGAAGGAAGTGGCCGCCGCCGACGACAAGTATTTTGAAGAGCCGCTGGTGAACATCATTCCCTTCGCCTGCAACGCCTGCCCCCCCAAGCAGCTGCGCATCAGCGACAACTGCCAGGGCTGTATCTCCCATCCCTGCATGAACGTCTGCCCCAAAAACGCCATTACCCTGGACAAGTACAAGCACTGCCACATCGACCAGGACAAGTGCATCAAGTGCGGCAAGTGCGCCAGCCAGTGCCCCTACCACGCCATCAGCAAGATCGAGCGCCCCTGCGCCGCCGCCTGCGGCATGGACGCCATCGAGTCCGACGAGCTGGGCCGGGCCAAAATCAACTATGACAAGTGCGTCTCCTGCGGCATGTGCCTGGTGAACTGCCCCTTCGCCGCCATCGCCGACAAGAGCCAGATCTTCCAGGTCATCACCGCCATGCAGCGCAAGCATGAGGTCATCGCCTGCGTGGCTCCCGCCTTTGTCAACCAGTTCGGCCCCGACGCCACCCCCGCCCGGCTGAAGGCCGCCATGCGGACTCTGGGCTTTGCCGACGTGGTGGAAGTGGCCATCGGCGCGGACCTGTGCACCATCGAGGAGGCCAAGGACTTCCTGGAGGAGGTCCCCGCCAAGCAGCCCTGGATGGGCACCAGCTGCTGCCCCGCCTGGTCCGTCATGGCCAAGAAGCTGTTCCCCCAGTTCAAGGATTACATCTCCATGGCCCTGACCCCCATGGTCATCACCGCCCGCATGGTGAAAAAGGAGCATCCCGACGCCCGCATCTGCTTCATCGGGCCCTGCGCCGCCAAGAAGCTGGAGGCAAACCGCCGCTCCGTCCGGTCCGACGTGGACTACGTGCTGACCTTTGAGGAGCTGCGGGGCATGTTCGACGCCAAGGATGTGGACTTCTCCAAAATCGAGGAGAACCCCGCCGATGACTTCACCGAAGGCTCCGCCACCGGCCGGGGCTTCGCCGTGGGCGGCGGTGTGGCCGCCGCCGTGGCGGAAGTGCTCAAGGAGATCGCCCCCGACCGTCACGTGGACATCGACTATGGCGACGGCCTGAAGGAGTGCCGCAAGATGCTGATGCTGGCCAAGGCCGGCAAGCGGGACGGCTATCTGCTGGAGGGCATGGCCTGCCCCGGCGGCTGCGTGGCCGGCGCCGGCACCATCGCCCCCGTCATGAACTCCATGGCCAACGTCCGGAAGTACAAGGCCGCCGCTCCCAAGAAGACGGCCCTGGAGAGCAAGTACCAGGACCGCCTGGAGGAAGTGGAAGAGCGGGGCCTGGAGGACGACTGATCCTTCGGCAAAGCGGCAAGGCCGCTGCCTGAAACGAAAGGACGCGCCGGAAGGCGCGTCCTTTTTCTTGCATTTTTCCCGGAATCTGCTATGCTGGACTCAGAAAAACACGGGCCGCGCTGCGGAGAAAGGATGGGAACGAATATGCTGAAAAAACCGAACATTCTGGTGGTGGGCAGTCTGATGACGGACCTCATCGCCTCCACAAAACGGGCGCCCAACTCCGGCGAGACGGTGATCGGCCTGAAATTCACCACTGCCCCCGGCGGCAAGGGCGCCAACCAGGCGGTGCAGTGCGCCCGGCTGGGGGCCCACGTCACCATGGTGGGCCAGGTGGGCGGCGACGACTTCGGCAGGGCCATGGTGGCCAATGTGGCCGCCGCCGGCGTCAACACGGACCACATCACCGTGGACGCGGACGAGGCCTCCGGCGTGGCCCAGATCCTGCTGGAGGTGACGGACCACGGCGCCCAGAACCGGATCACCGTCTGCCCCGGCGCCAACTTCACCCTGACGGCGGAGGACCTGGCGTGGCTGAAAGAGGAGATCGGGAATTATGACCTGCTGATGATGCAGTTCGAGTTGCCCATGGAGGTGGTGGAGACGGTGGCGGAGTGGGCTTATGACGCCGGCGTCCCCGTGATGGTGAACCCCGCCCCGGCGGCGCCCATCTCCGACCGGCTGCTGCGGTGCGTTACCTTCCTCTCCCCCAACGAGCACGAGGCCGCCGCCATCGCCGGCCATCCCATCCGGGTGGACGAAACCGGCGCCAGCATGGAGGACATTGAGGCGGTGGCCGCCGTGTTCCGGGAGAAGGGGGTCAGGAACCTGATGATCACCCTGGGGGAGAACGGCTCCGTCGTGGCCGGGCCGGAGGGCATCAGCCGCACCGACTGCGTGCGGATGCCCCACGTGGCGGACCCCACCGCCGCCGGCGACTCCTTCGTGGCGGCCTTCTGCACCGGATTGTGCGCCGGTCTCCCCCAGCGGGAGGCCCTGGCCTTCGCCAGCCACGCCGCCGCCATCACCGTGTCCCGCATGGGCGCCCAGCCCAGCCTGCCCACCGTGACGGAGGTGCAGGAGCTGCTGCGCCGGCGGAACTACACCGGCTTTGACCCCGCCGTTCTGGACGCGCTGAAGTGAAAAATGAGTCCCGGCCTTCCAAGGAAGGCCGGGACTTTTTGCGAAAACAGTGGAAAAAGGGCAATTTGTGTGCTACACTGACTCCTGATCTGAAATAAACACAGGAGGATATTCATGGCGGATGTGGAAAAGCTGCTGGCGCAGCTGGAGAGAAAGAACCTGTTTACCGAGTACAACCATATGGAGCTGGAGACGCTGGAGCCGGACCGGGCGGTGTTCCGGCTGACCATCCGGCCGGAGAGCTGCAACCCCTACGGCATCGCCCACGGCGGCGCCCTGTACACCATGGCGGACTCCGCCACGGGGCTGGCGGTCCACACCGACGGCCGGGCACACGTGACCCAGAGCGGCAGCCTCCACTTCCTGGGCAACCGGGGGGTGGGCACCACCATCCGGGCCACCGGCGTGGTGCGCCACCGGGGCCGCACCACCACCCTGGCCGCGGTGGACATCACCGACGAGGAGGGCACGCTGCTGGCCACCGGCGAGTACAGCTACTTCTGTATCCGCCAGGAGCCCATCGTCCCGCCGGAGGAATGAAAAAAGTCTCCCGCAGCCGCGGGAGACTTTTTTTACAGTTGTTCCAGCCACTCCCCGTAGGTGGGAATGTAGTAGTCCGCCAGGGCGCGGATCTCCGGCTGGTCCGCCTCCGAGCAGCCGTCATACACCCCGGCCACCCGGAACCCGGCGGCCTTGGCGGTGCGGATGGCGTACAGACTGTCCTCAAACACCACGCAGTCCCGCTTCTGACAACGCAGCCGGGTGAGGCACTTTTCGTAAATCAGGGGGTCCTCCTTCCCCCGCCCCGCCTCGGCGCAGGTGAGGATGCCCCGGAAGTACCGGTCCAGCCCCGCGCGGCGCAGGCCCGCCTCCGCCAGGGGGCGGTTGGTGGCGGTGGCCACGTACATCCACACGCCCTCCATCTTCAGAATGGACAGCAGCTTTTCCACCTCCGGCTTGGGGAGCACCTTCTCCCGGTAGAACCGCTCCATCCGGGCGTCGCCCATGGCGGTCATCTCTGCCGGCGTGCAGGACACCCCGTAGCGGGAGAGCAGCAGCTCCGAGCCCCGCTGCAGGTCCCCGGTCTGGATGGTGTGCTCCAGCTCCTCGTCCGGCGGCAGACCCATCTCCTCCCGCAGAATGCCGGTGGTCAGGTCATACCACGCCGGCATGGAGTCCAGCAGCGTGCCGTCCATATCGAAAATTGCCCCTTGCAGCCGCATGAAACGCGCTCCTCTCCGAAAAATCACAGGATTGGTTTACTTTATCACAGATTTCCCGCATTTGCAAGGAATCCCGACGGAGGCTCCTTGTTTACGGGAAATGCCGGCGACTCCGACTTTGCCCGTTTCACCGGCTGTTGAAGTGGGCGGAGAGATATGATAATATGGTAGAAAGAGAAATCGGAATGGAGGGATCTTTTTGCGTTTATCATTCTTTGCGCAGTGGTTTCTTTTATCGTGCAGCTTGTGATTTTATTTGCGCTGCAAACTGCCGCGGCAAACTTCGGCATCTTCCCCTCTTCCTGCTGGAACTATTCCCGTTGAGCGGTGCTTTGTATTACGCCGTTCAGCGGCCGTCCGTTCCCTATCTTGGCTGGAAATTTGGGGTTGCCATGTGCTTGTGGATTGCCGGCGCATTCCTGTTTGGAGCGGGATTGGCATGGGTCGTTTACGCGATCAAAAAGAGAGGATAAATGCAAGCCGGTTAACCTGCCTGCGGCCGGTACAGCAAGGGAAAAGGGAGCAGCGGGGGCTTCCCCCGTTGCCAAAAACCGTCTCTCCCGGATCGGGAGAGACGGTTTTCTTCAAAGGGACGCGGCCAGGGCGGCGGCCTTTTCGCAGGCGTCCCGGAGGGCGCCGGGACCGTCAAAGCCCACAATGTCCAGCCCGTCGGCGGCCACGCAGCGGAAGCGGTCAAAGCCGAAGAACCGCTGAATGCCCCGCAGGTAGGGTGTCCCCTGCTCCAGGGGGTCATGTTCACCGTAGATGCCGCCCCGGGTGGTCAGCAGCACCAGGTCGGTGCCTCTGCACAGCCCCTGCAGGCCCTCTGCCGTGGAGCGGAAGGTGATGCCCTCCACCGACACGTGCTCAATATACACCTTGAAGATGGCGGGGAAGCTCAGGTCCCAGAAGGGGGCCGCCACGATGGCCACGTCCGCCTCCGCCAGCTGCCGGGCGTACCGGAACCGGGGGTGGTCCGTCTGCCCCGCCGCCAGCAGGGCGTCCCGGGCGTCCAGGGACTTGAGGTCGAAGGGGACCAGCCCCTCCGCGGCGGGGTCCAGCCGGGTGACCTCGTATTCTTCCGGCAGGGCCTTCACGAAGGCCTCCGCCAGCCGCGCCGTCCGGGAACGGTCCTTCCGGACGCAGCAGTCAATCAGCAGTGCTTTTTTCATCAGGCATCCTCCCCGCTGAGCCGGTACAGCGCCTCCAGGGCCACGGCGATCTCCCGCTCCTCGCCCCGGGCGGCGGGATCGGCGCCGTCCACGTAGCCGCCGATGCTCTCGGCGGTATCTTCCCCGTACAGCACCACATTATTCAGAATGCTGGCGGTGCGGACGCCCCGGATGCGGCCGATGGTGAACAGGGCCGCCGTCTCCATGTCGGCCCCCAGCGCCCCCAGCCGGGACCAGTGGGCGGATTCGGCGTCATTGGTGTCGATGTAAAAGCTCTCGTGGCTGTGGACCAAGCCCACGTGATGGGGCCAGCCCCGGTCCCGGGCGGCGGCGATGCAGTGGCCCAGCAGCGCCGTGTCCGGTACGGCGGGGTAGCGCACGTCCGCGTAGGCTTTGGAGGCGCCGTCGTCCCGGATGGCGCCGCAGGCGAAAATCAGGTCCCCCAGGGCGATGCCCTTCTGCAGCGCGCCGCAGGAGCCGATGCGCACCATGGCGGTGACGCCGATGTTTTTCAGTTCCTCAATGGCGATGCCGGCGGAGCTGCCGCCGATGCCGGTGGACACCGCCAGCACCGGCAGGCCCCGATAGGTGCCCCGGAGGCTGCGGAACTCCCGGTTGTAGGCCAGCTCCTCCACGTCCTGCAGCTGCCGGGCGATGGCGTCCAGCCGGGCCGGGTCGCCGGGCAGCAGGGCACAGCGGATATTCAGATCATCGGGAAGTTGGATGTGGGGCTGCAGCATGTCGTTCCCTCCTTGTCAGCGGTTGAGAATTTCCGCCTGGACTCCCGCCAGCACGTCCAGCGTCTTTTCGTGGAGGTCCGCGTCGAAGCTGGCGGTGAGATTGGCGTCCACCACGATCTGCGCGTTGGGATAGTGGCCCTGGAGGGTCATGGCGTTGCTGACCACGCAGATGTTGCTCACCAGGCCGCACAGCTCGATGCGGTCCGCCGTCTCCGGCAGCCGGGAGAGAATCTCCGGGTCCGCGATGTCCATGGCGAAGGTCCGCTTGTCGATGCCCACGGCCTCCACCTCCTCCAGCGCCCGGGCGGTCTCGCCGTAGTTCTGCCAGCCGTCGCTGCCCTTCAGGCAGTGGGGCACCGGCAGGTGGCGGCCCTCCCGGGTGTCCAGGTAGTCCTCAAAATGGGTGTCCCGGGTGAACCACACCCGGCCCTTTCCGTACTCCCGCACCCGCCGGGCGATGGCCTCGTCCAGCTTCTCCGCGCCGGGAAAGCCCAGCGCGCCGTCCACAAAGTCCTTCTGATAATCAATGACGAACAGACAGTCCATGGTATCGTCTCCTTTGGTTGTTCTTGGTATGCATTATGGCACAGTTCCGGGGAAAACGCAACGTCCCGCCCCTTACCGGAAGGGCTCCAGCGCCGCCAGCAGCTTCGCCTTCTTCTCCTCCGGCAAAAAGGCCGCCCGGACGGAATTCCGGTTCATCTCCACCAGGTCCCGCTCCGTGAAGCCCATCTCGTTGACGCAGTGGTCATACTCGTCCTCCAGCGAGACCCCCGCCAGGGCCATGTTGTCGGTGTTGATGGTGACGGGGATGCCCATGTCCAGCAGCCGCCTGGCGGGGTGCTCTCCGTAGGAGGGCTGGGTGCGGCACTGGATGTTGCTGGTGGGGCAGATCTCCAGGGCGATGCCCTCCGCCGCCGCCCGGCGGCACAGGGCCGGGTCGTCGAAGATGTGGTGGCCGTGGCCGATGCGCCGGGCCCCCATGTCCATGGCGTCCCGGACGGTGTCGGGGCCCTGGGAGTCTCCGGCGTGGCAGGTGCAGGGAACGCCCAATTCCGCTGCCCGGCGGAACAGGGGCGCGAAGGCGCTGAGGGGGTCGATGCCCTCGGCGCCTGCCAGGTCCAGGCCCACAACGCCCTTCCCCAGATACTCCGCCGTCACCTCCACGGTTTCGGCGTTGGCGGCCCGGTTCACCGCCTCCGGCCCCACGCACATCATGCAGCAGAGAATGCCGGCCTCCATGCCGGGACAGGCGGCAAGACCCTCTTCCCGACCCCGGAGAACGGCCTCCACCGCCTGGCGCTGGGTCATGCCCTCCCGGGTGTGAAGCTGGGGGGCAAAGCGGATCTCCGCGTAGGCCACCCCCTGGCGGTGCAGCAGCTCCACCAGCTCCCGGGTCACCCGGGTCAGGTGCTCCGGCTGCTGCAATATGGCCAGCGGCAGGTCGAAAAGCTTCAGGTACTCGTTCACCGCCCCGCAGTTGACGGCCCGGCGGATGTAGGCCTTGTAGCCCTCCAGGGAATCGGCGGGCAGCGGTGCCCCCACTTTTTGGGCCAGCTCCCAGGCCGTCTCCGGCAGAATGGAGCCGTCCAGATGCAGGTGCAGGTCCACCTTCGGGAAGGGATAACGGTTCATCATGCGTCCTCCTTCATTGGTCCGTCCCGGCGGGGCGGAGGATTGTCCATGGAGTCAGCATAGCCTTCCGCGGGGCCGCCGTCAAGGGGGAAGAGGGAAGGGTAAAACGTTTAACTGCCGGCGGAAAATGAAAATTTTCTGTGAAAAAGGAATAAAAACGGCGGGAGAAATTGACAAGTCCATGGAAAAAGGTTACAATAATGCACACCCGGAGGAAATGGAAAGCACAGGACCAAGGCATCGCCTCCGGGCCACATTTTTTTGGGAGGTTAACCAAAGTGAAGAAGTTTTTTGCTATGATGCTGGCGCTGGTTATGACCATGTCTCTGGCCGCCTGCGGCGGTTCCGGCAGCTCCGGCAGCTCCGCGCCCGCCGCGCCCGCCGCCAGCGCGCCCGCTTCCTCCGCAGCCGCTTCCGCCCCCGAGGAGGGCAAGGTCTACAGCGTCTGCAACCTGGTCAACGGCAACCTGGGCGACAAGTCCTTCTTTGACTCCGCCGCCGCCGGTCTGGAGCAGCTGAAGGCTGACGGCCGCATCGAGGTCAACACCATCGAGATGGGCGGCACCGACGAGGATAAGCCCACGTGGCTTTCCACCCTGTACGAGGTCTCCGAGTCCGGCGAGTATGACCTGATCATCTGCGGCACCTATCAGATGCCCGACTATCTGAAGGAAGTCGCCACCCAGTATCCCGATCAGATGTACCTGATCTATGATGACACCACCTATGTGGGCGAGAACTCCAACGTGGTGAACATGAGCTTCAAGCAGAACGACCTGGGCTACCTGATGGGCGTGTTTGCCGCCGGCATGACCACCGACACCAGCATTGCCAACGTCAATCCCGAGCCGGTTCTGGGCTTCGTGGGCGGCGTGGACAGCCCCGTCATCAATGACTTCCTGTACGGCTTTATTCTGGGCGCCCAGAGCGTCAACCCCGACGTGAAGATCGACACCCGCTACACCAATGACTATGTGGATACCGCCATCGCCAAGGAGTATGGCCTGTCCATGATCAACGACAACAAGTGCGACATGATCTGGGGCGTGGCCGGCAACGCCGGCAACGGCGCCGCCGAGGCCGCTCTGGAGACCGGCAAGGGCTGGTTCCTGGGCGTGGACTCCGACCAGGAGCAGACCCTGTCCGCCGACCTGGCCGCCATCACCCTGACCTCCGGTCTGAAGAACATCGGCGACGGCCTGATCTGGTTCTTTGACGAGTGGGATGCCGGCCGTACTTACTGGGGCCAGGAGATCAACCTGGGCATCGCCGAGGGCGGCGTCGGCCTGGTGACCGACAAGAACTTCGACAAGTACGCCTCTGCTGATGTGAAGGCCGCCGTGGCCGCCGCTCAGGAGGACATCCTGTCCGGCAAGATTACCGTTCCCTCCGCCATCGGCGACACCAGCGGCGCCGTGGAGGCTCTGCGGGATTCTGTCCGTCCGTAAACGCAGGCCACAACGGAACGAAAAATCGAGTTTCCTGCAAGAGGGGGCTGGTCCAGCCCCCTCTTTGCTCCATCTGTCTGAGAGCCGCGTGAGGCTCCAGGGCGGAAAACTGAATCGGGAGGGAACCCCCTATGGCTGAGGAATACGTGGTGCAAATGAAGGGGATCACCAAGGTGTATCCCAACGGCATCGCCGCCAACCAGGACGTGGACCTGTTTGTCCGCAAGGGCGAAATCCACGCGCTGATGGGCGAAAACGGCGCCGGCAAATCCACACTGATGAAAATGCTGTTCGGACTGGAGCAGCCCACCTCCGGCGAGATTTGGGTCAACGGCGAGAAGGTGAACCTCACCTCCCCCACGGTGGCCATCTCCAAGGGCATCGGCATGGTTCACCAGCACTTTATGCTGGTGCCCAGCCTGACGGTGGCGGAGAACATGGTGCTGGGCATGGTGCCCAAAAAGTCCGGGCTGTTTATCGACCGGAAGCGGGCGGTGGAGATCACAAAGGAGTACTCCGAGAAGTTCAACCTCCACGTGGACCCCGACGCCCGGGTGATGGACATCCCCGTGGGCATGAAGCAGAAGGTGGAGATTCTGAAGGCTCTGGTGCGGGGCGCCCGCATCCTGATCCTGGACGAGCCCACCGCCGTGCTGACCACCCAGGAGACGGCGGAGCTGTTCAAGGAGCTGGTGAACCTGAAGGAGCAGGGCTACACCATCATCTTCATCTCCCACAAGCTCAACGAGATCATGCAGATCACCGACCGCATGACCATTCTCCGGGGCGGCCGGTCCATGGGCGTCCACAACACGAAGGACGTGAACCCGGAGCAGATTTCCCGGCTGATGGTGGGCCGGGACGTGGTGCTGAAGGTGCAGAAGGAGAAGCCCCAGCCCACGGAGGAGGTGCTGCGGGTCCGGGATCTGGAGTACGTCAACGAGTGGGGCAAGAAGATGCTGGACAAGGTGTCCCTCTCCGTCCGGCGGGGCGAGATTCTGGGCATCGCCGGCGTGGAGGGCAACGGCCAGAAGGAGCTGGTGGACATGCTGTTCCAGCTGAACACCCCCAACGCCGGGTCCATCACCGTCAACGGAAAGAGCATTCTGGGCATGTCCCAGCGGAAGCTGCGGGAAAACGGCGTGTCCCTGGTGCCGGAGGACCGGATGATCTACGGCATCGCCGGGGCCGCCACCATCGAGGAGAACCTGATCGCCGACCGCTGCGGCGCCGGGCGGCTGAACAACGGCCTCCTGTTCAACATGAAGGCCATCCACGCCGAGTCGGAGCGGCTCATTGAGGACTACACCGTGCTGTGCAAGTCCGGGGCCCAGAAGGTGGAGAACCTGTCCGGCGGCAACATCCAGAAGGTGGTGGTGGCCCGGGAGTTCTCCAACGATCCGTGCCTGATCATCGCCGACCAGCCCACCCGGGGCATCGACGTGGGTGCCACGGAATTCATCCGCAAGAAACTGGTGGAGCTGTCCCGCTCCGGTATCGCTGTGCTGCTGGTGTCCGCCGACCTCAACGAGGTCATGGAGCTGTCCGACAGCCTGATCGTCATGTACGGCGGCCGCATCACCGCCTATTTCGAGGACACGTCGGCGCTGAACGACGAGATCATGGGCGAGTACATGCTGGGACTGAAGCAGCAGACGCCGGAACAGGTGGGGAGGGTTTGCCATGAGTAAAAAGAGAAGCCTGCTGTTCAGCGTCGTCCGGGGCGCGCTGGCCATTTTCATCGCCCTGGCGGTGGCGACGCTGCTGATCTTCATCTGCGCCGAGGGCGACACCCTGGCGGACAAGGGCGCCATGACGCTCAGCGCCCTGCGCCAGCTGCTCATCGGCCCCGCCCTGAAAAACAAGGGCGGCATTTCCACCAAGAACCTGTGCGACGTGCTGGCGGCCATGATTCCCATCATCTTCACGGGCCTGGCCACCTGCGTCATGTTCTCCGCCAACCAGTTCAACCTGGGCGCCGAGGGCGGCATCATGCTGGGCGCCTTTGTCACCGCCATGGTGGCCATCTACGTGCCCCTGCCCGCCGGCGTGCTGCCGGTGGCGGCCATTGTCATCGGCGCGGCGGCGGTGGGCGCCATGATGCTGATCCCCTCCCTGCTGAAGGTGAAGCTGGGCGTCAGCGAGATGGTGTGCTCCCTGATGATGAACTACGTGGTCATGTACATGATCAAGTACCTGCTCAACACCTATCTGGCGGACAAGAGCAAGGGCCAGATCATGACCTTCAACTTCCAGCCCCAGTCCGCCATTCCCCAGATGATTGAAAACGGCTCCAAGCTGTCCTGGGGCTTCGTGGCGGCGCTGATCTGCGTGGTGCTGGTGTCGCTGTTCATGTACCGCACCCGCTGGGGCTACAGCATCCGCATGATCGGCATCAACCAGGACTTCGCCATGTACTCCGGCATGAAGGTGGGTCTGGTGATCGTGCTGGCCCAGGTGCTGGGCGGCGTGCTGGCCGGCATGGGCGGCGGCATCGAGATGCTGGGCCGCTACACCAACTACTCCTGGATGGCCCTCCCCGGCTACGGCTGGACGGGCATCACCGTGGCCATTCTGGCGGGCAATAACCCGGCCTTTGTGCCGCTGGCGGCCTTCTTCATGGCCTACCTCAACAAGGGCTGCAGCCTGATGTCCACCTATTCCGGCGTTCCCTCCCAGCTCATTGACATCATCCAGGCGGTGATCTTCCTGTTCTTCGCGGCGGAGCAGTTCCTGTCCGGCTACCGGCAGAAGCTGGTCATCAAGAGCACCCAGGAGGAACTGAAGCTGAAAGAGGCCGGGGCGGCCGGCGCCGCTGCGGCGGAAGGGAGCGTGAAGTAAGATGTTTACTGCTGATTTCTTCTTCTCCATTCTGCGGATCACCGCCCCCATCCTGTTCGCCACCCTGGGCGCCGTGGTGGGTGAAAAGGCGGGTGTTTCCAACATCGGTCTGGAAGGCACCATGATGATCTCCGCCCTGTTCGGCTCTCTGGCGGCCTACTGGACCGGCAGCTGGTTTGCGGGACTGGTGCTGGCGGTGCTGGTGGGCATTCTGGTGGCGCTGCTGATGGGCTTTTTCGCCTTCAACCTGAAAACCGACATTATCCTCACCGGTATCGCCGTCAACATGATTGGCTCCGGCGGCACACTGTTTCTGGTGAAGGTCATCACCAACATGACCGAGGGCAAGGCCCTGGCCTCCACCACCTCCCTCATCACCAAGGACCTGCAGGTCCCCTCTCTCCAGATTCCGGTGCTGAAGGACATTCCCGTGCTGGGGAACGTGCTGTCCGGCCACTGCCTGCTGACGTATCTGGCGTTTCTGCTGGTGCTGCTGACCTGGGTGATGCTGTACAAGACTCCCCTGGGCCTGAACATCCGGTCCGTGGGCGAGAACCCCAACGCCGCCTCCTCCGTGGGCGTCAGCGTGCTGAAAATCAAGTACATCGCCATCGGCTTCTCCGGCGCCATGGCCGGCTTCGGCGGCGCCTTCATGTCCATGTACTACGCCATGGGCTGGTCCCAGGACATGGTGGCCGGCCGTGGCTTCATCGCCCTGGCGGCCCAGGCCATGGGCGCCGGCGAGCCCCTGGGGGCCATGCTGGCAGCCATGGTGTTTGGCTTCGCCCAGGCGCTGGGCATCAAGATCTCCTCCACCGGTGTGGACTCCAACCTGGTGTCCCCCATCCCCTATGTCATGACCATTCTCGGTCTGGTGGTGTTCGCCCTGGCGGCCCGCTGGAAGGTGAAGCGGCAGCACTCCGCCGCCGCTCTGCAGGAGAAGGGCTGACGCGGAATCTCACATCTGCCGCCCACTGTCCTGGGCGGCAGATGTTTCCTTGAAAACAGTGGAAAAAGCGGCCGCTCACGCGGGGCGGCGCCGCAGCACGGATGGGAGATGATCGGCTGTGCGTTTCCTCATATCCGCGATTGTGACATTCATTGGAAATCTGTTTTTCCGCAACAAGTACTGACGGAAAGGACGTGACAAACGTGAGTGAACTGAACAGGATTCCCGTCATTCTGGACGGGGACCCCGGCCATGACGACGCCATCGCCTGGGTGCTGGCCCAGGCCAGTCCCCGGATTGACATCCGGGCGGTGACCTCCTGCGCCGGAAACCAGACCATCGAAAAAACCACCTACAACGCCCGGCGCATCTGCACCCTGCTGGGCATCACCGCCCCCATCGCCATGGGCCGTCCCCGGCCGCTGCTGGCGGACCCCATCACCGCCGGCAACGTCCACGGCCAGTCGGGCCTGGACGGCCCGAAGCTGCCGGAGCCGGCCATGGAGCTGTGCGGCCTCACCGCCGTGGAGCTGATGGCCCGGGTTCTGCGGGAGAGCGGCGAGCCGGTGACCATCGTGTCCACCGGCCCCCAGACCAACGTGGCGGCGCTGCTGCTGGCCCACCCGGAGCTGAAGGAAAAGATCGCCCGCATTTCCCTCATGGGCGGCGGCATCGCCTACGGCAACTGGACCCCGGCGGCGGAGTTCAACATTCTGGTGGACCCGGAGGCGGCCCAGACCGTGTTCGCCTCCGGCGTGCCGGTGCAGATGGCGGGGTTGGACGTGACGGAGCGGGCTTTGATCTTCGCGGAGGACGTGGAGCGCATCCGCGCGGTGGACAACCAGGTAGCCCACGTGGTGGCGGAGTGGCTGGAGTTCTTCTATAGGTTCCACCGGGAGGTGGGCTACGAGGGCGCGCCCCTCCACGATCCCTGTGCCGTGGCCGGGTTGCTGCGGCCGGACCTGTTCACCATGAAGGATCTGTATGTGGAAGTGGAAACCGAGGGCGAGTACTGCCGGGGCGCCACCGTGGGCGCCGCCGACGGCTGGAACGGCCACGCCGCCAACGCCCGCTGCCTGCTGGACGTGGACCGGGCGGGCTTTGTGGAGCTGTTGGTGGAGGCGGTTCACGCCTATGACGGATGGGAGGTGCGCATATGAGCCGGATTCCGGTGTGGTTTGATACGGACATCGGCGTGGATGACGCCGCGGCACTGCTGGTGCTGAGCCGGACGCCTGAGGCGGAGGTGATGGGCATCTCCACCGTGGCGGGCAACGTGCCCATGGAGCGGGCCTATGACAACGCCCGGAAGGTGGCGGCCCTGGCGGGGCTGACCTGCCCGGTGTACCGGGGCGCTGCGGGGCCGCTGTATCAGGAGCTGAAAACCGCCCTCCACGTCCACGGCGAGGACGGTCTTGGCGGCGCGGTGCTTCCCCCCTCCCCCGCCCCGGAGAGGTCGGAGGCCGCCTGGGACGCGCTGTACCGGGCGGCGGTGGCTGCCGGCGGCGCCCTGGAAGTTGTGGCGGTGGGTCCCCTCACCAACCTGGCCATCGCCTTCGGCAAATATCCGGACCTGAAGGACCGCGTCCGCCGCATCCTGCTGATGGGCGGCGCCGCCCGGGGCGGCAACGTGACCCCGGCGGCGGAGTTCAACATTCATGTGGACCCCCACGCCGCCCAGATGGTGTTCAAGTCCGGCGTCCCCATTGTCATGTGCGGCCTGGACGTGACGGAGCGGGCCTATCTGACGGCGGAGGAGGTGGCGGAGATCGGCAGCCATGACACGCCGGTGTGCCGCTTCTTCCGGGACTGCACCGCCGACCTGCTGAATTACCACCTGCAGCGGGGGGAGGCGGGCATCCTCCTCCATGACGTGTGCCCGGTGGCTTACCTGACCCACCCGGAGCTGTTCCGGGGGGAGGAGGCCGGGGTCTATGTGGAGACCCGGGGCACCATCACCACCGGCAAGACGGTGACGGACCTGTGGAGCGACAAGCAGTTCCCGGTGAAAAACGCCGTGGTGGTGCTGGACGTGGACCGGCCCGCCTGGGCATCCTACGTCCGGGACACCCTGGTGAACGGATGAAACAAATCCCGGCTCCTGCGAAAGCGGGAGCCGGGATTTGTTCTGTCCGTTACGCTTCCTCCGCGAAGGCGGCGATCTCCGCCAGAAAGGCCTCGCCGTACTTGTCGGCCTTGAAACTGCCCACGCCCTCCACCGTCAGCAGCTCCGCCTGGTCGGCGGGCATCACCGCCGCCATGGCCCGGAGGGTCTTGTCGGAGAAGATGACGAAGGGCGGCACCCCCTGCCGCCGGGCCAGGTCCGTCCGCAGAACCTTCAGCCGCTCCAGCAGCTCCCCCTGGTTTCCGGTGAGCTTCCGGAAGGCGGGCTTCGGGGCGGCCGTCCGCCGCTGCCGCGCCGGAGCGGCGCCCAGCAGCTCATGTCCCCGGGCGGTGAGCCGCAGCACCGGGTATTCCCCGCCGGAGGTCATCAGCGCCCCGCTGTCCACCAGATCGCGGATGCGCCGCCGCAGCTCCTGCTGCGTCAGGTTGGACAGCAGGCCGTAGGTCTCCTGCCGGTCCAGCCCCCGGTCCCGGATGCGCTGGTCCTCGCTGCCGCCCAGAATGGCGGCGATGAGGGACACGCCGTACCGCTCTCCCGTGTCCTCCACGCAGCGGAGGATGGCCCGGACGTCGGCGCTGTCCTCCGCCTCCCGGGGCTGGGCGAGACACACGGAGCAGTTGCCGCATTGGTCCGGGGCGTTCTCCCCGAAGTACCGCAGCAGAAACCGGCGCAGGCAGGTGCGGCCTTTGCAGTAATCCACCATGCTCCACAGCCGGTCCAGCTCCCGCTGGCGCAGCAGCCCGGCGGTCTCCGGGTCCACCCCCTCCGCCGCCTCGCTGTGCTCAATGAGGTAGCGGTTGGTGTACACGTCCGACCCGCTGTACAGCAGGATGCACTCGGCGGGGGCGCCGTCCCGGCCGGCCCGGCCCGCCTCCTGGTAGTAGCTCTCCGGGTCCTTGGGCATGTTGTAGTGGATGACCCACCGGACGTCGGACTTGTCGATGCCCATGCCGAAGGCGTTGGTGGCCACCATGATCTGTACCCGGCCGAAGAGGAAGTCCTCCTGGCTGGTTTTGCGCTCCTCCGCCTCCAGGCCAGCGTGGTAGCGGGCGGCGGAAAAGCCGGCGTCCCGCAGCAGCTCACACACCTCCTCCACCGCCTTGCGGGTGGCGCAGTAGACGATGCCGCTCTGGCCCCGGCGCCGGCGCAGCAGTCCCAGCAGCTCCGCCTGCTTGCCGCGGGGGTGGAGGACGGTGAAGCGGAGGTTCTCCCGGTCAAAGCCGGTGGTCTGGCACAGCGGGTCCCGCAGGCCCAGCAGGCGGCGGATGTCCTGCCCCACAGCGGGGGTGGCGGTGGCGGTAAAGGCCCCCACCGGCGGCCGATTGGGCAGCCGCTCCAGAAAGGCGGGGATGGACAGGTAGGCGGGCCGGAAATCCTGGCCCCACTGGGAGATGCAGTGGGCCTCGTCCACCGCCGCCAGGGAGATGTTCAGGTGCTCCGCCAGGTCCAGGAAGCTGTCTGTTTCCAGCCGCTCCGGGGAGACGTAGATGATTTTGTACCACCCGTCCCGGGCCCGGTCCACGGCCAGCTGGTACTGCCGCCGTGTCAGGGAGCTGTTGAGAAACGCGGCGGGGACACCGTTCTGCACCAGCTGGGTCACCTGGTCCCGCATAAGGGACACCAGCGGCGAGATCACCAGCGTCACCCCCGGCAGCAGCAGCGCCGGGATCTGGTAGCAGATGGATTTGCCGCCGCCGGTGGGCATGATGTTCAGCACGTCCCGGCCGGAGAGCAGCGCGTCAATCACCGGTTCCTGACCGGGACGGAAGCTGTCATAGCCGAAGTAGGTTTTCAATGCGTCGAGTTTTGTCATGGCGTCACCCGAAAAGACAGCGGGGGCGGCCCCGCCGGTTGATGGGTCCATCATAGCATGGGGAGGGGGAGATTGCAAACAGCATTGGGGGGTGCGCCGGTTTCGGCGCGGGAAATTGCCGGGACTCCGGCGGGATTGCACCCGTCCGGGTGCCGGGGGTGCCGACCATCGTCGGCGGGATTGCAAACCACCGTCGCGGCAGTACGATTCCCGGCCCCGTTGGGGCCGCCAATCGTGCCGCTTCCTCGAAACAGCCCTCGCTGTTTCCGCCGCTGGCGGCGCTTCGCCTGTTTCCCCC
>NZ_JAXEBZ010000053.1:0-54880 GCF_034093755.1 Dysosmobacter sp. | reverse complement strand
AGAACCAAACATGAAATACTGGAGGAAGCAAGCATGGCAGCTCTGAATGAAGAAATCCGCCGCCGCCGGACCTTTGCGATCATCTCGCACCCCGACGCCGGCAAAACCACCTTAACCGAAAAATTCCTGCTCTACGGCGGCGCCATCGCCCAGGCCGGTGAGGTCAAGGGCAAGCGGGCCAAGGCCGCCACCAGCGACTGGATGGAAATTGAAAAGCAGCGCGGCATTTCCGTCACGTCCTCCGTCATGCAGTTCCAGCACAGCGGCTTCTGCATCAACATTCTGGACACCCCGGGCCACCAGGACTTCTCCGAGGACACCTACCGCACGCTGATGGCGGCGGACTCCGCCGTCATGGTCATTGACGGCGCCAAGGGCGTGGAGCCCCAGACCCGGAAGCTGTTCAAGGTCTGCGCCCTGCGGCACATCCCCATTTTCACCTTCATCAACAAGATGGACCGGGAGACCCGGGACCCGCTGGAGCTGTGCGAGGAAGTGGAGCGGGAGCTGGGCATCGACACCTACGCCATGAACTGGCCCATCGGCTGCGGCAAGGAATTCCAGGGCGTTTATGACCGGGAAAAGAGCCGCATCCTGTTCTTCTCCGGCGAGGGCCACGGCCGGAAGGCCACCTCCACCGAGGTGGAGCTGGACGATCCCGCCCTGAACGACATTCTGGGCGAAATCAAGGCCGCCGCCCTGCGGGACGAGGTGGAGCTGCTGGGGGCCGGCCGGGAGTTCGATCTGGAGGCCGTCCGGGCCGGAACGCTGTCCCCCGTGTTCTTCGGCTCCGCCCTCATCAACTTCGGCGTGGAGCCGTTCCTGGAGGAATTCCTGCGGATGACCACGCCGCCCCTGCCCCGGGTGTCCGACGCCGGGGAGGTGGATGTGTTCTCCCCCGACTTCTCCGCCTTCGTGTTCAAGATTCAGGCCAACATGAACAAGGCCCACCGGGACCGGCTGGCCTTCATGCGCATCTGCTCCGGCAAGTTTGACCGGGACACCGAGTACTACCACATGCAGTCCGGCAAGAAAATGCGCCTGAGCCAGCCTCAGCAGATGATGGCCGCCGAGCGGGAGATCATCGACGAGGCCTTCGCCGGCGACATCATCGGCGTGTTCGACCCCGGCATCTTCTCCATCGGCGACACCATCACAGTGCCGGGCAAAAAGTTCCGCTACTCCGGCATCCCCACCTTTGAGCCGGAGCACTTCATGCGGGTCTCCCCCAAGGACACCATGAAGCGCAAGCAGTTCATGAAGGGCGCCGAGCAGATCGCCCAGGAGGGCGCCATCCAGATCTTCAAAATTCCCGACGCCGGCATGGAGGAGGTCATTGTGGGCGTGGTGGGCACGCTGCAGTTCGACGTGTTCGAGTACCGGATGAAAAACGAGTACGGCGTGGAGATGTTCATGTCCGGCCTGCCCTACGAGCACCTGCGGCGGATTCTCTCCTGCCCCGGTGACCCCCGGGACCTGACCCTCTGCACCGACGCCAAGCTGCTGGAGGACTTCCGGGGCAACTATCTGGTGGCCTTCGGCGGCGAGTGGTCCGTGGGCTTCCTGACGAAGCACAACCCCGGTCTGGAGCTGTCCGACACCCTGTCCGTCTGATGAATCCCGGGACACGCCGTCTGCCGACGGCGTGTCCCTTTTCCAGAAAGGAGAACCTTATGAACGAACGTGAAGTTTCCGAGCTGCGCCGCCGGCTGCGGCCGGAAAAAAACAACATCACCCACATCTGCGGCTGCTTTGTCAACGAGAAGCGGGAGGTGGTGTCCCTGTTCAGCCAGTCCCTGACCATGATGCCCCAGGAGGAGGCGGAGGCCTACCTGTCCCTGCTGAAGCGCACCCTCTCCGGCGGCCTGGGCAAGAACCTCATCGACATCTCCTTCACCACCCGGCAGGTGGCGGACAGCGACGAGCACCGGCTGCTGATGGCCCTGCGGGATTCGGAACTGCGGGACCGGGAGGTGGTGCAGACTTTCTGCCGCAAAATCATGGACTCTCTCACCACAGAGGGGGGCTACCTCATCCTCCTGGCCCGGGATGTGTATGACGTGCCCCACCGCTCCGACGACGGGGAGCGGCAGGACGACCAGTCCGACGAGGTATTCACCTACCTGGTGTGCGCCATCTGCCCCGTGAAGGCCGCAAAGCCCACCCTCAGCTACTCCATGGACGAGAACGTGTTCCACACCCGGGAGGGCGGCTGGGTGGCGGCGGCGCCGGAGGCGGGCTTCCTGTTCCCCGCCTTCGACCAGCGGGCCACCAACCTGTACAACGCCCTCTACTACTCCAGAGACACCGCCGACAGCCATCCGGAGCTGGTGGACGCCCTGTTCCGCACCCAGCCCCCCATGCCCGCCGCCGTGCAGAAGGAGACGTTCCAGACCATTCTGGGGGACACGCTGGCGGAGGAGTGCAGCTACGAGGCGGTGCAGTCCGTCCACGATAACCTCCGCGGCCGCATTGAGGCCCACAAGGAGAGCCGCTCCCCGGACCCCCTCACCGTCTCCCGGGAGGACCTGCGGGACGTGCTCCGGGACAGCGGCGTGTCGGAGGACCACGTGTCCTTCTTTGAGCAGCGCTACGAGGCGGCCTTCGGCGCCGACACGGACCTGAGCCCCAAAAACCTGGTGGATGACCGGCAGTTTGAGATCAAAACCCCGGACGTCACCATCAAGGTAAACCCGGACCGCAGCGACCTCATCGAGACCCGGGTCATCAACGGCACCCGGTACATCCTCATCTGCGCCGACGAGGGCGTGGAGGTCAACGGCGTCCCCATCCGGATCGACAGGGCTTGACGGCGGTTTGGAACCATGGTACAGTAAATACATCCATTCAGACGAAAGAGGCGAAACCATGTTTTTTTCCTGCAAGTAAAACCGGACAGCGGCGCTTATCCGCGCCGCCGGAGCTTTGCAGGGGAAATCTGTCTCATTTCATACGCGCGCAGGCGCCGCTTCGGGAAGCGGCGGACCTTTTGCGACAGTGAGCTGCAGGGAAGGAATCCTTGCAGCTCTTTTTTCTCCGGCAGGTGCTCCGTACTTTCATCAAGGAGGACGTACCATGTCACTGATTCAGGTGCAGAACCTGACCTTTTCCTACCCCGGCAGCTTTGTGAACGTGTTTGAAAATGTGAGCTTCCAGCTGGACACCGACTGGAAGCTGGGGCTGGTGGGCCGCAACGGCCGGGGAAAAACCACTCTGCTGCGGCTGCTGCTGGGTGAGTACGAGTACAGCGGCAGCATCCGCGCCGGCGTGCCCTTCCGGTATTTCCCCTATCCCGCGGCGGACCCCTCCCGGCTCACCATGGAGGTGCTGCAGGAGGTCTGCCCCGCCGCGGAGGTCTGGGAGCTGACCCGGGAATCGTCTTTGCTGGAGGTGGAGGAGGATGCCCTCTGGCGGCCCTTTGCCACCCTCTCCCCCGGCGAGCAGACCAAAGCGATGCTGGCGGCCCTGTTCTGCGGCGGGGACCGCTTTCTCCTCATCGACGAGCCCACCAACCATCTGGACAGCCGGGGCCGGGAGCTGCTGGCGGATTACCTCCGGCGGAAGAAGGGCTTTCTGCTGGTGTCCCATGACCGGCGGTTCCTGGACGGCTGCGTGGACCACATTCTGTCCCTGAACCGCAGCGGTATAGAGGTTCAGAGCGGCACTTTCTCCTCCTGGTGGGAGAACAAAGAGCGGCGGGACGCCTTTGAGCAGGCGGAAAATGAGAAGCTGCGGGGAGAGATCCGGCGGCTGGAGCAGTCGGCGGAGCAGCGCCGGCAGAAGGCCGACGCCGTGGAGCGGGCCAAAACCGGCATCTCCTCCCAGGGCATTGTGAAGCACGGCCTGCGGCCCTATCTGGGAGAAAAGTCCCGGAAGGGACAGCAGCAGCGGAAAAACATGGACCGCCGGGCGGAGCGGGCGGTGGCGGAGAAATCCGCCCTGCTGAAGGACCTGGAAAAGGCGGAGGCGCTGAAGCTCCGGCCCCTGTCGGCCCGTGGCCGGCTGCTGGACCTGCGGGAGGTGTGCCTCTTTTACGGGGAGAAGCAGGTCTGCGGCCCGCTGACCTTCTCCCTGGAGCCGGGAGAGCGGCTGGTCATCTGCGGCGGCAACGGCAGCGGCAAATCCACCCTGCTGAAGCTGCTCCGGGGGCAGGCGGAGATGACCCACACCGGCACGCTGACCCGGCTGCCGGGCCTGACCGTCTCCTGGCTGCCCCAGGACACCTCCCATCTGCGGGGCAGGCTGCGCGGCAGCGCCCGGGAGTGGGGCGTGGACGAAACACGGCTGCTGACCATCCTGCGGAAGCTGGATTTCCCCCGGGAGCAGTTTGAAACGGACATGGCGGACTGGTCCCAGGGGCAGAAGAAAAAGGTGCTCATCGCCCGGAGCCTGTGCGAAAGCGCCCAGCTGTACCTCTGGGACGAGCCGCTGAACTACATTGACGTGTGGTCCCGGATGCAGCTCAAGGAGCTGCTGGTGCAGTTCCGGCCCACGCTGGTTTTTGTGGAGCATGACCGGGCCTTTCAGGAGGCGGTGGCCACCAGGGCGGTGCGGCTTTGAAAACAGGGGGGCGGGGGAAGGCCCCCGCCCCGCAAAAAATTGTCTGTATTTCCGGGAAATACGGTTGACAAAGCAGCCATGCGTATGGTATGATTCCATAAGTGTTCGGACAAAGGACATATTCTGGAGAGATGTCCGAGCGGTTTAAGGAACCGGTCTTGAAAACCGGCGACGTGAAAGCGTCCGTGGGTTCGAATCCCACTCTCTCCGCCACATCTTAATATTGTCTGCAGAAGTACCCAAGAGGCCGAAGGGGCTCCCCTGCTAAGGGAGTAGGCTGGATAAAACCGGCGCGAGGGTTCAAATCCCTCCTTCTGCGCCACGTCGTCGCGGACTGCATATCGTTCGCGACGACGTTTTCTTTTTTCAAAGCAAACGTCATCTCTCACTCATTCCGTCGCTCCTCCTTTCCAAATCACAACCGCTTCGCTGGGTTGTGATTTGGGTCAGAAAACGAAAGCATCCGGATTGAAGCCGCCTGACACGTGGTTGCAAAGTTCGCTTTGCAGCCACGTTCTTTTTTCCCGCGAAATTAAAAGACATCATCCGCTCCCTTGCAGCGGGTTTTTATGCTTCGCATCAAAAGCGCCTGCCGCAAAACTGTGCGGCAGGCGCTTTTGATTATTATAGCAACCAAAAAGGATACTATTTTGTATTGAAATCCCGCAGGTTCTCCTCCAGCCGGCGGAAGAACTGGCTGGCGTGATAGCCGTCCGCCGACGCGTGGGAGATGGTCAGGGTCACCGGCAGGGTGTATTTCCCGTTCTCCTCCGTATATTTGCCGAAGGTGATGATGGGAAACAGGGACGGCGTTCCGGCGACATAGCTGGCGTAGCCGGTGTAGTCCATCCAGGGCACGCAGCTGACGCAGAAGAAGTTGGCCGGCTGTCCGGGACGGCCCTTGATGCCGTGGACCTCCCCGAACTGCTCCACCGTCCGCAGGTAGCCGTTGTAAAAGGCGTCAAAGTCCGGCCGGTACTCGGTCCAGATGTCGGTGAAGGTGTGATCGTCCTCATGGAACACGGTAAAGCTGGGGTGGACCTCCTCCCAGATGCCCGGCGCCCCCTCCGGCGTCACCATCATCCGCATTTCCTCCATGCCGTTGACGGTCCGGGCGGCGGCGTATAGAAAGCAGCCGAAAAAGCGGCGCCCCGTCTCCCGGGCAAAGCCCACCGCCTCCGTCACCTCCACCCGTGCGGTGAGGGAGTAGCCGCATTTCAGGAACTCCCGGTAATAGGGGAAGTGCTCCCGGCGGGGCCAGGTCTCCATGTCAATTTTCCGATAGCGGGGCTGTTCCATCCCGGTCGTCTCCTTTCCTCCGGCGCTGCTTCAAACCGCCGGTGCATTGTATTGTACCACAGGTTTCCCCGTCCGGACAATCCGTTGGGCAAAAAAGTCACGGTCCGTGGCCTTTGCCAACGGAAAACCGGCGCCCCCGGAGGGGACGCCGGTGAACGCGTTACCGGTTGGCGGTGTGGATGGCCCGCTTTTCCGCGTGGAGGGCCGCCTCCCGCATGGTCTCGGTGACGGTGGGATGGGAGTGGATGGTGGTAATCAGTTCGTCCAGGGTGGCCTCCAGCCGGATGGCCAGAGCGCCCTCGGCAATCAGGTCCGTGGCACGGGGCCCGATGATGTGCATGCCCAGTACCTCACCGTACTTGGCCCCGGCGATGATCTTCACCAGGCCCTCGCCGCCGTTGAGAATCAGAGCCTTGCCGTTGGCGGACATGGGGAATTTGCCCACCTTGTAGGCGATGCCCTTTTCCTTGCACTGCTCCTCCGTCAGGCCCACAGAGGCCGCTTCCGGCTCGATGTACACGCAGGTGGGGTTGGTGGACTCATCGTAGACGGAGTCCTGTCCCATGATGTTCTCCGCGGCC
Organism: Dysosmobacter sp.; assembly: GCF_034093755.1. Lineage (GTDB taxonomy): Bacteria > Bacillota > Clostridia > Oscillospirales > Oscillospiraceae > Oscillibacter. The sequence goes on along the minus strand of NZ_JAXEBZ010000053.1, from coordinate 48,440 downwards.
ACCTCGCCCATGGCGGAGGCGGTGTGGGCCAGCTGGGCGTGGCCCGCCACGCAGTCGCCGATGGCGTAGACGCCGGAGACGTTGGTCTGCATCCGCTCGTTGACCAGGATGCGGCCACGGTCGTGCTTGATGCCGCCCCGGTCCAGGGCCAGGGCCTCCGTGTTGGCCTTCCGGCCGATGGCCACCAGCACCTTCTCCGCCTCAAAGCTGACGGTCTCGCCGGCCTTGTTCTTGCAGACTACCTTCGCGCCCACAGGGGACGGCTCCACGGACTGGACGGGGCACTCCAGATGGAACTCCATGCCCATCTTCTTCATGTGGTCCACGCCCACCTTGGTGAGATCGCCGTCCAGCATGGGCAGCATGTGGTCCATGGCCTCCACCACGGTGATTTTCGTGCCGAAGGCAGCGTAGGCGCAGGCCAGCTCCAGGCCGATGACGCCGCCGCCGATGACCACCATGCTCCTGGGCAGCCGCTCCAGGCTCAGGGCGCCGGTGGAATCGATGCAGTTGGGGTTCTCCCGCAGCCCCGGAATGGGGGGCCGGGCGTTGACGGAGCCGGTGGCCACGATGATGGCGTCGGCGGTCATGGGCTCTTTGGTGCCGTCGGCCTTCTTTACCTCCAGCTTCCGGGGGCCGGTGAAGGCGGCCTCGCCGTCCACAACCTTCACCTTGTTCATGCGCAGCAGGCCCGCCACGCCGCCGGTGAGCTTTTTGGAGATATCGTTCTTGTGGCGGATCACCTGGGGGAAGTCCACCTCCGCGCCGGTGACCTTCACGCCGATTTCGGCGCCCTGGCGGCGGATGTCCTCCAGCAGCTCCGCGCTGTGGAGCAGGCACTTGGTGGGGATGCAGCCCACGTTCAGGCAGGTGCCGCCCAAATGCTGCTTTTCCACAAGGGTAACGGCGGCGCCCAGCTGGGCGGCACGGATGGCGGCCACATAGCCGCCGGGGCCGCCGCCGATGACAATGATATTCATGCGCGTCTCCTCCCTGTCACGCCAGAATCACGTCCGGGTGTTCAATGCAGAACTGGATGTCCGTGAAGATGCGGCCCACCTCCAGGCCGTCAATGACCCGGTGGTCGAAGGTGAGGAACACATTCATCATGGACCGGGGGGCCAGGGTGCCGTCAGGCTGGTACACCGGCTTCACCACCGTCCGGCCGAAGCCGCAGATGGCCGTCTGGGGCGGGTTGATGACGGGGGTGCTGGTGTCGATGGGGAACATGCCCACGTTGGTGATGGTGAAGGTGCCGCCGGTCTGCTCGTCGGGCGTCAGGCTCTTGGTCTTGGCCCGGGCCGCCAGGTCCTTCACCCGGGCGTTGATCTCCGTCAGGGTCAGGGTGTCCACATTCCGCACCACCGGGACCATGAGACCGTCCTCGGTGGCCACCGCCACCGACAGGTGGACGTGCTTGTGGGAGAAGAGGGTGCTGCCGTCGAAGGTGGCGTTGGCCAGGGGGTGCTTCGCCAGCACCTTCCCCAACATCTTGCACAGCAGGTCGTTGACGGTGATCTTGCAGCCCAGGTACTCCTGGGAGGCCACCAGACGCTCCCGCAGGGCCAGCAGCTCCGTGGCGTCCACCTCGCAGGTGCAGGTGCACTGGGCCATGTCCCGCAGGCTGTTGTACATATTCCGGGCGATGGTCTTGCGGACGCCCACCCAGGGGGTCTCGGTGATCTCGTCCTCCAGCGCGGCGGCAGAGGCGGCAGGGGCCTTGGGCTGGTTCAGATAGGCCTCCACGTCTCTGGCCACAATCCGCAGGCCGTCAGGGCCGCCGGAGGGCCGGACGGCCGCCAGGTCAATGCCCGCCTCCCGGGCCAGCTTTTGGGCCAGGCCCGTGGCCCGGACGCGGCCGCCGGGGGCGGGAGCCGCAGCTGCCGGGGCAGCGGGGGCCGCCGGAGCGGCAGACGGGGCAGCGGCCGGAGCCGCCGTCGGGGCGGCGCCGCTGAGGAGGGCGTCATACTCCTCCTGAGACTCCGCCAGCAGGCCGATGGGGGCGCCCACGGCAATGGTCTCCCCCTCCTTGGCAAGGATGTGGAGGATGCCGGACTCCAGGGCCTCGCAGTCGATGACGTTTTTCTCGTTCTCGAACTCCATGATGGCGTCGCCCTTGGTGACCCGGGATCCCTCCGCCGCCTTCCAGCCGGTGATGGTGCCCTCCACCATGGTCAGTCCGGCTCTGGGCATTACGATCTCAAAGCTCATATCTGATGCTGTCCCCCTGCGGGGGACAGGCTCCTCCTTCTTTCAAAATACGCTCAGAACGCGGCCCGGACGGCCTTGCAGATAGACTCCACGTCGGGGATGGCGTAGTGCTCCATGGTGATGTTGTAGGGCAGGGGCACGTCCAGCGCCGCCACCCGGATCACGGGGCCGTCCAGCTCGTCATACAGCTCCTCCTGGAAGGAGGCGGCCAGCTCGGCGCCGATGCCGCCGGTCCGGTTGCCCTCCTCCACCACAACGGCTCGGTGGGTCTTGCGGATGGAGGTGTAGATGGTGTCCTTGTCCAGGGGCGCGATGGTGCGGGGGTCCACCACCTCTGCCTCGATGCCCTCGGCAGCCAGCTTTTCGGCGGCCTCCAGAGCCCGGGGCACCATCAGGCCCACGGCCACAATGGTCACGTCCCGGCCCTCCCGCTTCACGTCCGCCAGGCCCAGGGGGATGGTGTAATCGCTGTTGTACACCTCGTCGGGGATCTCCTGCTTGCTCTGGTACAGCAGCTTCGGCTCGCAGAACATCACCGGGTTGTCGGAGCGGATGGCGGATTTCAGCAGGCCCTTGGCATCATAGGCGCAGGAGGGGGTGACGATGGTGAGGCCGGGGGCGTGCATGAACAGGCTCTCCACCGTGTTGGAGTGCTCGCAGCCGGCGCCGTTGGAGGAGCCGGAGGCATTGCGGATCACCAGGGGCAGCTTGAACTCGGGGCCGTTCATGTAGCGCCACTTGGCCACGCAGTGGAAAATCTCGCTGAAGGCCACCATGGTAAAGTCGGAGTACATCAGCTCGATCACCGGCCGCAGGCCCGTCTCCGCCGCGCCGATGGCGCTGCCGACGATGGCCGTCTCCGTGATGGGGGTGTTGCGGACGCGCTTGGGACCGAACTCCTCCAGCATGCCCCGGGTCAGGCCGAAAATGTTGCCGAACTGGGCCACGTCCTCGCCGTAGATCACCATTTTGCTGTCCCGGCGCATTTCCTCCTTCAGCGCGTCGCTGATGGCTTTTCCGTATGTTACTTTCATCGTTTCATCCCTCCTGATCAGACGTACAGGTAGTCAAAGAGCGTCTCGGGGGTCATCTCGCCGGTGACCTCCGCCTCGGCGATGGCCTGGTCCATGGCGGCGTTATAGGCCGTCTTGCGCTCCGCCATCTCCGCCTCCGACAGCACGCCCCGCTCCAGCAGCTTTGCCTCGAAGTTTTTCAGGCAGTCCTTTTCAGCGATGCGCCGCGCCGCCACGGAGTTGTCCCGGTAGGCGCACTGGTCACCCTCGAAGTGACCCCGCCAGCGGTAGCTCTTGCACTCCAGCACCGCCGGGCCGTTGCCCGCCAGAATGTACTCCCGCAGCCGCATGGCGGCGGCGTACACCGCCTCCACGTCGGTGCCGTCCACCACCTCGGAGGGCATGCCGAAGCCGGCAGCCTTGTCCGCCAGCACGTTGGGCACAGCGGAGGAGTACTCCGTGGGCGTGGAGATGGCGAAGCCGTTGTTCTCACAGACAAACAGCACCGGCAGCTTCCAGTCGGAGGCCAGCACCATGGCCTCGTACACCGGGCCGCGGTTGGAGGTGCCGTCGCCGAAGAAGGTATAAACCATGTTGTTCCGGCCCTCCAGGTCGATGGTCATGGCCGCGCCCACCGGCACGGCGGCGTCGCAGCCCAGGGTGGCGGAAAAGCCCAGCATGCCGTCCTGCAGGCGTCCGGTGTGGTTGATGCCGCCCCGGCCGCCGGAGTTGCCGCAGTTTTTGGCCATGATCTCGCCGAAGAACTCCTTCAGCGGCATGCCCATCACCACGGAGGCGCTGACCGGCCGGTGAGCGATCTTCACATAGTCACCGGGCTGGCGGGTGGACAGCACGCCCACATAGGTGCCCTCCTGGCCCATACCGCTGTGGATATGGCCGGGGACCTTGCCGGCGGCGTAAATCTCAATGAGCTTTTCCTCCGTCATCCGCATTTCCACCAGACCCTGATGGAGCTTTTTCTGAACTTCCTTTTCCAGTTGCATAACCGTTCCTCCTTTATTCATTCCTTACGGATACAGAATCATTTTCCCGGGGACGCCGGAGCGGATCTGCCGGACGGCCTCGTCGATTTCCTCCAGCCGGAAGCGGCCGCCCAGGACGTGCTCCAGCTTGTACCAGGGGCTTTTCATCACCTTTGCGAAGCTCTCCCAGGTGCCCCAGATGCGCCGGCCGGACACGCCGGTCATGGACACCTCCCGGTAGATCAGGTCCTCCGTCAGGTCCATGGTGACCTTTTCGCTGGGCAGGCCCACGCACACCAGGCGGCCCGCCGCCCGGACGCTTTTCAGGCTGTTGTTGATGGCCTTCTCCGCGCCGGTGATGTCGATGGCCGCGTCGGCGCCCACGCCGCCGGTGAGCTTCCGCACCTCCTCCGGCAGGTCGCACTTTCCGCTGTTGAAGGTCACGTCGGCCCCCATCTCCCGGGCGATGGCCAGCTTTTCGTCAAACAGGTCGCAGGCGATGACCGTTTTCGCCCCGAACACCCTGCAGGCGCTGACCGCAGTCAGGCCGATGGGGCCGCAGCCGCTGACCAGCACCGTTTTGCCTGCCACGTCGGCGGCCTCCACCCCGTGGACGCCGGCGCCCATGGGCTCGAACATGCAGGCCGCCTCGTCGCTGATGTCATCGTCGATGGGGAAGGTGCAGTCCGCCCGGATTTTCGCGTACTCGGCGAAGGCGCCGTCCTGGGTGACGCCGAACAGCTTCACATTCTTACAGATATGGGGCATTCCGTTTTTGCAGAACCAGCACTCCCCGCAGGGAATGTGGGTCTCGCAGGACACCCGCTGGCCCACGCGCCGGTCCGTCACCTTCTCCCCCGCCGCCACAATGACGCCCACCGTCTCATGGCCGGGAATGAAGGGGGCCTTCACCCGCCGCCGGGACCACTCGTCCCACTCCCAGATGTGCAGATCGGTGCCGCAGAAGGCGGTGCAGCGGACCTGCAGCAGCACCTCGTCCTCCCCGATCTCCGGAATGGGCAGATCGGTGTGCAGCACAAAGCCGCCGGGGCCGGCGCTCTCCTTCACAAGTCCCCGCATGGTGGTTTTCATGAATCGTCTCCTCCTGTTTCTTTCGGGCACAACCCATTCTATATTACCAGTTTAAAGGGGATGAGAAAAGAGGATTGTAACATTTTATACGTTTTTTGTGCCACTGAGGAGAGAAATCCGGCGGGGATTTTTGTGGAAAACGGCCAATTTTTCCGGCAAAAACGCTTCCGTTTGTTTTGTTTCCGGGGCTGTGATACAATATTGCCAAGTGAGAGCTGGAGGTGGCGGCCATGGCCAGACCGGAGTTTTCCAACCAACACATCAAGGAGATTTTTCTGCGCCGCGGGCGGAAGCAGGAATACGCCGCCGGGCAGCTGCTGGTGGAGAAGGGCACCCCGGTGACCAAGGTGGGCTTTCTGGCCGGCGGCCACGCCCGCACCTTTGTCACCAACCAGGACGGGGATGACGTCACCCTCTTCTACATCGGGCCGGACAACCTGATCTGCAGCGAGGGCCTCACCTCCTACGCCACGGTGATGGTCAGTGTGGAGTCCATCACCCCCGTGACGCTGTACGCCATGGCGCCGGAGGAGTTTCTCCGGGCCTGGCAGGGGGAGGGGCTGCCCATTCAGGGCATCATCGACCAGCTGGTGTCCCGGATCATGCTGCTGTCGGACTACATCTGCTGCGCCCATTTCCGGGAGAATGACAAGAAGATCGCCTACTTCCTCTACTCGGAGTACAGCCGCTCCGGCGACTCCATCCCCTACACCCACCAGCAGATTGCCGCCGTCACCGGTATCAACCGGGTGTCCGTCAGCCGCATTCTCAGCCAGCTGGCCAGGGACGGCTCCATTGCCCTGGAATACCGCCGCATCCGGGTGCTGGACCCCCAGGGGCTGCTGCGCTGCTTCAACACCCTGGGCTATTTTCTGGACTGAATTCCCTACCTTTATAATAAGTAAGTCACAGGCCCCCTGCCGGAACCCGGCAGAGGGCCTGTGACTGTATGAGGAACGTAAAAATCAGGTTCAGTAGGGCAGCTCCACGTCCACGGGCATCCGCTTTTCCGCGGACTCCATAATGGCCAGAATGGCCAGGGACGTGTTGGCCGCGTCCTCCAGCGACACGTGGAACGGCTCGCCGGTCAGCAGGCAGTCCACAAAGGAGCGGATGCTCTCAAAGGCAAAGCCCTTGGGATTGCCGAAGATGTGGTTCTGCACCAGCACGTCGGGCACCGTCACCTTGTCATCGGTGTACATCTGGATCAGGTTGTGGTTGGACACATCCAGGGCGATCATGCCCTTGGTGCCCAGCACGTTGAACTTGATGTCATTGACGCAGGGGTTGGCGTTGGGGGTGATCCAGCCGTTTTCCATCTGGGCGATGCCGCCGTTGCGGAACTCGATGGTGGTGAGATACTCGTCCACCGTGTCCACGCCCTGGCTCTTCAGCAGGCCGGAGCGGCTGACGCTGTACACCCGCTTCACCTCGTCATTGAACATCCAGCGGAGGGTATCCAGGCTGTGGCTGCCCAGGAACCAGAGGATGGAGGACTTGGAGGCCCAGCGCAGCATGTCGGTGGCCACCCACTTGATGTCGTTCAGGCGGATGTAGGCGCTGTACACCTCGCCCAGGTCGCCCCGCTGGATGGCCTCATGGGCGGCGTTGAAGGGGGGAGACCAGCGGTTGTGCAGGTCCACCATGGCCCGGACGTTGTTCTCCCGGATGGCCTTCACCATGCGGTGCACGTCCTCGGCGGTGGTGGCCAGAGGCTTTTCGATGAGGATGTGCTTCTTGTGCTCCGCGGCGGCCACCGCCACGTCGGCGTGGAGGAAGTCGGGGGTTACCACGGCCACGGCGTCGCAGCCGCTCTTTTCAAACATCTCGTTATAGTCGCTGTAGACCTGGGGGATGTTCAGCCGGTCCGCCACTTCCCTGGCCCGTTCCAGGTTCATGTCGCACAGGGCGACCGTTTCCGCGAAGGGATGGGCGTTGTAGATCCTGGCATGGTTTTCGCCCCAGATACCGGCGCCCACGATGGCCATTTTTACTTTGTTCATGGAATCATCACTCCTTGTGAGATTTTGGATCTGTCTGATTGTTCATCAAAGGGCTGTCAGCCCTTCACTGAGCCGAAGGTCAGGCCCCGGACCATGTGCTTCTGCACGCTGATGGCGAAGATCATCACCGGCAGCACAGCCAGCACGCCGGTGGCGGCCATCTCTCCCCATTTGACGCCGGATACCGACAGGTACATCATCACGGAGGTGGGGACGGTCTTGGCGTTGATGGTGGTGAGGAAGTTGGCGAACACGAATTCGTTCCAGGAATTGATGATGCAGAAGATGGCGGTGGCCACCAGGCCCGGCGCCACCAGGGGCAGCACAATGCGCCGCAGGGACTCCAGCCGGGTGCAGCCGTCCACGAAGGCGGCCTCCTCTAGCTCCTTGGGCAGGTCCTCAATGAAGCCCCGCATCATCCAGATGGTAAAAGGAATGTTGAAGGTGGTGTAGCAGATCACCAGCAGGGAGCGGGTGTCCAGCAGCTTGAAGAAGGAAGCCATGGTGAAGTAGGGAATCACCACCGCCATGGCAGGCAGGAACTTCTGACTCAGCACCCAGAAGGCCCGGTCCTCCCGCTTCTTCCAGTTGTACCGGGCAAAGCCGTAGGCAGCAAAGGTGCCCAGCAGCAGGGAGATCAGCGTGGAGACCACCGCCACCACGAAGCTGTTGGCAAAGTACAGGCTGATGCCGCTGGCAATGATGCTGCGGTAGTTGTCCAGCGTCATGGCGGCGCCGAAGTTGCCCGGCTCGAAGATGTCCACCTTGTTCAGGAAGCTGACCCGCACCATCCACAGGAAGGGGAACAGGATCACGACGCACACCGCCAGAATCACCAGGCCCTTCAGGAAATTGACAATCTGCCGTTTTGTTCTGCGTGTCATGGTCAGTCATCCTCCTTCCGCTGCTGTTTGATGAGGATCCGGCTTACCACCGTGGTGATGGCCAGCAGTACCAGGGCGATGGCCGCCGCGCGGCCGATGAGGCCGTTCTGGGCGTTGGCCATCCGGTAGACGTGGAGGCTCAGGAACTCCGTGGCGTTGCCGGGGCCGCCCTGGGTCAGGACGAAGGCGGTGTCGAACAGCTTCAGGGAGTCCACCGCCCGCAGCAGAATCGCCAGGAACAGCAGCTTGCGCATCATGGGCAGCGTCACCTGGGTCAGCACCTGCCAGCGGTTGGCGCCGTCAATGGCGGCGGACTCAATGGGCTCCGAGGGCACGGAGCGCAGTCCGGCGTAGCAGATCAGGGTGACAAAGGGCGTAAACTGCCAGATGTCCACAATGAGGATGGACCAGAAGGCCATCTCCGCCGACAGCCAGACCACCTTGGCGCCGAACAGCGTTCCCAGGATGGCGTTGATGATGCCGTATTCGGCGTTGAACATCAGCTTCCACATCTGGGCCGCGATGGTGGGTGTCATGGCCATGGGAATGATCAGGATGCCGATGACCACGGCCTTCAGTTTGAATTCCGAGGAGTTCAGCAGCGAGGCCAGCGCGAAGCCCAGAACCATCTCAATGGCGGTGGCCAGCACCATAAAGGCAAGACTGATGAATACAGAATGCCAGAAATCCGGATCGGCGCCGGAGAACAGACGAATGAAGTTTTTCAGGCCCACGAATTTCGCCCGGCTGAATTTCCAGCCCAGCTGATAGTTGGTCAGGCTGATGACCACCAGAAAGAACGTGGGCACCACGGACAGCGCCATCATGGCCGTCATGGCCGGCGCGATGAATTTGATATGGGGATTGCGGTGCAGATAGGACCGGATGGCCCCGGGCTTGTCGTTTGCTTTTCTCATGGCGCGGTGTCTCCTCTGTTTTGGTTTCCGCCCAAAAAGACGCTGCCTCGCCGGCAGGGACGGACGGCGCGTGCCGCCGGAAGAAGAAAGGCCGCCCCCCAAGGTTTTACGCCGAGGGGGGCGGCTCCGTACAGTTCACTCAGGAATGGGACAGCAAGGCTCAGCCGATCAGGTCCACAATGTCCTTCTGGGCGGACTCGCAGGCCGCGTCCACAGTGATGTCACCGGCCAGAGCGGAGCTGCCGTAGGCGCCGGCGATCTCCAGGATCTGGTTGATCTGATCGTGCTGGGGGATCCAGGACAGGCCCTTCTCCACCAGGCCGTTGGCGGCCACCAGGGCCTCCTGCTGGGCAGGATAGCTGGGGTTGGCAGCCTGCAGCCTCTCGTTCTCGAAGGCGGAGTTGCGGGTGGAAACGCCGCCGGCCAGGACGTAGTCCTCGCACTTCTCACGGCTGGCCATGAAGCAGATGAAGGCCCAGGCCTGATCCGGGTTCTTGGAGGCGGCGGAGATGCCCAGGTTCCAGCCGGCCAGAGCGGCGCCGTCGCCGGCAGGGCCGGTGGGAGTGGGAACGAAGGCTACCTTGTCAGCCACGGAAGAGGTGGCAGGGTCGGTGATCTGGTTGGCCAGGGCGGTGGCGTCCAGCCACATGGCGGTCTTGCCGGAGATGAAGGCGCCCAGGGCCTCCTCGTGGGTGTAAGTACCCACGTCAGGCGGCGCGCACTTCAGCAGGTCCACGAAGTACTGCAGGGACTCCTTGGTCTCGGTGCTGTTGGTGGTAACCACAACGTCGCCGCCGTCCAGGGTGGTCTGATCCAGGAAGCCGGCGCCGAAGTTGTACATCAGGCTCATCCAGCCGGAGGCGAAGTGGATGCCGCGCTGGGCGCGCATGGACACGCCGTACAGGCCGTCTTCCTTGCCGTTGAAGAACTGAGCCAGCTCCAGGAACTCATCCATGGTCTTGGGGGCTTCCTTGCCGTACTTGTCGAACAGGTCGGTGCGGTAGGCGATGAAGCGGGTCTCGCCCGCGGTGGGGATGCCGTAGTTGACGCCGTTGGCGCCGGCGATACCGTTGCGGTAGGCGGGCATGATGTCCTCATAGTCGAACCAGGCGGGAGCCTTCTCGGGGTCCGCGGCATACTCGCCGATGGGGATCAGCACGTCCTTGGAGGCGTACTCGCTCATCCAGAAGGCGTCCACCATCATGACGTCATAGTTGCCGGCGCCCTGAACGTCCAGCAGCTGCTTGTTCTTCAGGTTGGTCTCCTCCACAATGTCCCAGGTGACATTGATGCCGGTGAGAGCGGTGAACTCGTCCGACATGGTCTGGAAGGCCTCGGTAGAGGGGTGGGATGCCATGGCCACGGTGATGGAGCTGCCGTCATACTGGGCCTTCATGGCCTTGCCCCAGCCCTCCAGGGTGGAGATGTCATAGCTCTCAGCGGGTGCAGAGGCGGAAGCGCTGGCAGCGGGGGCAGGCGCGGGAGCGGAACTGCCGCTGTTGCCGCCGCAGGCGGTCAGGCCCAGGAGCATGGTACCCGCCAGCAAGATACTCAAAAGCTTCTTTTTCATGGTAATTCCTCCTTTTTTCGCCCGGGCAGGGAACCCCTGCCACTCTGGTCTTGCCTTCATGTTAGTCCGCGATTTTTGTTTTGTATTTATCCGCCTTTCATCTGTATTTGCACAAATTTCCACTGATATTTTCGTTAAATTTATAACAACTTGAGAATTTCGTTGAAAAAATAGTCAAAAGGGAGAAATCATCCCGTCAAACAAGTGAAATCTTTAACGATTTTTCCCAAGATTCCCTGGAGGAATTTTTTAGAAAATCGTTTTCGTCAGAGGAAACATGTGCAAATCTGTTTTCAGGTAAAACAACGCTGCGGACAGCCTTCCGGGTGTTCCCGGTGCCGTCCGCGGCGCTTCCCCTTCCCGTCCCTCACAGCAGCCGCCGCATCAGCACGGAGCGCTGGTATTGGGTTGGGGTCATATCCGTGTATTTTTTGAACGTGCGGGAGAAGTAGTGGATGGAGTTGAAGCCCAGCATGGAGGCGATCTCCGTGAAGCTGTAATGCCGCTCGCTGATCAGCTCCTTGGCCCGCTCCACCTTCATCTGCATGAAATACTGCTTGATGCCGCAGTTCATCTCCTCGTAGAACAGCCGCTCCAGGTAGCTGCGGGAGAAGGCCATCTGCTGGCACAGCGTATCCAGCGACAGCTCCTGGCCGATGTTCTCCGCCAGAATCGCCAGCATGGCGTCGATGATGCGGGTGCGGTTCTGCCGGGGCACGATATTCCGCACCAGGGGCCGCTCCGCCTCCTCCGGCCGCTCCGTCTCCGGGCAGCTGCGCACCAGGCTGATCATCAGCTGCTCCAGATAGGTTCTGACCATCTGCTCGGCGCCGTAGGCGGGGTTTTTCAGCCGGGTGAGCATGGGCCGGCCCATGACGTCGAAGGGCCCCTGATAGGCCTGCATCCCCTCCCGGAGAATGCTGGCGATGATGTCCTGCTGGGGTTTGTCCAGCTTCAGCACCCGCTGGCCCAGCCGGTCCAGGCTGCTGCTGAAGCACTCGAAGCTGACGATGAAGGCGCTGGCGAAGGTGCCCCGGGCAATGACGTTGTGCATCTCCAGGGGGCGGTGGAAAATGGCCTCCCCCTGGGACAGGATGAAATGCCGGTCGTCGGCGATGGCCTCGATCTCCCCGGCGTCCACATACACCAGCTCCCAGAAGTCATGGGCCTCGCTGTTGCCCCAGAAGTCCTTGACGTACTTGAAATAGTGCAGCGACACGATGCGCTCGATCTCCAGCACGCAGTTCAGATGGATTTTCACATAATCCGGCCCCATGGGCCGCCGTTCCTCCGCCAACGCCCGCACCTCCCCGTTCCGATCTGCCAATGATTATACCACACCGGCCCCGCCCGCCGCAAGGCGTGCCCGTTTTTGACGCTGTTTTGACGGGTCTCTGCCATAATGGGACACAGCAAGGAAACCAGCCGGCAAAGGAGGATTGCTATGACGGAAACCACTCGCGCCCCGGAGCCGGGCGTCACCATCCGCAAAACCTGCTGCGGCATCTGCAACGCCTACTCCCACTGCGGCATTGACGCCCACGTCAAGGACGGCCGCATCATCCGGGTGGAGGGCTCCTCCGACAACCCCCACTCCAACGGGCGGCTGTGTCCCCGGGGGGCGGCCATCCGGCAGTACGTGTACAGCAAGGACCGGGTGCTCCACCCCATGAAGCGGGTGGGGGAAAAGGGATCGGGGCAATTCCGGCCCATCAGCTGGGAGGAGGCCTACAGGGAGATCGCGGAGAAATTCAACGGCTGCAAGGCGGAATTCGGCCCCCAGTCGGTGTGCTTCCACGCCGGCTTTTCCAAGTGGTACCGCCCGGTGCTCCAGCGGCTCAGCGGCAGCTTCGGCAGCCCCAACTACATGACCGAGGGCAGCACCTGCCAGGAGGCCCACAAGCTGGCCTGGTGGCTGGTGTTCGGTGGCATCGCCGGCGCCGACGTCGCCAACGCGGAGCTGGTGCTGGTGTGGACCCGGAACCCCTTCTACTCCAACATGGACAACAACCGCCACTTCTATGACCTGATGGAACAGGGCAAGTCCTTCATTGTGGTGGACTCCCGCAAAACCTCCTTCGCCCAGAAGGCGGCGCTGCACCTGCAGCCCAGGCCCGGCACCGACGGCGCCCTGGCCCTGGGCATGGCCAACGTCATCATTCAGGAGGGGCTGTACGACCGGGACTTTGTGGACAACTACGTCACCGGCTTCGCGGAGTTCGCGGCGCTGGCGGCCCGGTACACCCCGGAGCGGGTGGAGGCGCTGACCACCGTCCCCGCTCCGCTGATGGTGAAAGCCGCCCGGATGTACGCCAAGGCCAAACCCGCCGCCCTGCTGACCTCCGCCTCCCCCCTGGTCCACCACGTCAACGGCGTGCAGAACCAGCGGGCGGTGGTGTCCCTGGCGGCTCTGACGGGAAATTATGACATCACCGGCGGCAACCGGGTGGTCCCCAGCGGCTACCTCCACGTGACGGGCTTCACCCCCAGCAACGAGGCGGCGTACGTGGGCGAATTCCATTTCGACGCCCCCGCCATGGGCCACCGGGAGTTCCCCGTCTGGGCGGAGTTCATGCCGGACCAGGCCCAGGGGATGCTGCTGCCCCGGTACATCCACGAGGGGAAGCCCTACCCCGTCAAGGCCGTTCTGGGGGTTGGCATGAACCACATGATGTGGCCCGACAGCACCTACATGCTCTCCGCCCTCAAAAAGCTGGACTACTTTGTGGCGGTGGATCTCTTCATGACCGAGACCGCCCGGTACGCCGACATTGTGCTGCCGGCCTGCTCCGGTCTGGAGCGCAGCGACGTGAAGATCTTTGCCGACGGCTATGTCCAGTGCTTCCCGTCGGCCATTGAGCCGCTGGGAGAGTCCCGCCACGACATTCAGATTCTCTCCGATCTGGCCAAGGCCCTGGGGCTGCAGGACCCCCACCTGCAGATGACCTATGAGGAGTACATGGACTTTATTCTGGAGCCTACCGGCCTGACGGTGCGGGAGATTCAGGCCGCCGGCGGAATTGTGAAAGCGAAGCGCACCCTGCCGCCCTACCGGGAGAAGAAGTACCGGGACGCCGGCTTCCCCACCGCCAGCGGCAAGGCGGAGCTGTACAGCAGCGTGATTGCCCGGTACGCCGCGGACTACGGTCTGGACCCCCTGCCGGAGTACCGCAGCTGTGCCCAGCTATTCCCGCAGTACTGCGGTCCGGAGTATCCCCTACTGATGAACACCGGCGCCCGCCGGCCCCAGTACATGCACACCCGCACCTACCGGATGCGTTGGCTGGCGGAGCTGGAGCCCAACGACCTGCTGGACATCCACCCGGAGGACGCGGCCCGGTACGGCCTCACCGACGGCGGCCGAGCCCGCATCACCACCCCCGCCGGCAGCATCTGCGCCACCGTCCACTGCACTGCCACCGTCCACCCCGGCGCGGTGCACATGTACCACGGCAATGAGCGGGCCAACACCAGCTATCTCATGGCCCATGACTATCTGGACCCCTACTCCGGCTACCCCGGCTACAAGAGCTTCCCCTGCCGGGTGGAAGCCGTCACGGAGGAGTGAGCCTATGGCAAAGACCATTGTGGAACTGAATCCGGACCGCTGCGTCTGCTGCTACGCCTGCGTGGCCGCCTGTCAGGACCTGCACTATGACATTGACGAGACCGGCCCGGCCCTCCGCCGCGCCGTCCGGCAGGAGGACGGGGACGGCACCATCCGCTGCGGCTCCATAGGCTGCCTCCACTGCCCCGACGCCCCCTGTCTGGCCGCCTGTCCCGCCGGGGCCATCCGCCGGGAAGCGGAGACGGGTCTGGTGACGGTGGAGGACGCCCGGTGCGTGGGCTGCCGCCGGTGCCGGCAGGCCTGCCCCTACGGCGTGCCGCAGTTCACGGCAGACCGGCGCATGGTGAAGTGCGACGGCTGCGGGGAGCGCCTGCGCCGGGGTCTGGAGCCGGTGTGCGTCAAAACCTGCCCCTCCGGGGCGCTGTTTTTGCGGGAGCCGGGGGAGCCCAGCCCCTCCGCGCCCCTGCTGCGGCAGCTGTTCGGAAAGAAATGAATCAGAAACGCAGAAGAGACAGCCGAAAGGCTGTCTCTTTTTCTCCAAGCCTCACAGGCTCCGGATGTACGCCAGCAGCGGAGCGATGGAGGCTTCGTCGGTGAAATCCACCCGCCGGCCGTAGGTGTCTACCATCAGTCTGTCCTCGTCCCGCAGGTTTTCGTAGCCCTTTTTCAGGGCGCTTTTGCGCAGCATGGCCATCATGGCCCGGTGGAGGGGGTTCAGCCGCTGATAGTCGATGGCGCCCCGGAGGTGAAACTGCCGCACCCGGGCCGAAAGCTCCGGCCCCAGCGCCCGGGACACCCCCGCTTCAATCCGCTCCGCGTTTACCGGATCCGCCGGGTCCGCCAGGCCGCAGGAAAACACCACCACCGGCTTCCCCGCCAGCGCCGCGGCATGGTCCGTCACCACCCGGATGCCGCTGAGGCCTCCGGCGTACAGCCCGCCGCCGTGGATCAGGACGCCGCACCGGGCAAGGTCCTCCTCCCG
The DNA here is from genome assembly GCF_034093755.1 of Dysosmobacter sp. Lineage (GTDB taxonomy): Bacteria > Bacillota > Clostridia > Oscillospirales > Oscillospiraceae > Oscillibacter. The sequence continues at coordinate 33,217 of NZ_JAXEBZ010000053.1, read as the reverse complement.
CACTTCCCGAACCTCTTTGCAGGGGCAGTCCAGGGCGGCGGCGATCCAGCGGGCGTACCGCTCCGTGCTGCCGTATTTGGAGGCGTAGGTCACCAGATACTCCATGGCCCTTCCCCCTTATCCCCGGGCTTCCCGGGCCAGACGCACAATGTCCCCCACGCCGTTCAGCACCGCCGTGGGCCGGTAGGCGTAGGTTTTCAGCGTCTCCGGGGTGGACACGCCGGAGAGTACCAGCACCGTGGCCATGCCGCTCTCCATGCCGGACACCACGTCCGTGTCCATCCGGTCCCCCACCATCACGGCGTCGCCGGAGTGGCAGTTCAGCAGCCGCAGCCCCGTGCGCATCATCAGGGGGTTGGGCTTGCCGCAGAAGTAGGCCTGGGTGCCGGTGGCCATCTCGATGGGCGCCACCAGCGCCCGGCAGGCGGGGGCGATGCCGTTTTCAATGGGGCCGGACACGTCGGAGTTGGCGCCGATGAGCCTGGCGCCCCCCAGCACCAGATTGGTAGCTTTGGTCAGGGTGTCCAGGGAGTAGGACCGGCCCTCCCCCACCACCACGTAGTCCGGGTTCACGTCGTTCATGGTGATGCCCGCGTCATACAGGGCGTTCAGCAGCCCCGCCTCGCCGATGGCGAACACGGAGCAGCCGGGGGCCTGCTCCTTCAGAAAGGCGGCGGTGGCCAGGGCGCTGGTGTAAAAGTGCTCCTCCGGCACCTCCAGCCCCATCCGCGCCAGCTTCTGGCGCAGCTCCCGGGGGGTGTAGCCGCTGTTGTTGGTGAGGAACAGGTACTCCTTCCCCTCCTCCTGCAGCCACTGGATGAACTCCGCCACTCCCGGCAGAATCTGATTTCCGTGGTAGATCACGCCGTCCATATCACAGATGAACCCGCGCTTGTCATTAAAATCCAGCATTATTCTCTTCCTTTCTTCATACCGACACTTCGTACCCTTTCAGTATACACTGCCGGCACCGGAAATACAGGGGCTTCCCCGTAAATTCCGGGTAAAATTTTCAAAAAACCGACTGATTCCCGTTTGTTTACATTTCAGCGGTAGAAAACCGGCGGAAAACGGGGTATCCTATGGGCAATACAACAGGCGCGGCGCCGTTCCCAGGCGGCGTCCACTCCACGTTCAGGAGGTTTTGACCATGGAAACCAGCACACTGCTCCGGGAGGCGGAGGCCCTCCGGCAAACGATTCTGACGGACCGCCGGGAACTGCACCGGCACGCGGAAACCGGCTTTGACCTGAAACACACGCTGCCCTATGTGAAACAGCAACTGACGGACATGGGCCTCGCGCCGGCGGAGTGCGGCCGGGCGGGGCTGACGGCCCTGGTGGGCGGCAAAAAGCCCGGCAAGGTCTTTCTGCTGCGGGCGGACATGGACGCTCTGCCCATCCGTGAGGAGGCGGACGTGCCCTTCGCCTGCCAGGACGGCACCATGCACGCCTGCGGCCATGACCTGCACACCGCCATGCTGCTGGGCGCCGCCCGGCTGCTGAAGGCCCACGAGGACGAAATCCAGGGCACCGTGAAGCTGATGTTCCAGCCGGCGGAGGAGATTTTCGAGGGCTCCCACGATATGATTGAGGCGGGGCTGCTGGAAAACCCCAGAGTGGACGCTGCGCTGATGATTCACGTTATGGCGGGCATGCCCTTCCCGGCCGGCACGGTGGTGGTCAGCGCCCCCGGCGTCAGCGCCCCCGCCGCGGACTATTTTGAGATCAGAGTCCAGGGCAAAGGCTGCCACGGCTCCATGCCCAACACCGGCATTGACCCCCTCACCGCCGCCGCCCACATTCTCATCGCCCTTCAGGAGATTCACGCCCGGGAGCTGGCCATGGATGACCGGGCGGTGCTGACCGTCGGCACCATGCACGCCGGCGTGGCGGCCAACGTGATTCCCGACACCGTCACCATGGGCGGCAGCATCCGCACCTTCGACGAGGAGACCCGGGCCGGCCTGAAGCAGCGGATGACGGACATCGCCCAGGGCGTGGCCAAAGCCTTCCGGGCGGAGGCCTCCGTCACCTTCGGCAGCGGCTGCCCCACTCTGGTGAATGACCGGGATCTGTCGGAGTGCTGCGGCCGGTACACCAAGGAGCTGCTGGGCCGGGAGCGGGCCTTCACCGTGGCGGAACTGAACGCCGTCAGCGGCGGCGGTTCCTCCTCCAAATCCGCCGGGTCCGAGGACTTCGCCTACGTCAGCCAGGAGGTGCCCTCCGTCATGCTGGCTCTGGCCGCCGGACAGCCGGAGAAGGGCTATTGCTACCCCCAGCACCATCCCATGGTGAAATTCGACGAGGATGCCCTGGCCGCCGGCAGCGCCGTGTACGCCTGCATGGCCCTGCGGTGGCTGGAGGAACATCAGAATTGACAGACAAGGCCGCGGTCCGTTGGACCGCGGCCTTGTGTCATGCGCTCATCATTTGACGGTCTGGGTTCCCGCCCGGCGCTTCCGGGGCGACCACAGCGGCTCCGGCGCCTCGCTGCCCCGTGCCTCCTCCCGGCGGTAGCACCAGTCATAGGCCACGGCGCAGATGGCCAGCGCCGCCGCCACGTCCCACAGGGAGTGCTGCTTCAGAAACACGGTGGACACGGAGATCAGCCCGCCTGCCACGGCAAAGGCCGTCCTCCAGCCCCTTGTCCGGAACCGGGGCGAGTGCCACGCGGCAAACACCACCGCCAGAGACCCTACCACATGGAGGGAGGGACAGACGTTGGTATTGGTGTCGAATTGGTAGAACCCCGCCATGAAGCGGGTCAGGGCATTGTCCCGGGGGAACACCGCCGGCCGCAGGTGCTGGCAGGTAGGGAACAGGAAAAACAGCACCAGTGCCGCCGAGTAGGTCAGAATGATGAAGTGCATCATCTTCCGGAAGGTCTCCGCGTCATAGCGCAGGGTGTACAGGTGCATTCCCAGCAGGAATGCGAACCAGAAGAGGTAGGGGATCAGGAACAGCTCATTGAAGGGGATCAGATCGTCCAGGGCGCAGTGGACCACGTGATAGTCCCGCATGGGCTGCAGCCGCTCGGCGTAGAAAAACAGGAGGCCGAACACCGGCCAGTACGCCAGCAGCTTCAGGTGGGAATACTCCGGCCGGTTCAGATCCTTCAGCCGCAGATGGCGGTAGCTGATTGGGGTGGGTTTTGTCTCCATCTCGATTCCTCGGTTCTTTTCCGGGCGGGTGGTTCCCGTCCGTTGGTGTGCTCCCCGCCAGGCGCGGAGAATTGTCTCATTATAGCGCTCTGTCCGCGGAATTCTTGAATGATTTATGAATTTTCAGGAAAAAGCGGCGGGAAAATTTCTGGACAAGATTTCTTTCCTATGGTAAACTGAATCATTATGCGAAAGGGGGCGAGACCGGTGCCGGTGAACACAAAGCAGGTGATTTTTGACGCGTTTATGGCATTGTCCCGGGAGAAAAGCGTGGACAAGATCACCGTCAAGGACCTGGTGGAGACCTGCCACATCTCCCGGCAGACGTTTTACTACCACTTTCAGGACATTGTGGAGGTCATCGAATGGGCCTTCCAGCAGGCGCTGGAGGAGGCCCTCTCCCGCTCCCTGGCGGCGGACAGCGCGGAGGAAGCCCTCCGCAGCCTCATCGCCTGCGCCATGGAGGAGCAGGAACTGATCCGGAAGCTGCTGGCCTCCCAGCGGCGCCAGCAGGTGGAGCAGCTGGTGGTCCGCTACGTGCGCACCTACCTGCAGACCATGATCGAGGAAAAGCCTCCCGAGACCTCCCTCAACTACAGCGACGCCCGGGTGGTGCTGGACTTCTGCACCTACGGCATCGTGGGACTGCTGATGGAGCACTGCGCCAGCCGGCCCGTGGACCAGGAAAAGCTGGCCCGGCAGATGGCCCGCCTGCTGACGGGAAAAATGGCGGCAGGCCAGTAATTCCGCTTTTCTCCGCGCCCTTGCCGAAAGGCAAGGGCGCGTCACTTATCGAAAAAGCCTCGCAGAGTTCGCACCCGCAGGTGCGAAAAGAATGAAATTCGTTTTTTTCGGCGGCGTGTACGGCGGAAAAAACACTTCTCGGCCTGCAAGTGTGGGAGCTGTCTGCCATCGGCAGACGGCTCCTGCGCGCAGCGGGCCGCAGCCCTTCTCGAAAAAGTGGCTTCGCCACTTTTTCGACAGTCCCCGCGCTCTTGCCGAAAGGCAAGGGCGCTTTTTTGTCACTTCCGGGAGCGGCGCAGCACCTCCAGCAGCTCCTCCACCGCCGCGCCGTGCTGGCGGGACCGGGCGGAGGGGTTGCGCTCCAGCAGGGCGGCGATGCGGCGGAAATCCCGCTGGCGGCGGGCCGCCAGCTCCACCTCCGCCTTGCGGAGGGATGCCTGCACGCCGGTCAGGGCCGTCCGGGCCTCCAGCAGGCGCTCACGCTCCTCCTCCGGCAGCGACCGGGACAGCCGCTCCGACAGCTCGGCGGCAACGGCATCGCACCGCTCCGTCAGGGCGGACAGCAGCCCCGCCTTCCGGTCCCGGCGCTCCTCCAGGTGCTGCAGCAGCCGCTCGTTCCGGGACAGCCGCTTCTGTCGGCGCTGCTCCCGTTCCTCCGTCAGCTCCGCCTCCAGCTGCCGCAGCCTCTGGCGCAGAGGCTCGCTGTCCCGGTTCAGCCGCTCCGACAGCTCCTCCAGCTTCTCGGTAATGCCCTCCACCAGACGGTTGCTGGCGGTGAGGCTGTTCATCATATCCTTCAGGTCCAGGGCGGCGCGGGCGGAGTCGCTGACATCCATGACGAACAGCACCGTCAGCACCCAGCCGGCCACGCCGGACACCGCCGTGGGGATGGCCAGTACCAGCCGCCGGATCACCGGATGGACAAACCGCACCAGCAGCACAGAGAAGAAGCCCCAGCCCAGGGAGGCCCACAGGCAGATGTAGCCGTTGAGGTTGCAGGGCACGTCGCTGTAATCCCAGTAGCGGGTCTGGAACAGCCGCTCCATCACCGCGCCGGTGGCGTACTCCAGCGCCGTGGCGGACACCATGCCCAGCAGGAACACCAGGGGCCACCACTCCTCCACCCACAGGGTGGACAGCAGGATCACCCCCGCGCCGGCGCCGTAGATGGGCAGCCACGGCCCCCGCAGGAATCCCCGGTTCACCCAGCGCCGGTTTTTCACCGACACGTAGCAGGACTCCCACACCCAGCCGATAAAGCAGTAGACAAAAAACAGCAGCAGCACGCCGCTCAGCGTATGAATCATACCATTCACCTTTCCGTTTCTCTCACTGCCGCCCATCCTAGCAAAACCGGCGGCAGTCGAACACTATCAATTTTTGTCTCCTGTACTGACACTTTTCCCGGGGTGTCAAAAACTCTGACAGATTCCGAATGTTGTCCATACAAACGGCCAGAATTGAAGGTGGCGGGCGGCGGGAAGGACTGCTATAAACAAAGTAACTCCGGCAGGGTCTGCCGGGGTCCATTGGGAAAGGAGTTGCCTATGAGCGCCGGAAAGGAATTATTTTCAACCAAGCTCCGGGAACTGGAGCAGGAGCACGAACGCATCCGCAGCCGGCTGCGGCTGTGCCAGCTGGCGGACCGGCATCAGGTCCGGCAGGAGCTGGACTGTCTGACCCGGGAGATTGACGAGACGGACGCCGCGCTGCAGATGGCGGCGGACACCAGCCACTCCCCCGCCGTGGCGGCGCTGTCCGCCGTCCAGCTGGAGTACCAGCAGCGGATGGAGGCCATTCTGCGGGAAAAGCTGCCCCGCTACCTCCACTGCGCCGCCACCGACACCGCCTCCGACCGGGCGGAGGCCGCGGCGCTGTACGCCGAGTACGCCATGGACTTCGCCGCCCAAGCCATGCGCCGGGCGCTGCAGTCCGCCCTGGCGGCGGTGGAGCTGCAGCTGGATCTGGAGGAAACGGAGGCCGCCGCCACATGAAGCGCATTCCCAGACCGCTGGCCGCCGCGGCCAGCCTGCTGGCAGGACAGGTGCTGTGGCGCCTGCTGCGGAGAAATCAACGAAAGAACGGAGGAACCGCCCAATGAACGAAGTCAAAACCCCGAAGCGTCCCCTACTATATTATTACTGCATCGCCATGGCCATGATTGTGGTGTTCAACATGATCGCCATGCCCTGGCTGACGGAGCACAGCATCCGCCAGGTGGATTACAACACCTTTGTGGAGATGGTGGAAAGCGGCCAGGTGGGCCGGGCGGAGATTCAGGAGCAGGACAACCGAATTCTCTTCACCGGCGCCGACGAAAAGGCCGTCTACAAAACCGCCATGGTGCCTGACGACGACCTGCTGCCCCGGCTGCTGGCCGCCGGGGTCTCCACCAGCGGCGTGGAGATTGAGCAGACCTCCTTCCTGGTGTCCCTGCTGGGCTGGATACTGCCGCTGGTGATTTTCATCGGCATCGGGCAGTTCATGTCCCGGAAGATGATGGAGAAGATGGGCGGCCCCAACTCCATGATGTTCAACGCCGGGAAGTCCAACGCCAAGGTCTATGTCAAGTCCTCCGACGGCATCAAGTTCTCCGACGTGGAGGGCGTGGACGAGGCGGAGGAGAACCTCCAGGAGATTGTGGACTACCTCCACAACCCGGAGAAGTACCGGGAGATCGGCGCCTCCATGCCCAAGGGCGTGCTGCTGGTGGGCCCTCCGGGCACCGGCAAAACCATGCTGGCCAAGGCGGTGGCCGGCGAGGCGGACGTGCCCTTCTTCTCCATGAGCGGCTCCGAGTTTGTGGAGATGTTCGTGGGCATGGGCGCCAGCAAGGTGCGGGACCTCTTTAAGCAGGCCAAGGAGAAGGCCCCCTGCATCGTGTTCATCGACGAGATTGACGCCATCGGCCAGAAGCGCAGCGGCGGCCAGATGGGCGGCAACGACGAGCGGGAGCAGACCCTCAACCAGCTGCTCACCGAGATGGACGGCTTCGAGGGCAACAGCGGCGTCATCATTCTGGCGGCCACCAACCGGCCCGAGTCCCTGGACCCGGCCCTGACCCGCCCCGGCCGGTTTGACCGGCGGGTGCCGGTGGAGCTGCCGGACCTGAAGGGCCGGGAGGCCATTCTGCGGGTTCACGCCAAAAAGATCCGGGTGGCGGAGGACGTGGACTACGGCGCCGTGGCCCGGATGGCCTCCGGCGCCTCCGGCGCGGAGCTGGCAAACATCGTCAATGAGGCCGCCCTCCGGGCCGTCCGGGACGGCCGGAAGTTCGCCACCCAGGCGGACCTGGAGGAGAGCATTGAGGTGGTCATCGCCGGCTACCAGAAGAAAAACGCCATCCTCACCGACCGGGAGAAGTGGACCGTGGCCTACCACGAGATCGGCCACGCCCTGGTGGCGGCCAGGCAGACCCACTCCGCCCCGGTGCAGAAAATCACCATCATTCCCCGCACCTCCGGCGCCCTGGGCTACACCATGCAGGTTGAGGAGGGCAACCACTACCTGATGACCAAAGAGGAGATCGAAAACAAGATCGCTACTTACACCGGCGGCCGGGCGGCGGAGGAAGTGGCCTTCGGCTCCGTTTCCACCGGCGCGGCCAACGACATTGAGCAGGCCACCAGGCTGGCCCGGGCCATGATTGCCCGGTACGGCATGAGCGACGGCTTCGACATGGTGGCTTTGGAGACAGTAACCAACCAGTACCTGGGCGGCGACGCCTCCCTGGCCTGCTCCGCCGAAACCCAGGCGGAGATTGACCGGCAGGTGGTGGCCCTGGTGAAGGCCCAGCACGAAAAGGCCCTGTCCATCCTCCGGGAGAACCGGGAGAAGCTGGATGAGCTGGCCCGGTACCTCTACGAGAAGGAAACCATCACCGGTGAGGAGTTCATGTCCATTCTGGAGGCGTAATGTCTCCCATCCGCAGACGCCGCGGCACGCCCCGGCGTCTGCGCCCTTCCCATCCCACATTATCAAGGAGGCCCCATGAACCTGCTGTTTGCCATTGACCGCGGCTTTGTGTCCCGGTTCCTCGTCTGCGCCCGCTCCGTCCTCCGCAGCGGCGGCGCGGAGCACTATGACTTCTATATCCTCCACTCCGACCTGACGGAGGAGGACATGGAAACAGTGCGCCGGGCGCTGGCGCCGAAGGCGGCGTGCCATTTCGTGGCGGTGGACCCGGCCATTTTCGCCGGCTTCCCCACCTATGAGCGCTACCCCCTGCAGATTTACTACCGCATCGCCGCCCCCCGGCTGCTGCCCCCCACCCTGGACCGCATCCTCTATCTGGACGCGGACACCCTGGTGATCAACTCCCTGGTGCCGCTGTACGAATCGTCCTTTGAGGGCAGCTATTTCATGGCCTGCACCCACACCCGGCAGCTGCTGCGGAAGTTCAACCAGGCCCGGCTGGGCATTGAGCAGGAGGTGCCCTACATCAACAGCGGCGTGCTGCTGATGGACCTGGCGGCGCTGCGGGAAAATCTGAGTCTGGAGCAGATCCGGGACTACGCCAACAGCCGGAAGCTGTCGCTGTGGCTGCCGGATCAGGACATTCTCACCGCCCTGTTCGGCCACAGGGTGAAGCTGCTGGACACCCTGGTCTACAACCTCAGCGACCGGGTTCTCAGCTTCCACAACGCAGACCCGAAAAACGAGCCGGTGGACCTGGACTGGGTGCGGAAACACACGGTGGTCATCCACTACTTCGGCAAAAACAAGCCCTGGAAGCCCCACTACCGGGGCGTGCTGGACGTGTTTTACCGGGAGGCCCTGACGCCCTTGCCCTGACGCCCCGGCGGTGGTACAATGGGGAAAACTCAGGAGAGGACGTGGTGCCATGCCTTCCTTTGACCAAATGGACCTGACTGCCCACAAGGCCGACTATCTGCCCCTGCTGCGCGCCCTGACGGAGATTCCCGCCCCCACCGGGCAGGAGGAGCGCCGCGGTGCCTTCTGCCGCCGGTGGCTGGAGGAGGCGGGCTGCGCCGGCGTGTACACCGACAGCGCCGGAAACGTGATCTACCCTCACCGCTGCGGCGATAGTGATGCGGCCATCGTCATCATGGCCCATCTGGACACCGTGTTCCCCGACGGAACCATCGCCGTCCGGGAGGAGGGGGACCGGCTGTACGCCCCCGGCATCGGCGACGACACCGCCAATCTGGCGGCGCTGCTGCTGGCGGCCCGGTACGTCGCCCGCCACGACTGGAATGTCCCCGTCTGGTTCGTGGCCGACGTGGGCGAGGAGGGGGAGGGAAACCTGCGGGGCTGCCGCCAATTCTTCGCCGACCACCATAACATCCGGGAGTTCATCGGGCTGGACGGCCAGTTCGGCCACTACACCGTCTGCCCCATCGGCTCCCGCCGCTACCGGGTGACGGTCCGCACCCCCGGCGGCCACTCCTTCCATGACTTCGGCACCCCCAACGCCATTGAGCGGCTGTCGGGGCTGGTGCAGGAGCTGTACCGTCATCCCGTCCCTACCCGGGCCCGCACCACCTGCAACGTGGGGAAAATCAGCGGCGGCACCTCCGTCAACGCCATCGCCCAGAGAGCGGAGATGCTGTGGGAGTTCCGGTCCGAGGCCATGGACTGTCTGGATGAGATGGAGCAGGTCTTCCGGGCCGCGGTGGACCGCTGCCGCGCCGGCGGCGTCACCGTGGAGGTGGAGCCCATCGGCGTCCGCCCCTGCATGGGGTCCGTGGACCCGGAGCGGCAGGAGGCGCTGTGGCAGCGGTGCCGGGAGGCGCTGAGTCATCACTTCGACGGCCCCCTGACGCCGGAGAGCGGCTCCACCGACGCCAACATCCCCTGGTCCCTGGGCATTCCCTCCTGCACCGTGGGCTGCGTGGACACCGGCGGCGCCCACACCTATGAGGAGTGGATCAACGCCCGGCAGGCGCCGGAGGGCCTGGCGTTTCTGCTGCGGCTGGTGCTGTCCTATTGCGAAGCCTGACAAACCCCCGCCGCACCCATTTCGGGTGCGGCGGGGGTTTTGCGCGTTGCTTCCGCGGGAAAACCATAGTATAATCATTGCAGCATTTCACAGGAAAGGACGTGGCCCCATGCCCATGGATCATCTTTCGGTGGAGGAGGCCTCCGCCCTCCTCTGCCGCTGCGTGTCGCCCGTCCGCCGGGAGACGGTGCCCCTGTCCCGGGCGCTGGGCCGGACGGCGGCCCGGGAGCTGTTTGCCGTCATGGACCAGCCCCCCTTTGACCGCTCCCCTCTGGACGGCTACGCCCTGTATCACGGGGACCTGGCCGGGGCCTGCGCCGAAGCTCCCGCGGTTCTTCCCGTCTGCCGCCCCATCTTCGCCGGAGACCCGCCGGGGGAGCCTGTCCCCCGGGGCTGCGCCGTGCGCATTATGACCGGCGCTCCCATCCCTCCCAGCGCGGACTGCGTGGTGCGTCAGGAGGACACGGATCAGGGGGCAAATGCGGTGCGCGTCTTCGTCTCCCCGGCCCCCCATGACAACATCTGCGACCGGGGGGAGGACCTGCGCTCCGGTGCGCTTCTGTTCCCCGCTGGAACGGTGCTGACCCCCGCCCATCTGGGGGTACTGGCCGGCCAGGGCATGGAGACTGTAGATGTCCATGTTCGCCCTCGGATCGGCCTTCTGTCCGCCGGGGACGAGCTGGTGCTGCCGGGAACGCCCCTGGCCCCCGGCAAAATCTACAACAGCAACCGGTTCTACCTGGCCGCCCGGCTGGAGCAGCTGGGCATGGAGCCGGTGATTTCCCCTGTCCACAGCGACGATCCGGAGCTTCTCTCCGGCGCCGTCACCGGGCTGCTGGCGGAGTGCGACGCCGTCATCACCACCGGCGGCGTGTCCGTGGGTCAGAAAGACTACATGCCCGCCGTCTGCCGCCGTCTGGGAGCCGGGCTTCTGTTCCACGGCGTGGCGGTGAAGCCTGGCTCCCCCATGCTGGCCATGACCCTGTCCGGCAAGCCGGTGGTGTGCCTCTCCGGCAACCCCTTTGCCGCCGCGGCCACCCTGGAGGCGGTGGCGCGGCCCATGCTGCTGCGTCTGGCGGGGCGGCAGGACTGCTCCCTGCCCCGGGCGGCCGGCGTGCTGACGGCCCCCTTCCGGAAAGCCAGCCCCGGGCGGCGGCTGGTGCGGGCCGTTATCCGCGGTACCCGGGTGTCCCTCCCCGCCGGAGGGCAGGTGTCCGGCGTGCTGTCCTCCTGGATGGGCTGCAACTGCCTGATGGACATTCCCGCCGGGTCCCCCGCCCTGCCGGCCGGGACGGAGGTGGAGGTGATTCTGCTGTGACTTTCGAAACGCCGTCCGTGGGGGCGGTGATTCTGGCCGGCGGCGAAAGCCGCCGCATGGGCACCGACAAAGGGGCGCTGACGCTGGAGGGGCAGCGGTTTCTGGACCGCGTCGCCGGGGAACTGGCCCTCTGGCCGGAGCGGCTGGTGTCGGTGCGCGCCCCGGAGGACGCCCCCGCCTGCCCCGGCTTCACCCCGGTGGCGGACCGGTTTCCCGGCTGCGGCCCCCTGGGGGGCCTTCACGCCGCCCTTTCCGCCTGCCGGTCCGACTGGCTGCTGGCGGTGGCCTGCGACATGCCCCTGTTCCGGCGGGAGCTGGGGGAGTTTCTGGCCCTGTTCCCCTCCCCGGCGGCGGATGCCTGCGTCCCCGTGGACCGGGCCGGGCGGGTCCATCCCCTGTGCGCCCTATACGGCAAGTCCGCTCTGCCGGTGCTGGAGGCGCAGCTGCGCCGCGGCGACTACCGCCTGACATCGGCGCTGGACCGCCTGCGGGTCAGATACGTGCCCCTGGGCCACTCCGCCTTCGGCGATGAGACGGTGGCCAACATCAACACCCGGGCGGACTACCTGGCTCTGCTGGCCCGGCGGAGCAGGATTCCCATGGCAGCCGTCTGCGGCGTGAAAAACGCCGGCAAGACCGCCTTTCTCTGCGGCCTGCTGCCGGAGCTGCGGCGGCTGGGCATCCGGACGGCGGTGATCAAGCACGACGGCCACAACTTTGAGCCGGACGTGCCCGGCACCGACAGCTTCCGCCTGCGCCAGGCGGGAGCGGAGCCTGTGGCGGTGTACTCCGCCCGGCGCTATCTGCTGACGGCCCGGCAGGCCGTGACGCCGGAGCAGCTGGCAGCGGCCATGGACGGGGCGGATCTCATTTTGCTGGAGGGCGGCAAGCAGGCGGACCTGCCGAAAATCGAGATCGTCCGCTCCGCCGTGTCCGCGGCCCCGGTGTCGGACCCCGCCGGGCTGCTGGCGGTGTGCAGCGATCTGGACTGCGCCCCCGCCGGCGTTCCCCGGCTGGCCCTGGAGGATTACGCCGGAGCGGCCCGGCTGCTGGCGGCGCTGGTGAAATAAGACAAATCCCCGGCACCTGACGGTGCCGGGGATTTTGTTTGCTTTCGGATTACTGGAAGTCGGGGATGTACTGCTTCACCAGCTCCAGGATCTCGCCGCTGTACACCAGCTCCTTGACAGCGTCGATGTCGGGCCAGATCTCGCGGTCGATCTCGAAGAAGTCCACCTTGGATCGGACCAGATCGTAGATGGCCTGGTGCAGGGGGGTGATGCCCTGGCCGTGGGTGTTCAGGCGGCGGCGGATGTCGATGGCCTGGCAGGCAGTCATCAGTTCCAGGGACAGGACGTCCAGGGTGTTCTTGACGATCATGCCGGCCTTCCGTCCGGCGGTGGTGCCCATGGACACGATGTCCTCCTGGTTGGCGGAGGAGGGGATGGAGTCCACGGAAGCGGGATGGGCATAGATCTTGTTCTCGGACACCATGGAGGCGGCAGCGTACTGCACGATCATATAGCCGCTGTTGACGCCGCCCTCCACAGTCAGGAAGGGAGTCAGGCCGTTGGACAGCGCGGCGTTGACCATACGCTCGGTGCGGCGCTCGGAGGCGTCAGCCAGCTCGGAGCAGGCAATGCCCAGGGTGTCGAAGGGGATGGCCATGGGCTCGCCGTGGAAGTTGCCGCCGGAGATGACCGCCTCGTCCTCCAGGAACATGAGGGGGTTGTCGGTAACGGCGTTCAGTTCAATCTCCACCTTGTCCAGGACATAGTCCAGGGCGTCACGGACGGCGCCGTGGAGCTGAGGGATGCAGCGCAGGGCGTAGGCGTCCTGCACGCGGTCGTTCTGGCAGTTGTCGATGATCTCGGAGCCTTCCAGCAGCTTGGCCATGTTGGCGGCCACCAGCATCTGGCCCTTCTGGCCGCGGACGGCGTGGATGCGGGGATCGAAGGCGTTGCGCAGGCCGGTGAGGCCCTCGAAGGCCATGGAGCCGATAACGTCGCCCATCTGAGCGGCGCAGATGGTGTCATACAGGGCCAGGGAGCCCACGGAGGTCATGGCGCAGGTGCCGTTGGTCAGGCCCAGGCCCTCCTTGCTCACCAGGGTGTCCAGGGTCTGGATGCCGGCCTTGGCCATGGCCTCGGCGCCGGTCATCTCCACACCGTCATACCAGGCCTTGCCGCGGCCCAGCAGGGGCAGGGACATATGGGCCAGAGGCGCCAGGTCGCCGGAGGAGCCCAGGGAGCCCTTCTGGGGGATGATGGGGGTGACGCCCTTGTTCAGCATCTCCAGCATCATCTGCACCAGGATGGGACGGACGCCGGACACGCCCACGCACAGGGCGTTGGCACGCAGCAGCAGCATGCCGCGGGAAACCTCGGGGGCGTAGGGCTCGCCCATGGCGGTGCAGTGGCTGAGGATCAGGTTGGTGGACAGCTGGTTGCTCATCTCCTTGCTGACGGCCACACGCTGGAAGTCACCGAAGCCGGTGGTGATGCCGTAGGCCACGCGGCCCTCGCCGGCGATCTTCTCCGCCAGGGCGCGGGACTTGTTCATGGCCTCCAGAGCGGAGGGAGCCAGTTCCACCTTGGCACCGTAGCGGGCAACGGCCACAAAACTCTCCAGAGTCAGGCTATGGCCATCCACAACAACGTTCTTAATGGCAGAAGGATTCATGATCATGGTTGTTTACCTCATTTCGTAATTGATTTATTCTGAAACACTTCTCGCGGTGACAGGGATTCCCGGCCGCCGCTCCGAGACTGTGGGATTACCGATGTCAGGAAGGGGGGGGGTCGCCGGATTCGTCGCAGGGGAAATCTCGTTCTTTTTGGGACCCCGGAGGTTTCCCTCCGGGGTCGCCTGTCATGCTTTCTTTTTCTTCTTGTTCTTCGCGGAACCGTTCATCTTGCTCTCGTCCGCCTCCGCCACCAGGATTTTGTGGCTCTGCTTTCTCGCCAGATCCATGATGGCCTGAGCGTCCGCCTTGGTGAAGAACAGCCGTTTGCTCCGGTCTCCCTTGCCGATATGCAGGGCTACCAGCTCCGGATGCTTTTTATCCTCTCGGATAATGGTGTGAATATCATCCCAGCTCCAGAAATCATACTGAGTGGTGATGTGCATCTGGTAAAAGATCTCCAGACCCCGGGAGGTGACCACAATATCCTTCTGCATCAGCAGCGTCAGCATATACAGCACACCGAACAGGGCGGCGAACCAGTAGTGGGGATAGGCGATGCCGCCCACAATCAGGACGAAGGACATCACCCAGCCGCCCGCAGTAACCCATTTTTTCCGAGGCTTCAGCTCCCGGGCATGGTACTGGGGACCGGCTACCGATTCCCAGGGGAGATGTACAGTTCTCACAGCGAACAGTTCCTTTCCGTATATCAGGCCTTGGGGGTGGGAGCCTTGCCGGCGGCGCGGAGGGCCTCCAGGTTCTTCAGGGCGCGCTCATGGGCCTCAGCGGGAGCGGCAGCGGGCTTGCCCTTGGTGGTCTTGCCGAACACGTTGGTGTAGGAGCCGTCAGCCCAGAAGATGTTGCGGCCCATGAAGGCGGTGATGGCAGCGTAGATGGGGTTCAGCAGGTTGACGAAAGCGAAGGGGAAGTAAGCGAAGGGATGTACGCCCAGAACGCCCATCTGATAGGCGCCGCAGCCGGTCCAGGGGAACATGACGGCCCACAGGGTGCCGCAGTCCTCCAGGGTACGGGACATCATGTTGCGGGACAGGCCCAGCTCGTCATACTTGTCGACGTACAGGGGGGCGGGAACGCCGATGCCCAGGAACTGGTCGCACATGGTGGCGTCGCAGAACAGGGAGGTCAGCAGGGTGGCCAGGATCAGGCTGCCCACGGAGTTCAGCTTATCCTTCAGCTTGCCGAACAGGGCCTCGATGCAGCCGCAGCGCTCCAGAGCGCCGCCGTAAGCAACAGCCAGCAGGATCAGGTTGATGGTCCACATGGTGTGGTCCATGCCGCCGCGGTTGAGCAGCTGGGAAGCCAGCTCGTTCTCGCTCTCGAAGGAATAGCCATAGTGCAGCATGTCGAACAGGGCGCTCAGGCTGTCAACGCCCTGGAAGATCACGGCGAAGATAACGCCGCAGGCGACGGAGATGGCGATGCCGATCAGGCCGGGCAGCTTCAGGACGCAGGCGGCGATCACGACCACGATGGGCAGCAGCACCAGGGGATTCAGGTTGAAGCCCTCAGCCAGAGCGTTCTGCAGCTCCACAGCCACGGTGGGATCGTAGTTGCCGTTGCCGGTGACGATGCCCAGGATGGTGTAGAGGATCAGGGCGATGACGAAGGTGGGAGCGGTGGTGGACACCATGGCGGTCACGTGGTCGAACAGGCCGGTCTCAGACACGGCGGCGGCCAGGTTGGTGGTGTCGGACAGGGGGGAGAACTTGTCGCCCACGTAGGCGCCGGAGATAATCATGCCGGCGGTGATGGCGGGGTTGATGCCCAGGCCCGCGCCGATGCCCAGGAAGGCGATACCGATGGTGGCGGTAGCGGTCCAGGAGGAGCCGCAGGCCAGGCCCACCACGGCGCACATGATGCAGCCGACAGGCAGGAACAGCTTGGGAGTCAGCAGGTTCAGGCCGTAGTAGATCAGGGCGGGGATGGTGCCGGACATGATGAAGGAGGCAACCAGCAGGCCAACGGTCATCAGGATCAGGATGGCCTCCATGGTGGCGTTCAGACGGTCCAGCATGCCGGCCAGCATATCGGAGAAGCTGTGACCGCAGGCGCAGCCCACGGCGCAGGCCACCACGATGGAGACTACCAGCGGCATATGGGCGTCCACATAGTAGTCACCGTTCAGGCCGTAGAGCATCAGTGCCATCATAACCACGATGGGCAGCAGAGCCTCTACGAAGTTGGGAAGGCGGACAGTGCGCTGTTTCTTAGTGCTTTCAGACATAAATTACCCTCTCTTTCTTCTCTTCTCAATTTTCAGAGTACAGGAGCCCCCTTTATCCTTTTGCAGCTTTTCCGGAAAATCTCTCATTCCGTTTCCGGAATCACACCTCGGGAGATCCCCCATTCAGCCGCGCAGGATCCTCTTCTCCGGCCCCTGTCTGTTTGTAGCTTATCACAGGTTTTTGTAAAAATCAACAAAAAGATTGAATCTATAGAAAAATCGTTTGTGTATTATTACATTCCATCGGTGATTCGGTAGTGTCTTTTCAGGTCATCATATTAGCGCAAAAAAGTTTTTGGCGCTTCCGTTGATTTTTCGTCGAAATGCAAGTGTGTTTGTATTTCATGCATTTTTGGTGAAATTGCCGATTTCCAATCGGTTTTTTCGCCGGAAAACCGCCGCCGGAGCGGGAAAAATGGGTATTATGCCGAAAAGCCGGGTTCTTCGGGAAAAACCGTTGCGCCGCTCCCCCGCCGGGGGTATACTTTATCGTGGTCATTGGATAAATTCATAGTTTCCCCCTGTGCCGTTTTCCTTCTTTGGGAATCTTTCACAAAAAGCGGCGGCCGCTGCCGCCCTCCGGGGCGGAAAACCACCGTTGCTCTCCCGGCAGTTCAGTCGGCGGCCGGGGGCTCCGGCAGCCCCAGCCGGCATCTGGCAGCCCCCGGGGATTTGGGCAATCTGCTCCGCCGGCACCGGGCAGCTTCCGCTGCCCCTCCGGCGGAGAACGGCTCCGGCGGGCCGGCGGCTTTTTCACCGCCTTCGCCGTCCTGCCCGGGTGCCGGGCGGCGTTTTTCGCCTCTCCGGCCCGGAAAACAACGGAAAAATCCGAACATCGCCTTTGTAGAATTTGCACAAATTCAATTCCCTTTTTCCGTTCTTCCGCCCAGGGTGTTGTACCTCTCCGGCTTATCCCGGAAAACAGATTGACACTGATTTAAAAATTTGCTATGCTTTATAACAAGATACCTTAATACCGTAATGAAGCGGCGGAGCACGCCGCGTGCCGGACAACTGCAATTTAAGAAAGTGGGGCTGTATCATGTACGAAAGCAAAATGAAATCGGAGATGACTGACCATCTGTATGAGGCGATTTTGTCTTTGAAGGATAAAGAGGACTGTTACCGGTTCTTTGACGATCTTTGCACCGTGGGCGAGATCCAGGTGATGGCCCAGCGCTGGATGGTAGCCAAGATGCTCCACGACGGTGAGACCTTCAGCGCCATCAACGAAAAGACCGGTGTGTCCTCCGCCACCATTACCCGCGTCCGCCGCTGCCTGGTCTACGGCGCCGACGGCTACGCCCGGGTCATTGACCGCCTGGCCGACAAGAAGGACTCCTGAACCGCCGCGGTATCTGATACAATATAAAATGAGGAGAGGCGTGCCCGGCACGCCTCTCCTTTTTCACGGCAAATCCTGCTCTGCGCAGAAGAAAGCACCCCAAACGGGGTGCTTTCTTCTGTCTGGGGTGGATGACGGGACTCGAACCCGCAACGCCTGGAACCACAATCCAGTGCTCTACCAATTGAACTACATCCACCGTATCGCTTCGCTATCGTGCTATCATTCTACCTCGTGAATATATAAATGTCAAGAAGTTCTTGAAAAATTTTATTTATCCGATTTTTTGGCAAAAAGGCTTGAATATTCTTCCTGCATGTGATAGGATGGATCGGCAAAGGAGTGAGCATTCATGGAAAAACTGAAACCCCGCACCCTTTCCGGCTTCATGGAGCTGCTGCCCGGTCCCCAGATCCAGATGGAGCGCATGATGGAGAGCCTGCGGAAAAACTACTCTCTGTACGGATTTACCCCCCTGGACACCCCCATCATCGAGGCTGCCGAGGTCCTGCTGGCCAAGGGCGGCGGCGAGACGGAAAAGCAGATCTACCGCTTCCAGAAAGGCGATTCCGACCTGGCCCTGCGGTTTGACCTGACGGTGCCGCTGGCCAAGTACGTGGCCCTGCACTATAATGAGCTGAGCTTCCCCTTCCGCCGGTTCCAGATCGGCAAGGTCTACCGGGGTGAGCGGGCCCAGCGGGGCCGCTTCCGGGAGTTCTATCAGGCGGATATCGACATCATCGGCGACGGCAAGCTGGACATCATCAACGACGCCGAGATTCCCAGCATCATCTACCGCACCTTCACGGACTTCGGTCTGAAGCGGTTCCAGATCCGGGTGAACAACCGGAAGATTCTCAACGGCTTCTACGCCATGCTGGGCCTGACGGAGAAGTCCGGCGATATCATGCGCACCGTGGACAAACTGGACAAGGTGGGCGCCGAGATGGTGAAGGCCATTCTGGTGGATGACTACGGCATCTCCGCCGCCGACGCCGACGAGATTCTGAAGTTCATCGCCATCCAGGGCACCAGTGAGGAGGTCCTGCAGGCGCTGGAGGGCTACCGCGGCCGCGATCCCAAGTTTGACGAGGGCCTCACGGAGCTGGAGTCCGTGGTGAAGTACCTGTCCGCTTTCGGCGTCCCCGCCGAGAACTTCGCCGTGGACCTGACCATCGCCCGGGGCCTGGACTACTACACCGGCACCGTCTACGAGACCACGCTGCTGGACTATCCGGAGATCGGCTCCGTCTGCTCCGGCGGCCGGTACGACAACCTGGCGGAGTACTACACCGACAAGCAGCTGCCCGGCGTGGGCATCTCCATCGGCGTGACCCGTCTGTTCTACGTGCTGGGCGAGCAGGGCCTGCTGAACGACAGCCTGCCCACCTCCGCCGCCGACGTGCTGATTCTGCCCATGAGTGAGAACATGGCTCCCGCCGTGTCCCTGGCCACCGCCCTGCGGAACGAGGGCATCCGCACCCAGCTGTACACCGAGCAGAAGAAGTTCAAGCAGAAGATGTCCTATGCCGACAAGCTGGGCGTCCCCTACGTCATCTTCCTGGGCGACGACGAGATTCAGTCCAACACCGCCGCCTGCAAGGACATGGCCACCGGTGAGCAGAAGTCTCTGCCCGTGGCCGAGGTGGCCGCCTTCCTGAAGGCCGGCGTGGCGGAGAAAACCGCCGGCAGCGTCATTCTGGAAAAGCAGAAATAAAAACCGTAAAAAAGGACTCCCGGATTTTCATCCGGGAGTCCTTTTTCATTTAAACAGGATATAGATCAGCGCCGCCAGCAGGCCCACGCAGGCCAGCAGCAGGTCGAAGGAGAAGGTGTCCAGCACGATGCTGCGCCGGGGCTCTTTGGTGTAGGTGCCGAAATTCTCCGTCTTTCCGGGCACGAAGATGCCCGGCGCCCGGGTGAACAGCAGCTTCTCCCCCAGCAGCACCAGCCAGTCTCCCACCGACGCCGCCGTCCGGGCGCACACCGCCCCCAGGAAGGACAGCGCCCGCAGGGCGGGCCGGTACACCAGGTCCTCCAGGTCCAGCCACCTGGGCCACAGGTTCACATACACCGCCTGCTCTCCCCTGCCCCGCCGCAGCACGGTGCGGATGAACAGCAGATACACCGCCGCGCCCACGGACAGCGAGATGCACGCGCCCTTCAGGTTGGCCCACACGAAATAGTGGACGGCGTGGCCCTCCCCCGCCCGAAGGAAGGTTCCGGCGAAGACGGCCAGCGGCTCCATGGCCCCGTTGGGCGCCAGCCCCAGCAGGCCCATCAGCACCGCCGCGGCGCTGAGGCCCCAGAACGTGGGCCGGGACACGTACTCCTGCACGCCCAGGGTGTGCTCCGCCGGACGGGACTCCACGAAGATGCAGACAAACAGCTTGGTCATGTAGGCCGCCGTCAGGCCGCCGGAGAGGAGGAACAGCCACTCCACCGCCCGGAAGGCCCCCGCGGCCCGGCCCAGCTCCTCCAGATGGTGGATGTACTCCACAATGCCCTCGTGGAGCAGCGTTTTGCTGACATAGCCGGAGAAGCCGGGGATGCCGGCGATGGAGGCAGCTCCCAGGAAGAAAATCAGCTTCAGCCAGGGCTTGTTGCGGCCCCAGCCCCGGATCTCGTTCAGATCCAGGGAGTGGTGGTTGCCCAGATAGATGATGCCCGCCGCCACAAACAGCAGCAGCTTGATGAGGGCGTGGTTCACCATGTGCAGCACGGTGCCCCAGGCCGCCAGGGCGTTGTGCTCCCCCAGATAGCCCTGCATGGCCACGCCCACCAGGATGAACCCGATCTGGGACATGGAGGAACAGGCCAGCGTCCGCTTCAGGTCGATGGAGAACACCGCCAGCACCGCCCCCAGCACCATGGTGACGGTGCCCAGGGTCAGAATCAGCCCATGCCACGCCGGCTGCTCCCACAGCAGGCAGCGGCTCACCACCAGCACGCCGAACACGCCGCTTTTCGTCAGGATGCCGCTCAGCAGCGCCGACGCCGGGGCCGGCGCCACCGGATGGGCCTTGGGCAGCCAGATGTGGAGGGGGAACATGCCCGCCTTGGCGCCGAAGCCGGCCAGGCAGAAGGCCCCCGCCGCCAGCAGATACGGCCGCCGCTCCGCCGGCAGGGCGGCGGACGCTGCCGTCATGGCAGCAAAGTCCAGCGTCCCCAGCAGCTGCCAGAGCATCAGCAGCCCCACCAGCAGCGCCATGCCGCCTACCACCGCGATGGCCAGATACGTCTGGCTGGCCCGGAGGGCGCCGGGCGTCTCCGGCCACGCCACCCATACGTAGGAGGTGAAGCTCATGACCTCGAAGAACACAAACAGCGTCAGCAGGTCCCTCGCCAGGAACACCCCCATCAGGGCGCCCAGCGTCATCAGATAGAAGAAGTAAAACCGGTTCACCCGCTCCGCGTCGGCAAAATACACCTCGCAGGGCAGGGAGGTCTCCAGCCACAAAAAGGCGGCCAGCACCGCCAGCACCGTCCGGAGGCTGCCGGAGGCAAAGGACAGTCCCAGCCCGCAGACGCCGGGCAGGGCGATCTCCCCGGGGAACACCAGCAGCGCCAGCGCCGCCAGCAGCTCCGCCGCCGGCAGGATACGGACATAGTGGTTCCGCCACGTCCGGTCATAGTCCCGGAGTGGGTACACCAGAAAGCTGCCCAGCATGGGGGCCAGCACCAGAAACATCAGCAGAAACGAACCCATGGGCACCTCCCTTACAGCTGTCCCGCCGCCACCATCTGCAAAAAGCGGATGATGGGATCGGACCACAGCGCCGACGCCACGCCCAGCACGGTGAGGGCCAGCAGCGAAACCTGCATGGCCCGGCCCGGCTCATGGACGGCCTCCAGCGCGTCGGTGTCGATCTGGCCCACCGGGAAGTAGGCCCGGACGATCACCGTCATCAGATACAGCGTGGTCAGCAGCGTGGAGAGAATCAGCGCCGCGATGCCCCCAAAGGCCAGGGGCCGGCCCAGCTCCACGGCAGCCTCGGCGATCATCCACTTGCTGGCAAAGCACCCCAGGGGCGGCACACCGATGAGGGCGGCGGAGGCCACGGAGAACACAAAGAACACCAGCGGCAGCCGCCGGCCCATGCCCTCCAGCTGATAGACGTACTGCCGCCCGCTGCGCTGAATGATGGCACCGGCGCAGGCGAACAGGGCGATTTTGACGAAGGCGTGATACAGCATGTGGGTCAGGGCGCCTGTCAGCCCGGCGGGGGTCATCAGCGTCAGGGAAAACAGGATGTAGGACAGGTTGCTGACGGTGGAAAAGGCCAGGCGGCGCTTGAGATGGGGCGTCCGCAAAGCCCGGGCGGAGCCGTAGACAATGGTGACAATGGCGGCCGCCATGGCGATGGTCTGGGCGGAGGTGCCCCGGAGGAAGTCGGCGCCGAAGCCGAAATAGATCAGCCGCAGCACGGCGAAGGCGCCCGCCTTCACCACCGCCACCGCGTGGAGCAGGGCGGACACCGGCGTGGGGGCCACAGAGGCGTCCGGCAGCCAGCGGTGGAAGGGCACAATGGCCGCCTTCACGCCGAAGCCGAAAAAGGCGCACAGAAACGCCACCTGCAGGGTGTGCTCCCGGCCCGCCACGGCAGCGGGATTCAGCAGCCCGCCGTGGGTGAAGTCCACGGTGCCGCACTCGTTCATGAGAAACACGATGCCGATGAAGGCGCAGGCCGCCCCCGACAGGGAGTAGATCAGGTACTCCCGGCCGGCGTACTGGGCCTTGTCGTCCATCTCGTGCATCACCAGCGGCAGCGTCACTAGGGTCAGCAGCTCATAGAAGAAATACATGCTCAGGAAGTCCTGGGAAAAGGCGATGCCGTTGACCACGCCGAAGGAGATGAGCCAGAAGCCGAAAAAGCGGCTCTCATGGCCCTCGTGGGACATGTACTCCATGGCGTACAGGGTGATCAACGGCCACAGAACGGCCACAATGGCGTCGTAGACCATGGAGACGCCGTCAATCTTCAGGGACAGGGACAGCCACCTGGAAAAATGCACCATCACGCAGGTGGTGGCGTCGCCGCCCAGGCGGTACGTCACCAGGATGCACACGGCGCACAGCACGGAGGTGAGGCACACCGCCGTCATCAGAAACACATTCCGCACCCGGCGGCCCTCCGGGCGCAGGATCAGCAGGGCCATGCCGCACAGAATGGGGAACAGCACGGGAAGCAGCAGAAGCTGATGCACGTCGGCACCTCCTCTCAATCAGATTCCGTGGAAGATGGCGGCGGTAATGGCCTCCGCCGCGGCCCGGACCGGTCCGGGGAACAGGCCCAGCAGCAGCGCCAGGCCGGCAAAGAACGCCATGGGGACAATCATCTCCCAGCCCACTTCCCGGTGCTCCACCAGCACGTCCTGGCCGGGGAAGAAACCGTCGGCCACGATGGGCAGCAGGTAGCCTGCCGTCAGCAGCGCCGAGACGATCAGCACCGCCACGCCGGCGGCCCCCGCCCAGGGGACGGCGCTCTCCAGGGCGGCGGTGGACAGCGCCCACTTGCTGACAAAGCCGCCCATGGGGGGAATGCCGATGATGGACAGCGACGCCAGGGCAAAGCACCACATGGTGGCGGGCATCCGCTGGCCCATGCCCTTCAGCTGGTCCACCCGGCTGAAATTGGTGGTCATGATGATGGCGCCGGCGGCCAGGAACAGGGCGTCCTTGGCCAGGGCGTGGAACACCACCTGCAGCAGCGCGCCCTCCACCCCCGCCGGGGTCAGCAGCATCAGTCCGAACACCACGTAGGACACCTGGCTGACGGTGGAGTAGGCCAACCGCTTTTTGAACAGCTGCTCCCGCAGCGCCAGCATGGACCCGGTGAACACCGTGGCCAGAGACAGCGCCAGCAGCGCCTTCTGGGCCCAGGAGCCGGCCAGGAAATCTGGGCCGTACATGTAATAGGTCACCCGGATGATGGAGAGAATTCCCGCCTTGGTGATGACGCCGGACAGCACCGCCGAAGCGGGGGCCGGAGCCACCGGATGGGCGGCGGGCAGCCACGCCTGCATGGGCATCATGCCCGCCTTGGCGCCGAAGCCCACCACCATCAGCAGCCACACCCCCAGCAGCAGCTGCCGGTGGGAGTGGGCCAGGGACAGATCCAGGGTGCCGCCGTGCATGAAGGTGGGCAGCGCCTGATAGTAAGCCAGCACAAAGTAGCCCGCCAGGGCCATGCCGGCGCCGAACACGGAGTAGCCCAGGTACTGGAATCCGGCCCGCCGGGAGGCGGTGGTGCCGTTGTGCAGCACCAGGGGCATGGTGATCAGGGACATGATCTCAAAGAACATGTACAGCGTGATGAAGTTCCGGGCCATGGCCAGTCCCATCATGGCGCCCATGGTCATGGTATACACGCCCAGAAACCGCTGCTCGCCGCCGGCATGCTTCAGATAGGGGAAGGAAAACACCGCCACCGGCGCCCACACCACCGCCACCAGCACCATGAAAAACCGGGCCAGGCCGTCGTTCCGCAGGGCGATGCGCAGCGACCCCTGAATGGTCATCAGGTCCATGGTCTGCTCCGGCAGAAAGCAGAGCAGCACCACCCACAGTGCCGTGCCGAACACCGTCACCAGCACCGTGCGGCAGCGGAGGGATTCACTTGTCTGCCGGCGAACCAGCAAGCCCCCGATCAGGGGCAGCAACACAGGGACAAGCAGCATGGAAACACCTCAACGTCTTATTTCAGCAGCGCCAGGCCTACCCGCAGCACGTCGGTGATAGGGCCGTACAGGGTGCCCAGGGCCACCAGGAACACCATCAGCACCACCGCCGCCAGGGTGAAGCAGCGATCGAAGGCCCCGTCCTCCGGGCGGGTGTCCCGCCGGACTTCCTCTTTCAGCTCCTCCGGGGCAACGCCCCAGATGGACAGCACCGCCGGCACATAGTACAGGGAATTGAGCACCGTGGACAGGGCGATGCCCGCCAGCACCAGCGCCATCCGCCCGGTGTAGAGGGAGGCGCTGGCGAAATACAGCTTGGAGACGAAGCCGCCGAACAGGGGGATGCCGATCATGGACAGCGCTCCCACCGTGAAGCCCACCCCCGCCGTAACGTCCCGGTAGGCGCTGCCCCGCAGGGAGCGGAGGCTGTGGTGGTGGGCGCTGACGGTGCTGAGCCGTCCGGCGCAGCAGAACAGCAGCGGCTTGCAGCAGGCGTGGACCAGCACGTGGAAGCAGGAGGCCAGCAGGCCCGCCTCAGTGCCCAGGCCCAGGCCCATGAACACGTAGCCGATCTGGGCCACGGAGGAAAAGGCCAGCATCCGCTTGATGTGGTGCTCCCGCATGGCGGAGACGGAGCCCATCACCATGCCCAGCAGGCCCAGCACCAGCAGCACGTCCGCGACTCCCAGCTGCCGCACCAGTTCCAGGGAGAACACCCGCACCAGCAGCAGAATCTCCAGGGCGATGTAGCCCTTGAGCACCAGGCCGGACAAAATGGCGGAGGACGCCGTGGTGGCGCCGCCGTGGGCGTCCGGCAGCCACAGGTGGAAGGGGTACATGGCGCTTTTCACGCCCAGGCCTACCACAATCAGCGCCATGGCCGCCCGCAGGGGCATGTGGTAGGCGTCCGCCGCCCACAGCCGCTCCACCGCCGGCGCCAGCGGCTCCATCAGCAGGTAGCCGGTGATGCTGTTGAGCAGCGTCAGCCCCAGCAGAAACAGACTGGAGCCCAGCAGGCTCATGAAGAGATACCGCAGGGCGGCCACCAGGTTGGTGCCGGTGTCCTTGGCCATCACCAGGGCGCAGGCCGCCAGGGTGCTGATCTCAATGAACACATAGCCGGTGAACACGTCGGCGGTGTAGGTCAGCACCAGCAGCGACGCCAGCGTCAGGTCCACCATGGTGAAATACAGGGGCTGGCGGTCCGGGCGCACGTCCCGGAACAGGTCCCGGCTGCCCCCCAGCAGGGACAGGCCCATGACGCTGGAGAAGGTCATGGCCAGCAGCGCCTGCCAGGGGCCTCCCTGAATGGCGTTGCCGTAGGGGGCCTGGAACCGGCCCATGGTATAGACAAAGCTGATCTGCCCGCCGTAGGTATAGCTCAGCACGCCGGCGGACAGCAGGAAATCCGCGGCGCAGACCGTTAAGGTCAGCCGCCGGGCGGCCCGGCCGCCGGGCAGCACGGCGGAGACAATGCCCGCCCCCAGCGCCAGGAAAATACAGAAAAAGGGGAAATTCTCCGCAAAGGGCCGCATCAGTCCGCCTCCTTTTTCACCCGCTCCAGCAGCTCATCCAGCTCCACGGTGCCGTAGCGCCGGTAGATCCGCTGGATCAGTGCCAGGGAAAAGGCGGTGACGCTGACACTCACCACAATGCCGGTGAGCACCAGGCCGCTGGGCAGCGGGTTGATGTACAGGGGATGGTGACCCACATCGCCCACGATGGGGGCCACGCCGCCCTCCACATAGCCCAGGGACGCCAGCAGCAGAAACACGGCGGAATCCATAATATTGAAGCCAACCACCTTTTTCACCAGGTTCTTCTGCACCATCACGTTGGCAAAGCCGATGGTGAACAGGATGACGGCGGTAAAGGCGAAGCGATAGGTGACAATCAGGTCCAGCACACCGGCGGCCTCCTCTCTGTGAATGGAAACGGCGGATGTCCGCCGCTCAGATCTCCCCTCTGGAGAACAGGGCAAAAAAACCGTAGACGGTACAGGCCACCACCAGGCCCACCGCCAGGTCGATGGCCATGACGAAGGACACGCTGTAGGTAAGGCCGTTGGCGCCCATGAAGATATAGAACCCGTACAGGCACAGGTACAGCACCAGTCCAAAGGTCCGCACGGCGCTGAAAATCCGGCTGTTGAAAAACCGCCGGACAAACTCCGGCCCGTAGGCCACGGAGCAGAGAATCAGTCCGCAGCCCAGCACGGTGCCGCCGGAAAAGCCGCCGCCGGGGGATTCCTCCCCGTGGACCAGCACGTAAAAGGCGAACAGGAAAATGCAGGGAATCAGCAGTTTGCCCGCCTCCCGCAGGATCACGTCCGGCTGGCTGCGGCGCAGCTCCTCCTCCTGACGGCGGCGGCGCAGATCGCCGGCGTCGTCCTCTTCCTCCTCGTCTCCGCGGCGCAGCAGCAGCGTCACGCAGGACACCGCCAGAAACAGCACGCAGCTCTCACCCAGGGTGTCAAAGCCCCGGTAACTGAGGATAATGCCCGTCACCACGTTCTCCGAGCCGGTATCCTCCAGGGAGTGCTCCAGATAATACTCCGCCACTTCGTTGTTGACGGGGCTGGCCGCCGCGCCGAAGTCCGGAATGCCCGCCACCACCGTCAGCAGCAGCACCAGCAGCACCGCGCACAGGGCGGATGCCGCCGTGGGATACGCCCGCAGAAAGCGGCGCAGGCGGTGGGCGTCCCGCCGGGCGTGTTCCCGGTCGGAGGGCCGGGGGCGCATCACGTCCCGCCGCTCCATGACGAACAGCGTCCGGTCCTTCGGCTCCCGCTCGCCGTTGACCCAGGAGACAAACTGCTCCCACCAGTCTCTGTTACCGTTACTCATCCCGCGTCCCCTTGATTTCGTGAATCTTCTTCAGTGTCAGGAAAAACAGAATGCCGCTGATACCCGCGCCCACAGCGGCCTCCGTAATGGCCAGGTCCGGGCTCTGCAGCAGGCTCCACAGCACCGCCATGATCAGGGAAAAGGCCATGTAGACGATCACCGTGTTCAGCAGCCGGCGGCACAGCGCCGCCGACACGGCGGTGACAATCAGCCCCGCCAGCAGAATCACTTCCAGAACGATCATCGCTGTTCCTCCCTGCACTCGGCATGGATGTCCGGAATGGTCCAGACCTCCATCTCCGCAATGAGATGGCCCGCCACCGGGCTGGTCAGCCACAGAAAGGCCAGCAGCAGCACCGCCTTGGCGGCGGACAGGGACCAGCCGTGGAGCAGAATCAGGCCGATAAGGATGCAGAACACCCCCAGGGTGTCCCCCACGGCGGCGGCGTGCATCCGGTTGAGCACGTAGTCAAACCGGAACAGCCCCAGCACCGCCGTGAAAAACACGAACAGGCCGAACAGAAACACCGCCAGCCCCACAACGGTGGCAAGATTATGTACCATGGGAACTCCCCCTCTCCTTTTGGTTCCGCTTCCGGCGCTTGCTGCGGATGGTTACCATCTGGGCCAGCACCGCCACCATCAGAAAGCTCAGCAGGGCGTACACCAGCGCCACGTCCACCAGAAAATCCTCCCGCAGGTACACGGACAGCAGCGTGATGATTGCCACCACCATGGTGTTCACCATGTTGATGGCAATGATACGGTCCGTAAACCGGGGACCCAGCACGGCGCGGATCAGCGCCGCGAAGCCCATTAGGGCCAGCGCCGCCGCGCCGGCGATCAGGATGAAATTTTTCGCCTGCTCCAGCATGGCCGGTCCCCTCTCTCCGTGATGTTCAGTCGTCTGTCCGCTCCAGCTCCAGCAGCAGCCGCTGGAACTCGCTGTTTTCAATGCCCTCCGCCAGCGGCCGGTCCAGGGTGTGGACGCACAGGTGTCCGTCCTGGTCCTCCACGGTGATGGTGCCGGCGGTGAGGGTGATGGAATTGCCCAGCACCGCCCGGGCGGCGGGACTCTGCAGCCCCGTGTCGAACCGCACCAGCAGCGGCTCCATCCGGTGGTCCCGGGTGTAGATCAGCTTCATCACCCCGAAGCTGGCCTTCAGGATCTCCACTACCAGATAGCCCATGTAGGACAGCACCTTCCGCAGCTTCTTCGCGCCCAGCAGGTCATACCGGGGGGCGTAGCCCAGCTGCCGGACGCAGAAGGCGTACAGCGCCAGGGAGACCGCGGCGCCCAGCAGGCAGTTCCCCGCCGTCACTTCCCCGGACAGCGTCAGCCAGATCAGAAAAAACAGCAGGAACAAACCGGTCTCCCTCCTTCTCCGCCGCGGCGGAACACATATCATCCGGGCAAAAAGAAAAGGCGCGCGGGAGACCCCGCGTCCCATGCCCGACCGTAACCCTGTTAAAATATTGTAAAGAATCCCGGAAAAGTTGTCAACAGTTTAACGTGTAAAAACAGCGGCGCGAAAAAGGCAAAAGGCACAAAATTTCCACCGGAGATTTGTGCAATCTGCCACTCAGATTGAAAACTTGCAGAATTCTCCCTTTTTACCGGAAAAACGCGGATTTTTCCGGTTCTGAATGACGGATTTCCATCATAAGTGTTCCCTGTACAAGGGGACAGGCTGCCGCCTCCGCGGCGCCGTCCGGAAGAAAAGGGGGACATACCATGACCATCCATGTAGTGCAGCGGGGGGAGACCCTTTCCAACATTGCGGCCCGATACGGCGTGGACCCGGTGCGTCTGGCGTCGGACAACGCAGTGCCGCCGGACGGCGCCATCGCCGTGGGGCAGACCCTGGTGGTGCGTTTTCCCCGGCAGGTCCACGCCGTGGCCGCCGGGGAGACGCTGTATTCCATTGCCCGGGATTACGGCGTCACCGTCCGCCGGCTGTGGCGGAACAACTGGTTTCTGGGCGGCGGGACAGCCATTGCGCCGGGGCAGGTGCTGGTGATCTCCTATTACGGCGAGACCCTGGGCGGCGGCGTGTTCAACGGCTACGCCTACCCCTTCATCGACCCGGCGCTGCTCAGCGCCGTGCTGCCCTTCCAGAGCGCCCTGACGCCCTTCACCTACGGCATCAACGCCGATGGCGGGCTGCTGCCCCTGTCGGATGACGTCCTGCTGTCCGCCGCCCGGAGCCACGGCGTCCGGCCGGTGATGCACCTGTCCACCTACACGGAGAATGACCAGTTCGACGCGGAGCGGGCGGCCATGGTGCTGACGGACGAGGCGGTGCAGGACGGTCTGGTGCGGGAGATTCTGGCCGTCATGCGCCGCAAGGGCTATGTGGGGCTGGACGTGGACTTTGAGTACCTGCCGGCGGAGCTGGCATCGGCCTACGCCGCGTTTCTCACCCGGCTGGGGCGGCTGCTGCGGCCCCAGGGAGCCTTTTTGTGGGCGGCGCTGGCCCCCAAGACCCGGGCGGACCAGCCGGGGCGGCTGTACGAAGGCCATGACTATGCCGCCATTGCCGCCGCGGTGGACGCGGTGCTGCTGATGACCTATGAGTGGGGCTACACCTACGGCCCGCCCATGGCGGTGTCGCCGGTGCCCGGGATCCGGGCGGTGCTGGACTACGCGGTGACGGAGATGCCCACGGAGAAGATTCTGCTGGGCATGTCCAACTACGGCTATGACTGGCCTCTGCCCTTTGTCCAGGGCACCACGAAGGCCCGGTCCATCTCCAACGAGGAAGCGGTCCGATTGGCTCTGCAGTACAACGTGGCCATCCAGTTTGACGAGACGGCCCAGGCCCCCTTCTTCCACTACACGGACCGGGACGGCACCGTCCACGAGGTCTGGTTTGAGGACGCCCGCAGTGTCCAGGCCCGGCTGGCCCTCATCGCGGAGTACGGCCTCCACGGGGCCGGGTTCTGGAATCTGATGCGTCCCTCCTCCCAGACCTGGCTGACCCTGGCGGGGATGTATGACATTCTGTGAATTTTCGTGGGTTTTTCCGCCTTCTGTTGTAGAATAAAGCAAAGAACAATTCCCCACAGGAGGACTGCCCATGAAGCTCCCCGCTTGCCGCATTGCTGCCGTCATCACTGCCGCCGCGTTCCTGCTGAGCGCCTGTTGCCTGTACCGGGGGGACTTTGTCTCCCTGGCCACACCGGAACAGCAGACGGAGGCCATCCGGCGCTACTGCTCCGCCGACGAGACCGTCGTCTCCCTCCAGGCGGTGCTGCACCCGGCGGTGGTGCATGACCGGACCATCGGCTCCACCCGGGTGCTGGTGTTCACCGACAGGGAGATTCCCCGCCTGCTGGGGTCCGTCCAGTTCCGCCGGGGCATTTTCGGCGGCTGGCAGCCTATTCGGGCCAGCTACGCCGCCGGGCCGGTGATGGGGACGGAGACGCTGAAAAATCAGGAGGGCATCCGCATCGTCTACGCCGCCGATTGCCCGCCGGAGGTGGCGTCTTACCGGGTGCAGGCCAATCCCGACCAGCCGGACACCCTGATGGTGGAGGGCACGGTGGACGGCCCCGCCTTCTTCCACGTGTATGAGACGGACCGGAACTACTTCCCCAGTCTCCATCTCTACGGCGCCGACGGCACGGAGCTGGACCGCAGGGACTATCTGGCGGCGGACCCGGACGTTCCCTCCCCCGGCATCGGCTCGGCGGAGACGAATCTGGTGTACTGGGTGTGCGGCGGATGGCTGGTGATCGGCTGGTTGATCGTCCGGTATCTGTGGGACGGCGGCCGGTCCCGGCCGGTTACAAATCCCGCCGCCGGAGACTGAACATCCGCTTTACGCAGAATTTACTTATGTCAACGCTTTTGTGGAAAACTTGGTGAAAAACGTGGAAAACCCGGAAAAACAGCGGATACCTCCGAAAAATCTCCCGTCCTGTCAGGGGCGCGGACTTGTCCGGAACCCGGGAGATGCAGTTTTTCTGTAACCGGCGCGAAAAAATCCGCCGCCGGGGCGGCGGAGCTGCGGGAGATTCTTTCCCGCACACGGAAAACGGGCGGCTGTACCAGCCGCCCGTTTTCCATGTATGAGTCAGAGAAAGGAGAGGGAAAGGTTTGCGTTGGAACCAAGACTTGTTTCTGCTATGATACTACCGAAGTACCGCAGGAAAGTCAACCGCCTTCCGGATTCCTTCACAGAATCTTTACAGTCTCTCCGGATTTTCAAATTTTTTCCCGCTTTGTCACTGTTTTGTTGTTCTTTTTTGCCGCGGGGCCACTATAATAATAAAAACCGACAACATCAGACAGAAAGGACCTATCTCATGAAGCACCTGACCGCAGCGCTCCTGGCAGTGCTGATGCTCTCCGCCCTGCCGGGATGCGGCGCCTCCGCTCCCGCCGCTGGGAGCACCTCCGCCCCCGCCGGCTCCTCCCCCATCTCCTCCGCCGCCGTCTCTGCCCCGGAGCAGCAGCCGGAGCCGGAACCGGAGCCCATTCCCGAGCCGGAGCCATATGACATTCTGGACCCCACCGTCCTGCCGGAGGGCGGCGTCCGGGACGGGGTGACCTACGCCGCCTATGACGGCGTGGTGGAGCACCTGTTCTTCCACCCGGTGGTGGCCTACCCGGAGCTGGCCTTCGACGGGGACTACAAATCCGACGGCATCGACGACTGGATGGTCACCGCCGGGGAGTACCTGAAGATTCTTCAGAGCGTCTATGACAAGGGCTACGTGCTGGTGGACATTGCCGACTGCTGGAGCGAGCAGACTGACGAGGCCGGCCAGGTCCGCATGGTGAAAAACACCCTGTACCTGCCGGAGGGCAAAAAGCCCCTGATCCTGTCCTATGACGATGTGAACTACTACGAGTACATGCTGAGCAACGGCTTCACCTACAAGCTGATTCTGGGAGAGGACGGAAAGATCTGGTCCTACGGTCTGGACCCCGCCGGAAACGAGGTGGTGAGCCGGGACCTGGACGCCGTCACCATTCTGGACAAGTTTGTGGAGGAGCACCCGGACTTCTCCCCCTTCGGTGCCAAGGGCTGCCTGAGCCTGACGGGCTACGAGGGAATTCTGGGCTACCGCACCCAGACGGACCGGGAGAACTGGACGCCGGAGCGGGAGGAAAACCGCCAGCGGGAGATTGAGGCGGTAAAGCCCATTGTGGCGGAGCTGAAGCGCACCGGCTGGACCTTCGGCAGCCACACCTGGGGCCACATCAGCCTCAACAGCCGCACCACGGAGGTGGTGCAGGCAGACATGCGGAAGTGGTTTGACGAGGTGGGCAGCCTGGTGGGGGACACCACCGTGCTGTTCTACCCCTTCGGCGGCCGTCTGGACGGCGATGACGTCCGCCAGACCGGCCCCGCCTTCACCTGGATGCAGCAGCAGGGCTTCCGCATCTTCTGCTCCGTGGGCATTGACTCCTGGTCCAGGTGCAAGGACGACATCTCCGCCGTCATCTGCGACCGGCTCCATCCCGACGGCACCACCCTCCGCAGCGGCAAGTCGCTGGAGCGGTACATGAAATTCTATGATGCCCGGGACATCATCGACCTGTCGGTCCGTCCCGACCGGGGCGTCACGTGGCAGCCCAAGGCGGGCTGACCGGAAAGGAGCGCCATCATGACTCTGGAGAAACTGAAAGCCCTGGCCGTGTCCATGCTGGACCGGGCCTACTGCCCCTACTCCCACTTCCCTGTCGGGGCCGCGCTGGAGTGTGACGACGGCGCGGTGTACACCGGCTGCAACGTGGAAAACGCGGTGTACCCCGCCGGCATCTGCGCCGAGCGGAACGCCATCTTCCACGCCGTGGCGGAGGGGCACACCCGTTTCCGCCGCATCGTCATCGCCGGACGCAGCGAGGACTACTGTGTGCCCTGCGGCATCTGCCGCCAGGTGATGCAGGAGTTCTCCCCGGAGATGGAGGTTGTCTGCCTCAACGGGGCGGGAGACGCCAAAGCCTTCCCCCTGAAGGAGCTGCTGCCCTACGGCTTCGACCACAACTGGCTGGACCGGTGACCCGCTCCGGCCCTCAAAGTTAATTCAGTAAATCATAGTCCACGGCCGCCGGCTTACGCCGGCGGCCTTCTGTTTGTCGAAAAAGCTGCGTTACAGGAACTGATTTCAAAAAGCAGGGGGAGCTCGAGGGGGCAGAGCCCGCCTCGAATCAGATCGAATGCCTGCAAAAAGCTTGCGCAGCAAGCGTTTGCGCCGCATAGCGGCAGCTTTTT
>NZ_JAXEBZ010000052.1:0-9040 GCF_034093755.1 Dysosmobacter sp. | reverse complement strand
TAAACAAGACCGAGAGCGCCATACGTATCACACATATACCGACAGGTACGGTCGTGGAATGTCAGGACGAGCGGAGCCAGTATAAAAACAAGGACCGGGCCATGCAGATCCTGCGCTCCAAGCTCTACGAGGCCAAGCAGGCCGAGCTGGAAAAGGAGCGGGCCGGCGAACGCCGCTCCCAGGTGGGCTCCGGCGACCGTTCCGAGCGCATCCGCACCTATAATTATCCCCAGAGCCGCGTGACCGACCACCGCATCGGTCTGACCCTGCACAAGCTGGATCAGATCATGGACGGCGACCTGGACGAGCTGATCGACGCCCTGACGGCGGCGGACACCGCCGCCCGGCTGGCGGCGGTGGGGGAGCGGAAGCCGTGAATATCCGCCGGACTATCCGGCGGAAACAGAAACCAAAGGCAGGCAAAGGGCCTGCCGGGGCATGAACGAGGCGAAGCAAGATGGAAACAAGAATTTTTGACCTGCGGGACACCAAGCGTCCCCAGAAGGAAGTGGAGGACCAGATCGGCGCGGCGGCGGCCATTCTCCGGGAGGGGGGCCTGCTGGCCATTCCCACGGAGACGGTGTACGGCCTGGGGGCCAACGCCCTGGACGGCGAGGCGGTGAAAAAGATTTTCGCCGCCAAGGGCCGGCCCCAGGACAATCCCCTCATCATCCACGTGCCGGGGCAGCAGTGGCTGGCCCGGTACTGCGTGGACGTGCCGCCCATTGCCTATGAGCTGGCCCGGCGGTTCTGGCCCGGCCCCCTGACCATGATCCTGAAGCGCAGCCCCGTGATCCCCGACGAGACCACCGCCGGGCTGGACACGGTGGGCGTCCGCTGCCCGGACCATACCGTGACGCTGGCGGTGATCCGGGAGGCGGGGGTGCCGGTGGCGGCCCCCAGCGCCAATGCCTCCGGCCGGCCCAGCTGCACCTCCGCCGCCGACGTGCTGGAGGACATGAACGGAAAAATCGACGGCGTGGTGGACGGCGGCCCCTGCACCGTGGGGGTGGAATCCACCATTCTGGACATGACCTGTCAGCCGCCCCGGCTGCTGCGTCCCGGCGGACTGCCTCTGGAGGAGCTGGAGAACGTGCTGGGCCGGGTGGAGGTGGACAAGGCGGTGTCCGAGCCGCTGCAGGACGGGGAAAAACCCCGGGCTCCCGGCATGAAGTACCGCCACTACGCCCCCAAGGCCCCGGTGACCGTCATCACCGGCGCGCCGGAGCTGTCGGCCCGGGAGATTCTGCGGCGGCTGGGCCCCGGCAGCGGCGTCATCTGCTTTGACGAGTACGCCGGCCTGTTCGACGGCCACGAGGTCCACACCCTGGGCAGCAGCGGCGACAAGCTGACCCAGGCCCAGCGGGTGTTTGACGCCCTGCGGTCTTTCGACAACAGCGGCGTGACGGAGATTTTCGCCCAGTGCCCCGATAACCGGGGATTGGGCCTGGCCATCAACAACCGGCTGAAAAAAGCGGCGGGCTTCCATGTGGTGGACGCCGGCGCCGCCAGCGTGGTCATCGGCATCACCGGCGGCACCGGCGCCGGCAAAACCAGCGCCCTGCAGGCCATTGAGGACCTGGGCGGCCGGGTGCTGGACTGCGACGCCGTGTACCACCAGATGCTGCGGGAGGACCGGGAGCTGCAGGAGGCCATCCGCGCGGAGTTCGGCGGCGTGTTCACCCGGGAGGGGGAGCTGGACCGGAAGAAGCTGGGAGAGATGGTGTTCAGCAGCAAGGAGCGGCTGAGCCGTCTCAATGACATCGCCTTCCGGTTTGTGAAGCCGGAGCTGGAGCGGCGGATGGCGGCGGCGCCCTGCCGCCTGTGGGCCATCGACGCCATCAGTCTGGTGGAGTCTGGGCTGGGCCAGCTGTGCGACCGCACCGTGGCCGTCACCTCGCCCCAGGAGCTGCGGGTCCGGCGGATCATGGCCCGGGACAGCATCGACGAGCGGTACGCCCGGATGCGCATCGGCGCCCAGAAGTCCGACCAGTATTTCCGGGAGCACTGCGACTGTGAGCTGGAAAACCGGGCGGAGACGGCGGAGGAGTTCCGCCGGCAGGCCCGGGCGTTCTTCGGGAAGCTCATCGCCAGCATCCGGGAGGACAAGGACAACAACCATGAAACGGCCTGAGGGCCGCGGGATTGCAAGGAGGAACACACAATGTCTGACGAACTGAAAGAGCTGAAGGAAAAGCTGTTTTCCGCCAGGAAAAACGGCTGGGACCGGATTTCCGCCGAGGACGCCGCCGGAATCGACGGCTACTGCGAGGATTACAAGCGGTTCCTGGATGCCGGAAAAACCGAGCGGCTGTGCGCCAAAGAGATCGTGGCGCTGGCGGAGCAGGCGGGCTACGTCCCCTATGAGCGGGGCATGGCCCTCAAAACCGGCGACAAGGTGTATGTCTGCAACCGGGGCAAGGGCGTGATGCTGGCGCACCTGGGCCGCCGTCCCCTGGACGCCGGCGCCCAGATCGCCGCCGCCCACATCGACTCTCCCCGGCTGGACCTGAAGCCCAACCCCCTGTATGAGGACGGGGAGCTGGCCTATTTCAAGACCCACTACTACGGCGGCATCCGCAAGTACCAGTGGCCCACCATCCCTCTGGAGCTTCACGGCGTGGTGGCGCTGAAGGACGGAACCAGCGTGGCGGTGAACATCGGCGGCGATGACGGCGACCCCCGTCTGGTGATCACCGACCTGCTGCCCCACCTGGGGGCCGAGCAGGGCCGCAAGCCCCTGGCGGAGGCCATCCCCGCCGAGAACCTGAACCTGCTGCTGGGCAGCCGCCCCGTGGCCGGAGAGGGCAGCGACCGGGTGAAGCTGGCCATCATGCAGCTGCTGCACGACAAGTACGGCATTCTGGAGGATGACTTCACCTCCGCCGAGCTGGAGGCCGTTCCGGCGGTGAAGGCCTGCGACATCGGCCTGGACCGCAGCCTCATCGGCTCTTATGGCCACGATGACCGGGTCTGCGGCTACGCCGCCCTGCGGGCGCTGCTGGACCTGGAGGAGACGCCGGAAAAGACCGCCGTCTGCGTGCTGGCGGACAAGGAGGAGATCGGCTCCGACGGCGTGACGGGCATGCAGTCCGCCGCCTTCGACACCTTCATGGAGGACCTGTGCGACGCCCAGGAGGTGCCCCTGCGGGTGTGCTTCGAGAAGTCCTTCTGCCTCAGCGCCGACGTTACCGCCGCCTTCGACCCCAACTTCGCCGAGGCCTATGAAAAGCGGAACGCCGCCTTCCTCAACTACGGCATCGGCCTGTGCAAGTACACCGGAGCCCGGGGCAAGTCCGGCGCCTCCGACGCCGACGCCGAGACGGTGGCCTACGTCCGCCGCGTCTTCGACGAGGCCGGTGTCATCTGGCAGATCGCCGAGCTGGGCAAGGTGGATCTGGGCGGCGGCGGCACCGTGGCCATGTATATGGCCAACCGCAACATCACTACGCTGGACGCCGG
This sequence comes from Dysosmobacter sp., assembly GCF_034093755.1. GTDB lineage: Bacteria > Bacillota > Clostridia > Oscillospirales > Oscillospiraceae > Oscillibacter. The sequence continues at coordinate 5,578 of NZ_JAXEBZ010000052.1, read as the reverse complement.
CGTCCCCGTGCTGAGCATGCACGCCCCCTTTGAGACCGTCTCCAAGCTGGATTGCTACGAGACGTATCTGGGCATGAAGGCCGTGTACCGGTCGGTGTTCTGAGAACCGGATCAGCAAAAACAATCCCCCGGCAGCTATGCCGGGGGATTGTTCATCCTTATTTCAGCTTCAGCGTCTTTTCGTAGGCGGCGATGACCGCCTCCATCACGGCGGAGCGGAAGCCGTTCTGCTCCAGCACCCGCACCCCCTGAATGGTGGTGCCGCCGGGGGAGCACACCGCGTCCTTCAGGGCGCCGGGGTGTTTGCCGGACTCCAGCGCCAGTCTGGCGGAACCGGAGAGCATCTGGGCCGCCAGCTCCATGGCCTGGGCCCGGGGCAGACCGCAGGCCACGCCGCCGTCAGCCAGCGCCTCCAAGAACAGGTCCGCGAAGGCGGGGCCGCAGCCGGACACGGCGGACCCGGCGTCCATCAGGTGCTCCGGCAGCTCGGAGAACCGACCCGCGGCGGCCATGTCCGTCAGGAAGGCCTTCCGCTCCGGGGCGCTGACGCCCTTGCCCACGGTGTAGAGGATCATGCCCTCGCCGATGGAGGCGGGGGTGTTGGGCATGATGCGGATGACGGGCCAGTCGCCCCCGGCCATGGTCTGAATGTCGGCGATGGTCAGCCCCGCCGCCATGGTCACCAGCACGAAGCGGGTCTCCCGCTCCGCCAGCACCGGCGCGATGTCCGAGAGCATGTCCGCCATCATCTGGGGCTTCACGCCCAGGAAGATGAAGTCGGCGCTGCGGGCCACCGCCCCGTTGTCCAGCGCCACGGAGCAGCCCAGCTCAGCGGCCAGGGCCTGGGCCTTTTCCGCCGTCCGGTTGGTGAGAAACACCTGATCCGGGCTGACGGTGCGGCACACGGCCCGGGCCAGTGCCCCGCCCATGTTGCCGGTGCCGATAAAACCGTAAGTTGCCATGATACATCACATTCCTTTGTCTTTCGTAAATTCAGCCGCACTGGAGAATCAGCCACACCCGGTCAAACCGCCGGGCCGCCAGATCCTCCTTCCGGATGCAGAAATACACGCGGCCGCAGTCGCCGAACATCAGCTCAAAGCCTTCGCCGGTGACGGTGCCCAGCTGGAACAGCAGCTGCCACTCCTCCGCGGCCTCCCGCTCCGCCCGGGCGTCCTCCGGAGAGAGGTCCGCCGTACCGCTGCCCAGATAGAACCCCCGGTCCGTCAGGGCGCACTCCCGGAAGAAGCTGCCCTGGATCACGTCCGGCCAGCCCAGCAGGCGGGAGCGGTCCTCCGGCGGGTCATCATCCATGCCCAGCATGGCCCGGGCCTCCCAGTAGGGCTCCCAGTCATCGTCCCGGTCCGGCCGGTTGGCGTAAAAGTCCTCCGCGTCGGGGAGGGTGACCTCCGGCTCCGCCGCGATGCCCATGGCGGGCAGGCGGTACTCCGCCGGCAGGCTTGCCGGGAACGACGCCGGGGCCAGTCCGTCCGTCTCCGGGAACCAGAACACCCGGGCGCAGCCCCGGTCCGCCGGGTCAAAGCCCCACCGCTGAGAACCCAGCTCGTAGAAGAAGGACAGCAGTCCCGCCTCCGGCAGCAGGTGCTCCCTGTCCAGGGGAGCCAGGTCCGCGCAGCGGAACTGGGCCAGAAAGGCCAGCGGCCGGGGACGGACGGTGTCATCGTCAAAAGTGGCTGTGGCGAAGACGGGCCACCGGAAGTCCGCCGGCACGTCCGGCGCACCGCCGAACCGGGTGGCGGCGGTCTCTGCGGGAGCCGGGCCGGCAATGGTCAGCCGGATACCGGGCCTGGCCAGGGACCGCAGCAGGTCCGCAAATTCCTCCATGTCAGGTCTCCTCTTTTTTCGGCTCCGCCTTTTCCGCCTTTTTGGCCTCGGCGGCCTTGGCCTTCTCCGCCTTGGCGGCCAGCTTGGCGGCCTTGTCGGCCTTCAGCTTCTTGCGGCTGGCGGAGGCGGTGAAGCCGCTGATGAGGGCAAAAATCAGGTAGATGGCGCAGGGGACGTACAGCTGCAGCAGCGCCTTGCCCTCGGCGGGGCGGCCGGCGGCCCGCTGCATCATCACGAACACCACCAGGGACGCCACGTCGGCCACGGCGGTGAGAACGCCCAGCAGCAGCTTGCGGTGGCCGGGCTTCTGGGTCAGCATCAGAAGAAACAGCAGCAGGGTGATGACGCTCAGGGCAACAGTCTCCAGAATCATAACAGTCTCCTCCAATTCATCGTTTGTGGGGAAAACGGCTCAGCGCACCTGGCCGTTGCCGTAGATCACGTATTTGCAGCTGGTCAGCTCCTCCAGACCCATGGGGCCCCGGGCGTGCATCTTCTGGGTGGAGATGCCGATCTCTGCCCCCAGGCCGAACTCGCCGCCGTCGGTGAACCGGGTGGAGGCGTTGACGTACACCGCCGCCGCGTCCACGGAGTTCAGGAAATCCTGGGCGCAGAAGTAGTTCCGGGTGACAATGGCCTCCGAATGGCCGGTGCCGTGGTCGGCGATGAAGTCCATGGCCTCCTCGATGCTGCCCACGGTGCGGACCGCCAGAATATAGTCGCCGTACTCGCTGTCCCAGTCCTCCTCTGTAGCGGGGACGGCACGGTCTCCCAGGATCTTCAGCGCTTCGGCGTCCGCCCGCAGCTCCACGTGCTTTTCATCCAGCAGCGGCAGGGCGTATTTCCAGAATTCCTCCGCAATGGCCCGGTGCACCACCACGCACTCGGCGGCGTTGCACACCGAGGGGCGGGAGCACTTGGCGTTGTAGACGATATTGGCGGCCATCTCCGGGTCCGCCTCCCGGTCCACGTACACGTGGCACACGCCCTCGCCGGTGCGGATGACGGGGACGCTGGCCTCCTTCGCCACCGTCCGGATGAGGCCGGCGCCGCCCCGGGGGATCAGCACGTCCACGTAGTCATTGAGGTGCATCAGCTCGTTGGCGGTCTCGTGGCTGGTGTCCTGCACCAGGGAGATGCAGTCGGCGTCCAGTCCCGCGGACACCAGGGCGTCCCGCATCAGCTCCGCCGCGCAGCGGTTGGAGCGGATGGCCTCTTTGCCGCCCCGGAGAATGCAGGCGTTGCCGGATTTCAGGCACAGGGCGGCGGCGTCCACGGTGACGTTGGGCCGGGACTCGAAGATGATGGCGATGACCCCCAGGGGGACCCGCCTGCGGCCGATGATCAGGCCGTTGGGCCGGGTCTCCATCTTGGTCACCTGACCGATGGGGTCCGGCAGCGCCGCCACCTGGCGGACGCCGGCCACGATGCCCGCGATCCGCTCCGGCGTCAGTGTCAGCCGGTCCACCATGGCGGGGCGCATCCCCGCCTCTCTGGCGGCGGCCACGTCCGCGGCGTTGGCGGCAAGCCACTCGTCCTGCCGCTCTGTCAGCGTCCGGGCGATGGCCTCCAGTGCTTCATTCTTTTCCTGGGTGCCGGCGGTGGCCAGCGCCCGGGCCGCGGCCTTTGCCGCCGCGCCCTGTCGTTCCAGTTGGGTCATGAAAAGGACCTCCTTATTGTGCTGAGATAGGACTGAACAATTGAATTAGCTTAATAGGATGAGAAGTAAATAAGGTTATGGCAGCAGAACAGCGTCAGCAGGAAGAACAACACCTGCAGCACTGTGGCATTGGTACGGCGGTACAGATACCGCCGGGGCAGCCGTGCCTTCCGGCACAGCATCCAGAAATTGCAGATGAACAGTACCGCGATGAGGGGCATCCCAAATGTCAGAGCCATCATCAATGGTGCGGAGACCAGAGCGGTCCAGCAGGTACTGTGAAAGGTTTCCGACTGCCAGTACCGGATAAAGCGGGGCAGGCCGGAGAGGATGCTCCACAGCTCCAGTGCCAGCAGCGCTGCTGTCAGGCCGTCAACAAGGCGGTACCAGCCCTTGTCGAGGCGGTCCTGCCCGCCCATCACCGCTTCGCCAGGAACCGGGTACCCACGTCCTTCCCGGCCACGATGTCATAGATGTCCTCCATCCGGGCGCCGTTGGTGATGACCATGTCGCAGCCGGACTCCATGGCAATCTCCGCGGCGGACAGCTTGGTGGCCATGCCGCCGGTGCCCCGCCAGCTGCCTGCGCCGCCGGCCATTTGGATGATCTCCGGCGTCAGCTCCGCCACCCGGTGAATCAGCTTCGCCTCCGGGTGGTCATGGGGGTCCGCCTCGTACAGCCCGTTGATGTCCGACAGCAGAATCAGCAGGTCCGCCCGGCACAGCTTGGCCACGATGGCGGAGAGGGTATCGTTGTCGCCCAGCACCTTGTGGCGGCCGGTCTCAATCTCCGCCGAGGAGACGGAGTCGTTCTCGTTCACCACCGGGATGACCCCCATCTCCAGCAGGGAGGTGAAGGTGTTGGACAGGTGCTCCGCCCGGACGGGATCGTCCACGTCGTCGCCGGTCAGCAGAATCTGGGCCACGGAGCGGTTGTACTCCGAAAACAGCTTGTCATAAATGTGCATGATGCGGCACTGGCCCACCGCGGCGGCGGCCTGCTTCATCCGCAGCTCCTTTGGCCGCTCCGGCAGCGACAGCCGGGCGGTGCCCACGGCGATGGCGCCGGAGGACACCAGAATCACCTCGTGGCCGTAGCCGCTCAGGTCCGACAGCACCCGGATCAGCCGCTCCATGCTCTGGAGGTTCAGCGCACCGGTGTCATGGGTCAGGGTGGAGGTGCCCACCTTCACCACAATCCGGTAACAGGTTTTTTGCCACATGCTCCCATCAGCTCCTTTGGGGAAAATCGTATGGAGACATTGTATCACAATAAAAGGAAAAAGAAAAGACTGACTAAAGCGGAAAAGGCTGCAAAAACTACCGGAGAAAAGGGGGGTTCCTATGACAGAAGAAACAAAGCCGTCCGGAAAAGAGGAGGAGGGGAAAGCCGACGTGGCCCAGCAGATCGTGGACCTGGGCAGCGCCCTCACCCGCACGGACCACGGCACCGTGTACTGCATGACCATCGTGGGGCAGATCGAGGGGCACAACAACGCGCCGGACACCGTCAAGACCACGAAATACGAGCACGTCCTGCCGCTGCTGGCCAAGATTGAGGAAAGTGAGCAGGTGGACGGCGTGCTGTTCCTGCTGAACACCGTGGGCGGCGACGTGGAGGCGGGCCTTGCCATCGCGGAGCTGATCGCCGGAATGACCAAGCCCACCGCCTCCATCGTGCTGGGGGGCAGCCACTCCATCGGCGTGCCGCTGGCGGTGGCGGCCCAGCGGAGCTTCGCCGTGCCGTCGGCGGCCATGACCATTCACCCGGTGCGCATGAGCGGCACCGTCATCGCCGCGCCCCAGACCTACCACTACTTCGAGCGGCTGCAGGAGCGCATCATCGCCTTTGTGGCGGGCCACAGCGGCATCTCCGGGGAGAAGTTTCAGGAGCTGATGCTGTGCAAAAACGACATGGCCGCCGACGTGGGCAGCGTCATCTACGGCGAGGAGGCGGTCCGGCTGGGCATCATCGACCAGGTAGGGGGGCTTGCCCAGGGGCTGGCGTGGCTCTACCGCAGGATGGACGAGCGGAAATAGGGAAGGCGGGACGGTCCGGGGACCGTCCCGCCTT
>NZ_JAXEBZ010000051.1:0-75880 GCF_034093755.1 Dysosmobacter sp. | reverse complement strand
GTTGGGGCCGCCAATCGTGCCGCTTCCTCGAAACAGGCTCGCTGTTTCCGCCGCTGGCGGCGCTTCGCCTGTTTCCCCCATTTTCTTTGGGTCTTGCCCAAAGAAAACGGGCCGTGCACGGTCCAAAAGAAAGGCGCTTTTTCCGCCTTTGTACACAAAGGCGGACGGGAGATTCCTCAGACGGTACCGACCAGGTCCGGGAGCCTTCTGCCGGCTGCGCTCTCCATTCTGCGTAAACCGATATTGCTCCGCCGCAAGTCGGAGGCTTGGGTGGTCAACGGGGTGCAGAACCGAAAGGCCCCTGCGTGTTGGCCCCGGGCGTTCCGCTGCGCTACGCCCAACCGGGGTGGTTGATGGGGCACTCCGTTTCGCTGCTCTCCGCTACTGCCCGGGTATGCGCGTAGCGAAGCGGAACGCGCGGGCAGAGAAGGACAGTCCTTTCGGTCTTCCACCCCGACTACCACCGCACTTCCGCGACTTGCGGCGGAAAGCTGCCGAAAAGCAAAGAGTTCTCCGCACCCGGCAGAGGCCGAAAGTTTCCGCCCCGCCGATTGAGGAGACCCCCGGTCTGGGCTTCCGGCACAGCCGGAAGCCACGAAACGTGTTTCTTTTCCACCGCTCCGGCGGCGACTTTTCTTTGCACGGGCAAAGAAAAGTGGGGGCCGGAAGCCCGCACTGCTCAGCGCATCCCCCGCGGGGAACCCGCGATCCCCCGGTGATCACCGGCATCCCCGCGCCGGGACCGGTGAAAAGCCCACAAATTCGAGAAATTTCTCTCCGAGACAGAAATACAGAAAGGCTGGTTTCCATGTCCAAAGACCGTTACGAATCCCCTCTGGCGTCCCGGTACGCCTCCGAATTCATGCTGCACCTGTTCTCCGCCGACATGCGCATCCAGACCTGGCGGAAGCTGTGGGTGGCCCTGGCCCGGGCCGAGCACAAGCTGGGCCTGCCCGTCTCCGCGGAGCAGGTGGCCGAGCTGGAGGCCCACATCACCGACATTGACTACGAGATGGCCGCTCAGCGGGAAAAAGAGGTGCGCCACGACGTGATGGCCCACGTCTACACCTACGGCAAGGCCGCCCCCTCCGCCGCCGGCATCATCCACCTGGGCGCCACCAGCTGCTACGTCACCGACAACGCCGACCTGATCATTTACCGGGAGGGCCTGCGGTATCTGCGCCGGGAGCTGCTGGCAGTGCTGGCCAACCTGTCCGGTTTCGCCGACCGCTACAAGGCCACGCCCACCCTGGGCTACACCCACTATCAGCCGGCCCAGCTGGTGACGGTGGGCAAGCGTGCCACCCTGTGGATGCAGGACCTGCTGGCGGACCTGGAGGAGCTGGACTTCGTACTGGACAACCTGAAGTTCCTGGGCTGCCGGGGCACCACCGGCACCGAGGCCAGCTTCATGGACCTGTTCGCCGGAGACGGCGCCAGAATCGACGAGATGAACCGGATGATCGCCGGGGAGTTCGGCTTTGACAAGTGCTTCCCCGTCTGCGGCCAGACCTATCCCCGGAAGGTGGACAGCCGCATTCTGGGCGCCCTCAGCGCCATCGCCCAAAGCTGCTACCGCATGGCCAACGACATCCGCCTGCTGCAGCATGACCGGCAGGTGGAAGAGCCCTTCGAGAAGAACCAGATCGGCTCCTCCGCCATGGCCTACAAGCGCAACCCCATGCGCTGCGAGCGCATCTGCTCCCTGTCTCGCTACCTGATGGCCGACGCCATGAACGCCCCCATGACCGCCTCCGTGCAGTGGCTGGAGCGGACGCTGGATGACTCCGCCAACCGGCGCATCGCCCTGCCGGAGGGCTTCCTCTGCGCCGACGCCATTCTCCGCCTGGCCCGGAACGTCACCGACGGCCTCCACGTCAATGAGCAGGTGGTATCGTCCACCGTCCGGGAGTACCTGCCCTTCATCGCCACGGAGAACCTGATGATGGAGGGCGTGAAGCGGGGCGGCGACCGCCAGCAGCTCCACGAGGTCATCCGGGGCTGCTCCATGGAGGCCACCGCCGTCATGAAGGAGGGCGGAAAGTGCGACCTGCTGCGCCGCCTGGCGGACAGCGGCGCCTTCGCCATGACCGAATCGGAGATGGAGGCCGTGCTGGACCCCGCCGCCTATATCGGCCGCTGCCCGGAGCAGGTGACGGCTTTCCTGGCCCAGGTGCGGCCGCTGCTGTCCGGCGCCGACGACACCGCCGTGGAGATCAACCTGTAAGCAGCGCGGACTTCCTCCTGTCTTTTCTGCCGGAGGAGGTCCGCTTTCCGTCGTTTTTACCTGTCAACTTCAGCTTTCTTCCGAACATTCTGCATTTTCCAAAGAAAGTGCTTGCATTTTCGGCCGCAGTTCACTAAGATAGCGGTAATACCAATCAGAGGAGGCCCCCCTATGTCTGAACCCACCAAACTGCCTGAGCTGTTCGGCTGCATGGTGTTCAATGAGGACACCATGAAACAGCGTCTGTCCCCCGCGTCCTACAAGGCCTGGAAGAAGTGCATCACCGACGGCACGTCCCTGGACCTGTCCATTGCCAACGAGATCGCCGAGGCCATGAAGCAGTGGGCCTGCGAAAAAGGCGTCACCCACTACACCCACTGGTTCCAGCCCATGACCGGCGTCACCGCCGAGAAGCATGACAGCTTCATCACCCCCGCCGGCGGCGGCAGAGTGATGCTGGAATTCTCCGGCAAGGAGCTGGTGCGGGGCGAGCCGGACGCCTCCTCCTTCCCCTCCGGCGGCCTGCGGGCCACCTTCGAGGCCCGGGGCTACACCGCCTGGGACCCCACCGCCTTCGCCTTTATCAAGGATGACATTCTCTGCATCCCCACCATTTTCTGCTCTTACTCCGGCGACGCGCTGGACAAGAAGACCCCCCTGCTGCGGTCCATGGACGAGGTGTCCCGCCAGGCGGTGCGGATTCTGCGGCTGTTCGGCGACACGGAGACCCGCCGGGTCACCCCTCAGGTGGGCGCGGAGCAGGAGTACTTCCTCATTGACAAGAAGGACTACGCCCGCCGGCTGGACCTGCGGCTGTGCGGCCGGACGCTGTTCGGCGCCAAGCCCTCCAAGGGCCAGGAGCTGGATGACCACTACTTCGGCGCCATCCGGCCCCGGGTGGCGGCCTTCATGAAGGACCTGGACACGGAGCTGTGGAAGGTGGGCGTGCTGTCCAAGACCAAGCACAACGAGGTGGCCCCCTGCCAGCATGAGATGGCCCCCATCTACGCCGACGCCAACAGCGCCTGCGACCAGAACCAGCTGGCCATGGAGCTGATGAAGCGGGTGGCCGACAAGCACGGCTTCGTCTGCCTGCTCCACGAGAAGCCCTTCGCCGGCGTCAACGGCTCCGGCAAGCACGACAACTGGTCCCTGAGCACCGACACCGGCAAGAACCTGTTCAAGCCCGGCTCCACCCCCAGCCAGAACGCCCAGTTCCTGGTGTTCCTGGCGGCCTTCATCAAGGGCATCGACGAGTATCAGGACTTCCTGCGGGCCACCGTGGCCTTCGCCGGCAATGACCACCGTCTGGGCGCCCAGGAGGCTCCCCCGGCCATCATGTCCATCTTCCTGGGCGACGAGCTGGGCGCCGTGGTGGATTCCATCATCCAGGGCACGGAGTACAGGGAGACCGGCAAGCGGACGCTGGAGATCGGCGTGGACGTGCTGCCCGCCATCCCCCAGGACAACACCGACCGCAACCGCACCTCTCCCATCGCCTTCACCGGCAACAAGTTCGAGTTCCGGGCCCTGGGCTCTTCCCAGTCCATCTCCGGCCCCAACATCGCCCTGAACACCATCATGGCCGATGCCCTGTCCCAGTTCGCCGACGAGCTGGAGCAGTCCGCCGACTTCCAGAGCGACCTGTCCGGTCTCATCCGCCGGGAGCTGACGGCCCACCAGCGGATCATCTTCAACGGCAACGGCTATGACGAGTCCTGGCCGGTGGAGGCCCAGCGCCGCGGGCTGGCCAACCTGCGGAGCACCGCCGACGCCCTGCCCGCCTACGTGGCGCCCAAGAACGTGGATCTGATGGTCCGCCACGGCATCTACACCCCCCACGAGATTCAGGCCCGGTACGAGATCCACCTGGAGAACTACCGCTCCGTCATCTCCATTGAGGCCCACACCATGGCGGACATGATCCGCCGGGAGGTGCTGCCCGCCGTCTCCGCCTACGGCGCGGAGCTGTGCCGCCGCCTGGAGGAGAAGAAATCCTGCGGCATGGCCAACGTCTACGAGCAGAGCACCGCCCAGGAGGTAAGCCGCCTCACCGACGGGCTGCTGTCCGCCTGCCGGAAGCTGGAGCAGGACACCGGCACCATCCCCGCCACCGCCAGCGAGGCCGTGACCTACTGCCGCAGCGTCATCGTGCCGGATATGAAGGCCGCCCGGTCCTTTGCCGACCGGCTGGAGGTCCTCACCGACGCCAAGTACTGGCCCTTCCCGGTGTACAGCGACATGCTGTTCTACGTGTAATCCCCATCCATCCAAAAAGGACTGCCGCTGTCCGCGGCAGTCCTTTTTTCACGTTTCCGCCCACCGCGCCGTCACCGCCAGCAGGTTCAGACCCACCGTCACCGCTCCTTTCCTGATTTCCCGCTCATCATAACAGCTTCCGCCCTTCGCCGCAACAAACGCAGCGTGGAGTTCCCCGAGAAAGGCAAAAACCGGGCCTGCCGCTGCGTGGCAGGCCCGGGCGGGAACCCGTATTTACATCAGGATCTCAAAGCTCAGGGCCACCACCGCGGTGATCAGGCCGCACAGGCCCATGGCCAGGCCGCTCATGGCGCCCTCCGTGGTGCCCATCTCCAGCGCCTTGGCGGTGCCCATGGCATGGCTGCAGGCGCCGATGCCCAGACCCACGGCCATAGGCTCCTTCACCCGGAACAGCTTCACCAGCATGGGGGCCACCAGGTTGCCCAGAATGCCGGTGAAGATCACCGCCGCCACGGCGATGGGGACGATGCCGCCGTTGCTCTCTGCCACGGCGGAGGCGATGGGGGTGGTGACGGACTTGGGCATCAGGGACATGGTCATGGACCGGTCCAGGCCGAAGGCTTTGCACATCAGAAACACGCTGGTCACGGAGGCCACCACGCCGGCGGTGCAGCCCACCAGCACCGGCAGCCAGTACTTCTTCAGCAGGTCCATCTTATTGTAGATGTTTACCGCCAGGCAGGCGGTGGCAGGCCCCAGCATGGTGTTGATGAGGCTGCCGCCCTTGTTGTAGGAGTCGTAGGGGATGTGGAACACCGTCAGCACCGCGGCGATCAGCAGCGCGGCGATCAGCAGGTTGTTGCAGATGACCAGTCCCGTCTTTTTCTGGATGGCAGTGCCGATGCAGTAGGCCACCACCGTCAGCAGAATGCCGAAATAGATGGATTCCAGCAGCGCGCTCATGCTTCCTCCCCCTTTTTCATCAGTTTCATGGTCAGCTTCACCGCCCAGACGGTGACGCCGTAGGTCACCAGCATGGACACCACGCAGATGGTCAGGAAGGGAAGCAGATTGTCCCAGATCACATCCACATAGTTCATGATGCCGGTGACGGCGGGAACGAACAGAAACGGCAGGTTGCCCAGCAGGAAATCCGACAGGTCCCGGATCTGCTCCACCCGCAGCGCCTTCACCGCCAGCAGGATCAGCAGCAGGATCAGGCCAATGACGCTGGCCGGAAAGGAGATGGGCAGAATGTGCTCAATGCACTGGCTCAGCCAGCAGATGCCGAACACGATACCGATTTGTTGAATAAGCTTCAAGGGGATTCCACCTTTCTGCGTTGTCTGCGTTGTCTGATTTTTCGCGTGAACAGCACTATTTTAAAGAGGGGAATTCCCAAAGTCAAACAAAACCGTCCGGAATTCCCCTTCTCCCCGGAAATTTGGCAGTTTTCGCCAACTGCGTCCAGGAATTTTTCGTTTGCTTGTACAGATTTTCTCCGCCGCTGCCGGGGCAGTCCCCCGCCGTTTCGGAGCCGGTTTTGCAGAAATTTTACGGAATGCCGCCGGATTGCCCCCATTTTCCGCCGCTGTGTCTCTTGCCACGGCCCCGGGTACGTGTTATACTGGATGCACGTTTGAAATTCCGCCCGGAGGTGCCGCCCATGCAGAAGCGCAGCCACAAGCTCCTTGCCCAGTCCCTGATTGACAGCTACAACGGCTTTCAGAAGCGCCGGTTTGAACTGGCGTTCCTGCTGGGCTCCTTTGAGCCGGACTGCAACCCGCTGTCCTACATCAAGGGCTCCCGCCGGGGCAAAAAGCTGATGGGCCACAACTTCTCCAACTCCCAGGCCTTCATCCACCGGCGCATCCGGCGGCTCCAGGACCGGGACCACTGGACCGTGTGGCAGTATTACACCCTGGGGAAGCTGACCCACTATCTGGCGGACGCCTTCACCTTCCCCCACAACGACACCTACGCCGACTCCCTGATGGCCCACCGGCGCTATGAGCACGACCTGCGGCTGTACCTGTCCGCCCATCTGGAGGGCCAGACCCTCCGTCCCGTCCGGGCCATCGCGGACCCCGCCGCCGCCATCGACCGCCTCCACCGCCAGTACCTGCGCGCCGGCTCCGACTGGCAGCGGGATATGCGCTATATCCTCCGGGCCAACAGCCTGCTGCTGGCCTGTCTGCTGCCCCAGGCCTTGTGAGCGTAATCGGTTTATGCTGTAATCTGCATAATTTTTCCTTTAAAGCGCTAAAATTATTTATACATATTGCCCATTTTCTTTTCCGTTTTGACATGGTATTCTTAACGCAACTACAAGAACGGGAGAACCTTTATGAACAACATCGCCCGCGCAGCCGAATACCGCTACTTTAGCTTTACCTACTTTTACGGTGGTAAGGCTTATTTCGGTTTGGCTGAACGCGGGAACGCGTAAGCGCAGAGTTGTCAGAAGTTGGAGCATGACGACCCGCGGCCAGACCGGCCGCGGGTCTTTTTGTTTCCCGCAAATGTGCCCGCCGGAGGCGGAGCGTCAAATTTAGGAGGAATCTGTTATGATCGTCATTCTGAAGCACAACCCCAACAAGGACCAACTGGAAAGTCTCATCAACTGGCTGCAGGAAAAGGGCATCATCATCCACACCAGCATCGGCGAAGCCAACACCATCCTGGGTCTGGTGGGCGACACCTCCAAGCTGGACATTGACCTGATCTCCGCCCTGGACATTGTGGAGGACGTGAAGCGGGTGCAGGAGCCCTACAAGAACGCCAACCGCAAGTTCCACCCCGAGGACACCGTCATCCACGTGGGCGGCACCCAGATCGGCGGCGGCACCCTGACCCTGATGGCCGGTCCCTGCTCCGTGGAGTCTGAGGAGCAGGTGGTGGCCATTGCCAAGGCCGTGAAGGCCAGCGGCGCCACCATGCTGCGGGGCGGCGCGTTCAAGCCCCGCACCTCCCCCTACTCCTTCCAGGGCCTGGGCGCCACCGGTCTGGAGTACCTGAAGGTGGCCAAGCAGGAGACGGGTCTGCCCATCGTCACCGAGCTGATGGACCTGAGCCAGCTGCCGCTGTTCAAGGACGTGGACGTCATCCAGATCGGCGCCCGGAACATGCAGAACTTCGACCTGCTGAAGGCCGTGGGCCATCAGGACAAGCCCGTGATGATCAAGCGGGGCATGTCCGCCACCTATGAGGAGTGGCTCATGAGCGCCGAGTACGTCATGGCCGGCGGCAACGAGAACGTGATCCTCTGCGAGCGGGGCATCCGCACCTTCGAGAGCTACACCCGCAACACCCTGGACCTGGCGGCCATTCCCGTGCTGCGGAAGCTGACCCACCTGCCCATCATCATCGATCCCAGCCACGCCACCGGCAAGAGCTGGCTGGTGGAGCCCCTGGCCCTGGGCGCCGTGGCCACCGGCGCCGACGGACTGCAGATCGAGGTTCACAACGATCCCACCCACGCCCTGTGCGACGGTCCCCAGTCCCTGCGGCCCGAGGTGTTCGATCCCCTGGCCAAAAAGCTGCTGAAGCTCCACGAGACCATGAAGACACTGGAGGGCTGAGTCATGAACGTAGGAATCGTGGGTCTGGGCCTCATCGGCGGGTCCATGGCCAAAAGCATCAAGCACCGCACCGGCCACACGGTTTACGGCATTGACCTGAACCAGGAAACCATGATGATGGCCCGGATGTGCGGCGCCATCGACGGTTCCCTGACGGCGGACACCCTGCCGGAGTGCCAGCTGATTCTGGTGGCCGTCCGGCCCCGGGCCGCCATCGACTGGGTGGCGGAAAACGCCCGCCACATCGCCAAAGGCGCCATTCTGGTGGACCTGTGCGGCGTGAAGCGGATTATGGTGGAATCCCTGGCCCCCATCGCCGCGGAGTACGGCTTCTCCTACATCGGCGGCCATCCCATGGCCGGCCGGGAGCGGGGCGGCTTCACCTCCGCCACCGATGACCTGTACGTGGGGGCGTCCATGATTCTGACGCCGGACGACCACACCGACATGCCCCTACTGGAGACGCTGAAGGCCTTCTTCCTGGACCTGGGCTTCGCGGGGCTGACCTTCTCCACCCCGGAGGAGCATGACCGCATCATCGCCTACACCTCCCAGCTGGCCCACATCGCCTCCAGCTCCTACATCAAGTCCCCCGAGGCCCAGCGCCGCCGGGGCTTCTCCGCCGGCAGCTTCCAGGACATGACCCGGGTGGCCCGGCTGGACGAGGACATGTGGACGGAGCTGTTCCTGGACGACGCCGACTACCTGACCACGGAGCTGGACATTCTCATCCGCCACCTGCAGGAGTACGCCGACGCCCTGAAGGCCCGGGACGCCCAGAAGCTCCATGACCTGCTGAAGGACGGCCGGGAAAAGAAGGCCACCGCCGGCGGCGTCTGACCCCGCCATTCTCCCCGCCGGAGGGAGGCTCCTCCCCTCTCGCCTCCCTCCGGCTTCCTCTTTGAAACTCTAAACAAAGGATGTGCCCTATGTCCAACTGTGTGAACACCATCCGGGTCCATGTGGACCCGCCCTATACCGTCACCATCGGCAGCGGTCTTCTGGCCCGGTGCGGTGAGCTGCTGCGCCCGGTGCTGGGGGAGTGCCGCTTGTGCGTGGCGGCGGACTCCAACGTGGCCCCCCTGTATCTGGACACGGTGACGGAGAGCCTGCGAAGCGCCGGCTATACCGTTTCCACCTGCCTCTACCCGGCGGGGGAGGCACACAAAAACCTGGAGACTCTCTCCGGCATCCTGGAATTTCTGGCGGCGGAGCATCTGACCCGTTCCGACTGCGTCGTGGCCCTGGGCGGCGGCGTGTGCGGCGACATGGCAGGCTTTGCCGCCGGCTGTTATCTCCGGGGCATCCGCTATGTGCAGCTGCCCACCACGCTGCTCTCCGCGGTGGACTCCTCCGTGGGCGGCAAAACCGCCATCGACCTGAAGGCCGGCAAAAATCTGGCGGGCGTCTTTCTGCAGCCCGCCGCCGTGCTGTGCGACACCGACTGCCTGCGTACCCTGCCGCCTGAGGTGTTCGCCGACGGCGCCGCCGAGGCCATCAAAACCGGCGTGCTCAGCGACGAGACGCTGTTCTCCCTGTTTGACGCCGATGACCTGACGGACCGGCTGCCGGAGATCATCGCCCGGTGCATCGCCTTCAAGGCAAAGGTGGTGGAGGAGGACGAGCTGGACAACGGCGTGCGGCGGACGCTGAATCTGGGTCACACCGCCGGCCACGCCATTGAAAAGTGCGCCGACTTCCGGCTGACCCACGGCCACGCCGTGGCCATCGGCATGGTGATCATGGCCCGGGCGGCGGAAAAGCTGGGCTGGTGCACGGAGCCCTCCGCCGACCGCATCGCCGCCATGCTGCGGCGCAACCGCCTGCCTGTCTCCACGGAGTTCTCCGCTTCGGAGCTGGCCGCCGCCGCCCTGTCCGACAAGAAGCGCCGGGGCGACAGCATCTCCGTGGTGGTGCCGGACCGCATCGGCAGCTGCTATATGAAAAAGGTGTCCGTAAACGACCTGGAAGCCATCTTCCGGGCGGGACTGGAGGGGTAAGCATGGACATTCGCATCCAACCCGGACGGCTGTCCGGGTCCGTCACCCCGCCCCCCAGCAAATCCATGGCCCACCGGGTGGTGCTGGCCCAGATGCTGTCGGAGCACCCCGGGAAAACGGAAAACCTGTCCGCCTCCCAGGACATTCTGGCCACCCAGGGCTGCGTGGCGGCGCTGAAGGCCGCCGCGGCCGGGGAGCTGCCCCATCTGGACTGCGGTGAGTCCGGCTCCACGCTGCGTTTTCTCATTCCCATCGCCCTGGCCGTGGCCGGCGGCGGCGTGTTCACCGGCCGGGGGCGGCTGATGGAGCGGCCCCAGAAGCCCTATTTCGACATTTTTGAGGAAAAGGGCATCTCCTACTCTCTGGAAAACGGCGTCCTCACCGTGGAGGGCCGCCTGACCCCCGGCGTCTGCCGCCTGCCAGGCAATGTGTCCAGCCAGTTTGTCACGGGGCTGCTGTACGCCCTGCCGCTGCTGGACGGGGATTCGGAGATCGTCATCACCTCGCCCCTGGAGTCCCGGGGCTACGTGGACATGACGCTGGACACCCTGTCCCAGTTCGGCGTGACGGTGGAAAACCAGGCCTATGAGCGCTTCCGCGTCCCCGGCGGCCAGCGGTATCAGGGCCGGGACGCGGCCATTGAGGCGGACTGGTCCCAGGCCGGGTTCTGGTACGCCGCCGGCTTCCTGGGAAGCTCCGTGGACATTCAGGGGCTGAATCCCGCCTCCGCCCAGGGGGACCGGGTGGCAGCGGAGCTGTACCGGCAGCTGACCCGCCCCGGGGACACGGACATCGACGTGTCCGGCTGCCCGGACCTGCTGCCGCCCCTGGCGGTGATGGCGGCGGTCCGCCGCGGCACCACCCGCTTTGTCAACGCCGCCCGGCTCCGCATCAAGGAGAGCGACCGTCTGGCCACCGTCCGCGCCCTGCTCACCGCCCTGGGCGGTCAGGCGGAGGAGGGGCCGGACAGCCTCACCGTCCGGGGGACGGAGCGTCTCTCCGGCGGCACGGTGGACGGCGCCAACGACCACCGCATCGTCATGGCGGCGGCCATCGCCGCCACCGCCTGCACCGGCCCTGTCACCATTTTAGGGGCGGAGGCGGTGCGGAAATCCTATCCCACCTTCTGGGAGGAATACAATCGTTTGGGAGGTGTGACCCATGTCCTCTGAGTTCGGCAAGCTGCTGAAAATCTCCGTGTTCGGCCAGTCCCACGGCAGGGCCATCGGCGTCAACATCGACGGCCTGCCTGCCGGGGAGGCCATCGACATGGAGGAGCTGAACGCCTTCATGGCCCGGCGGAAGCCGGGAAAGAGTCCCCTGTCCACCGCCCGGAAGGAGGCCGACACCCCCGTGTTTCTCTCCGGCGTGGAAAACGGCGTCACCTGCGGCTTTCCCCTGTGCGCCGTCATCGAAAACAGCGACCAGCACTCCTCGGACTACAACAACCTGCGGGACACCCCCCGCCCCGGCCACGCGGACTACACCGCCGCCGTCCGGTGGGAGGGCCACGCGGACATGCGGGGCGGCGGCCACTTCTCCGGCCGCCTGACGGCCCCCCTGTGCATCGCCGGCGGCATCGCCAGGCAGATTCTGGCCCGGCGGGGCATTTTCGTAGGCGCCCATCTGGCCGCCGTGGCGGGCATTGAGGACACCCCCTTCCCCCTGCACCCCACGGCGGAGCTGTTTGACGCGGTGGCCGCCAAGGCCTTCCCGGTGCTGGATGACGGTGCGGGAGAGCGGATGCAGTCCGCCATTCTGACGGCCCGGCAGGAGGGGGACTCCGTGGGCGGCATCATTGAGTGCGCCGTCATCGGGCTGCCGGCGGGACTGGGCACCCCCATGTTCGACGGCATGGAAAACCGGCTGGCCGCGGCCCTGTTCGGCATCCCTGCCGTGAAGGGCGTGGAGTTCGGCGCCGGCTTTGCCGCCGCGGCGCTGCGTGGCTCGGAGAACAACGATCCCTTTGTCATGGAGGACGGCCGGGTGGCCGCCGCCGCCAACCGCGCCGGCGGCATTCTGGGGGGCATCACCACCGGCATGCCGGTGACATTCCGGCTGGCCGTGAAGCCCACCCCGTCCATCAGCCGCCCCCAGCGCACCGTCAGTCTCTCCCGGAAGGAGGAGGCGGAGCTGGTGATCCACGGCCGCCACGACCCCTGCATCGCCCACCGGGCCGTTCCCGTGGCGGAGGCGGTGGCCGCCGCCGTGGTGCTGGACGTTTTACTGGAACATCACAAAATCTGACACATTCGGAGGGAAAACACTATGGACCTGAAAGAGATCCGCGGAAAGATCGACACCATTGACCGGCAGCTGCTGCAGCTGTTCCTGGAGCGCATGGCCACCGCCGACGAGGTGGCCGCCTATAAAAACGAGCACCACCTGCCCATTATGAACAAGGCCCGGGAGCGGGAGATTCTTGCCCACGTCACGGAGGAGGCCGGGGAGTGGGAGCGCTACGCCTACCACCTGTTCTCCACCCTGTTTGAGCTGTCCCGGTCCCGGCAGGCGGAGCTGATCGCCGCCCCCACCCGGGTGGGCGCCCAGGTGAAGGCCTCCCTGGCGGACATTCAGCCGGTGTTCCCCCAGACGGGCCTGGTGGCCTGCCAGGGCGTGGAGGGCGCCAACTCCCAGGTGGCCTGCGACCGGCTGCTGCCCCGGGGCAACATCGTCTACGTCAAGAGCTTCCAGGCGGTGGTGGCCGCCGTGGAGTCCGGCCTGTGCAAGTTCGGCGTGCTGCCCATTGAGAACAGCTCCAACGGCTCCGTCCGGGCGGTGTACGAGCTGCTGCAGGACCACAAGCTGTCCATCGTCCGCTCCACCCGGCTGTGCATCCGCCACGAGCTACTGGCCCTGCCCGGCGTGAAGATGGGCGACATCACGGAGATCTACTCCCACCAGCAGGCCATCGGCCAGTGCAGCAAATTCCTCAACGGCCTCAACGGCGTCCGGGTCATCCCCTGCGACAACACCGCCATGGCCGCCAAGATGGTGGCCGAAAGCGGAAACCGCCACGCCGCCGCCATCTCCTCCCACCCCTGTGCGGAGCTGTACGGCCTGGAGTGCGTCAATGACGCCATTCAGGACAGCGAGAACAACTACACCCGCTTCATCTGCGTGGCCAAGGACCCGGTGATTTACGCCGGCGCCAACCGCATCAGCCTTATCATCTCTACCGACAACAAGCCCGGCGCCCTGTATGACGTGCTGTCCAAGCTGGCGGCCCTGGGCATCAACATGTCCAAGCTGGAGTCCTGCCCCGTGTCTGGCCGGAACTTCGAGTTCATCTTCTTCCTGGAGCTGGAGGCCTCCGTTCAGGAGCCGGGCGTGCTGCCCATGCTGGAGGAGCTGGAGCGCAGCTGCGCCGACTTCCACTTCCTGGGCAACTACGCGGAAGTCTGACCCATGGAGAAGATCTACGGACTTCTGGGGCGGAAGCTGGGCCACAGCTGGTCCGCCCCCATCCACCACGCCCTGGGCTGCGGCGGCTACCGGCTCATTGAGCTGGAGCCGGAGGAGCTGGCCCCCTTCCTCCGCCGGGAGGACATCGGCGGCCTCAACGTCACCATCCCCTACAAGCGGGATGTGATGCCCCTTTGCCAGGAGATTGACGAGGCGGCTCTGGCCATCGGCAGCGTCAACACCATCGTCCGCCGGGCGGACGGGAAGCTGTACGCCTACAACACCGACGCCGCCGGCTTTTGCTGGATGGCCCGGCGGGCGGGCATCGATTTTGCCGGGAAAAAGGCGGTGATTCTGGGCAGCGGCGGCGCCTCCCTGACGGCCCGGGCCATGGCCCGGAAGCTGGGCGCCCGGGAGGTGGCGGTCATCTCCCGCTCCGGTCCCGACAACTACGACAACCTGGACCGCCACGCCGACGCCGACATTGTGGTGAACACCACGCCGGTGGGCATGTACCCCAACACCGGCGCGGCAGCGGTGAACCTGACCCGGTTCCCCCGCTGCACCGGCGTGCTGGACGTGATCTACAACCCCCGGCGCACCGCGCTGCTGCTGCAGGCGGAGGAACTGGGCATCCCCTGCTCCGACGGCCTGCCCATGCTGGTGGCCCAGGCCACGGCGGCGGAGGAGCACTTTTACGGCAAACCCATTCCCGACAGCGAAAACGAGCGCATTCTGGCCATGCTGCGGCGGGACACCCAGAACATCGTCCTCATCGGCATGCCCGGCTGCGGCAAAACCACGGTGGGCGAGGCCCTGGCCCGGCTGTCGGGCCGGGAGGCCATCGACATCGACCAACGGATCGTGGAGCGCACCGGCCGCTCCATTCCGGACATTTTCGCCCGGGACGGCGAGGCGGCCTTCCGGGCGCTGGAGCGGGAGGAGACGGCGGCGGCCGGAAAGCTGTCCGGCAAAATCCTGCTCACCGGCGGCGGCGTGGTGAAGGACCAGCGGAACTACGCCCCCCTCCGCCAGAACGGCCGCATTTACCAGCTGCAGCGGGACCTGACGGCCCTGGCCACCGACGGCCGGCCCCTGTCCGCCGGCGCGGACCTGGCGGAGATGTACGCCCAGCGCGCCCCCCTGTACGCCCGGTTCCGGGACGCGGTCATTGACAACAACGGCGCGGTGGAGGACACCGCCGCCGCCATCTGGAGGGATTTTCTTGAACATTCTGGTGATTAACGGCCCCAACCTCAATATGCTGGGCATCCGGGAGCCGGCCATTTACGGCAGCGCCACCTATCAGGACCTGGTGGACTACATTCAGTCCGAGGCCGACGCCCTGGGGGTGGCGGTGAGCTTTTACCAGTCCAACCACGAGGGGGACCTGGTGGACGCCATTCAGGCGGCCTACGGCAAACAGGACGGCATCGTCATCAACCCCGGCGCCTACACCCACACCAGCGTGGCGCTGCTGGACGCGGTGAAAGCCGTGGGCATCCCCACGGTGGAGGTTCACATCTCCGACCCCGACACCCGGGAGGAGTTCCGGAAGGTCTCCTACATCCGCCAAGCCTGCGCGGCCACGGTGAAGGGGCTGGGCTTCCCCGGCTACATCAAGGCTCTGCGGCTGCTGTGCGGCGCGGAGGAATAAGGAACAACAGGAGAGGGCGGGCCTGCAGCGCAGTCCCGCCCTCTTTCTCCCGGAAAACACGAAGAAGGACCGGCCATACGGCCGGTCCTTCTTTTGATTCGTTTGACAGCGGAGACTGGCAAACTCCGTTGCGGGGAAAACCGATCAGGCCTTGGCCTTCTGGTTCTTGATGGTGGTGAAGCCCTCGATGGCCAGCACCACAGCCAGAACCACCAGCAGCACGCCCAGGACGACCTGGACATAGGGGCCCCAGTCAGCACCGCCGGCAGTGATCTTGCCGACCTGCTGAATGGTGTTGATGATCAGAGAGCAGATGGTCACGCACAGCATGAACACCATGGGGATCAGGAACATCTTGTTGTTCTTGCCCACGTTGCCCAGCCAGGTAGCCACAGCCAGCAGGCCCAGAGCGGCCAGCAGCTGGTTGGCGGAGCCGAACAGAGCCCAGATCTTGCCATAGCCGTTCAGGCCCAGCAGCACGCCCAGGATGACGGTGATGCCGGTGGCAACATACATGTTGGACATGACCTTCTTGATGCCGGTGACGTTCTCAGCGGTCTCGCCCTTGGAGGCATCCAGCCAGAACTCCTGGAACATGAAACGTGCCAGGCGGGTGGCGGTGTCCAGAGAGGTCAGGCAGAAGGAGGAATAGGTCAGCACCAGCAGGGTGTACAGCACGCTGTACACAGCGCCGTGGCTGGGATCGATCATACCGGCAATGCCGCCGCCGAACAGAACGGTGGGGCCAACGCCGATGTCGCCGCCGTTGGCATTGGCATAGCCAGCCACAGCGCAGAGCACCAGAACAGCCAGGACGCACTCCAGCAGCATGCCGCCGTAAGCGATGGGCTTCGCGTCGGTTTCCTTATCCAGCTGCTTGGAGGTGGTGCCGGAGGACACCAGGGAGTGGAAGCCGGAAATGGCGCCGCAGGCGATGGTGGTGAACAGGACAGGGAACACGGGGGTGGTGCAGGTCTCAGCCTGAATGGCGGGCAGGTTCGCCATGGAGGGATGGCCCACGAACACGGACACCACGGCCAGAGCCAGCATGGCGTACAGCAGGAAGGAGCTCAGGTAGTCACGGGGCTGCAGCAGAATCCACACAGGCGTGACAGAGGCGATGGCGATGTACAGGCCGCAGATCCACATCCAGGTGGTGGCGGACAGGTAGATGGGATGGAAGTTCATGCCGATGGCGATGATCACCACGATGCCGACGACGCCCACCACGGAAGCCACGCTCATGGGAGCGTTGCGGCGATAGACGCAGAAGCCGAAGATGATGGCGATCACAATGAACAGCAGGGACACCATGGCCACGCGGGCGTTGCTCTCGGAAGCAGCCAGATCCACGGCACCGGCCTCGGTGAAGGTGGCGCCGAAGGTGCCGGCCACGATGGAGGCGAAGGCGGCGACCACCAGGATCAGGGTCAGGTAAGCAAAGGTCAGGAACAGCAGCTTGGCCCGACGGGACATGTTCTCAGCGATGATCTCGCCGATGGACTTGCCGCCGTGACGGACGGAGGCGAACAGGGCACCGAAGTCATGCACGCCGCCGAAGAAGATGCCGCCGATGACAATCCATGCCAGGCAGGGCAGCCAGCCGAAGCCCAGCTTCAGAGCGGAGATGGGGCCGGTGATGGGGCCGGCGCCGGCGATGGAGGAGAAGTGGTGGCCCATCAGGACAGGGGCCGGAGCGGGGACATAGTCAATGCCATCTTCCATGGCATGCGCGGGGGTAGGCACGTCATTCTCACCAACGCCCCACTGCTTGCACAGCCAACGGCCATAGAAAATATAGCCGCAAGCCAGCAGAGCGACGCCAATGATCAGCACAAGTAAGCCATTCATTAGATATACTCTCCCTTCTTATTCTTTCCCGGACGCGAAATTCGCCTCCAGGAGTTTCCGTGCTTCCTTGCCGGCTGGATTGGAAAGGAAGCTGTTTGTGGAACATTCCATTGCCGCTATGTGATACTCCATCCAGCCATGGAGTGCCAGCCGAAAGTTTTTGTGGAAGCGGGTCTTTTTCAGCAGTTTCTTCGCCTCCGGGTCAATGACGTCCGCCAGGATCACCAGCGTCACAAAGGAGGACATGTGCTCCCTGTGGGGGTGAATCCGGCTCATGCCCGTCTGCAGGGACAGGTCGATCTGGCGCCGCAGCTCCTCCGCGGTGAGGTGCTCCGTCAGGTAGAAGTAGGAGTAGTCATACTGCTCCGTGGCGCTGAGGACCTTATTGCGCAGGATGAGGTAATTCTCGTCCCGCAGGAAGAAGGTGGCCGCCGCCGCATAATGGCCGCCGGGGACCTCCACGTCCCGCTCTATATCATACCGGTGGGAATAGGCCTTCAGCAGCTTGTCCAGCCGCTCCTGCAGCGTCATTTCCATATCAGACCGCTTTCCGTTTCAGAGTCTGCCCGGGTGGCCCGGGCCGGGAAAGGGCGCACTGATCCCCTCCCGCTGAGGTATTATACACGCTTCTCCCCCGTTTGTTAAGGGGGTTCGGCCAAATTTGTGTACATTTTGTGAATAACCCAAAAGTTTTTGTGTAATTTTTCGGTTCAAATCATGGAATTGCCAAAACCGATTCAGCTTTTTTGCCAAAAAAGTTTGTCGATTTTCCGCCGTTTTAACAGTAAAACGTTTTTCCGTTCCCGTTCAGTCCCCCAGCGTCTGGATCAGGTGCTTCATGTGGATGGCCATGGCGCTGCGGGCGCCCTCCTCGTCCCGGAGCATCAGAAAGTCCAGAATCAGCCGGTTGTCCCCCAGGGCGATGTCCTGCATCTCCTGGCGGCTGCGGCTGATCTGCAGAATCTCGTTGACGGCGCTGTTGATGATGGGATACAGCCGGCGCATGTACTCGTTGTGGGACGCCTTGATGAGGGCCAGGTGGAACTCCTGGTCCGCCGCGGCCCAGTCGCCGCCCTCGGCGGCGGCCGCCTCCACCCGCAGGGCCTTTTTCCGGATCTGCTCCAGCTCCTCGCCGCTGGCCCGGCGGCAGGCCAGGGCCACCGTCTCCGGCTCAAAAATCAGCCGCATCTCAAACAGGTCCTTGGCCCGGACCCGGGAGTGCATGTTCTGCAGCACCGACAGGTCCACCGCCTCCTCCGGCAGGTCCGGAGAGACAAAGGTACCCTTGCCCCGGCGGATCTCCAGCACCCCCTGGGCCACCAGAAAGGAGATGGCCTCCCGCAGGGTGGTGCGGCTGACATTCAGCGTGGCGGACAGCTCGTTTTCGTTGGGCAGCTTGCTGCCGGGCTCGTAGCAGCGCTCCTCGGCGATCATCTCATACAGCCGGTCGGCCGTCCGTTCCGACAGCTTTACCTTCTTCACTTCGCGCATTGGCGGTATCCTCCCGTTCTTCCCCGCCGGCCGGGCGGGTGCCTTGACTGCTTTGATTATATCCGGTTTTTGTAAAAAGCACAAGCAAAACCTTGACATCATATCTCATTTCGTATACAATGACATCATACAACATGTTTTGGTATTAGACAATATTCGCATTAGCCAATTACTGCGAAAGGAAGTGGTCTTTATGACGGCTCCGCAGCAGCTGTTCACCAGCCGGGTGCTGCTGCTCACCGGCCATTACGGCACGGGAAAGACGGAGTGTGCCGTGAATCTGGCGCTGGCGCTGGCCGCCGCCGGGGAGAAGACGGTTCTGGCGGACCTGGACATTGTGAATCCCTACTTCCGCTCCCGGGAGCGCAAGGACCGGCTCACCGCCGCCGGGGTCCGGGTCATCACCTCCTCCCAGGCCTGCTCCGACGCCGACGTGCCCGCCATTCCGGCGGAGGTGAACACCATCTTCCAGGACCGCAGCTGCCGGGGCGTGCTGGACATCGGCGGCGACCCGGTGGGCGCCCGGGTGCTGGCCCGGTTCCGGCCCCAGATCGCCCGGGAGGACTGCTGTCTGCTGTACGTGTCCAACGCCAACCGCCCGGAGGTCCGGGAGCCGGACCGGGCGCTGGCCTGTCTCCGGAGCATTGAGGACGTGACGGGGCTGAAGTGCGGCGGCATCATCAACAACACCCACCTGTGCGGCGAGACCACAGCGGAGGACATCCGCCGGGGCGCCGCCCTGGCGGAGGAGCTGTCCCGGGCCGCCGGGATTCCCGTCATCTGCCACACGGCGGAAGCCTCCCTGGCGCCCCAACTGACGGACCTGACGGTGTGGCCCATTGAGATTTACATGAAAAAGCCGTGGGAGGTACTGCCCACCGGCATGAGGGGAAAGGAGCGTCGCCTGAAATGACTGCAAAACTGACCTTTGACACCGAGCGCTGCAAGGGCTGCGAGCTGTGTACCGCCGTATGCCCCCGGCACATCGTGGCCATCGACCTGACGGCCACCAACCACAAGGGCTACCATCCCGCCGGAGTGACGGACATCACCCAGTGCATCGCCTGCGCCTCCTGCGCCAGGATCTGCCCCGATTCCGTCATCACCGTGGAAAAATTCTGAAAGGAGGTCCGTTTCGATGGCAAAAGAACTGTGGAAAGGCAACGAAGCCATTGCCGAAGCCGCCATCCGCGCCGGATGCGACTGCTTCTTCGGCTATCCCATCACACCCCAGAGCGAGGTGCCGGAGTACATGTCCCTGCACATGCCGGAGCATGGAAGGGTGTTCGTCCAGTCCGAGTCGGAGCTGGCGGCCATCAACATGGTTTACGGCGCCGCCGGGTCCGGCATGCGGGCCATGACCTCCTCGTCCTCTCCCGGCATCAGCCTGAAGCAGGAGGGCATCACCTACCTGGCCGGCGCGGAGCTGCCCGCCGTCATCGTCAACTGCATGCGGGGCGGCCCGGGCCTGGGCACCATTCAGCCCGCCCAGGGCGACTACTTCCAGGCCACCCGGGGCGGCGGCAACGGCGACTACCGCACCGTGGTGCTGGCCCCCAGCAACGTGCAGGAGGCGGTGGACTTCATGCAGGAGGCCTTCGACATCGCCGACGCCTACCGCAACCCGGTGGTGGTGCTGATGGACGGCCTCATCGGCCAGATGATGGAGCCCATCGAGTGGCGGGAGCTGCCCAAGCGGGACCTGCCTCCCAAGGACTGGGCCGCCGGCGGCCGCCGGGGCCGGGCCCACACCAACATCATCAACTCCCTGTACATTGACCCCGACGAGTGCGACAAGCTGAACCAGCACCTGACGGAGAAATACGCGGAGATCCAGGAAAAGGAGGTCCGCTGGGAGGAAGTGGACTGCGAGGACGCCGAAGTGGTGATCACCGCCTACGGCACCCCGGCCCGCATCGCCCTCACCGCCCTGGAGCTGCTGCGGGAGGAGGGCATCCGGGCAGGATTGTTCCGGCCCATCACCCTGTGGCCCTTCCCGGAGAAGGCCCTGGCGGAGCTGTCCGCCCGGGAGAACGTCCGGGCCATTCTGGACGTGGAGATGAGCTCCACCGGCCAGATGCTGGACGACGTGCGCCTGGCGGTGGAGGGCCGCAAGCCCATCCGGTTCACCGGCCACGCCGGCGGCGCCATTCCCAGCGTGGAGGAGATCATGGACGCGGCGCGGAAGGCGCTGAAGGAGGCGAACTGATATGGCGATTGTTTATCAGAAGTCCAAAGGTCTGACGGACAAGGAACTGCACTACTGTCCCGGCTGCCACCACGGCATCATTCACAAGCTGGTGGCGGAGGTGATGGAGGAGCTGGGCATCATCGACGAGACCATCGGCGTGTGCCCCGTGGGCTGCTCCGTGTTCGCCTACAACTATTTCAGCTGCGACATGCTGGAGGCCGCCCACGGCCGTGCCCCCGCCGTGGCCACCGGCATCAAGCGCACCCACCCCAACCAGCCGGTGTTCACCTATCAGGGGGACGGCGACCTGGCCTCCATCGGCGCCGGCGAGATCGTCCACGCCGCCATGCGGGGGGAGAAGATCACCACCATTTTCGTCAACAACGCCATTTACGGCATGACCGGCGGCCAGATGGCCCCCACCACCCTCATCGGCCAGAAGGCCACCACCGCCCCCTTCGGCCGCACCGTGGAGCAGGCGGGCATGCCCATCCGGGTGGCGGAGATGCTCTCCACCCTGGACGGCTGCGTCTACGCCGAGCGGGTGTGCGTGGCGGACATCCCCAACCTGGTGAAGGCCAAACGGGCCATCAGGCGGGCGTTCCAGAAGCAGCTCAACGGCGAGGGCTTCACCTTTGTGGAGGTGCTGTCCACCTGTCCCACCAACTGGGGCATGACGCCGCTGAAGGCCCAGCAGTGGCTGAAGGACAACATGATTCCCTACTATCCCTTGGGCGTCGTGAAGGACGTCAACCCCACCGGCTGAGGAGGTGTGCTGCCATGAAAAAAGAGATCATCATTTCCGGCTTCGGCGGCCAGGGCGTTCTGGCCATCGGCAAGAACCTGGTGGAGGCCGGTCTGGAAGAGGGGCTGGAGGTCACCTGGGCGCCCTCCTACGGCCCCGAGATGCGGGGCGGCACCGCCAACTGCCACGTGGTGCTGTCGGACCGGAAGATCGGCTCCCCGCTGGTGGTGCGCCCCACGGAGCTGATCGCCATGAACGGGCCGTCCCTGGAGAAGTTCGCCCATCTGGTGCAGCAGGGCGGCCTGATCCTCATCAACAGCTCCGTGGTCCGGGAGAAGGCGGAGCAGCCCGGTGTCCGGACGCTGTACATCCCCTGCGGCGGAATCGCCGAGGAGTTGGGCAACCCCAAGGTGGCCAACATGGTGATGCTGGGGGCCTACATCGGCGCCACCGGCGCCCTGCACCCCGACACCGTCCGCTCCATGATCCACCACATGTTCACCGGCGCCAAGGCCAAACTGGTGCCTCTGAACCTGCAGGCCCTGGAGCGGGGCATTGCCTGCGCGGGATAATCCTCCCTGTCAGAAAGGCCCGGCGGAGCGGTCCGCTCCGCCGGGTTTTTTCCCTTTTTCCGGGAAAAAGGAGCCAAAATCCCAAAAAACGGTTGACTTTGCCGCCGCCCCGGCGTATAAAAAGCATAGGGTAATGCGATGAACAGGAGTTGCCTGGCGAAAGAAGCCTTTCAGAGAGCCGCCGGTGGGTGCAAGGCGGCGGGAACCTTTCCCCCGGCCTGACCTGTGAGCAGCCCGCAGAACAGGGACGTTTGTCCCCCAGTAGAGCGGGCCGGGAGCCTCCCGGTACAGAGGCGCACGAGCGGCCGCCTCCGGCGGCAACGAGAGTGGTACCACGGAAGTTCGGCTTTCGCCTCTCCTGCACACCCGCAGGGCGGCGAGGGCCGTTTTATTCTGTCCGGACCCCGGATTACCCGGAACAAAACAAAAATTCATTATTAGATAAGGAGAGACATTTATCATGCTGGACATCAAGATCACCAAGACCACCGCCCCCAAGGCCCGGCCCGCCGACGAGAACAAGCTGGGCTTCGGCAAGCTGTTTAGCGACCACATGTTCCTGATGGACTACACCCCCGAGCAGGGCTGGCACGACGCCCGCATCGTCCCCTACGCTCCCTTCGCTCTGGACCCCGCCACCGTGGTGTTCCACTACGCCCAGGAGCTGTTTGAGGGTCTGAAGGCCTACCGCACCGCCGACAACACCATCCAGCTGTTCCGTCCCGAGTGCAACGGCCAGCGGATGCAGGACTCCTGCGACCGTATGTGCATCCCCCAGATCCCCGTGGAGGACTTCGTCCAGGCCGTGAAGGCCCTGGTGGAAGTGGACAAGGACTGGGTGCCCCACATTGACGGCTCCTCCCTGTACATCCGTCCCTTCGTGTTCGCCACCGACGTGGGCATGGGCGTTCACGCCAGCCACAACTACACCTTCTGCATCATCTGCTCTCCCTCCGGCGCCTACTACGCCGAGGGCATCGATCCCGTCCGCATCTACGTAGAAGACGAGTACATCCGCGCCGCTCCCGGCCTGACCGGCTTCACCAAGTGCGGCGGCAACTACGCCGCCTCCATCAAGGCCGGCGCTCTGGCCGAGAAGAAGGGCTTTGCCCAGGTGCTGTGGCTGGACGGCGTGGAGAAGAAGTACGTGGAGGAAGTGGGCGCCATGAACATCTTCTTCATGATCGACGGCAAGATCTACACCGCCGCCTGCGTGGGCACCGTGCTGCCCGGCGTCACCCGCCGCAGCTGCATCGAGCTGCTGCGCGACTGGGGCTATGAGGTCATCGAGGGCAAGCTGGCCATCGCCGACATCATGAAGGCCGGCCACGAGGGCAAGCTGAACGAGGTCTTCGGCACCGGCACCGCCGCCGTGGTCTCTCCCGTCAAGGAGCTGGACTGGAAGGGCGACAAGGTGGACATCTCCGGCGGCAAGATCGGCCCCGTCACCCAGAAGCTGTACGACACTCTCACCGGCATCCAGTGGGGCAAGATCGAGGACTCCAAGGGCTGGATCGTGAAGGTCTGCCAGGGCTGATTTCCTCTGAACATCATAAGACTGCAGTGGGCCGCCGGATGGCGGCCCACTGTTTTTCCGCATTGAAAAAAGCGGTATGAGAGCAAGCTCTCATACCGCTTTTTTCAATGTTCAGGCGCGGCCGTACAGCCTGGCCGCCGCGGCCATTTTTTCCGCCAGCTCCGGCGTCAGCTGGCCCGGCAGCAGCCGCCACTGCCAGTTGCCCCCCAGAATGCCGGGGGTGTTCATGCGGGAGCCGGCTCCCAGGCCCAGGTAGTCCTGCATCTGGGCCACGAACAGGTCCGCCACGGAGCTTAAGCCCCCCCGGAGGATGCCCCAGTGGAAGCCCTCACCGTCATTGATGCCCAGGTACTGCCGGGCCATGGCGATGTCCTCCTCCGCCGCCTCGTCTTTCCACAGCATGATGGGGGCATTGTCGTGGGTGCCGGCGTAGCAGACGCAGTGGGAGGTGTAGGTGTGGGGCAGGTAGTTGCTGGGCTCCCGGGAGTCGAAGGCGAATTCCAGCACCTTCATGCCGGGGAAGCCGGAGTCCTGCAGCAGCTGCCGCACCTCCGGCGTCAGGTAGCCCAGGTCCTCGGCGATGAACCGGATGTTGGGGAACCAGCCGGTGAGCACCCCCACCAGGTCCATGCCCGGCCCCTTCACCCAGCGGCCCTCCTTGGCAGTTTTGGCCCCGTAGGGCACCGCCCAGTAGCTCTCCAGGCCCCGGAAGTGGTCAATGCGCAGCACGTCATACAGCCGGGCGGCGCCGGCGATGCGCCGGATCCACCAGCCGTAGCCGTCGGCCTTCATGGCGTCCCAGTTGTAGAGGGGGTTGCCCCACAGCTGGCCGTCGGCGTTGAAGGAGTCCGGCGGCACGCCGGAGACCTCTTTGGGCACGTTCTCCCCGTCCAGCTGGAAGCTGCCGGGGTCCGCCCACACGTCGGCGGAGTCCATGGCCACGTAAATGGGCAGGTCGCCGATGATGGACACGCCCTTCTGATGGGCGTAGGTCCGCAGGGCCTCCCACTGGGTGAAAAACAGGTACTGGATATAGGTGAACAGCCGCACGTCTCCGGCCAGTTCCTCCCCGTACCGCTCCGCGGCGCCGGGGCGGCGGAGCCGGATGTCCGCGTCGGGCCACTCCGTCCAGGACTTCATGCCGAAATGGCGCTTCAGGGCCATGAACAGGGCATAGTCCGGCAGCCAGCCCTTGTTTTCCGCCGCAAAGGCCTCCACCTGCCGGCGGTCCCGGTCCCAGCCCCGGTCCGCCGCCTTCCGCAGCAGCGCCAGGCGGTGGGCGTAGATTCCGGCGTAGTCCACCTTCCCGGGGTCATCGCCCCAGTCATACGCTTCGGTCTCCTCCGCCGTCAGCAGCCCGTCCCGGACCAGGGCGTCCAGGTCCACGAAATAGGGGTTGCCGGCATAGGCGGAAAAGCTCTGATAGGGGGAGTCGCCGTAGCTGGTGGGGCCCACCGGCAGCATCTGCCAGTAGGACTGGCCCGCCGCCGCCAGGAAGTCCACAAACCCGTAGGCCTCCTTGCCCAGCGTGCCGATGCCGTGGGGGGAGGGGAGGGAGGAGATGGGCAGCAGAACACCGCAGCTTCGCTTCATGGGCACTCCTCCTCAGCCCTTCACGGCGCCGGCGGCCACGCCCTTGATGATGTGCTTCTGGCACAGCAGGTAGACGATGATGATGGGGATGATGTTCATCATGATGGAGGCCATCATGGGGCCCATCTCCACCTTGCCGTAGCTGCCCCGGAAATACTGGATCAGGATGGGGATGGTCATGTAGCCCTTGGTGCGGTCCAGCACCAGATAGGGCAGCAGGTAGTCATTCCACAGCCACATGGTCTCCAGAATGCCCACGGAGATGAGGGTGGGCTTCAGGATGGGCAGCACCACCCGGAAGAAGGTCTGGATGGGGTTGCAGCCGTCGATCATGGCGGCCTCCTCGATCTCGATGGGGATGGACTTCATGAAGCCGCAGAACATGAACACCGCCAGTCCCGCGCCGAAGCCCAGATAGATGATGCAGATGGTGTAGGGGCTGCTGAGGTGCAGGCGGTCCGCGGTGGCGGACAGGGTGAACATCAGCATCTGGAAGGGCACCACCATGGAGAACACAAACAGGTAGTAAAGGCCCTTGCTGAACGCGCCGCTGACCCGGGTGATGAACCAGGCGCACATGGAGCAGCACACCAGAATCAGCACCACGGAGGTGACGGTGATCACCAGGCTGTACCAGAAGGCGGACAGGAAGCCCTTGGAGGCCAGGGCGTCAATGTAGTTCACAAGGCCGGCGAAGCTGTCGCTGCCGGGCAGCTGGAAGGCGGTGCCGGTGCTGATGGACGTCTCCTTTTTCAGGGAGTTGAACAGAATCATGAACACCGGGTACACCCACGCCAGGCACAGAATGCCCAGCACCACGGAGGTGATATTGTCCTTGACGGTATGTTTCATTACTGCTGCACCTCCTTGGAGCGGGTGGTTTTCAGCTGCACAAGGCCGATGGCCACCACCAGAATGCAGAAGATGACGGCCTTGGCCTGGCCGTAGCCCTTCCACTGGGGACCGGAGCGGCCGTAGAAGGTCTGGTAGATGTTCAGGGCCAGCATCTCCGTCTTGTGGGCGGGGTCGCCGTTGGTGAGGGCCAGGTTCTGGTCAAACAGCTTGAAGCCGTTGGTGAGGCTCAGGAACAGGCAGATGGTGATGGAGGGCATCAGGTTGGGCAGCTTCACCTTCCACAGAATCTGCCGGTCGGTGGCGCCGTCGATGCGGGCGGCCTCCAGGTAGTCGCTGGGGATGGCCTGCAGGCCCGCGATGTAAATGATCATCATGTAGCCGATCTGCTGCCAGCACATGAGGATCACCAGTCCGGCGAAGCCGTAGGGGGCGTGCAGGCTCAGCAGGGGCTTGCCCAGCAGCGTCAGGGCGCAGTTGAACAGAATCTGCCAGATGTAGCCCAGGACGATGCCGCCGATGAGGTTGGGCATGAAGAACACGGAGCGGAACAGGTTGGTACCCTTGATCTCCCGGGTCAGGGCCAGGGCGATGGCCAGGGCCGCCAGGTTGATGCACAGGGTGGAGACCACGGTGAACAGGGCCGTGAACCAGAAGGCGTGGAGGAAGTCCGCTTCGGTGAGGGCGAAGATGTAGTTTTTCAGGCCGTTGAAGCTGGCCTTGTCAATGGTGATGAACTTGCAGAAAGACAGGTACAGGCCCTGCAAAAAGGGCCACACGAAGCCGATGATGAAGGCCGCCAGGGTGGGCAGCACAAACACCGGCCAGTATCGCTTGATGGCTTTTTCCACAATATCCCTCCAAACAGATCAGATCGCCGGGGGGCCGGCGCGCGGGGAAGGCATCTGAAAAACCGGGGTGGGCGGTCTGCCCACCCCGGTTGGGTATCTCTGTGTCTTGTCTGCGGGAAAATCAGCCGTTGAGGGCGGCGTACTCGCTGGCCCAGCCGTCCACGAAGGCGGAGACCACGGCGTCCCAGCTGCCGGTGCCGGCGGCATAGGCGGTCAGGGCGTTGCCCAGCTCGTTCTTCCAGTTCTCAGAGGGCATGGTGGGGAAGTTCCAGGACACGGGGTTCTTGCCGGCGGCGGTGTAGGCGGCGTCCTGCTTCACGAACAGGTTGGGGGACTCCTGAGCGGCCTTGAAGGGGATGACGAAGCCCATGTCGTTGGCCATGGCCTTGGTGCCGGCCTCAGAGGTGACGCACCAGTTCATGAAGTCCAGGGTGGCCTGGATGTTCTCCTCCTTGGCGGAGTTGTTGACGCACCAGTAGTTCTCGGTGCCGGTGCACAGGCCCTGGTTGGCCTCGTCGCCCACGCCGATGTAGATGGGGATCATCTGCAGGTCGTCATCGGAGAACTTGCCCTCGCCCACCAGGTTGCCGTACTCCCAGGAACCGTTCTGGAAGAAGGCGGCCTCGCCGGCCAGGAACTCGTTGCGGGAGTCGTCGCCGGTCTTGCCGGACAGGACGGCGGGATCGCAGGTGGAGTTGTTGATATACAGGTCGAAGATGGCCTTGTAGTTGTCCAGATAGGTGCCCTTGATGGCGTCGGTGGTGCCGATGCCGTCGGCCTGATACTCGAAGTAGATGGGCAGGTTGGCCAGGTGGGTCTTGAAGCGCCAGTCGGAGGAGCCGTC
This sequence comes from Dysosmobacter sp., assembly GCF_034093755.1. Classification (GTDB taxonomy): domain Bacteria; phylum Bacillota; class Clostridia; order Oscillospirales; family Oscillospiraceae; genus Oscillibacter. Next base: position 48,263 of record NZ_JAXEBZ010000051.1, on the reverse strand, counting down.
CATACCGGTGGAGGAGAAGGCGGCGAAGCCCAGCTCGGCCTTGCGGGCGGTGATGTCCTCGGCGCAGGCCTTCAGGTCCTCAAAGGAGTCGATGTCGGCCACGTCCCAGCCGGCCTTGGCCAGCAGGGTCTTGTTGGCGATGATGCCGTAGGACTCGATGACGTAGGCGATGCCCAGGGTGGCGTCGCCGTCCTTCAGGGCGAAGCCGTCGGAAGTCAGCTGGCCCAGCACGTCAGAGCCGGTGAGGTCCAGGCAGTAGTCCTTCCAGTTGGCCAGACCCACGGGGCCGTTGACCTGGAACAGGGTGGGGGGATTGCTCTTGGCGATTTCGCTCATCAGGGTCTGCTCATAGGTGCCGGAGGCGGCGGTGACCACGGTGACGGGCACGCCGGTCTCCTGGGTGTAGGCTTTGGCCAGGTTCTGCCAGGCCTCATCCTGCTCGGGCTTGAAGTTCAGGTAGTAGACCTCGCCTGCAGCGGCGGGGGCAGCGGTGCCGGCGGAGGCAGCGGGAGCAGCGGGGGTGGAGGAAGTACCGCCCTGAGAGCCGCAGGCAGCCATGCTCAGGACCATTGCGAGAGACAGAAACAGAGTAACGACTTTTTTCATCACGGACAAACTCCTTCTCATCAAATTTATTTTCACATCAGCGATGTAAAAATCAGGGTGTCAGCGTCCGGACGCTGCCGCCGGGACGCAGGGTGGTGTGGAGCTGCACATGGCGGTTTCCCGCCCGGCCCTCCACCATGTCCAGCAGGATGCGCACCGCCTCATCCCCCAGCTCCCCCGTGGGCTGGATCAGGGTGGTGAGGGTGGGGATCGTGTAGGCCGACAGCTCCACGCCGTCGATGGCAATGACGGAACAGTCCTCCGGCACCCGCTTTCCGCCGTCCCGGAGGGCCTTCATGGCCGCCACGGCCATGGAGTCGGCAATGACGAACACGGCGGTGAAATCCGTCCGCTCCAGCAGCTTCCGGGTTTCCTCGTAGGCCGAGGCCAGATCGAAGGCCCCCGTCTCCGCCACCAGCGCCGGGTCCAGGGAGATGCCGCTGTCCGCCAGGGCGCGGCAGTAGCCCTTGTAGCGCAGCTCACTGATGGAGTGGTCGTTCACGGAGTCCAGCAGCACGGCAATGCGCCGGTGGCCCCGCCGCGTCAGCTCCCGCACCGCCTGGTAGGCCTCCGCCTGGTCATCGATGGACACGGAGGAGTAGCTCTCCCGGCCCAGCGTGCCGAAGCTGTTGGTATAGGTGCAGCAGACGAAGGGGATGTCCAGGGCCGCCGTGTCCTCGGGGGTGTAGTCGAAGCAGCCTCCCAGCAGCACCAGGCCCCGCAGCCGCTTGGACCGGGCCAGACTGGCCGCAGCCTGCAGCTCGTCCTCGCCGGAGCGGATCTGGTGGAGCACCAGGGTGTAGCCCGCCTCGTCCACCGCCTGCTCCACCGCGTGGATCACAGGGGAGAAGAACAGGTTCCCGATGCCGCGGACCACCAGGCCGATGCTGTCGGACTGGGGGCGCACCAGGTCCCGGGCGCTGTTGTTGGGCACGTAATGGGCCTCCCGCACCGCTTCCAGCACCCGCTCCCGCACCGCTTCGCTGACGTCGGGATGGTTGTTGAGGACCCGGGAGACCGTGCTGACGGAGACGCCGCAGCGCCGGGCAATATCGCGGATGGTCACTGGCCTCACCTCGTCCCGTTTCGTTTCGTAAACGTTCCCGGCAACGTTTCCGGGAACGTTTTCATGTACAGTATACAACAATCGGTCCGGCAACTGTCAAGCAGATTTGGATATTTCGTATACTCCCACAAAAACCGCCTGCCGTCGCTGGACAGTCTGCCGAAGGCGCCACGGATGCAATCGTTTGCTTTCGCACAGTTCCCATTTTCTTCCTGTCTTGCAGGCGCATAAAATATCCCCTCCGGCCGGATGGCCGGAGGGGATTGGAGCACGGAAGCAGGCGCTTAATAGCCGATGGCCGCGCCGATGACCAGCAGGGCGATGCAGGCCGCCCAACTGATGAGCATGAAGGGCATGATGAACTTGAACCACTTGTTGAAGGGAACCCTGCCGAACATCAGGAAGGCGATCAGAGCGCCCATGGTGGGATAGCAGAGGTTGCTCATGCCGTCGCCGAACTGGAAGGCCAGAATGGTCAGCTGCTTGCTGAAGCCGGTGATCTCGGCCACGGGCATCAGGATGGGCATGGTAACCAGGGCCTGGCTGCTGCCGGAGGGGATGAAGAAGTTGAGGATGGTCTGGACCAGGAACATACCGATGCCCACCAGCGCCGCAGGCAGGCCGTTGAGGACCTGGGCCAGGGCATGGACGATGGTGTCCTGGATCATGCCGTTGGCCATCACGATGCCGATGCCCCGGGCCACGCCGATGGCCATGGCGGCCACAAACACAGACTGGGCGCCGACCAGCAGCTCATCGGCGATCTTGCCGCTGTTGTAGCCGGCGATGACGCCGCAGATCATGCCGGAGAGCAGATACACGCCGGACATCTCCGTCAGGCCCCATCCCCACTTCAGGCAGCCGATGACGATGAGGGCCACCGTCACCAGGAACACCACGCAGATGAGCTTTTTGCGGCCGTCAAATTCCACTTCCTCCTGAGCATTCATCAGGTCGGAATAGTCGGTGCCGGCCATGATGCTCAGGCGGGATTCTGGCGCACCTTTTCCGCGTAGCGGACCACATAAACGATGCCGATGAGGCCCAGCACCACCAGGCTCACCATACGGTAGCCGAAGCCGGAGAACAGCTCCAGACCGCCGATGGCCTGGGCGTTGCCCACGGTGTAGTAGTTGGCGGGGCCGGCGGACCAGCCGATGATGTCCGCTACGAACACCACGGCGATGCCGGTGATCACGTCATAGCCCAGCGACAGGCAGATGGGGACGATCACCGCCGCGAAGGGGATGGAGCCCTCCAACATGGAGGGGAAAGCACCGATGAACAGGAAGAACACCATGACACCGATCAATACCAGCTTGCTGTTCTTCGCGCCCACCTTCTTGGAGAACGCCATCACCGCCGCCGTCAGGGCGCCGGTGCCGTTCACCAGGCCGATGCAGGCGCCGATGGTCAGGATCATGGCAATCAGCGCGATACCGCCCTGGATGCCCTGGGGAATGGACTCAAAGACCTCCATCACGCCTACGGGGGACTGCTCCACATACTGGAAGCTGGCGGGGTCCACCACGGTCTTGCCGTTGACCTCCACACGGCCGTACTGGCCGGCGGGGACGATCCATGTCAGCACTGCCATCAATGCCAGGATGGCGAACAGGATCACGAACGCATGGGGAAATTCTCTCTTTTTCTTTTGCATAGCTGCCTCCTTTTTACACACAAGGTCAGAATACTATTAACTTAACAAGGTGCTGCAAAAAAAAACGTAAAAAATCCACAAAGCCCGATAATCCGCCGCACAGTGCTGGTCCCGGCCGCCTTTCGCGGCGGTCCGCGCCAAAAGGCGTCCCGCCCATCCGGGCGGGACGCCTTTTTCACTTCGCCGCCAGGCGGATGGCTTTCAGCTCCTTCAGCAGTTCGTCCTCCTGGCCGTACCGCCGGTACAGCCGGGAGTAGACACCGTAGAGCCGCTCATAGGTGTCGGCGCAGGCCGGATCGGGCCGGTACACGGCGGCGCAGGGGCGGCGGTACCGCTCCGTCAGCTCCGTCAGATGGGCGAATCCCTCCTCGCCCCACAGGGCGGCGGACGCCGCCAGCACGGCGCTGCCCAGGGCGCCGCTGTGCTCCCCCTCCGTCAGGCGCACCTCCCGGCCGCAGACGTCGGCGTAAATCTGCATCAGCAGCGGGTTTTTCCGGGGGATGCCCCCGGCGGCGTACAGGGCCGTCACCGGCACGCCCCGCTCCTCCATGGCGTCCATGATGCGGCGGACGCCGTAGGCGGTGGACTCCAGCAGCGCCCGGTAAAGGTGCTCCGGCCGGGTGGCCAGGGTCAGGCCCGCCACCACGCCGGACAGGTCGAAGTCCATCAGGGTGGAGCGGACGCCGTTCCACCAGTCCAGGGCCACCAGGCCGCTTTCCCCGGGCACCAGGGCTGCCGCCTTTTCCGACAGCAGTTGGTGGAGGCTTTTCCCCTCCCGCCGCGCTTCCCGGACATAAGCGGCGGGGACGCAGTTGTCCGTGAACCAGGCGAACAGGTCCCCCACGCAGGACTGGCCTCCCTCGTAAGCGTTGAGCCCCGGCAGGATGCCCTCCGGCACCACGCCGTTGAGGCCCGGCACCTGCCGGTACACATCGCTGTTCAGAATGGCGCAGGTGGAGGTGCCGATGATCAGCAGCAGCTCCCCGGGGCGGCCCACGGAGCTGCCCAGCAGGGTGACGTGGGCGTCCACCCCCGCCGCGGACACCGCCGTGCCCGGCAGCAGGCCCGTCCACCGGGCCGCCTCCTCCGTCAGCGTCCCGGCCATGCTGCCGGGCGGCACCACGGCGCCGGGGTGCTTTTCATTCAGGTCCGCCAGCAGGGGATGGAGGGCCGCCAGGAATTCCCGGCTCACGTCGCCCCGTTCCCGGCTCCAGAAGGTCTTGAAGGCCGCGGCGCAGCTGCCCCGGGTCTCCCGGCCGCACAGCCGCCGCACCAGCCAGTCTCCCATCTCCGGAATGCGCTCCGCCGCCCGGTACAGCGCCGGGTCCTCCGCCGCCATCTGCGCCGCCTTGGGCAGGTAATACTCCCCGGACACCCGGCCGCCCATCCGCGCCAGCCACGGCTCCCCCCGTTCCTCCGCCAGAGCGTCGATGCGGGGCGCCCAGTCCTGGGCGGCGTGGTGCTTCCACAGCTTCACCCAGGCGTGGGGCCGGGAGGCAAACTCCGGCAGGCGGCACAGGGGCCTGCCGTCGGCGGTGGTGGGCAGCAGGGTGCAGGAGGTGACGTCCAGCCCCAGGCCCGCCACCTGCTCCGCCGCCGCGCCGCAGCCCTCCAGCAGCGGCGGAATCAGGGCGGGGAAGGCGTTCCAGTAGTCCTCCGGGTCCTGCACCGCCCAGTCCGGCCCCAGAGGTGTGCCGTCCGGCAGCCGCTCCGTGAGAACGCCGTGGGGGTAGTCATACACCGCGGAGCCAACGGCGTCGCCGGTGTCCAGGTCCATCAGCACCGCCCGGGCGGACAGGGAGCCGAAGTCCACGCCCACGGTGTATCGTCTGTCACTTCTGGCCATAGTAGGCATTGGCGCCGTGCTTGCGGAAGTAGTGCTTGTCCTGCAGGTACTGGGGGGCGGGGGCCACGCCGGGGGCCAGCTGCTCCGTCAGCAATGCCATGTGGGCGGTCTCCTCCAGAATCAGGGCGTTTTCCACCGCCTTGCGGCAGCTGGCGCCCCAGGTGAAGGGGCCGTGCTTGCACACCAGCACCCCCGGCACCGCCTCCGGGTCCCGGTCCCGGAAGGTCTCGGCAATCACCCGCCCCGTGTTCCGCTCATAGGCCTCCGCCACCTCCTCCGCCGTCAGGTGGCGGGTGCAGGGCACGTCGCCGTAAAAGGTGTCGGCGTGGGTGGTGCCGTAGCAGGGGAGGCTCCGCTCCGCCTGGGCCATGGCGGTGGCGTAACGGGAATGGGTGTGGACCACGGACCTTACCGCCGGGAAGGCACGGTACAGCTCCAGATGGGTGGGCAGGTCCGAGGAGGGCCGCAGCTCTCCCTCCGCCACGGTTCCCTCCAGGTCCACCACCACCATCTGCTCCGGGGTCATAGTGGCGTAATCCACACCGGAGGGCTTGATCACCACGTACCTCCGGTCCTCCGTAATGGCGGAGACGTTGCCCCACGTCAGCACCACCAGGCCGTACTCCACCAGCTTCAGATTGGCGGCGCAGACCTCCTGTTTCAACTGTTCCAGCATTGTTTTCCTCCTTTCAGAGTCGCTCCGGCCCAGATGCCGGAACACGGAAGGCCGGGGCAGTCTCTGCCCCGGCCTGTGATCGAACAAGCGGCTCCGCCGCTTTTTCGAGGGGGCTGCGGCCCGCCGCAGCGCACTCACCGTCCGCCGCAGCGGCCGGTTCGCACGTTTGCGGGCCGGGAAGTATTTTCTGCCACGTACCCGCCGCGGCAGAAAATGATTTCATTTGATTTCGCCGCAGCGGCGGCGAAACTCTGTGAGACGATCTTTATCACGGAAGGCCGGGGCAGTCTCTGCCCCGGCCTTCCGGTGAAACCGCGTCAAGCGCAGTCGTTGATGGGATGGTCCGTCAGTTGTTGCCAACGGTGGCCCACAGGTCGTTCCAGTGCTCCAGGATGGCGTCCTTGTTGGCGGTGAGGTACTCCACGTCACGGTCAACCCACTTCATCTCGTTGGAGGGGGTCAGCCAGGCGTTGGCGGGAACCTCATAGTTGGCGTTGGTGTAACGCAGGGTGCCTTCCTGATATTCAGCCAGGGCAGTCTGGCCCTCGGCGGAGCACAGGAAGTCGATCATGGCCTTGGCGTTCTCGGGGTTGGGGCCGTTCTTCACCAGGGCGCAGCCGAAAGCGGTAGCGGAGGTACCCTCAGAGGGATACTGCAGGCGGATGTTGGTAGCGCCGTCCTTCACCAGCTTGACAGCGCCGTCCTCGTAGGTCAGGCCCACCACATACTCGCCCTGCTGCACGCTCTTGAAGCAAGCAGAGGAGGAGCCGGCGATGACCAGGTTGGGCATCAGCTGCTCGATGTAGTTCCAGGCCTCGTCGGAGTCAGCGCCGAACACGGACATGATGTTGGACACGTTGTTCCAGGCGGCGGAGGAGCTGTTGGGATCAGAGAACACGATCTGGCCCTTCAGCTTCGGATCCAGCAGGTCCTGATAGGACTGGATGTTCAGGCCCAGCTGAGCCTCCAACTCGGTGTTCACGCAGAACACCACGGTGGACAGGTGGTCCATGGAGTACAGGCCGTTGGGGGTGGAGTAGCCGGAGATGGCCTCGTCGTTGTACTGGGTGACCCAGGCCTCGAAGATGTCGGAATAGCGGTCGCCGTCAGAGTCGGCCATGCCGCCCCAGACCAGGTCGCCCACGGGGTTGGAGGCCTCGCCGGCCAGACGGGTGGTCAGCTCACCGGCGGAGCCGTTGACCACTTCCACGTTGACGTCGGGATACTTCTCGTTGAAGCAGGTGATCAGGGCGTCCAGGTCACCCTCGGTCATGGAGGAGTACAGGACCAGATCGCCGGACAGCTCGGCGGGCTCCTCGGCAGCGGAGGAAGCCGCGGCGCTGGATGCGGCGGCGGGGGCAGAGGCGGCGGGGGCGGCAGAAGAGGAGCCGGACTTACCGCCGCAGGCGGCCAGAGACAACGTCATGGCCAGAGCCAGTGCGAGAGCAAAAAACTTTTTCATTCTTTCTTCTCCTTTTTTGAATTTATCTCAACACGCGGACCGGCTCGGGGGCCGGCCGCGGGTCAAGCCGGGATGGGGGTTACAGACTCACGTCCTCGCTCTTGCTGACCCACAGGTAGATCAGCAGGGACACGGTGGTGACCACAGTCAGGATGGCGGCGAAGGCGGCGGCCAGGCCGTAGTTGCCGCGGGTGATGGCCACGTAGGTGGACATGGTCAGGGTGATGGACTTGTTGTTGTACAGGATGATGGAGGAGGACAGCTCCGTCACGATGGCCACCCAGCTGAGGATGGCGCCGGACAGGATGCCGTTGGCCATCATGGGCACGGTGATCTTCACGAAGGTCTTGGCTTTGGAGGCGCCCAGGCTGATGGAGGCCTCCTCGATGCTCATGGAGATCTGCATCAGCGTGGCCGTGGCGGACCGGATGGTGTAGGGCAGACGCCGGATCACCAGGGAGATGGCCATGATGGCCAGGGTGCCGGTGAGGGCGAAGGGCTTCTTGCCGAAGGCAATCAGCAGCGCCAGGCCAATGACGGCGCCGGGCATGATGTAGGGCAGCATGGACAGCGTGTCGATGGCGTTGTTCAGGGCGCTGGACCGGCGGACCACCAGATAGGCGATGAGCACGGCGATGACGATGATGATGGCCAGGGCCACCACGCCCAGCACGGCGGTGTTCTTGATGGAGCGGACCAGCAGCTTCTTCACGGCCAGCTGATAGTTGCCCAGAGAGAAGCCGGGGTGGAAAATGGCGCCCTTGCAGTTGCGGAAGGACAGGTAGATGATGTACAGCTGAGGCATGAAGGCCACCGCCACCAGAATGTAGCAGTAGGCGTGCATCAAAAAGCCGGAGATGCCTTTGCAGTCCTTCTTCTCCACGGGGTGCAGGGCATTCATGGAGAACTTGAAGCGGCTGGTGGCCCACTTCTGGAAGAAGAATACGATGGCAGTGATGATGATGGCGATGGTGGCCAGGGCGGCGGCGAAGTTGAAGTTCTGGCCGTTCTCGCCCAGGTACTGATTGTAGATCAGCACGGGGAAGGTCTGGAAGCCCTCGCCCAGCAGCATGGGCGTGCCGAAGTCGGCGAAGGCCTGCATGAACACCATCAGCGCCGCAGCCAGGATGGTGGGCATGGACAGGGCCAGCACGATGCTCACCAGGCGGCGGACGCCGGTGCAGCCCATGTTGGCGGAGGCCTCCATCAGCGTGTTGTCAATGTTCTTGAAGGCGCCGTTCATGTAGATGAACACCAGGGGGAAGAACTTCAGGGACTGGACGATGAGGATGCCCTTGAAGCCGTAGATGCTGCCCACGCTGATGCCCAGCACGCCCTCCAGGAACTGGGTGATGGCGCCGGAGCGGCCCAGCAGCATGATCCAGGAGTAGGCGCCGATGAAGGGCGCGGACATGGAGCACAGAATGGAGAGGACGAACAGGGCCTTGGCGCCCCTGATCTTGTAGAAGGAGTAGAAGTAGGCGATGGGGATGCCCAGCAGCAGAGAGACGATGGTGACCGTCACCGTCACCTTCACGCTGTTGAGGATGGTATCGGTGTAGTAGGACTTGCTGAAGAACTTGGCGAACTCCCGGAGGGAGAACTGGCCCTCCGGGGTGATGACCGCCTGCTTCAGCAGACCGAACATGGGATACACCAGGAACAGCAGGAAGGAAGCCAGCAGCACCAGCGACACCACGGTCCACAGCTCAAATTTTCTCTTGGTTTTCATGGTGCACCTCCCGGGGTCAGACGCAGTCGTTGCACACGCCGGTGAGGATGTTGGCGGAGCCGTCGGCGGTGAAGATGTTGACCTTGCTGGTGTTCATGGTCAGTCTGATCTTCGTGCCGGGCTGGAGGGTGGAGTCGATGGAGGACTCCTGGATGATCTCCACCTCCTCGCCGGATTCCAGGTGGACGAAGTAGTGGGTGTTGAGGCCCAGGAACACGCAGTCGTCCACCGTGGCGGCGATGCCCTCGGCGGAGGCGTCGGGGTTCAGCAGGAACTCCTCCGGCCGGACGGAGAGGATGACCTCCTGGTCCTTCTGATACTCCGGCAGGATGTTGGTGAACTCCGCCTTGTAGCCGCTCTTGGTGACCACGTAAGTACGGCCGCCCTCCACCACCAGCTTTTCGCCCTTCATGACGTTGGACCGGCCGATGAAGGTGGACACAAACAGGTTGGCGGGCCGCTGGTAGATGTTCTTGGGGGTGCCCACGTGCTGGATGACGCCGGCGCTCATGACGGCGATACGGTCGGAGACGGCCATGGCCTCCTCCTGGTCGTGGGTGACGTAGACGGTGGTGATGCCCACGCTGTGCTGGATGTTCTTGATGACGGTGCGCATCTCCACCCGGAGCTTGGCGTCCAGGTTGGACAGCGGCTCGTCAAACAGCAGCACGTCCGGCTCGATGCACAGGGCGCGGGCCAGGGCCACACGCTGCTGCTGGCCGCCGGACAAACGCTCCGGCAGGCGCTCGGCGTACTCGTCCACGTGCATCAGCTTCATGAACTCGTCCGCCTTCTTCCGGACCTCATCCTTGGGCAGCTTCCGGTTCTTCAGGCCGAACTCCACGTTCTTCCGCACGGTCATGTGGGGGAAGATGGCGTAGTTCTGGAACACCATGCCGATGTTGCGCTTGGCGGGGTCCAGGTCATTGATGCGGTTTTCGTTGAAGTAGAAGTCGCCGCCCTCGATGCTGTTGAAGCCGGCGATCATCCGCAGCAGGGTGGTCTTGCCGCAGCCGGAGGGGCCCAGCAGGGTAAAGAACTCACCCTCTTTGATATCCACGTTCAGGTCCGGGATGATGACGTTCTCGCCGTACTTCTTCAGGGCATGCTTGATGGAAATGGTAACACTCACGTTTCTTTCTCCTCTCGTCCGTAGGTCCTGTGTTCACTTATTTCTCTTTCTGTTTCAAATCCGGAGCATCCGCCGCATCCGCATCAGCGTCAGGCGGTTGCGGATGATGGGGGACCACCGCAGCAGCACCGCCAGCCGGTCCTCCGGCACCCCGATGTCCGGCAGGGTGCGCCTGGCGCCCAGCAGCTCCAGCATCCGGAAAATCTCCTCCGCCGGAGGGATGTCCCCGATGATGGCCCGCATCTCCGGCCAGGCCCTCCGCAGCGTCTCCGGCGTCACGCCGGCCAGACAGTCCTGCCGGTTTTCGTCCCGGACAGCCTCAAAGAGCCTGGGGCCGAACACCTCCAGCAGCGTCTCCTCCGGGATGGCCTCAAAGGGCACCACCCGGTCCGAAATGTCCTCCGTCTCCGCCAGGCGGTGGTACTCGGCGCTGGCCAGCACCGTGCCCACACCCACCTTTTCGCCGTGGAGGGCGTCGCTGCGGGCGCCCAGAACGGACGGCTCCGTCTCAATGAAATGGGAAATATGGTGCTCGCCGCCGGAGGCCGGGCGGGAAGTGCCCAGCATCTGCATGGCAAGGCCGCTCATGAGAAGGCCGTAGGTCACCGCCTCGTAGGCCTCCCGGCTCCCCTGCCGCAGGGCGGCGCAGTTGGTCCACACCTGCTCCAGCGCCCCGCGCATCACGCCGTAGATCACCGGGCAGACCTCCTCGCCGGTGACGGCATGGGCCATGCGCCAGTCCGCCAGGGCCACGAACTTGCCCAGCATATCCCCCACGCCGGTGAGGGTCAGGAACCAAGGGGCGGCGGCGATGATGTCCAGGTCCGCCGCCACCAGCGCGGGGGCGGCGCAGGCCATGGTTTTTTTATAACCATACCACGTCATGGCCGCCACATTCGAGCAAAAGCCGTCGCAGCTGGCTGCCGTGGGCACGGAAACAAAGGGGACGCCCCGCTCCCGGGCGCAGAAGCGGACAATGTCGTGGACGGTGCCGCCGCCTACGGCGATGAGCACCTCCACGTCCTCCTCCAGCCGCCGCAGCAGCTCCGCCGTGGAAACCTCGTCGGCGTGGAGGCCCGCCGCGTCCAGCACCACCTCCTGCTCCGCCGCGGGGCGGACCAGGCCGGGGATTTCGTAAGTATTGGTATCGTATACGGCACACCGTTTGCCGGAGACGCCCGCCTCGCTCATGTACGTCTCCAGATGCCTCAGGGCGCCGGGCTCAATCACGCACAGGGCGGTGGCCATCCGGTGCTCTTTTCCGCACCGGCAGGTGCCGCCGTATTGGGCAGGGTCAATCCGCATGACAGCTTCCTTTCACAAGGTTGACTTTTGGGCCGGTTCTTTTATAATTTAAGAGAAAACCGCCGATCTACCTTTGTAAAGTTTATGTAAAATCTCTGATCTTATTTAACTGCGGTTGGTCAATTTTGTCAATAATGATTCTTTAAGTCGAGAAAAAATCATTTTCGATCAGGAGGCAGTCAGAATGTTAAAAGAGGAACGATTTCAGAAATTGCTTTCCGTTTTGGACGAAAATGAGTTCATAACCGTGAAAAACCTCAGCGAAAAGTTGGATGTGAGCATGCCGACCGTCCGCCGGGACCTGACGGAGCTGGCGGCCCGGAATCAGATTGTCCGCAGTCACGGCGGGGCCATGCGGATGGACGCGAAAAACAACACCGCGCCGCCCATCGACTTCCGCCGCAGCATCAACGCCCGGGAAAAAGCGGTCATCGCCAGGGCTGCCGCCGCCTTTATCCGGGAGGACAGCGTCATTTTCATCGACGCCTCCACCACCGCCGCCTACCTGACGGAGCATCTGGAGGGCATCCGGGGGCTGATTGTCATCACCAACAGTCTGATGACCGCCATCCACCTGAAAAACCGGGGCGTGCGCACCTACTGCCTGGGGGGCGAGGTGCTGCCGGACTCCCTGGCGGTGGGCGGGCGCATCGCCACGGAGGCGGTGGGGAACTTCAACATTGACGTGATGTTCTTCTCCTCCTTCGGCGTCAACGGTCAGGGCGTCATTGTGGACTCCAGCGAGGGGGAGAACGAGCTGCGCCGCCACGTGCTGCGCCAGGCCACCTCCAGCGTGTTTCTGTGCGACCGCAGCAAATTCGGGAAGAACGCGGTGTTCAACCTGGCGCCCCTGGGGGATGTGGATTACCTGATCTCCAACGGCCCGCTGCCGGAGAGCTTCCCCACCCCCCGGAAAAAGGTGATTCTCGCGGAATAACAAGCGGCCCTGTCCGGATGCCCGGGCAGGGCCGCTTGTTCGAAAGTCTCAGACGGTGATGATCTTCCGCTTCACCGGCGCCTCCTTGAAGGTGAGGCAGGCGTCGGTGACCAGATAGTCGATGTCGCTGAGGGGCGCCACGTTGAACAGGGAGGTTTTGCCGAACTTGCTTTTGTCGCACAGCAGCACACTGACGGCGGCCCGCTGCAGGATGTACCGCCGCAGGGCCGTCTCCTCCTCCGAGGGATCGATGATCATCCCCTTTTCGCTGACGGCGTAGGCGGAGAACAGGATGGTGTCAATGGGGAACCGGGCCGCCGTGTCCCGGGCCATGCGGCCGCCCACCGCCAGGGAGTTCTCCACCAGCGCGCCACCCACGCAGCAGGTGCGGACCCCCGCCTGACGCAGCAGCGCCGCCGTAGCCAGGCCGTTGGTCAGCACCGTCAGATCCTGAAAGCCCGCCAGATCGTCAATGAGGTAGGACACGGTGGTGGAGGCGTCCAGAAAGATAACGCTACCGTCCCGGATCAGCTTCACCGCCGCCCTGGCGATGGCCGCCTTCTCCGCCGCGTGAATGGTGCGCCGAAAGTCCAGCGGCGTGGTGACGGACCGCTCCCGGCTCCGGCGGATCCGGCCGTCGCCGCGGACCGCCAGCTGCCGCCGCTGCAGCTCCCGCAGGTCCCGGTACACCGTGGGCAGGCTGACAAAGAGCTTCTGGCTCAGCTGCTCCGCCGTGACGCTGCCCTGTTCATCCAGAATCTGCAGCAGACGCTGCAGCCGCTCCTCCTTCAGCATACCGTTCCTCCTCTGAATGTTTTTGATCGTTTTTCTATTTTCCCGCCGGGGATTGACATATTCGATCACTGCTTCATAATAAGTGTTACATCCAGTGTACCCGGCCCGGAGCCGGGTTGTCAATACTGCAGGAGGGCTTTTGCAATGGCGGTAAAACTGATCGCTTTCGACCTGGACGGTACCCTGACCCAGCACAAAACCCCGCTGGAGGCGGCCAACCGGGCCGTTCTGGAGCGGCTGCGGGAGAAATACCGCCTGCTGATGGTGGGCGCCGGCACCGTCCGCCGCATTTTCGGCCAGCTGGGGAGCTTCCCCATGGACATCATCGGCAACTACGGTCTGCAGGAGGGCCGTTATGACGCCGCCGCCGGCGACATTGTCCTGGTGCGGGACGTGGCGGTGGACTGCGACCGGGAGTCGGTGGACCGGCGGATGACCGCCCTGCGCCGCCGCTTCGGCTATGAGGAGTACGCCGGGGAGAACGTGGAGTTCCACGATTCCGGCAGCATCACGCTGCCCCTTCTTGGCACAAAAGCCCGGCAGGCGGACAAGCTGGCCTTCGACCCGGACCGCTCCCTGCGCCGCCGCCTTCTGCCCGCCGTGCGGGAGGCCTTTCCGGAGTACACCGCCTTTGTGGGCGGCTCCTCCTCCTTTGACCTGGCGCCCCGGCCCTATGACAAGTACTTCGCCCTGTGCCGCTACTGCCAGGAGCAGGGCATTTCCCGGGAAGAGGTGGTCTACTGCGGCGATGACTACGGCCCCGGCGGCAACGACGAGAGCATCGCCCGCTCCGACATCCGCTTCGTGTCGGTGGACGACTACACCCGGCTGGGGGAGTACCTGTGGGAATTCCTGTGACCTGTCCCCAAAGAAACACCACTCATAAAATAAAGGAGAGCGCCATATGAACGCCATGTATGATCACCCCCACAGCCTGGGGGACTATCTGGACCAGCATTTCACCTGCTCCTGCGGCCGGGAGCACTACGCCCCGCTGAAGCACGTCAGCGTCCGGAAGGGGGCACTGGAGGACCTGCCGGTGTTCGCGAAAGAGCTGGGCTTTGGCAGCCTGTATCTCATCAGCGATCCCATCACCTACGGCATCGCCGGGGAGCGGTGCATGGAGCTGCTCTCCGCCGCCGGCGTGAAGGCCCAGATCATCCAGCTGACCCACACCGACTTTGACGAGGCCACCGTGGGGGAGCTGCTGATCCACATGCCCGCCGACTGCGACCTGATGGTGGCGGTGGGCACCGGCGCCATCAATGACATGACCCGGTTTTTCAGCTTCCGCACGGGCCGTCCCTTCTTCACTGTGGCCACCGCCGCGCCCATGGACGGCTTCGCCTCCAGCATCGCCGCCATTCAGGTGAACCACCTGAAAACCACCTTCGACGCCCAGACCCCCCTGTGCATTCTGGGAGACACCGACATTCTGAAAAACGCCCCCTACCGGATGATCGCCGCCGGGCTGGGGGACCTGCTGGGCAAGTTCACCTGCCTGTGCGACTGGAAGCTCTCCCGGGTCATCACCGGCGAGCACTACTGCGAAAATATTGTGGAGCTGGTGGAAAGCTGCGTCCAGAGCGTGCTGCAGGACGCCGGCAAGGCCAAGGACCGGGACCCGCAGGTGCTGGGGGACATCATGGAGGGCCTGGTGCTCACCGGCGTCGCCATGAGCCTGTACGGCAACTCCCGCCCCGCCTCCGGCTGCGAGCACCATATGTCCCACTACTGGGAGATGATGTTTGAGCAGAAGGGCCAGCGGCCTGTGCCCCACGGCACCCAGGTGGGGGTGGGCACCGTGCTGGTGCTGAAGCTGGTGGAGGCCCTGCTGGACACCCCGGTGGACTTTGACGCCGCCCGCTCCGCCGCCCGAAGCTACGATCCCGCCCAATGGGAGCGGGACATCCGCGCCGCCTACGGTCCCGCCGCCGACGGCGTCATCGCCATGGAGGCAAAGGCCCGGAAGAACGATCCCGCCGGCCGCCTTGCCCGCATCGACGCCATGGAGGCCCGCTGGGAGGAGATCACCGCCCTGCTGAAATCCCTGCCCTCCTCCCGGACGGTGACGGAGCTGCTGCGCTCCCTGGACTCCCCCTGTCTGCCCGGCGAGATCGGCGTGGACCGGGAGATGCTGAAAAACACCTTCCTCTACTGCAAGGAGGTCCGGGCGCGGTACACCATTTTGCAGATGATCTGGGATCTGGGGCTGCTGGATCCCCTTTCTGACCGGGTGATCGCCGGCTGCTGAGCCGGGGAACCCCAAAAATCTGACCTACAGGAGGTGCCGGGAAAATGCTGGAGCTGTTTTCACAATTTCGGGATATCACCGCCGCCTCTGTGCTGCTGCGGATGACGCTGGCCATGCTCTTCGGCGGCGTCATCGGCATGGAGCGGGGCCGCCGCCACCGGCCGGCGGGCTTCCGCACCTATATGCTGGTGTGCCTGGGGGCGGCGCTGACCATGCTGCTGGGCCAGTACCTGGCCCTGATGGTGTCCTCCGGCTGGACCGACAGCAGCGGCGCCCCCCTCAGGACCGACGTGGCCCGGTTCGGGGCCCAGGTCATCAGCGGCATCGGCTTTCTGGGCGCCGGCACCATCATCGTCACCGGCCGCCAGGAGGTGAAGGGCCTCACCACCGCCGCGGGGCTGTGGGCCTCCGCCTGCATGGGCCTGGCCATCGGCGCCGGGTTCTACGAGTGCGTGCTGCCGGGGCTGGTGCTGATTTTCCTGTGTGTCCGGGTGCTGCCGGCGGCGGAGGCCGTCATGGTGGAAAACGCCCGGAACATGAACCTGTACATCGAATTCGCCTCCCTGGACGACGTGGGGCTGATTCTGGGCTGCATCAAGGCCCAGGAGGTGGACATCTACGACGTGGACATCGAGCGGGGCCGGAAGGACCGGGCGCAGCACCCCAGCGCCGTGTTCTCCCTGCGGCTGCGGAAAAAGCAGGCCCACTCCCAGGTGGTGGCAGCCATCGCCAAGCTGGAGTGCATCCGCATGATTGACGAGATTTGAAAGGAGGCGCCGCCATGCTGTCCTGTTTTGACTTCCTGCGGGAGCTGACCGTGCTGTCCGTCACGGTGCGGATGGTGCTGGCCTGCCTGTGCGGCGGCCTCATCGGCGTGGAGCGGGAGTACAAGCGCCGCCCCGCCGGCTTCCGCACCCACATCCTCATCTGTCTGGGCGCCGCCATGACCACCCTCACCAGCCAGTACCTGTGCACCGCCCACTACTATACCGACGCGGCCCGGCTGGGCGCCCAGGTCATCGCCGGAGTGGGCTTCATCGGTGCCGGCACCATCATCGTCACCCGCCGCCAGCGGGTGAAGGGCCTCACCACCGCCGCCGGACTGTGGGCCGCCGCCATTGTGGGGCTGTCCATCGGCGCCGGGTTCTGCGAGGGCGGACTGCTGGCCACGGGGCTGATCCTGCTGGCGGAGCTGCTGTTCTCCAGGCTGGAGTACTACATCCTCCAGAACGCCCCGGAGGTGAACCTCTATCTGGAATACGCCGACCGGGACTGCCTGGACCGGGTGCTGCAGCTGTTCCAGGACCGGGCCGTGAAGGTGCTGGACATGGAGGTCACCCGCTCCGACGGCAGCGAGCACCACAACGCCTGCGTCATTTTCAACCTGCGGCTCAACAAGCACTGCTCCGCCGAGGGGCTGCTCTCCGCCCTGTATCAGGTGCAGGGCGTGGTCACCGCCGAGGAGCTGTAAGCTGCCGAAAAAACCCCGGAGTTCCTGTTCGGAACTCCGGGGTTTTTTGGCTATACCCGCTTTTTCTGTGCCGCCCGCTGGCGCAGCAGCGACAGAATCTGCACCGCCGAGGACACCAGGGAGCAGCCCACGGCGATGGCCGCCGCGCAGGCCGCCGTCTCCGCCCCCTTCTGGGCGAACAGCTGCATGTCGCCGCCCAGCAGGGCGTACATGGTGTAGTAAATGCCGCCGCCGGGCACCAGGGGGATGATGCCGATGATCAGGAAGATGGTGGCCGGGGCCTTGAACATCCGGGCGAAGATCTGGGCCAGGGTCTCCACCACCATGGTGGCGAAGAAGCACCGCACCGCCACGCCGCCTGACGGCAGCGCCAGATACACCAGCCAGGACACCGCGCCGGTGAAGCAGGCGGGCAGGATATACCGCCACCGCCGCAGCTCAAACACCACGCAGAAGGCGGCACAGGCCAGAAACGCGTAAACGCAGGGCAAAAACAGCTCCATCACGCCTCCCCCTTTCTCACAGCGGCGTCAGGCGCACCAGGGTGATGGCCATGGCCACCCCGGCGGCGATGCCCACCGCCACAATCAGCACCTCCGCCAGCCGGGTCAGGGCCGTCAGGAAGTCCTCCGCCAGCACGTCCCGCATGACGTTGGTGATGGCGATGCCCGGCACCAGCAGCATGATGGTGCCGATGATGATCTGGTCCGGCTTCAGCCCCGGCACCGCCCGCTGCAGCAGCAGCGGCGGCAGCGAGCACAGCATTCCCGCCAGCAGGTTGGTGAAAAACACGTTGGCCCGCAGCCCCCGCATGGCCGTCACCACCCACCGGACGATGAGGCCGCAGGGGAAGGCCGCCGCGGCGTCCAGCACCCCGCCGCCCCAGAACAGCGTGAAGAAGGCGGCCACGAACCCGTGGGCCAGATAGCTGACCCAGGTGGGGTAGCAGGGCTCGTTCATCACCTCGTCCATGCGGCGGCGGTTGTCCTCCAGAGGCGGGGTGTCCCGGCAGATGCCGCGGCACAGGGCGTTCAGCTTTTCCAGCCGCCGCAGGTTGTTGGCGCAGCTTTTGATGCGGGCGGCCTTGGTGTAGTTCTTCCCATCCTCCCGGATGCTGACGATGATGCAGGAGGGAATGGCGAACACCTCCGTCTCCCGGCAGCCGTAGGCCCGCAGCAGCCGCTCCACAGACTCCTCCACCCGGTAGATCTCCGCGCCGTTGCGCATCAACTCCCGGCCCATCTCGCTGCTGAAATCCAGCAGGGCTTCCCGGTCAGCTTCCATACCCAGTCCCTCCGTCAATTCTTCGTTTCGTGCCGGGCGGCGGCAATGTCCTCCGCGATGCGGCGGCGGCTGTCGTCAAACAGCAGCTCCCGGTTGTGGCGGAAGTAGGCGTCGCAGCCGAAGGTTTCCACAAACCAGGAGGTGTCATACCCGGCGGTGATCTCCGTCACAAACAGCACCAGCTCCTGCCCGGCGCCGAAGGTCTCCTCCAGGAAGCGGAAGGCCGCGTCCATCTGCTCCCCGCAGTCCCGCGCCAGCGCCTCACCCCGGTCCGTCTCCCGGGCAAACCGCTGCCGCAGCAATTCCATGGCGGCGGCGCAGGTGACGGCTTCCCCGGCCAGCGCCCCGCGGTAATCCTCCAGCGCCGCCAGCTCCCGCTGGCCCAGGTCCCGGGCGTCTTTGGTGAGCCGGTTGGCCTCCTTGTCCCGCTGCAGCGCTTCCTGCCGCGTTTCCCGCAGCTCCTCCAGCACCGCCGCGGCGTCCTCGCCGGGGCGCTGCTTCACCGCCGTCAGGTCACCGTGGAGGGCGGCGCACAGGCTGTCCTGCCGGTGGGCCAGTGCTGCCGCCTCGCTGAGGCGGGACAGCAGCAGCCCCATCACCGACAGCCGCTGGTCAAAGGGCGCCGCCCGCAGCTCCAGCACCGTGGCGGCGCTCCACCGGCCCCGGAGAATGTCCTCCACGTGGTAGGTCCGCTGATATTTATAGTAGAGGGCCAGGTAGTTGGCAAAGTCCCGGGCGATGGCGGGGGTCTGGATGTACTGCCCCACCACCTGCCGGTCCACCGGGATGCCCAGCTGCTCGTAGGCGCAGATCAGCTCGCTCAGGTCCTCCCAGCCCCGGGCGGTGACAAACTGCAGGCCGTCCACGGTGGTTTCAATGTGGTAGAAGTTCTCCTTTTTGATGTCCAGATAGGACACCACCGCCCCGTGGAGGTTCCGCCGCCGGGCGTACTCCTTCCACACGGCGAAATCCGCCTCCACGTCCATCCGCTTCACCCGGTCCAGCGTCACCACGTCGAAGTCCCGGACGGACTTGTTGTACTCCGGCGGGTTGCCCGCCGCCACAATGGTCCAGCCCTCCGGCAGCGCCTGGTTGCCGAAGGTCTTGCACTGGAGGACCTGCAGCATCATGGGCGCCAAAGTCTCGGAGACGCAGTTTATCTCGTCCAGAAAGAGGATGCCCTCTTTCAGCCCCGTCCGCTCCATCAGGCTGTAGACAGAGGCCAGAATCTCGCTCATGGTGTACTCGGTGACGGTGAACTCCCGGCCGCCGTAGGTGCGGTGCTCGATGAAGGGCAGGCCCACGGCGCTCTGGCGGGTGTGGTGGGTGATGGTGTAGGCCACCAGCCCCACGCCGGTCTCCGCCGCGATCTGCTCCATGATCTGGGTCTTGCCCACGCCGGGAGGGCCCATCAGCAGAATGGGCCGCTGGCGGATGGCGGGAATCCGGTAGTTTCCCAGCTCGTCCCGGGCCAGGTACGCCCGGAGGGTGTTCTGAATTTCTTCTTTCGCCTGTTTGATGTTCATATCGTTCTCTTCCTTTATTTACAGCTCCGGCATCTCGTCCAGATCCGTCTCCCAGTCCTCCGGCGAGGCCGCCGCCTCCAGCTCCGGCTCCGTCAGCGTCAGCCGGATGGCCCAGGGGGGCACCGGGAAGGACGCCCCCGGGTCCTCCATCATGATGAACGCCGTGTCGTAGGGGGGCCGCTTTTTCGGATAGATGCCCATGCCGTCGGTGAAGTACAGCAGGCCCCGCAGCTGCGTAAAAGCCCCCTGCTCCTGCAGATGCGCCACGTGTTCAAACACGGGGCGGAAGTCGGTGGCGCTGCCGCCCACCAGCTCAAAATGCTCCATATAGTCCCGCAGCTCCTCCAGATCCCGGATCACCCGGTCGGAGCGCACCCGGTCGTCGCACTGGAGGATGCGGATGTTCACCTTCCGGGTGAAGGTGCCGGTGCTGCGGAGGATGGCGTAGGTGCACTCCAGAAACCGGCGCACCACGTCGCCGGAGGTGGACATGGAGGTGTCGATGGCGATAACGAAGTCCTCAATGCGCCGCTCCTCCTTCGTTTCGGTTGGCTCCACCAGAGGCATATTGCCGTAGAGCCGCAGTCCGTAGGTGTAGAAGATGTAGTCGAAGGCGTCGCCGTCCACCGCCATGACCTCCCGGGGCACGGCAAACCGCCGCAGGAAGGCCCGGTAGTCCACCGGCTCCCGGTTGGCCACCCGCAGCTGCTGGGCCACCGCCTCGCCGCCGGCGGCCTGGCCCGCCAGCACCGTCTCCAGCCCCGTCCGGGTCCGCTCCGACGCCGCCTGCCACTTCCGGTCCTGCCGCTCCGACTGCTCCTGCTCCTCCCGGCTCTCCGGCGCCCAAAGGCCGTGGTCATCGGCGAAAAACTCCCGCTGGAGCCGCGCCCGCTCATATTCCTCCGGGTCCCGCCGCAGCAGGAAGCGGTAGATTCCCTCCGCCGTCAGCACCTTCATCTCTCCCCGCAGCTCCCCGTACCAGCGGCGGCGGAGGGTGGGGGCATTGCCGGTGCCCAGGCAGGGGTAGTCCATGTCATCCAGAATGCTCTCCACCGCCATGTCGCAGGCCAGGTCCCACAGCTCCGGCACCCTTCCCCGCTTTTTGGCCAGATGCCGCAGCATGCAGTGGAGAATCACGTGGAGGTAGGCCCGGTTGGTCATGGTCCGGGACCGGAGATACCGGTCCGACAGGTAGCTGCCGTCATAGTACAGCGTCTCGCCGTCGGTGGCCAGGGTGACGGTGACGCCGCCGCCCGGGGCGAAGGCCAGGCCGCATAGGGCCGTGTCCAGATAGGGCAGGTTCAGATACAGCTCATTCCGGGCGGCGGACAGGATGTCGCCGCCAATCTCCTCCAGACTTCTGGCCATGGGGGACCCTCCTTTCGCGGAAATTCACAGATCAAACCGCCGTCTCCGGTCCGCCGGGAACCGGCGGTGCAGCGATTCCAGCAGCAGCGCCTGGGCCTCCGGCAGCTGCCGCCGCCGGGCGGTTTCGCAGGCGCCGGACAGCGTCTCCCGGTCCGGCTCTCCCGCGGTGAGGAACCAGTGCAGCCCCTCCATGTCCCGGCAGGTGAGAAGCCAGTCCAGCACCTCTCCCGCCCGGCCCTTCAGATGGGCCAGATACGCCTCCGCCGCCTCCGGCTTCAGCCCCCGGGGCGTCCGCAGCCGCTGCCAGGCCATCCGCAGCGCGCAGTCCGGGTCGTGCTCCGTCCGCAGATAGGCGGGCCACAGCCGGTCATAGGCCCCCAGGTCAAAGGTGCGGTTCCGGAAGCTGTGGTGGTAGGGGTAGCCGGCGCCGAAGATGTTGTAGTCAAAGTGGTGGGCGGGGCCGTTTTCCTCGTAGGACTCCTGATACTCCGGGAAGACGAGCCGCGCCTCCCCGCCGTCGGGGTAGCGGAGCGTCACCTCCAGCTCCCGGGACAGCTCGTCCAGAATCCGGCACAGCGTCACCGCCCGATCGTCCGCCAGGTGAAGGGTGAAGCGGTTCAGGGCACGGCAGTTCATGAACACGCACCCGCCCCAGCTTTCCACCCGGTCCCCCATGGTCAGGTGCTCCAGGGCGGCGCAGCGGAACAGGGCGTAGTCACCGATGGCGGTGAGGCTGTCCGGCAGGGTCAGCTCCCGCAGCTTTCCGTTGTCCGGCTCACCGCTCTCCGGGCCGCAGGTGAACCGCACCGGCGTCCCCTCGGCGGCCCGGGGTCCGGGGGTGAGGGCGTGGTGGCCCAGGGCCGTCACCGGCAGTCCCCACACCGTGTCCGGGATGGCCGCCCGGGCGTCCCAGCTCTCCGCCCGGGTGACGGTGACGCTGGCTTCCTCCCGGCGGCAGGTCAGCAGCAGGTTGTTTTCCCCGGGGATGGTCTCCACGTTCCGGCCCCTCCTCTCGTTGATTTCGGGCAGATATTATACCATGTTTTCCCGCCGCTGCATAGCCCGGGAGATTTTTTCATTTCCCTATTGACATTACTGTTCATACTGTATATACTGTGCATGAACAGTAAGAACGGAGGCGCGTCCATGGAACTGATCATCCGCAACACCGACAACCAACCCATTTACGAGCAGATCTGCCGGCAGATCAAGGCCCAGATCATCGCCGGGCAGCTGCCGCCCGGGGAGCCGCTGCCCTCCATCCGGGCTCTGGCCAAGGACCTGAAAATCTCCGTCATCACCACCAAGCGGGCCTACGACGAGCTGGAGGCCCAGGGCTTTATCCACACGGTGGCGGGGAAGGGCAGCTTCGTGGCAGAGAAGGATCTGGCGCTGGTACGGGAGCAGCGGCTGGTGGAGCTGGAGCGCCACCTCACCGCCGCCGCGGAGCTGGCCAGGGCCTGCGGCCTCAGCCCGGCGGAGCTGACGGAAATGCTGAACATCCTTTTGAAGGAGGAGAACCAATGAACGCTTTGGAATTCCGGAAGGTGAACAAGACCTACGGTGACTTTTCCCTGTCCGATCTGGATTTCGCGCTGCCTGCCGGGGCCATCTGCGGCCTGGTGGGGGAGAACGGCGCCGGCAAAACCACCCTCATCCGTCTGCTGCTGGGGGCCGCCCGGCCGGACAGCGGCCAGATCACCCTGCTGGGGGCAGAGGCCGGCACGCCGGAGTTCGCCGCAGCCAGGGAGGACGTGGGCGTGGTGCTGGACGAGGGCTGCTTCCCGGACCTGATCACCGTGCCCCAGCTGGAGCGGGTGCTGGCGGACACCTATCTCCGCTGGGACAGCCACCGCTTCAACGGCTATATTGACCGCTTCCGCCTGCCCCGGAACAAGCGGATCCGGGAGTTTTCCCGGGGCATGAAAATGAAGCTGTCCATCGCCGCGGCCCTGAGCCACCAGGCGAAGCTGCTGGTGCTGGACGAGGCCACCGCCGGGCTGGACCCCATCGTCCGGGACGAGGTGGTGGAGCTGTTCCGGGAGTTCACCCGGGAGGAGGACCACTCCGTGCTCATCTCCTCCCACATTCTCAGCGACCTGGAGAAGCTCTGCGATTACATCGCCTTCCTCCACAACGGACAGCTGCTGTTCTGCGCGGAGAAGGACGCCATGCTGGAGGAGCTGGGATTGTTCACCGGCACGGCGGAGCAGGCGGACAGCCTGCTGCCGGAGGCGGTGGTGGGCCGGGAGGCCAGCGGCTACGGCGGCGTCCGGGCGCTGGTGAAGCGGAACCTGGTGCCCCCCACCCTGGAGCTGCAGCGGCCCACGGTGGAGGACGTGATCCTCTTTGCGGTGAAAGGAGCGAGACAATCATGAAACTGAAAGCATTGCTGCGGAAGGACCTGTATGTGCTGGGCCGGCAGGGGGTGTTCCTGCTGGTCATCACGGTGGCCTTCGCCGCCATCCCCACGGGCTACTTCAACACCTTCGCCATCCTCTTCGCCTCCATCATTCCCTTCTCCGTCATCAACGATGACGAGCGGACCCACTGGGGCCGCATGGCCGCCATGATGCCCTATTCCCCCGGCGAGATCGTCCTCAGCCGGTATCTGCTGGGCTGGGGCTGCGCCGCCTTCGACCTGGCAGTGGCGGTCCTCATCCAGCTGCTGGAGCGGCCCTTCATGGCCCACCGCACGGAGCTGCCCCTGCTGGCGGCCAGCTTCTGCCTGGCGGTGTGTCTCATGGCCGTCACCATCCCCCTGATCATCCGCTTCGGCACCACCCGGGCAAGGCTCATCAACATGGTGGTCATCGCCTCCATCTGCGTCTGCGCCAGCCTGCTGGGGGACCTGGAGGTCCCGGCGGCGGGGAGCCTCTCCGTGCCCTGGTTCGGCCCCATGATCGCCGCCGCGGCGCTGACCGCCCTGTCCATCCCCCTGTCCCTCCGGTGGTACTGCCGGAAGGAGAAGTGACGCCTCCGGCCCGTTTTTGCGGGAACATCCGGCAGATTGAACTGGTCCCGGTGAAAACCGGGACCAGTTTTTGTCATTTTCCGCGGGAAATTACGGGAAAAAGCTGGACTTTTCCACTTTGCAGTGGTATACTTGAGCCGCATTGGAACTTCTCGCTTTAAAGCGTTAATGAATCCTGTATCGGAAAGGGATGCGGAAATGAAGATCATCGTTTGCATGAAGCAGGTCCCCCTCAGCTCCAGGGTGGAGATTGACCAGGAGACCGGAAATCTGAAGCGGCTGGGCGCCCAGACCCGCACCAACCCCTTCGACCTGTTCGCCCTGGAGTGCGCCCTGCGCATCCGGGAGCAGGTGGGAGGCACGGTGACGGTGCTGACCATGGGGCCTCAGCAGGCGGAGTCCATGGTGCGGGACGCCTACATGATGGGCGCCGATGACGCCGTGATTCTGTCGGACCGGAAATTCGCCGGGTCCGACGTGCTGGCCACCTCCTACACCCTGTCCCAGGGCATCCGGGCACTGGGGGGCGCAGACCTGATCATCTGCGGCCGCCAGACCACCGACGGCGACACCGCCCAGATCGGCCCCGCCATGGCCGAGCACCTGCACCTGCCCCACGCGGCCTGGGTCAACGCCATCACCGCCGTGGACAGCGAGAAGATTCAGGTGCGCCAGGACCTGGCCAGCGTGTTCCAGGTCAGTGAGATGCGCTACCCCTGCCTCATCACCGTGGACAAGGACGTGTGCGTCCCCCGGCTGCCCTCCTACCGCCGGAAGGCGGCAGCGGCGGAGAAGCCCATCCGGGTCATCACCCTGGCGGACCTGCCGGACCCGGACCTGACCCGCTTCGGCCTGGTGGGCTCCCCCACCACGGTGGAGCGCATTTTCCCGCCTCCCGCCGGCGGCGGCAGCGTCACCCTGGAGGGCACCGCCGCCCAGAAGGCCGGCCAGCTGTTCGACCTGCTGGCCCGGGCCAAATACTGCTGAGGAGGGGCCGTCATGGAATTGCTGAGATTTGATATGTCCCGCTGCGACCTGTGCGGACAGTGCATTGAGAAGTGTCCCTTCGGGGCGCTGCGGATGGAAAAGGACGGCATCGCGGTGGGGGACAAGTGCCGCATGTGCTCCGTGTGCGTGAAGACCTGCCCCCAGAAGGCCATCCGCTTCGAGCAGAAGGCCAAGTCCTTTGACAAGAGCAAGTGGAAGGACATTCTGGTCTACGCCGAGCAGGAAAACGGCGGGCTGCACCCGGTGGTGTTTGAGCTCATCGGCGAGGCCCGGAAGCTGGCCGAAAAGGTGGGCTACAGCGTCAGCTGCGTCATCGTGGGCGGCGAAGGCACCCGGGAGAACGCGGAGAAGCTGCTGCCCTACGGCGTGAAAGAGGTGTTCGTCTACCAGCACCCCGGCTTTGAGGGCTTCAAGGCCGACTGCTACTCCGACGCCGTGGCGGACTGCATCTCCACCGTCAGGCCCTCCTGCGTGCTCATCGGCGCCACCGCCTGCGGCCGCTCGTTGGCGCCGCGGCTGTCCACCCGGTTCCACACCGGCCTCACCGCCGACTGCACGGAGCTGCGGATGAAGGAAAACACGGACCTGGTGCAGATCCGCCCCGCCTTCGGCGGCAACATCATGGCCCAGATTCTCATCTCCAACACCCGGCCCCAGTTCGCCACCGTCCGCTACAAGGTGATGGACAAGGCGAAGAAGGTGCCGGACCCCGCCGGAAAAGTGACGGTCTGCCCGGTGACGGACCTGATGGTCCGCTCCGGCATCCGCATTGTGGAACGGGCCGCCATCCGCCGCACCAAGTCCATTGAGGAGGAGGACGTGCTGGTGGTGGCGGGCCGGGGCGTGAAAACCGCCAGGGACGTGGAGATGGTGCGGGAGCTGGCGGCGCTGCTGGGAGGCCAGCTGTGCTTCACCCGTCCCATGGTGGAGGGCGGCTTCGGCGACGCGGCCCACCAGATCGGCCTGTCGGGCCGGACGGTGAAGCCCAAACTGATCATCACCTGCGGCGTATCCGGCGCGGTGCAGTTCACCGCCTGCATGAACGCCGCCCAGACCATCGTGGCCATCAATTCCGATCCGGAGGCCCCCATCTTCCGCATCGCCAACTACCGCATTGTGGACGACCTGTATCAGGTGGTCCCGGAACTCATCGCCCGCATCCGGGCGGCAAAGGAGGCCCAGTGACATGCCTTATCCCTACAAGAAAATGGACGAGGCGGATTTCCAGTACATCCGCTCCGTGACGGACCCCGCCCGGGTCCGGGTGGGGGATGCCATCCCCAACGAGTATTTCCACGACGAGATGCCGGAGTACGGCGTGTTCCCCCCGGAGCTGTACGTGGAGGCGCTGAGCCGGGAGGAAGTCTCCGCCATCATGAAATACGCCTACGAGAACAACATCCCCGTGGTGGCCCGGGGCGCCGGCACCGGCCTGGCCGGCGGCGCCAACTGCAAATACGGCGGCATCATGCTGTCGCTGATGAAGATGAACAAAATCTTCCCCGTGGACACCCAGAACATGACCGTCACCGCCCAGCCCGGCGCCCTCATCACCGAGGTGGCCGCCGCCGCGGCGGAGGCGGGGCTGTTCTATCCCCCGGACCCCGGCGAAAAGACCGCCTCCATCGGCGGGTCCATCATCACCAACGCCGGCGGCATGCGGGCGGTGCGCTACGGCGTCACCCGGGACTATGTCCGCTGCATTGAGGCGGTGCTGCCCAACGGCGACATTGTCCACTTCTCCTCCAACGTGGTGAAAAACACCACCGGCTTTGACGTGAAGGACCTGGTGGTGGGCAGCGAGGGCATTCTGTGCATCTGCACGGAGGTGACGCTGAAGCTGATTCCCGCACCCAAGTACACCTGCACCCTGGTGATTCCCTTCGCCGACCTGGAGACCTGCATTGACTGCGTCCCCGTGCTGCTGCGGCTGCCCTTCGTCCCCACCGCCGTGGAGTTTCTGGAGCGGGAGCTGATCGACATTGTGGAGCGGACGCTTCACAAGGTGCTGCCGGTGCGGGACGGCAGCGCGGTGCTCATCGTCATGTACGACGCCTCCTCCCAGGAGGAGCTGACCCAGTGCTGCGACGCCGCGGCGGAGGCCGCCCTGGCGGCCGGCGCCCTGGACGTGGCGCTGGCGGACACGCCGGAGCGCATCGGCTCCGTCTGGTCCGTCCGGGCCGCCATTCTGGAGGGCATGAAGGCCGACTCCGTGGGCCAGGAGGAGTGCGACGTGGTGGTGCCCCGGTCCAAGATCGCCGAGTTTGTGAAAGCGGCCAAGCGCATCTGCCTGGCCCGGGGCGTGGTGGTGGAACCCTGCGGCCACGCCGGCGACGGCAACATCCACACGGAGCTGCTCCGCCAGAGCGGCATGAGCGACGAGGAGTGGAAAACCGCCACCCACGCCTGCCTGACGGAGCTGTACGCCAAGAGCAAGGAACTGGGCGGGCAGCTGTCCGGCGAGCACGGCATCGGCAACGGCCGGCTGGAGTTCCTGCGGCCCTTCGTGGGGGAGGGGATGTACCAGCTGTACCGGAACATCAAGCTGGCCTTCGACCCCAAGCTGATTCTGAACCCCGGAAAGATGATCACCTTCGATGACTGAGGCTCTCCGCTCCCGGCGGGAGCAGACAATATGAAGCGGCAAATGAGAGAAAGAGGAAAATCGTATGATCGACAAGAATAAAATGCCCCTGGCAGTCGGCGTCGCCTTCGTCGCCTTCACCACCCAGTTCGGCGGCGGCTTCGCCTCCGGCGCCCAGATTTACTCCTACTTCATCAACTATGGGCTGTTGGGCCTGATTCTGCCCCTGCTGTCCCAGTTCCTGCTGGCCTTCTTCTTCTGGTACGGCCTGCGCTACGCCTACACCCACAGGACCTACGACTATCGGGCCTTCGGCGACAGCTTTTACGGCAGCTCCCGGGTGCTGTTCTCCAACCTGTATGAGATCACTTACCTGATTCTCATCGCCACCGCCACCTCCGCCGCCTTCGCCACCGGCGGCTCCACCCTCAACACCCTGTTCGGCATTCCCTACTGGCTGTGCACCCTGGCGGTGGGCGTGTTCATCTTCGTCATCGCCCTGTACGGCACCAATCTGGTGCGCAAGTGCGCCTCCACCCTGTCCGTGCTGATCATCCTCGGCCTGGCGATTGTGCTGATCCCCAACATCATCGTCCAGTTCGGCACCATCTCCCAGTCCGTCAGCCGCATGGCCGCCGGTGAGCTGCCCATCTGCTCCAAAGAGACCGGCCTGACCGGCGCCGCCGTCAAGAGTGCGCTGCTGTACTTCATGTTCCAGCTGCCCTCCATCGGCCTGATGTATCAGCACACCGAACCCCTCACCGATATCAAGCAGGTGGACCGGGCCGCCCTGTACATGTTCCTGTGCAACTTCATCGCCATGATGCTCTCCATCATCGGCATGCTGGCCATCGCCTTCCGTCCCGAGCTGGAGGGCGCCACCATCCCCATGCTGGTGCTGGTATCCAACGGCGTGGGCAAGACTGTGCTGACCCCCATCATCTCCATTCTGATCATCCTGGGCTCCGTGTCCACCGGCGTCAACATGATCGCCGGCATCGTCACCCGCACCATCAATGCCCTGGAGCGGCGGATGGAG
Organism: Dysosmobacter sp.; assembly: GCF_034093755.1. GTDB lineage: Bacteria > Bacillota > Clostridia > Oscillospirales > Oscillospiraceae > Oscillibacter. Next base: position 19,538 of record NZ_JAXEBZ010000051.1, on the reverse strand, counting down.
CCGGAGAAGCGGGCCAGGGGCCACATGGCCCGCAGCGCCGCGGCGGCGCTGGTGTTCACCGCCGGTGTGTGGGCCATCTCTCAGGTGGGCCTGATGGCCATCATCAAGAAGGGCTACGCCTATCTGGGTTATGCCGCCTGCATCTCCGTGTTCATCCCCTTCATCCTGTCCATGCTCCACATCGGCCCCTTCGGCAAGGCCGACCAGTGAGGAAAACAGCATCGCCCCCAGGCAGATATCCGTAAAACAACAAGTCCTCCGTATGGCCTCGGCCATACGGAGGACTCTTCTCTTCCGGGAAACGCCGACCGCTCCCTCACTTTTTCAGCTCTTCCTGAATGTCTCTGATAAGATACCCCAGAAAATCCCTGCATTTGCCGCAGCCCTTGCCCGCGCCGGTCACATCCATGACCTGCTGCACCGTTTCCGCCCCGTTCCGGACGGCATCCTCAATCATGCCGTATGTGACATTCCTGCAGTGACACGCTTCCTTCTTCCGGTTCAAAACATCGTCCCCCTTCCAGCATTCCGGTCTGTCCCGTAGTTTCAGTATACCGGAAAAGCGGGAAGAAATCCACCGTTGGCGTGGAAAACCCCCGGGCATTTGGCTTTTACGCCGTCCGGATGGCCTGGATGGCCACGCAGTCGGGGCCGCCCTGGGTGATGAACGCCGGACTCAGGAGCAGCACCGGAAACTCCGCCCCCGGCAGGACCTCCCGCAGCAGCCGGACCGCCTGCTCCGCCTTTTCCTCCGCGTCGGCATGGGTGACGTAGACCCGCCACCCCGGCCCCACGCCCCGCTCCCGCAGGGCCTTGCCCACGTATTTCACCGCGTTGGCGTAGCCCCGGCGGACGCTGGCCGCCGTCAGCTGCCGGCCGTCGGCGGTCTGGGTCATGATGGGGGCCAGATGGGCCATGTGGCCGATGTGGGCCGTCAGGGGAGAGAGGCGGCCGCCCCGGCGGAGAAAGTCGAAATCGGCAGGCAGGAGATAGCTTTTGGCGGTGTCCATCAGCTCCTCCGTTTTCTCCACAATCTCCCGCAGCGTCTTCCCCGCGGCAGCCATGGCCGCCGCGTTTTCCACCAGATACCGGTGGGGGCCGCAGAGGGTACGGCTGTTGAGCACCGTCACCCGGCACCCGCCGTCACACAGCTCCGCCGCGGCCACGGCGCTGGCGTAGGTGCCGGACAGGCCGTCGGCCATGGTGATGTTCAGCACCTCTTCCCCGGGGAAACGGCTGTACAGCTCCGCCACCTCTCCCACGGCGGGCTGACTGCTGGTGGGCAGGTGCCCCCGGCGCACCAGCTCCACGAAGTCCCGGGCGCTGATCCCGTCAAATTCCCGCCAGGTCCGGCCGTCGGCGGTGACGGACAGGGGCGACACGGCAAAGCCCGCCTGCAGGGCTTCGGCGGAGGAGTAGAGGGTGGAGGTGTCAGAGACGATACGGACCATGGTGGTGTTGTCCTTTCTGTCGATGTTTTTCAAACCGTTAAATCCGATTTCAAAAACCATATTATAGGTTTTCTCATAATCTGTCAACCATTGGCGGACAAAAAGTGAGAAAATTTCGAAAAACCGATGACAGGCAGGAAAAACCGGGGCCCCGCCCAACGGCGGGACCCCGGAAGCGGCTGTATTGAGAGCGTCAGCCCCACAGGGCGGACAGGGCGGGAATGACCTGCTTTTTCCGGGACATGACCCGGGGCAGGAACACGGAGTGGTCCTCCGGCTTGCAGTTGAAGGCCTGCCGGATGGTCTGGTCGTCGCCGATATACAGCAGACGGGTGCCCTCCTGCAGCACGTCGGTGAGCATCAGCAGCACCATGTCGTACTCTCTGGTGCGCTTCAGCTCCTCCATGGCCTGCAGGAACTCCGCCCGGCGGGCCAGCAGGTGGCCGGAATCCACGCAGGTGATCTGGGACACCGCCAGATCGTACCCGGCGATGTGGAACTCCTTGAAGTCCGTCCCCAGCAGCTCCTCGGCGGAGCGGTTTTCATTGCTGGCGGCGGAGAACACCAGATGGCCCAGGTCCTCCAGGGACACGTCGGCGATGCGGGCCATGCGGCGGGCCATCTCCTGATCCCGGGGGGTGCAGGTGGGGGACTTGAACATGACGGTGTCGGACACGATGGCGGCAGCCATGAGGCCCGCCATGTTCTCCGTGGGCATCAGGCCCCGCTCCTGGTACATCTCCGCCACGATGGTGGTGGTGCTGCCCACCGGCTCATTGCGGACGTAGATGGGGTTGCCGGTTTCGATATCCGCCAGGCGGTGGTGGTCGATGATAGCCAGAATCTCCGCCTGGTCCAGGCCCGGCACGGACTGGGCCTTCTCGTTGTGGTCCATCAGCACCACCCGCTTCCGGCGGGGACGCAGCAAGTGGAACCGGGACAGCGTGCCCACCACGTGCTCGTTCTCGTCCAGAATGGGGTAGCTGCGGAAGCGGCTCTGCAGCACCACCTCCCGCACGTCATCAATGTAGTCGTCCAGGTGGAAGCTCACCAGCTCGTCGGTTTTGCAGATGCCGGCGGCGGGGAGAGCGTGGGAGATGAGGCGCATGGTGCGGTAGGCGTCAAAGGGGGTGGAGATGAGGCAGGTCTCCGTGGGCATGGTCCGCAGCTCCTCGTCCACCTCCGCCTGGCAGACGATGACGCAGCTGACGCCGATCTCCATGGCGTAGCGCACCATGTCCGGCTGGGCGCCGCAGATGACGATGCTGTCCTTGCTGGAGAACAGCAGGTTTTTCCGGGAGGTGGGCAGGGCCACGGTGATGGTGCCGGACAGGCTGTCCACCGCCTGGCCGGCGTCATTGAGCAGCTTGCCCTCGATCACCGACAGCAGGTTGTACAGCGGCACCTCTTTCACGTGGGCCTCCCGCACGGAGGCCATGTCATAGGCCGCCACGTCGCCGGCGGACAGCATGCCGAACAGCTTTCCCCCCTCCCGGGTGACGGGGATGGCGGAGATTTTGTTGCTCTGCATCACCTGCCAGGCCCGGCTGATGGTGACGCCGGAGTCCAGCATGGGGGGCGTATCGTACTCCAGGTCCCGGACCTGGGTCCGGACGTTGCCCAGCAGCTGGGGCGCCTGGAAGCCGAAGCGGTCCAGCACCGCCTGGGTCTCGTCGCTGACCCGGCCCAGGCAGGCGGCGGTGAACGCCTGCTCCCCCAGGGCGTTGCGCAGGGCCGCGTAAGCCATGGCGGAGACGATGGAGTCGGTGTCGGGGTTCCGGTGGCCGGTGACAAAGATTTTATCCATGGGTAATCCTCCTTATTTGTCTGCCGCGCGGCGTCACAGCACCAGCAGCTTTTTGGGGGCCATCGTGATGTTTTCGCAGCCGCCCTCCCGCAGAATCACCACGTCCTCAATGCGGACGCCGAACTTCCCGGGCAGGTAGATCCCCGGCTCGGCGGAGATCACCGCCCCGACGGGGAGGGGCCGGTCAAAGCCGGGGCTGGCGGTGGGCTGCTCGTGAATCTCCACCCCCACGCCGTGGCCGAAGCTGTGGGTAAAGTATTCGCCGTAGCCGGCGTCATCAATGACTTTCCGGGCGGCGCCGTCCACCGCAGCGCCGGTGACGCCGGCCCGGGCGGCGGCAATGCCCGCCAGCTGGGCGGAGAGCACCGTTCCGTAAACCCGCTCCATCTCCTCCGTCACGCGGCCGATGGCCACGGTGCGGGTCATGTCGGAGCAGTAGCCGTTTTTGATGCAGCCGAAGTCCATGGTGAGGAACTCCCCTGCCGCCAGCGGCTTTTCGCTGGGGACGCCGTGGGGCATACTGCCGTTGGGGCCGGACACGGCGATGGGGTCGAAGGACATGTTCTCCGCCCCATAGTGGAGCATCAGGTACTGCAGCCGGGCGGCGATCTCCTTCTCGGTGACGCCGGGGCGGATGTCGTTGTAAATCTCCTCCAGCGCCCGTTCCGCGACGCGCTGGGCGGCGATCATCTCCCGCAGCTCCTGTTGGTCCTTCACGGTCCGCAGCTCCGTCAGCAGGGCAGAGGCGGGGACAAGCTGACAGCTGAGGGCCTTGCGGTAAACCTCAAAGTCAGCCACCGTCATGTAGGCGTCGTCAAAGCCCATGGTCCGGATGCTCTCGGCCTCCACCACCTCCTGAATCAGGCGGCAGTAGCCCCGGCCCCGGCCCACCATGTCGATTTTCGCGTGTTTCACATGGCGGTGGGCCGCCTCGATATAGCGGGAATCGGTGAAATAATACGCCCCGTTCCGGGTGACCAGCGCCGCGCCGTCGGTGCCGGCGGAGTGAAAGCCGGAGGCGTAAAACCGGTCCGCCTCCTCCGTCAGCAGCACCGCGTCCAGACCCCGGTCCGCCAGGCGGGCGGCGATTTGCCCAAAGTGATCCATGTCTCGTTTCTCCTTTGCCTTTCCCCGCCCCGGAGGCGGGGAGCACTCCGGGGCGGCGGCCGCCGTTCTCCCCCGGTTTTCCGTTCATCCGCATTGTACCACAGTTTTCTCGCCGCCACCATAGGCGCATTGGGGAAAGCCGTGGAAAAATCCCCCTGTTTTTCCGCCATTTTCCCATAGTTTTCCCTTTCTAACAGAAATCCCGGGATTTTCTGTGCAAATTGTCTATTGACTTCACTCCTTTAAAGTTTTATAGTGGAGCATACCCCACAGCAGTAATGAGGAAAGGAGTCCTGATGATGAACCAGCTGAACACCGTCCGTCAGATCTCCTATTTCCGCTTTATCCAGGCCCGCTTTGCGGGCCGTGCTTACCGCGCACGAAAAGCAGCTGTCCGGTAATACAGGGTAAAGCTCTCTGAGAATGGTAGGGAAAGCGGCTCTGTCCTATCGGACGGAGCCGCTTTTTGATACGGCCCCTCTTCCGGGGGGCTGATGAAAAAAGGAGATTGCATCATGAAAAAGAAGATTCTTGCCCTTGCACTGTCTGCCCTGATGGCACTGAGCCTGGCCGCCTGCGGCGGCAGCAGCAGCTCCGCCCCCGCGGCTCCCGCCGCCTCCGCTGCCGACAGCGCCGCGGCCTCCGCCCCCGCCGAGGCCGCCAAGTACACCGTCGGCATCTGCCAGCTGGTGCAGCATGACGCGCTGGACGCCGCCACCCAGGGCTTTATGGACGCCATCAACGAGGCCCTGCCCGGCCAGGTGGAGTTCGATGAGCAGAACGCCTCCGGCGACATTCCCACCTGCGCCACCATCTGCAACGGCTTCGCCGCCAGCAACGTGGACCTGATCATGGCCAACGCCACCCCCGCCCTGCAGGCCGCCGTTTCCGCCACCGAGAACATCCCCATCCTGGGCACCTCCGTCACCGAGTACGGCGTGGCCCTGGACATTGACAACTTCAACGGCACCGTGGGCGGCAACGTCTCCGGCACCTCCGACCTGGCCCCCCTGGACCAGCAGGCCGACATGCTGATGGAGCTGCTGCCTGACGCCCAGACCATCGGCATCCTGTACTGCTCCGCCGAGGCCAACTCCGTCTACCAGGCCAACGTGGTGGAGGAGTGCCTCACCGCCGCCGGCAAGACCGTCAACGTCTACACCTTCGCCGACTCCAACGACGTCTCCTCCGTCACCGCCACCGCCTGCGCTGAGAATGACGCCCTGTACATCCCCACCGACAACACCGCCGCCTCCTGCACCGAGGCCATCAACAACGTGGCTGAGCCTGCCGGCGTGCCCATCATCACCGGCGAGGAAGGCATCTGCAAGGGCTGCGGCATCGCCACTCTGTCCATCAGCTACTATGAGCTGGGCCGCACCACCGGCGAGATGGCCGTGAAGATTCTCACCGGCGAGAGCAACATCTCCGAGATGCCCATCGAGTACTATCCCAACCCCGTGAAGAAGTACAACGCGGACCTGGCCGACGCCCTGGGTGTCACCATCCCCGCCGGGTACGAGGCCATCGCCTGATTTTCCGGAATCTGCTGTTCGTATGGGGCGCCGGCACACGGCGCCCCATACGGTGCGTTTTCCGGGGCGAAGGAACGGCCCGGTCATGCCCGTTCCTTTGGTCCGGAACGGTAATGAAATTGTAAAGAGAGGGACATTTCATGACGTATCTTGCTTCCCTGAGCCTGCCCAACCTGCTGGCCCGTATGCCGGCGGCCGTGGGTCAGGGTCTCATCTGGGGCCTGATGGCTCTGGGCGTGTACATCACCTTCCGCCTGCTGAACATCGCCGATCTGACGGTGGACGGCTCCTTCGCCACCGGCGGCGCCGTCACCGTGATGCTGATGCTGGCGGGCTGGCCCGCCTGGGCGGCGCTGCTGGCGGCCATCGTGGCGGGCCTGCTGGCGGGCCTGGTCACCGGCCTGCTCCACACACGGCTGGGCATTCCCGCCATTCTGGCCGGCATTCTCACCCAGTTCGCCCTGTACTCCATCAATCTGCGGATTATGGGCATGCGGGCCAACCAGACGGCCAACATCAAGAAGCTGGGCATGTTCTGGGAAAACGGCAAGGGCTTCCTGCTGTCCTCCCGCTACGTGCCCCAGGCCATCGCCGTGGGTCTGGTGCTGGCGGCGGCAATCATCGCCCTGTTCTACTGGTACTTCGGCACTGAGCAGGGCAACGCCCTCCGGGCCACCGGCTCCAACCCCGCCATGAGCCGGGCGCAGGGCATCAACATCGACACCATGAAGGTGCTGGGCCTGGCCCTGTCCAACGGCATGGTGGCCCTGTCCGGCGGCCTGATGACCCAGTTCCAGGGCACCGCCGACGTGAACATGGGCCGCGGCTCCATCGTCATCGGCCTGGCGGCCATCATCATCGGCGAGGTGCTGTGCGACGCCCTGTTCCGCAAGGGCTGCAACTTCGGCGTGCGGCTGGGCTTCGTGGTTCTGGGCGGCATCATCTATTACATGGTCATGACCATCATCCTGTGGCTGAAGCTGGACCCCAACGACCTGAAGCTGTTCACCGCCATCATCGTGGCGCTGTTCCTGGCGGTGCCGTACCTGCAGGCCCAGTCCCGCAGCTCCTTCAAGCACGCTGCGAAAAACGCCGCCAAGGCGGAAAAGGAGGCCGGACGCAATGCTTAAGCTGTCTCACGTTTCCAAGACCTTCAACACCGGCACCATCAACGAGAAAAAGGCCCTGGTGGACCTGAACCTGCACCTGGAGCCCGGCGACTTCGTCACCGTCATCGGCGGCAACGGCGCCGGCAAATCCACCATGCTCAACGCCGTGGCCGGCGTCTGGCCGGTGGACAGCGGCACCATCTCCATCGACGGGGTGGACGTCACCGGCCTGCCGGAGCACAAGCGGGCAGCCTTCATCGGCCGTGTGTTCCAGGACCCCATGCTGGGCACCGCCCCCAACATGCAGATTGAGGAAAACCTGGCCCTGGCCTACCGCCGGGGACAGAAGCGGGGCCTGCGCTGGGGCGTCACCCGGGCGGAGCGGGCGCTGTATCGGGAGCGGCTGGCCACGTTGGGCCTGGGTCTGGAGGACCGCATGACCTCCAAGGTGGGATTGCTGTCCGGCGGACAGCGCCAGGCGCTGACGCTGCTGATGGCCGCCTTGCGCAAGCCCAAGCTGCTGCTGCTGGACGAGCACACCGCCGCCCTGGACCCCGCCACCGCCGCCAAGGTGCTGGAGCTCAGCGATCAGATTGTGGCGGAGAACAATCTCACCGCCATGATGATCACCCACAACATGAGCGACGCCATCGCCCACGGCAACCGGATCATCATGATGAACGCCGGCCAGATCATTCTGGACATCCGGGGCGAGGAGAAGAAGCACCTGACCAAGGAGATCCTGCTGCGGAAGTTCGCGGAGGTCTCCGGCGTCCAGGAGGAGACGGACTCCCTCCTCCTGTCGTAAAAGAGGGATTTCCCGGGCGGACGGCACAGCTGTCCGCCCGGTTTTCGTTCTTTCCCGCTTTATAGCGATAATTTGTCAAAAAAGGGGGTTGACAAATGACCGCCGGTCGCATATAATGCAAAGCAATCAAACACCAGCAAACCGTTGAGCAAGAGGAGTACCCGGCGAGGCAACCTTTCAGAGAGCCGTGGATGGTGGAATCACGGCAGAGTACTTTCCGGTGAATGGACTTGTGAGGGTAGGGCGAACGCCGCACGGCCAGTAGCTTCTGACGGGGACCGCACCCGTTACCAGTGGCGGCAGAGATGGTTGTCTCTGAATCGAGCGGACGCTTCGGCGTCAACTTGGGTGGTACCGCAGGATGAAAGTCTTGTCCCAAAGAATTGGGATAAGGCTTTTTTGTTTTGCTTCCGCAAAACAAAAATACCTTTTCCCCGGAAAGGAAGGACCCCGATGAAACACAACACCAACCACATCTCCCTCACCGGACGATGGCGCCGATGGCAGCGCTGAACCCCCTTCCATCCCGCCAAACCAAACAAACAACGTCTGTAAAGGAGATTTTATCATGAAAAAGCTGTTCAAGAATATGGTCGCCGCCGCCCTGTCCCTGTCCCTGATGCTGTCCCTGGCCGCCTGCGGCTCCGGAAACACCGCGTCCTCCGCGCCTGCCGCCTCCGCACCCGCTGCTTCCGCCGCCGCGTCCGCTCCCGCGGAGCTGCCCATCATCGGCATCAACCAGTACGGCGAGCACGGCTCCCTGGACAACTGCCGCATCGGCTTTCTGCAGGGCCTGGAGGAGGCCGGCCTGAAAGAGGGCGTGGACTTCAGGGTGGACTATCAGAACGCCGGCTTTGACGACGCCATCAACACCCAGATCGGCCAGAGCTTCTCCGCCGAGGGCGCCGCCTTGATGGTGGGCATTGCCACTCCCTCCGCCATCGCCTGCTACAACGCCGCCGAGGAGAAGGACATTCCCGTGATCTTCACCGCCGTCACCGATCCCGTGGCCGCCAAGCTGGACTCCGGCAACATCACCGGCACCTCCGACAAGCTGCCGGTGGACGCCCAGCTGGACCTGATCCGCCAGCTGCAGCCCGACGCCAAGGCCATCGGCATCATCTACACCACCAGCGAGCCCAACTCCGTATCCGCCATCGCCGAGTATCAGGAGAAGGCCCCCGAGTACGGCTTCACCATTGTGGAGCTGGGCGTCACCTCCCAGGCAGAGGTCCCCCAGGCGGTGGACACCCTGCTGGCCAAGGGCGTTGACTGCTTCTCCAACCTGACCGACAACAACGTGGTGGGTGTGCTGTCCTCCATTCTGGACAAGACCAACGCCGCCGGCATCCCCGTCTACGGCTCCGAGGTGGAGCAGGTGAAGCTGGGCTGCGTGGCCGCCGCCGGTCTGGACTATGTGAAGCTGGGCGTGCAGACCGGCCAGATGGCCGCCAAAGTCCTGAAGGGCGAGGCCGCCTGCGCCGACATCCCCTATGAGACCATCTCCGAGTACGGCTGCTACATCAACTCCGGCGCGCTGGCCGAGATGAACATCACCATGCCGGAGATCACCCAGCTGGCCGGCAACGGCGTGGCCGTTATCGAGTCCGGCGAAGCCTGATTCTGTTTCCCCTCTCTCTTTTCCAAACGTCGGAGATTCCGGTGCACGGGCATTCTGCCCGGGTGCCGGGATTTCCGGCGTGTTTCCCACCTTAAAAGGAGGACCTTCCCATGACTGTGGAATTGCTCATCGGCACGCTGACCCAGGGCCTGATCTACGCTCTGGTGGCCTTCGGTGTGTACATCACCTACACCATTCTGGACTTTCCGGACCTGTCGGTGGACGGCAGCTTCCCCCTGGGGGCCGCCGTGACGGCGGTGCTGCTGACCCATGGCTGCGACCCGTGGCTGTCGCTGCTGGCGGCCACCGGCGTGGGCGTGCTGGCAGGGCTGTTCACCGGCATCATCCACGTGAAGTTCCACATCCGGAACCTGCTGGCGGGCATCATCACCCAGACGGCCCTGTTTTCCATCAACCTGAAAATCGCCGGCTCCAACCTGCCGGTGGACCGGGGCACCGACACCATTTTCACCTCCGCCCCGGTGATGGCCCTGCTGGGGAACACGTCCCTGTCCATCCGGAAGCTGGTGGTGTCGGCGGTGCTGGCAGTGCTGGTGAAGCTGGCCCTGGACCTGTACTTCCGCACCAAGTCCGGCCTGCTGCTGCGGGCCGTGGGCGACAACAGCACCCTGGTGACGGCCCTGTCCCGGGACTGCGGCAGCGTAAAGATTCTGGGCCTGGCCCTGTCCAACGGGCTGGTGGCCCTGGCGGGCAGCATCGTGTGCCACGAGACCCGCAGCTTCGCCGCCACCATGGGCACCGGCCAAGTGGTGTTCGGCCTGGCGGCCGTCATCATCGGCATCTCCCTGTTCCGCCGGCTGACCTTCGTCCGGGGCACCACCGCCGTGCTGGCGGGCAGCATCCTGTACAAGGCCTGCATCCAGGCGGCGCTGAGCCTGGGCTTCGACCCCAGCATGATGAAGTTCATCACCGCCATGCTGTTCCTGCTGGTGCTGATTTTCTCCGGACGGAAAGGAGAGGAGATCATCCATGCTTGAAGTACGTGACATCACCAAAACCTACAACCCCGGCACCGTCACGGAGCTGCGGCTGTTCGACCACTTCTCCCTGTCGGTGGAGGAGGGGCAGTTCGTGGCCATCGTGGGCAGCAACGGCAGCGGCAAGACCTCGCTGCTGAACATCATCTGCGGCTCCATCCCCATCGACAGCGGCGACGTGCTGGTAGGGGGGAAGAGCATCGCCAGACTGAAGGACTACCAGCGCTACGCCACCATGGGCCGGGTATATCAGGACCCCGCCCTGGGCACCGCCCCCAACATGACCATGCTGGAGAACCTGTCCCTGGCGGACAACAAGGGGAAGCCCTTCAATCTCACCCGGGGCGTCAACAAAAAGCGCATCGACTACTACCGCCAGGAGCTCTCGGGCCTGGGCCTGGGTCTGGAGGATAAGCTGAACGTGAAAATGGGCAGTCTCTCCGGCGGCCAGCGCCAGGCGGTGGCGCTGCTGATGGCCACCATGACGCCCCTGCAGTTCCTGATTCTGGACGAACACACCGCCGCCCTGGACCCCAAGACGGCAGAGGTGATCATGCAGCTCACCGACCGGGTGGTGCGGGAGAAGAAGCTCACCGCCATGATGGTGACCCACAACCTGCGCTACGCCGTGGAGTACGGCGACCGCATCCTCATGATGAATCAGGGCCATGTGGTGCTGGACCGGGCGGGGGCGGAGAAGCAGGCCACCACCGTGGACGACGTGCTGGGGCTGTTCAACCGCATCTCCATCGAGTGCGGCAACTGATATTGCTTCCGAAATTCACAGGCCCCGGGCGCACAGCGTCCGGGGCCTGTCAGTTTAAAAGGCCGAGCAGAAAGAAACAGCAGCAATTTCTACTTTCTCTTTGTACAGCGATACGACGAAAGCTTCGGAAACTCTCTGCCATTCGCAAAGCGATAATACCACCGAACAGCATTTTGAATATTTCCGTTTTTCTCCTTTGCATCCGCATGGATGCGGAGCAGAGCTTCATACATTCTGTTATCATCGGCAACAATATCGTCCAATGATACTCCGCAGATCTCCTCCGCCGCGTTTGCGCGGCTGACACGGGTGCTCACCGCCTTATCCTTGCTGCTGATCTGCTCTGCATCTTCCAGATATGCTCTGAATTCTTTCTCGCGCATAAATATCCACCTCCGATTACATCGTAGCACAAAATCATGCAGCCAGCATATGATTTTGTAAAATCACAGATGATTACACAGATATGCAAGGTTCTTTCAGAGCGCATACCGCTTTCACAAAGCAGTTGAAGCTGTTTTGTCCGCCATGAAAAAACATTTTCTCAAAAAACCTCTTTCAAAAGCCGGGGGTTTCCTGTATAATGGGGGAACCGGATTTGCGGATTTAAAGATTTAAAGGAGAAAATGTCATGGCTGCTTTTCGGGCTGTTTACAACTTCCTGTGGGGCGACCTGGTCACCCTCCCCCTGCCGGGCGGCGGCAGCGTGGGGCTGTCGCTGCTGGTGCTGCTGCTGATTCCCGCCGGCGTCTATTTCACCGTCCGCACCCGCTTCCTGCCGGTGCGGCTGTTCCCGGAGATGCTGCGCATCACCCTGGAAAAGAAGGAGAAGAGCCGCCATGACTCCATCTCCGGCCTCCAGGCCCTCATTGTGTCCACCGCCACCCGGGGGGGCATGGGCAACCTGGTAGGCGTGGTGGCCGCCATCTCCGCCGGCGGCGCCGGCGCCGTGTTCTGGATGTGGGTCACGGCCCTGCTGGGCTCCTCCACCGCCTTCGCGGAAGCCACCCTGGCCCAGCTCTACAAGGAGCCGGACCCCCTGTACGGCGGCTACCGGGGCGGCCCCGCCTACTACATCCACGCCTTTTTCACCCGGAAAACCGGGCGGAAGAAGTCCCTCGTCGCCGTGCTGTTCGCCATCTCCGGCCTCATCTGCTGGGGCGGCATCAGCCAGGTCATCAGCAACTCCGTGTCCGACGCCTTCTACAACGCCTTCTCCATCCCGCCCCTGTACACCACGGTGGTACTGGTGGCGGTGGCGGCGGTGATTGTGCTGCGGAAAAACGCCACCGTCCGGGTGCTGGACGTGGTGGTGCCCATTATGGCGGGGCTGTACTTCCTCATCACCATCGTCATCATCGTGCTGAACGCCGGGCTGCTGCCGGAGGTGTTCCGCTGCATCTTCTCCGAGGCCTTCGGCCTGCGCCAGGCGGCGGCAGGCACCTTCGGCGCGGTGCTGATGAACGGCGTGAAGCGGGGCCTCTTCTCCAACGAGGCCGGCTCCGGCTCCGCCCCCTGTGCCGCCGCCGCGGCGGATATCGACCACCCCGCCAAGGAGGGATTGCTGCAGGCCTTCGGCGTGTTCATCGACACCATTGTCATCTGCACCTGCACCGCCATGATCATGCTGCTGGCTCCCGCGGAGGTGACGGAGGGCCTGTCCGGCATGGGACTGCTGCAGGCGGCCATGGGCCACCATCTGGGCACCTTCGGCGTGGTGTTCATCGCCTCGGTGCTGTGGCTGTTCTGCTTCTCCACCTTCATCGGCATCCTGTTCTACGCCCGGCCCAACGTGGCCTACCTGCTGGGGGACAACTGGGCCTCCCAGACGGCCTACAAGATTCTGGCGCTGGTGATGCTGTTCATCGGCGGCCTGGCGGCCTACACCTTCGTGTGGGACCTGGGCGACGTGGGCATCGGCCTGATGACCATTTTCAACATGATCGTGCTGATTCCCATGGGGAAGGAGGCCCTCACCGCCCTCCGGGAGTACGAGAAACAGCGGAAGCAATAAACGCGAAAAGACCGTCTCCCGGCCGGGAGACGGTCTTTTTTTCTGATTTACTGGCCCCGGAAGCGGGAGAGGAAGTCCCGCGTCTCCTGTTTCTGAGGGTCGCCGAACACCTGCTCCGGCGTGCCGGACTCGCAGATGACGCCCTGGTTCATGTACACCACGTTGGTGGACACATCCCGGGCGAAGGCCATCTCGTGGGTCACCACCAGCATGGTCATGCCCTCCTGGGCCAGGCCCTGCATGACGTTCAGCACCTCGCCCACCATCTCCGGGTCCAGGGCGGAGGTGGGCTCGTCGAACAGCAGCACCTCCGGGTCCATGGCCAGGGCACGGGCGATGGCCACCCGCTGCTTCTGGCCGCCGGAGATCTGCCGGGGCCGGGCGTTGATGTAGGGGGCCATGCCCACCTTTTCCAGATAGTTCATGGCCGCCCGGCGGGCGTCCTCCTTGTTCTTTTTCAGCACCTTCACCTGGCCCACCATGCAGTTTTCCAGCACGGTCATGTTGTTGAACAGGTTGAAGGACTGGAACACCATGCCCACGTGGGAGCGGTAGGCGGCGGCGTTGACGCCACGGCCCGCCACGTTCTTCCCGTGGTACAGAATCTCGCCGGAGGTGGGAGTCTCCAGCAGGTTGATGCACCGCAGCAGGGTGGACTTGCCAGAGCCGGAGGCGCCGATGATGCTGGTGACGTCCCCCCTGGCTACGGTGAAATCGATGTCCCGCAGCACCTCGTGGCTGCCGAAGGACTTGGACAGGTGGTTGACCTGCAGAATCATATCGCTCATATCATCGATCTCCCCTCGTGCTTCCGTTGCGGTTTTTCAGGGCCAGCTTCGTCCGCTCCCGGTACTCCTTGCTGCGCTCGTCAAAGGGGGTGCCCCTGTCCGGGTGGCTGTAAGTGCCGGCGGTCATGGTCAGCTGGTCCGCCTGCACCAGCTCGTAGCTGTCGGAGCCGTCCATCAGCTTCTCCACCAGCCGCAGGAGGAAGGAGGCCGCCAGGGTCATGGTGAGGTAGCCGATCATTTCGATGGTGGCGGAGGGGAAGTACATGTTGTTGACGCCCACGATGTAGCGGTGGGCGGCGAAGAACTCCGTAAAGCTGATGATGAACATGACGGAGGTGTCCTTCACGTTGATGATGAAGTTGTTGCCGATCTGGGGCATGATGTTCCGCAGGGCCTGGGGCAGGATGACGCTGGTCATGGTCTGCACGTGGGTCATGCCGATGGCCTTGGCGCCCTCGGTCTGGCCGGGGTCGATGGAGATGATGCCGCCCCGGACGGACTCCGCCATGTAGGCGCCGGTGTTGATGGACACAATGAGGATGGCGGCGGCCCAGATGTTGTCGAACCGCAGGGCGTTATCCGTGAAATAGGGCAGGCCGTAGACGATGAACACCGCCTGCAGCACCATGGGGGTTCCCCGGAACACCTCCACGTAGACGCGCACCAGAACCCGGATCAGCTTCAGGAGAAACCGCTTGGGAAGGGGATCGCTTTTCGCGCAGGGAATGGTGTTCAGGATGCCGCAGATCAGGCCGATGACACAGCCGATGGCCGTGGCCGCCAGGGCCAGCACCAGCGTATTTTTCACACCGGCCATGTACATGGGCCAGTACTTGCTCCACAGCAGCGCAATGTCCTGACACAGCTTTACCAGCTTTTCCATGGAGGAAGCTCCTTTCGGTGAGATGGGTGCATCCCCCGACCCCGTTTCCGGGGCCGGAGGACGCAGGGAAGAGAGGGGTACGAATTAAACCTCGGGCTGGATGGCGATGGCCTGATCCATCAGGGCGTTGAAGTCGCCCTCGGTCATGGCGGACAGCACGCTGTCGATGGCGTCCTTCAGGACGGTGTTGCCCTTCAGCACGGAGATGCCGATGTTCACGTTCTCAGCCCGCTCCTCCTCGGAGGCAAACTGGAAGTCGCCGTCGGTGCCGGAGAAGTTCAGGATCACCAGGTTATCGTCCTTGGCCACGGCGGCCATGGCGGTGGGCATGTCGGTGCAGATGAAGTCCACGGCGCCGGTCTGCAGCTGCATGATCATGGCAGGGGCGGTCTCGGCGGGAGCCAGCAGCTCAGCGTTCTCGATCTGGGGCAGGCAGGAGTCATACCAGATGGTGCCGGACTGGGAGGTGCACTTGCCGCCGGCCAGGTCGGCGATGGAGGTGGCGGAGGCGTAGGGGCTGTCCTTGGTGGTGACGCAGACGATGGTGGCGTAGTAGTAGGGGCCGGCCATGTCCACCTCGGCCATGCGGTCAGCGGTCATGGACTGACCGGCGATGTTGGCGTCCATGGTCTTGGACTGGACGGCGGGGCACAGGGAATCCCAGGCACTGGAGACGATCTCCAGCTTCCAGCCGTTGGCGTCGCAGATCTTCTGGGCGATCATCACGTCATAGCCGTTGGCGTAGGAGCCGGGGACGTTGCTGATGGGCACGGCGCCGTTGGAGTCGTCCATCTGGGTCCAGTTGTAGGGGGCGTAGGCGCACTCCATGCCCACAGTGAGGACGCCGTCCTCCACGCCGGTGAACTCGGCGGCCTCAGCGGGAGCGGAGGCGGCGGGGGCGGCAGGGGCAGAGGCAGCGGGGGTGGAGGATGCGCCGGAGCCGCCGCAGGCGGCCAGGGACAGGGCCATGACAGCGGCCATGGCAAGAGAGAGCAGCTTCTTCATTTCATTTCACCTTTCCAATTTCCAGACTTGTATCGCGGCGGACAGGGGAACCTCCTTCCGCCGCCGCGCCGGGGGAGGAAAAAAACTGGACCGCTTTGTCAAGCGGTCCATGGAAATCAGACAATGGGGGAACTGCCGTTCCCGGGCATGGTCAGCCATTGATAGCGCTTCACAAAACAACTCTGTGACAGTCCGTCAGGTATTCCCTGCCGGCCCAGCGTCCGGTCGCCAGACAACGCCCGGATGCTTCGGCGGAAGCCCCTTTCCCCGCCGGCGGCTGTCTGGCCTTGCCGGAGGTACTGATGGTTCCCGCGCCTCTATCTCAGCGATTCAATTTTTCCGTATCGTAGCACGCCGTGTCCGCCCTGTCAACACTCTACCGGGGAAAAGTGGGGAAAATCGTGGATTCTTCCACATTTTCCCCACAAAATACCGTCCGCTTTAGGCGTATTGATGACTTCCTGCGGCGGACACTCCTCACTCCGGCATCCGCGCCCGGGGAATCTGCACCTCCGGCATCAGCTCGTCGCTGACGATGTTCAGCATCTCCTCCAGCCGGCGGCACTCCTCCGCGGAAAAGCGGGCGGCGATGCGGTCCATCACTTCCCGCATGTAGTTGTTGCTGATGTTGTAGTAGTCGATGTACTTCTGGGTGACCTCCAGGTGATACTCCCGACGGTCGTCCTGGGACTGGGTCTTGTTGATGTAGCCCTTTTTCACCAGGCTGTTGACCTTGTAGGCCGCGTTGGGCGGCGAGATGCGCATGAAGGTGGCAAACTCGTTCACCGTGGGGCGGCCAAGGGCGGAGATGATCTCCATGCAGAAGGTCTCCACCGTGGTGAGGCTGGCTTCCCGGTTCTGGAACCGCTGGAAGATCTCCTGGTAAAAATGGACCTTGAATTTGGTGTACACCTGATAAAACGCGTCTCTCAGCATCTGTCTTGCCCTCTTTTCCCCATAATTCCCGCTCTTTGCAAGGTAATTATAACCGATATCCGGGGAAAGGGCAACCATATCATTCCCCGCCAATGGCAAAGGTGATTTCCGCCGTGGCCGCCACTTCGCC
This sequence comes from Dysosmobacter sp., assembly GCF_034093755.1. Lineage (GTDB taxonomy): Bacteria > Bacillota > Clostridia > Oscillospirales > Oscillospiraceae > Oscillibacter. Next base: position 2,580 of record NZ_JAXEBZ010000051.1, on the reverse strand, counting down.
GTTTACCGTGGCTTTGCACTCGCCCACGCCGATGGGGCCCCGCCGTTTCGTGAGGCGGCACTCCATCTCCACCACGTCGCCGGGCACCACCTGGCGGCGGAAGCGGGCGTCCTTCACCCGGCCCAGGAAGGCCAGCTTCCCCTGATTTTCCGGCAGGCTGAGAATGGCCACGCCGCCCACCTGGGCCATGGCCTCGATGAGCAGCACGCCGGGCATCACGTGTTTGGCAGGGAAGTGGCCCTGGAAGAAGGGCTCGTTCACCGTGACGCACTTGATGCCTTTTGCCCACTGGCCCGGCTCGCCGTCAGTGATGCGGTCCACCAGGGCGAAGGGGTAGCGGTGGGGCAGAATCTGCGCGATCTGGTTGGAATCATACTGCATGCCCATGCTTCAGCCCTCCCATTTCCGCAGCAGGATGCTGCCGTTGTGGCCGCCGAAGCCCAGGGAGTTGGACAGGGCGTACTCCACGTCCGCCGCCCGGCCGGTGTTGGGCACCACATCCAGGTCGCACTCCGGGTCCGGGGTCTGGTAATGGATGGTGGCGGGGAGGAAGCCGTCCCGCAGGGACAGGGCGGTGAAAATGGCCTCCACGGCGCCGGCGGCGCCCAGCATGTGGCCGGTCATGGACTTGGTGGAACTGATGGCCAGCCGGCAGGCGTGATCGCCGAACACCGCCTTCACGGCGGCGGTTTCGCCGGCGTCGTTCAGGTGGGTGGAGGTGCCGTGGGCGTTGATGTAGCCCACCTGCTCCGGCTCCACGCCGCCGTCCTGCAGGGCCAGGGCCATGGCCCTGGCGCCGCCGCTGCCGTCAGGCCGGGGAGCGGTCATGTGGTAGGCGTCGCAGGTGGCGCCGTAGCCCACGATTTCGGCGTAAATTTTAGCGCCCCGGCGTTTGGCGTGCTCCAGCTCCTCCAGCAGCAGGATGCCGGCGCCCTCCCCCAGCACGAAGCCGCTGCGCTCCGCGTCGAAGGGGATGGAGGCCCGGTCCGGGTCCTCGGTGGTGGTCAGCGCCCGCATGGCGGTGAAGCCGCCGATGGCCAGGGGGGTAACGCAGGCCTCCGTTCCGCCGCAGAGCATCACGTCGGCGTAGCCGTCCCGGATATAGCGGAAGGCGTCGCCCACAGCGTTGGTGCCGCCGGCGCAGGCGGTGACGGGGCAGGAGCACATGCCCTGGAAGCCGGTGTCGATGGCGATCTGACCGGCGGCCATGTTGCTGATGGCGGTGGGGATGTAGAAGGGGGACACCTTGTCCCAGCCCCGGGCCAGGCCCCGGTCATGCTCCGCCTCGGTGATGGAGAGGCCTCCGATGCCGCTGGAGACGATAACGCCGCAGCGGTCCGCCTCCTCACCGGCGGCAAAGCCGGCGTCGGCCATGGCCTCCCGGGCCGCCGTCACGGCGAACTGGGTGAACCGGCCCATGCGCCTGGCCTCCTGCTTCCCCAGGTGTTCCTCGGGGACAAAGCCCTTCACTTCCGCGGCCAGCTTCACCTTCTGCTCTGCGGGATCGTATGCGGTAATGGGCGCCACGCCGCACCGGCCGTCCTTCACGGCCTGCCAGCTCTCCGGCGCGGTCAGGCCCACGGGGGTCACGGCCCCCATGCCTGTGATCGCCACTCTGCGTCGTTCCATAGTTGTGACCTCCTGTAATATGGCTGCCGCCCACAGCGGCAGGGAAAGATTGCCGGGTCTCCGGCGGAGATGCACCCGTCCGGATGCGGGGGGTCCGGCCATCGCCGGGAGATGATGCACCGATTCCGGTGCGGAAAATGCCGGGACCCCGGCGGGGATGCACCCCCCATTTTCTTTGGGTCTTGCCCAAAGAAAACGGGCCGTGCACGGTCCAAAAGAAAAGCGCTTTTTCGCCTTTGTACACAAAGGCTACGGGAGATTCCTCAGACGGTGCTTCCCATGCCCGGACAGTCTCCTGCCGGGTGCGCTATACACAGTGCAAATTCGATACTGCTCCGCCGCAAGTTGCGGAAGTGCGGCGATTGTCGGGGTGGAAAACCGAAAGGTCTGTTCTTCTCTGCCCGCGCGTTACGCGCATACCCGGGGTGGTTATCGTTTATTGCCCCGGTAGGGCGTAGCGTAAGCGGAACGCCCGGGGCCAACACGCAGGGGCCTTTCGATTCTGCACCCCGATGACTGACCGAGTTCCAACTTGCGGCGGCAGAGTTTCAATCTTCATTCAATGTTCGGCGCACTCGGCAGAAGACTTCCCCAGGGCTCCCGCCGCAAACCAGCGAAGCGTTTGCGGTGGGAAAAGGAGGAGCACGGGAGCGGCGCGTGAAAAGCCCTTTCACGCTGGGCTTTTCACTTAAAGCGGACTTTGCGACGACGCGGTCGGCTGGGTCTGAGGAGACCCCCGGTCTGACCTTTGCGTAGCAAAGGTCACGCCTGGCGTTTTTCTTTTCCACCGGGCGCGGCGACTTTTCTTTCGACGCGTCAAAAGAAAAGTGGGGGAAACAGGCGAAGCGCCGCCAGCGGCGGAAACAGCGAGCCTGTTTCGAGGAAGCGGCACGATTGGCGGCCCCAACGGGGCCGGGAATCGTATCGCCGCGACGGTGGTCCGCATCCCCC
>NZ_JAXEBZ010000050.1:0-15490 GCF_034093755.1 Dysosmobacter sp. | reverse complement strand
GTCTGAGGAGACCCCCGGTCTGACCTTTGCGGAGCAAAGGTCACGCCCAGCGTTTTTCTTTTCCACCGGGCGCGGCGACTTTTATTTTTTCGGGGCAAAAGAAAAGTTGGGGGAACAGGCGAAGCGCCCCCAGCGGCGGACACAGCCAGCCAGTGTCGAGGAAGCGGCACGATTGGCGGCCCCAACGGGGCCGGGAATCGTACTGCCGCGACGGTGGTCCGCATCCCCCGCGGGGAACCCGCGCCCCCCGCACCGGGTCCGGTGCAAAGCCGCAGCCTTCGCTGCATCCTCCGGCGATGGCCGGTACTCCCGCGCCGAAACCGGCGCAATTCTCCCCGTGCGCCCGGATGGGCGCATCAAATCACCGTCCCTTGTTCCACGTGGAACACCTTTCCGCCCAGAAGCTCCGCCAGCCGGTCATCCTCGCAGCAGGTGATGAACACCTGCCCGCCGGCGATGCGGTTCAGCACGAATTCCTGCCGTTTCGGGTCCAGCTCGCTGAGCACGTCGTCCAGCAGCAGCACCGGATACTCGCCCACGGCGTTTTTCAGAATCTCCCGCTCCGCCAGCTTCATGGACAGCGCCGCCGTCCGGGTCTGGCCCTGGGAGCAGTAGGTCCGGGCGTCCCGCCCGTTGACGGACACCAGCAGATCGTCCTTATGGGGTCCCGACAGACACAGCCGGGAGGCCCGCTCCGCCGCCTCGTGATCCGCCATGTGGCGGCGCAGCTCCGCGGCGATGGTTTCCGTGTCCGCCAGGGGGTCCGTGACGGCGGACACGGTCTGATATTGAATGGTCAGCTCCTCCCGGCCGCCGGAGCACTGGGCGTGGGTGGCGGCGGCATACTCCGCCAGACGCCGGGCGTACATGGCCCGGTAGCGGATCAGCGCCGCGCCGCAGACCACCATCTGCTCGCTGAACACCGGCAGCGTTTCCAGCAGGTCCGGCCGCTCCTCACTGTCCCGCAGGATGCGGGTCTTGTGCTCGTAGGCCCGGTGATACTCCGCCAGAGCCACGGCGTACCGTGGCCGCAGCTGACACAGGGCGTTATCCAGAAATTTCCTTCTGGCGGCGGCGCCCTCCCGGATGAGGTACAGATCGTCGGGGCAGAAGAACACCGTCTGATACACCTCGCTGAGGGCGGCGGCGGTTTTGGCGGTGACGCCGTTGACGGTCATCTTCCGCCGTCGGCCCCGGAACAGCTCCACCTCCGTGCGGAAGTCCCGGTTCCGGGAGAAAATCCCCGCGGAAAGGGCGGCGGAGTCGCCCTCAAAGCGGATCAGCTCCTGATCCCGCCGGGCCCGTGGGGACCGGCCGCAGGAGAGATAGACGATGGCCTCCAGCAGGTTGGTCTTTCCCTCGGCGTTGCGGCCGAAAATCACGTTGCAGCGCCCGTCGAAGGAGACGGACTGCTGGCGGTAGTTCCGGAAATCCCGGAGTGTCAGCTCATCAACCCGCATAGGTGAGGCCGTACTCCCGGCCGTCGAAGGTCACCACATCCCCGGGGCGCAGCTTCTTGCCCCGCATGGTGCAGACCTCCCCGTTGACCAGCGCCTCGCCGGCCTGAACCCGCTCCTTGGCCTCGCCGCCGCTTCCGACGGCATTGGCCAGCTTCAGCAGGTCCTGCAGCTTGATGAATTCCGTGGTGATGGAAATGGTTGTCATAGCTCGCTCCCCGGCAGGGTCACTCCCTGCCATTGTAATAGGTAATAGAAAATTCCGCTCAGCAGCATCAGCACCAGCCCGATTCCCTCCAGCACCGCGCCGAAAGGCTCCATCGCCGCCAGATGGATCAGGTCCGGAACTACGTCCAGCAGGTTCGGCCGCCCGGGATGGTCAATGGGATAGGTGTTGGTACCGTAAATCCAGCAGACGCCCAGCAATACGCCGCCCAGAACCAGCAAAACCGTTCCGGCGGTCCGCAGCCGATTCCCGCCGCCCACGTCAGTCGGCGGCCTTCAGGCGCACCGGCAGCACCATGTAGAGGAAATTCTCCTCGCCGTCCACCGGCACGATGATGGCGGGGGAGACGCCGGTGTTCAGCTCGATTTTCACGGTGTCCGCCGGGGCAAAGCGCAGGGCGTCCATGAGATAGCGGTTGTTGAAGCCGATTTCCAGGCCGCCGCCGTCGCCGGACAGGCGGCAGATGTCCTTGGCCTCGCCGTTGCCGGTTTTGGCGCTGAGCAGCACCTTGTCATGGTCGAAGGTGCAGCGGACGGGGCTTTTCAGCTTGTCGGAGATCACCACAGATACCCGGTCGATGCTGGTGATGAGGGCACGGGTGTCGGCGATGAGGGTGATGGGGTTTTTCCGGGGGATGGCGTTCTTGTAGTCCAGGAACTCGCCCTCCAGACGGCGGCAGATCAGCTGGGTGTCCCCCACCTCAAAGAGGATGTGGCGGCGGCCCAGGGTGATTTCCGCCAGGTCCTCGGTGTCCTCGCAGATTTTCTGCACCTCGTTGAGGGCGCTGCCGGGGGTGACGAAGGAGAAGGCGCCGCCCTCGATTTTCTCCAGCGGCTCCTTCCGGATGGCCAGGCGGAAGCCGTCCACCGCCACCATGGTGAGGCCCTTGTCATTGATCTCAAACAGGGCGCCGGTGTGGACCGGGCGGCTCTCGTTGGTGGACACGGCGAAGGAGGTCTGCTCGATCATGGCCCGCAGGATCTTCTGCTGGATGGAGACGCAGTAGTCATCCTCCACCTCCGGCAGCTCCGGATAGTCGGCGGCGGACAGGCCCAGAATGTCGAAATCCGCGTCGCCGCAGCTCAGGTGCACCAGCTGCCGGTCATCGGCGGAGAAGGTGATGACGTCATCGGGCATTTTGCGGATGATGTCGCCGAAGAGGCGGGCGTTGAGCACCAGTTCCCCCTGCTCCGTCACGTCGGCGGACAGGCGGGTGCGGATGCCGGTCTGCATGTTGTAGCCGGAGATGGTCAGGTCGTTTTCGGCGTGGAGCAGCAGGCCCTCCAGCGCCGGGATGGAGCTTTTCTGGGCCACGGTGCGGGAGGCCACGTTGATGGCGTTCTGCAGCAGGGCCTTCTCACAGGAAAATTTCATCATGGTTGTCTCTTCCTCTCTGTATCGCAGCGCAAGGCGGATATTTTCTCTGAAAAAAGAAAAGAATAAATATCTTTAAGAAATAGTTGTATTAGGGATTTTTTCTGTGGAAAAACCCGGGAAGGCGAGAAACGGCGGGACTTTGGCCGTCCACAGCCCTTGTGCAGAAAAACAGGGCGTTTTCCACAGCCAATTTTCGCGGCGGGTTATCCACAGGAATGTTTTTCTTTTTCCACGGAAAATGTGGAAATCTGTCAGCGCTTGGAATTGATGTTGGTTTTGATTTCCTTCACCGTTTCGGCAAAGGCGGAGTCCTTCTTCATCTGCTTTTCCACCTTGTCGATGGAGTAGAGAACCGTGGTGTGGTCCCGGTTGTCAAACTCCTTGCCGATATCGTCCAGGGACAGGTTGGTCATGGACCGGATCAGGTACATGGCGATCTGCCGGGCCTGCACCGCGTCCCGCACCCGCTGCTGGCCCCGGATGATGTTCTCGTCCACCTTGTAATACTTGCAGATGTAGCTGATGATGGCGGCGGGGGAGGGGATGTACTCGTTGGACCGGCGCAGCATGTCCTGAATGGCCCGGGTGACGGTCTCCTCGTCGGTGTCGCTGCCCAGCAGGTCCTTGTAGGCCTTGATCTTGTTGATGGTGCCCTCAAGCTGCCGCACGTTGGCGGTGACATGCTCGGCGATATAGGCGGAGATGTTGTCCGGCAGCACCAGACCCATCAGCGCCGCCTTGCTCTTGACGATGGCAAGCCGGGTCTCAAAATCGGGGGGTTCCACGTCCACCAGCAATCCCCACTCAAACCGGGTCCGCAGCCGGTCCTCCAGCTGGGTCATCTCAGAGGGGGGACGGTCCGACGTCAGCACGATCTGGCGGCCGGACTCGTACAGCGTGTTGAAGGTATGGAAGAACTCCTCCTGGGTCTGCTTCTTGCCGGCGATGAACTGCACGTCGTCCACCAGCAGCAGCTCCGCCTGGCGGTATTTCTCCCGCATCTCGGCGGTTTTGGCGGGACCCACCTGAATGGCCGTCACCAGCTCGTTGGTCAGATCGTCGCCCTTGACGTAGGCGATGTTGGCGCTGCGCTCCCGCTTGCGCAGCACGTTGGCGATGGCGTACAGCAGGTGGGTCTTGCCCAGGCCGGAGTCACCGTAGATGAACAGGGGGTTGTAGTTCTCGCCGGGATGCTCCGCCACGGACATGGCGGCGGCATAGGCCATCTTGTTGGAGGGACCCACCACGAAGGTCTCGAAGGTCAGGTCACTGCTGAACTCCAGCCCTGTCTTTTTCACCGGCTGCTCCACGCCGGAAAAGGCATCCAGCTCCGCGTCATTGAGAATCTTCAGGCCGATGTCCGTGGAGAACAGCTCCCGCAGCACGTCCTCAATCTTCTCCTTGTAATACTGGTTCAGATAGTTGATCTTGAACTCGGTGGGACAGTGCAGGTACATGGTGTTGTCCCGGAAGTCCACCGCCTCCAGCTCGTCAAACCAGGCGTTGATGGTAATCTCGGAGAGCTTGCTTTTCAGCTGCTGCATCACGATGTTCCAGATGTCTGCAACGGAATTCAATCAAAAAACACCTCGCTCCCATGAAAATGCAAACATAGTTACGTGGATTTTATTATAGCAGAGAACGAAAAAAATGTCTACATATTCTAATTATTAAGTATCAAAGAAAACACAGGAAGTATCTCCCGATTTTCCGGTATTTAGTCCTTTTTCGGCCGGATGCGCACAAGATTTTGTGGGCTGCCAAAAACCGGACGGAATCACCTCCTATTTTTTGTGAAAACAGCTTTTTTCAAGTTTTTGTTGACACTTTTTCAATTTGTATGTATACTATCCAATGCGTCACCATGACGCCTGAATTTTGTTCGCCGCGGAGCATCGCTCCGTTGGGCAGAGCCGCCGGTTTTCCGGCGGCCGGAATATGAACAGGAGGTGTTTCCAACATGGCTACCAAGCGTACCTACCAGCCCAAGAAGCTGCACGGTCAGAAGGTCCACGGCTTCCGCAAGAGAATGGCTACCGCCAATGGCCGTAAGGTCCTGGCCCGCCGCCGCGCCAAGGGCCGCGCCCGTCTGTCCTACTGATTGGACGGGAAAGCAACGCGGGAAACACTGGAACAGTTCTGTCAGGGACGGCGGGAATTTGCAAAGATTCCTCCGTCCCTTGAAGAGTTTCCCGGGACAGATCTGTTTCAGGCAGGAGAACAGGAGAGAGCAGTATGAAGCGCGCGGTGACTTTGAAAGAGAATTATGAGTTTCGCCGTATGTATCAGCGGGGCGCCTCCGCGGTGGACCGCTGCATGGTGCTGTACTGCCGGAAGAACAAGCTGGGCCGCAACCGCTTCGGCTTCACCGTGTCGGTGAAGCTGGGCAACGCCGTCACCCGGAACCGGGCGAGACGGCGGCTGCGGGAGGTCTGCCGCCTCAACGCGGACAGGCTGGCCGTGGGCTACGACATTGTGCTGGTGGCCCGGGGCAGGACGGTGACCGCTCCTTTCGGGGAGCTGACGGCCGCCTACCTCCGGCTGGCGAAGAAGCTGTCGCTGCTGAAGGAGGAGCCATGAAGCGTGTTCTGCTGGCGCTGGTCCGGTTTTACCGGGCAGCCATCTCCCCCTGGCGTCCCCCCTGCTGCCGCTACACCCCCACCTGCTCCCAATACGCCCTGGAGGCCATTGAGAAGTACGGCGCGCTGAAGGGCGGGTGGATGGCGTTCCGCCGCATCCTGCGCTGCAATCCGTTCCACAAGGGAGGATATGACCCCGTGCCCTGAGCAAGACCCCGCGAACTCCAATCCAAATTTCGGAGGAATCAATATGGCAACAATCGGTTATTGGGTCTGCGCCCCGTTTGCCGCTCTGGTGCGTCTGTTCTACAGCGTCACCGGGTCCTACGGCGTGTCGCTGATCCTGTTTACACTGGTTATCAAGCTGATCCTGCTGCCCTTCCAGATGAAGTCCAAGAAGAGCATGGTCCGCATGAACCGGATGTCCGGCAAGATGCAGGAGATCCAGAAGAAGTACGCCAATAACCAGATGAAGATGCAGGAGGAGATGCAGAAGCTGTATGCTGAGCAGGGCGTGAACCCCATGTCCGGCTGTCTGTGGAGCTTTCTGCCCCTGCCCATTCTGATGGCCCTGTATTACATCATCCGGGAGCCGGTGGTGTACTTCATGAACTTCGGCACCCGCGACGGCGGTCTGGCCGTGCTGGAAAGCGCCAAGCAGCTGGTGCGGCAGCTGGGCGGCAGCTGGACCGTTATGAGCAACGGCGCCGACGGCCCCTATGCCCAGATTGAAATCGTGAAGCACCTGGCCAGCAACGGAAGCGACCCCGCCGTCCAGAGCTTCTTCGCCGCCAACCCCAACTGGATCAACGTGGATTACAACTTCCTGGGACTGGACCTGTCCATCGTCCCCACCGAGGGCTTCCAGATGCTGAAAACCGGCATCACCTGGGCCGCCATCGGCCTGCTGCTGATCCCCCTGATTTCCGTGGCCTTCCAGGTGGTCATGATGAAGACCACCATGAAGGGCCAGCCCACCGAGGGCCAGGCCGCCGCCAGCAACAAGATGATGCTGTGGATGATGCCCCTCATGTCCCTGTGGATCGGCTTCACCCTGCCCGCCGCCCTGGGCGTGTACTGGATTGCCCAGAGCGCCTTCTCCGCCGTGCAGGAGTACCTGCTGGGCAAGTTCTACAACGGCAAGCTGGAGGAAGAGGAAAACGAGCGCCAGCGCCTCATTGAGGAGGACCGCAAGAAGCGCCAGGAGGAAGGCCGCAAGCGGCAGGAGGAGCAGCGCAATCAGACTGCCCAGAAAAAGACCCTGAAAGAGAAGCGGCAGGAGGCCCAGGAGGCCAAGGCCGCCAAGGCCCAGAAGAAAAAGACCACCACCAGCGAAGCCGGCCGGGTGGGCGACCGTCCCTATGCCCGCGGCCGCTCCTACAAGGCGGACCGGTATGACGCTGAGTGATCAAAGGAGCTTATTGAACCATGAGTTATATTGACGTAACGGGCAAGACCGAAGACGAGGCCATCAGCAGCGCGCTGCGCCAGCTGGGTCTGGAGCGGGATGACGTGTCTGTGGAGATCCTGGAGCGGGCCAAGCCCGGCTTCCTGGGTCTGGGCGCCCAGCCCGCCAAAGTCCGGGTGACCTACGGCCCCCGGGAGGAGGAGCCTGCCGCCCCCGCGGAGAAGGCCCCCGTTGTCTCCGCCCCCGTGGAAAAGAAGCCGGAGCCGGCGAAGGCCCCTGAGAAGAAGCCCGCCCGCCCCGCCGAGAAGAAGCAGGAGCGCCGGCCGGAGAAGAAGCAGGAGCGGAAAGAGCCTGCGGAGAAGGCTCCGGAGGCCCCCGCGGAGCCCAGGCCCGCTCCCGCGGCGCTGGGTGAGGAAGTGAATGACGAGAAGGCCCAGGCCATCCGCGCCTTCCTGTCCGGTCTGCTGGAGCAGATGGAGACCCCCGCCGACATCCGGGTGTACCTGCCGGAGAAGGGCCGCTACAAGGTGATTCTGGAGGGCAAAAACCTGGGCGCCCTCATCGGCCGCCGGGGCGAGACCCTGGATGCCATCCAGCAGCTCACCAGCTACTCCGTCAACCGCACCGGCAGCGGCCGGGTCCGCATTCAGCTGGACGCCGAGAACTACCGGGAGCGCCGGGAGCAGAGCCTGGAGCACCTGGCCAAAAAGGTGGCTGCCAAGGTGGTGAAGTACCGCCGCAGCGTTACCCTGGAGCCTATGAACGCCTACGAGCGGCACGTGATCCATACGGCGCTGCAGGAGGTCCCCAACGTGACCACCTACTCCACCGGCATGGAGCCCAACCGCCGGGTCATCGTGGCCTACGACCGGGAGAAGAAGTAAATTGGAAAAGCCGTCCGGCGTGCCGGACGGCTTTCTTTTTTCAACAGAGTGTGGAAAACGAAAATCAGGTGGCGGCGCTGCCGTCAAGGCGGCGGATGGGGCGGATGTACTTGAAGTACTGGCTGGGGTTGTAGAAAAAGTACATGATCCGGCCGGGGGCGGTGTCCAGACAGCAGCCGGCGGCGCCGTAGTCGAAGGAGGCCATGGCCGCCTCGATTTTCTCCTCCACGGTGTGGTTTTCCTGCTCGTAGTCAAAGGGTCCGTGCTCAAACACCACGTATTCGCCCTCCGGAATATCCGTCAGCACCATGCCGGGAGGCACTTCTCCGTCATAGTCTGCCGGCAGGCGGACGCCGTAGCACTCCGTCCGGAGAAAGCCCCAGCCGCACAGCCGCCCGGTAGGGTCGTTGAGATAGCCCATCACCTGCCCGGCGCCGCAGTTGGCCTCGCTGCCGCCGGCGTCGTCCAGCTTGCCCCGGATGCTGTCCAGCAGGCCGCAGACGGTGGCGTAGTCCTGGCCGGGAATCCGGTTCTGCTTCTGCCAGAAGTCCCAGTAGCCGTTGCTCTCCCGGTTCTCAATGTGCAGAAATCTGTGGGCGGGGATGGTGATGAAGTAGATGTTTACCGCGTCTGTAGATTTGACCATGCCGATCTCTCCCAATCCAAAAAAGTAACGGTCGAAGGGGGTCAGCTTGGTGCGCAGCACCACCGGGCGGGGGTTCTTCCGGTACTGCCCCGGCGTGACGCCGTAGGTGGAGCGGAAGGCCCTCGTAAAGGCCTCCTGGGAGGAAAACCCGTAGTCCAGGGCAATGTCCAGCAGCAGCCGGTCCGTGTCCCGCACCTCCTTCAGGGCGAAGGCCAGCCGCCGCTGCCGCAGGTACTCCCGCAGCGGCATGCCGGACACCTCCGTGAACTTCCGGGTGGTGTGGAATTCCGAGTAGCCCAGCTGCCGGGCCAGGGCCTGCAGCGTCAGGGCCTCGTCGTCGTGGGCGCGGATGCTCCCGTCAATGCTGTCCGCCACGCGCTGAATCAGCCGGTGCCATTCATACATGGGAAATCCCCTCCGTTTTGCCGTTCTGCGGAAAGCATACCACCCTCCGCCCCGTCCCGCCTGATCGGACTTGCGGAGTTATTCGTGGGCCTTGCAGGTCATCTCCGTCACGTCCAGCCGGAACACGGCGGTGGAGGCGACGGCCTGCTCGGGAAAGGTCCAGTCCTCCCGGCCGGACAGCTGAAGCATGATCTGCCGCAGACCCCGGCGCTTTTCCGCCGGGTCCGTCACCGGGCGAATGACGCCGGTGCCGATGACGCTTTGGAAGCGGCAGGAAAAGCCGCAGGCGCTGCCGGACTGATTCAGGGCGTAATCCGTGTCCAGCTCAAAGCCCACAGTGGGGCAGGCGCCGATCAGGTCGGCCTTGCGGCCCTCCGTGGCGCCGTGGAAATAGAAGGCGCAGCGGCCCTCCGCCTCCTCAAAGCCGAAGCTGAGGGGCACAATGTACACGCCGTCCCCGTCGGCGAAGCCCACCCGGCAGCAATGGCAGCGGCGGATGATGTCGGTGATGGTCCCGTGGTCCGTGATCTCCCGGTCAGCTCTTCTCATGGCGGTTCCTCCTATCATGGGTGAATCCGACTGTATTATAGCGCAAAGGGGCCGTTTTTGCAATTCCCGGGGCGGTTCCGGGCTTGACATCCCCGGGGAAAAATGGTATAGTGCGGCACAAAGGCACTGATCCGGGAACAGTATTCCCACAGACCCCGGCAAAGAGAGCGGACGGCTGGTGGAAGTCCGCGCGGGGAGGGGGAGGAAGGCGCCCGGAGAGCCGCGGGAGGAAATGCCCGCCGGTCCCCGCCGTTACCGGGCAGAGTGCGTATCAGCCAGATACGAATTCAGGTGGAACCACGGGTTTGCAACAACTCGCCCTGAGCCGATCCCCGGCTCGGGGCGTTTTTTTGATGCCGCGCATCGAAAACAGACGTCTCTGAGCCAACCAAACACGAAAAGGAGACGAGAATCAATGAAAAACACCGAAAAGACCATGGACAAAATCGTGGCCCTGTGCAAGGGCCGGGGCTTCATCTTCGCCGGCAGCGAGATCTACGGCGGACTGGCCAACACCTGGGACTACGGCCCTCTGGGTGCGGAGCTGAAGAACAACGTGAAGAAGGCCTGGTGGAAGAAGTTCGTGCAGGAGAACCCCTACAACGTGGGCCTGGACGCCGCCATCCTGATGAACCCCCAGACCTGGGTGGCCTCCGGCCATCTGGCGGGCTTCTCCGATCCCCTGATGGACTGCCGGGAGTGCCACGAGCGGTTCCGGGCCGACAAGGTCATTGAGGACTGGTGTGCCCAGACCGGCTTTGAGCTGCCCAAGCCCATCGACGCCTTCTCCCAGGCGGAGATGAAGGCGTTCGTGGAGGAGCACGAGATTGCCTGCCCCACCTGCGGCAAGCACAACTGGACCGACATCCGTCAGTTCAACCTGATGTTCAAGACCTTCCAGGGCGTCACCGAGGACGCCAAGAACACCGTGTACCTGCGGCCTGAGACCGCCCAGGGCATCTTCGTCAACTTCAACAATGTCCAGCGCACCACCCGCCGGAAGCTGCCCTTCGGCATCGGCCAGATCGGCAAGTCCTTCCGCAACGAGATTACCCCGGGCAACTTCATCTTCCGGGTCCGGGAGTTCGAGCAGATGGAGCTGGAGTTCTTCTGCCAGCCCGGCACCGACCTGGAGTGGTTCCAGTACTGGCGCAACTTCTGCCACCAGTGGCTGCTGAGCATCGGCCTGAAGGACGAGAACCTGCGCCTGCGGGACCACAGCCCCGAGGAGCTGTGCTTCTACTCCAAGGCCACCACCGACTTCGAGTTCCTGTTCCCCTTCGGCTGGGGCGAGCTGTGGGGCGTGGCGGACCGCACCGACTATGACCTGACCCAGCATCAGAACACCTCCGGCAAGGACCTGACCTACTTCGATCAGGAGAAGAACGAGCACTATATCCCCTACGTCATCGAGCCTTCCCTGGGTGTGGAGCGGTCCGTGCTGGCGGTGCTGTGCGACGCCTATGACGAGGAAGTGGTGGACGAGGCCAAGAACGACGTCCGCGTGGTGATGCACCTGCATCCCGCCCTGGCTCCCTTCAAGTGCGCCGTGCTGCCCCTGAGCAAGAAGCTCAGCGACAAGGCCCGGGAGCTGTACAGCGAGCTGGCCAAGGACTTCATGGTGGACTTCGACGATGCCGGCTCCATCGGCAAGCGCTATCGCCGCCAGGACGAGATCGGTACTCCCTTCTGTGTCACCGTGGACTTCGAGACCGTGGGCGACGGGGAGAAGGCCGGCGACAACTGCGTTACCGTCCGTGACCGCGACACCATGGAGCAGGTGCGGATGCCCATCAGCGAGCTGAAGGCTTATCTCACCGAGAAGATGGCGTTCTGAGAACCGACCGATCCTGCTCCATGACCGCCGCGAAGCGGCGTCCCAAGCGTTTTGCGGAGCAAAACCTTGATGCGGGGCGGATTCATTCCGCCTAAAAAATGCCTCGCTTTTTGGCCTGCTCCGCAGTCCGAAAAGCTGCCGCTTCGCGGCGCAAACGCCTGTTGCCACAGGCTTATTGCAGGCATTTGATTTCACACGAGGGGGCGCAAACACCGTTGCGGCAATACGATCCCCGGCCCTGTTGGGGCCGCCGATCGTGCCGCTTCCTCGAAAGCGGTTCGCTGCTTCCGCCACTGGCGGCGCTTCACCGCTTTCCCCCTCGTACTCCCCCATACCATCATTTTCCCCCGGAGAGACAAAACGTCCCTCCGGGGGTTTCCCTTTCCTTTTTCCGCCGGGTGTGCTACACTCAGGGAAAGAACCATCTTTTTTCCACAGGAGGCGCCTATGAAACGACTTCTGGCGGCGCTGGCGGCGCTGCTGCTTCTGTCCGGCTGCGGGGCGGACCCCGCTCCCGCCGCGTCCTCTGCCCCCGCCCCCGCTGTCTCCGCGCCGGCGGAGCCGGAACCGGAGCCGGTGCGTCCTCTGCCGGAGCCTACGCCGGAGGAGCTGGCGGCGGCGGAGATCGAAGGCCTGCTCTCCGCCATGACCACGGAGGAGAAGGTTGGCCAGCTGTTTTTCGTCCGCTGCCCCGCCGACAGCGCCGTTGAGGACGCGGCGGCCTTCCATCTGGGGGGCTTCATCCTCTTTGGCCGGGACACGAAGGACAAAACCGCCAATGACCTGATTCAGACCATCCAAAGCTATCAGGACGCCGCGTCCATCCCTCTGCTCATCGGCGTGGACGAGGAGGGGGGCACCGTGGTGCGGCTCAGCTCCAACCCCCACCTGCGGGCCAGGAAATTTCCCTCCCCCCAGAGCCTCTACGGCGCCGGCGGCTATGACGCGGTGACCGCCGACGCCCGGGAGAAGGACCTGCTGCTGTCGGCGCTGGGGTTCAACGTGAATCTGGCGCCGGTGGCGGACGTGTCCACCGATCCTGCCGACTTCATCCACAGCCGCACTCTGGGGCAGGATGCCGCCGCCACGGCGGAGTACGTGGCCCGGGCGGTTTCTCAGATGCGGGAGGACGGCATGGGCAGCGTGATGAAGCACTTCCCCGGCTACGGAAACAACGTGGACACCCACACAGGCATCGCCGTGGACCGGCGGCCCATGGAGAATTTCACGGAATCCGACTTTCTTCCCTTCTCCGCCGGCATGGCGGCAGGGGAGGGCACCACGGCAGTGCTGGTGTCCCACAACATTGTGGAGTGCATGGACCCGGACCTGCCGGCGTCGCTGTCCCCCGCCGTCCATCAGGTGCTGCGGGAGACGCTGGGGTTTGACGGCGTGGTGATGACCGACGATCTGGCCATGGACGCGGTGGCGGCCTACGCCGGGGACGGCAGCGTGGCCGTCATGGCATTGCAGGCGGGGAATGACCTGGTGCTGACCACCGACTACCGCACCCAGATTCCGAAGGTGCTGGAGGCTGTGGAAAACGGAACGCTGTCCATGGACCGCGTGGACCAGGCCTGCCGCCGGGTGCTGACCTGGAAGCAGAATCTGGGCCTTTTATAAAACCTTTTCCCCCGGTTTATCGTCTTTTGTGGAAAAAGGAGGAATTGCCATGAAACGATCTGTCCGCACGCTGATGCTCCTCTGCCTGACGGCGGCGCTGCTGACCGTCACCGCCTTCGCCGACATGGGGCCCAAGCCCCAGCTGGTGGTGCGGGTGAAAAACGCCCCGGCGGAGCCGTACTATCTGGACATTCTGGCGGAGGGTGATTACGACGGCGACGGCTTTGACGGCGTCCGGTGGAGTTACAACGGAACGGAAGCGGCGGCCCTGGACGAGGCCCTGCTGACCGCCCTCCGCGCCGCCATTCCCGAGGGCTGGCACGGCTGTGTGTCCCAGGGTTCCGCCGGCGCTCCCATGTGGGGGGATCTGTACCCGGAGGAATGGGACGGTGACGGCAATCCCCTCCACACCTTCGGCTACCACGGCGTGCCCCGGACCTACCGGATTCTGATGGTCACCGCCTCCGGGGAGACGTACCTCTCCGGCGTGCTGCAGCGGCAGGCCCTCCAGTGCTCCGCAACAGTGGACTGGGCGGCCCGCGCCGTCACCACGCCCTCCCTTGTGTGGGCCTGCGCCCTGCAGTTCCTGTCCACGCTGCTGCCCACTCTGGCGCTGGAGCTGGCGCTGCTGGCGGCTTTCCGGCTGTGGAACCGCCGGAATCTGCTGGTGTTCGCCCTGACCAATCTGGCCACCCAGGGGGCGCTGTGGCTGTTCCTGGCCGTCAGCGTGGTGCGCACCGGCGCCGGCTTCGGGTATGCTCTGCTGCTGGTGCCGGCGGAAGCCGTCATTTTGCTGGCGGAGGCCGCCGTCTACCGCCGCTTCTTCGCGGGCTGCACACCGGCCCGGGCCACCGGCTACGCCGCGGCTGCCAACCTCTGCTCCGCCCTAGCGGGTTACGCCATCATGGAGCCGGTGTGGCGGTTTGTGGTGTCCATCTCTTAACGAAAGGAAGTCTTTCCCATGGAAACGGAAAAGCTGTATTACCGGGACGCCTATCTGACGGAATTCACCGCCAATGTGCTGTCCTGTGAGAAGACGGACAAGGCATGGCAGGTGGTGCTGGACCGCACCGCCTTCTATCCGGAGGGCGGCGGACAGCCCGCCGACCACGGCACGTTGGGAACCGCCCGGGTGACGGATGTCCACGAAAAGGAGGGCGTCATTGTCCACACCTGCGCCGCCCCCGTGGAACCGGGGCCGGTGACCGGCCGCGTGGACTGGGCCCGGCGGTTTGACCATATGCAGCAGCACTCCGGGGAGCACATCCTCAGCGGCATCCTCTGCGCCGACTACCGCTGCGACAACGTGGGCTTCCACATGGGGGCCGACGTGGTGACCATCGATTACAACACCGACATCTCCTGGCAGCAGGCCCTGGCGGCGGAGGCGAAGGCCAACGATGTCATCTGGGCGGACCGGGCCACGGAGGTGACGTACCCCGGCCGTGAGGAGCTGGAGCGGCTTCAATACCGCAGCAAGAAGGAACTGACGGGGCAGGTGCGCATTGTCACCTTCCCGGCGGCGGACTGCTGCGCCTGCTGCGGCACCCACGTCCGGCGCTCCGGCGAGGTGGGCCTCGTCAAAGTGCTGTCAGTGCAGAAGTTCCGGGAGGGCGTGCGCATGGAGATTCTCTGCGGTGGGCGGGCGCTCCATTACCTGGGCGCCGTCTACGATCAGGACCGGGCGGTGGCTCAGGCCCTGTCGGTGAAGCCGGAGCAGACCGCCGCCGCCGTGGCCCGGCTGCAGTCGGAGCTGCAGGAGGCGAAGTTCCGGGCCGCCCGGCTGGAGGAGGCCCATTTCGCGGATCTGGCCGCCCGGTACGCCGGGGCGGGGGACGTGCTGCTGGTGCAGCCCCCCATGAGCGCCGACAGCGCCCGCCGTCTGGCGGACGCTGTGGCCCGGAGCAGCGGCGGACTGGGGGCGGTGTTCGCGGGCAGCGACGAGGAGAAGTACAATTACGCCCTGGTGGCGGCGGACGGCCGGGACATCTCGGCCCGGGTGAAGGCCATGAACGCCGCCCTCCGCGGCCGGGGCGGCGGGCGGAACGGCTTCGCCCAGGGCAGCGTGGCCGCCGCGAAGGCGGAGATTGAGGCGTTTTTCGGGGAAATGCGATGAAGAGGCTTTTGCGCCGGACCCGGCGCGGGGGTTCCGGCCATCGCCGGGGGATGATGCACCGATTTCGGTGCGGGAAACACCGGGACCCGGGGGGGGATGCCCCCCCCATTTGCTTTGGGTCTTGCCCAAAGAAAACGGGCCGTGCACGGTCCAAAAGAAAGGCGCTTGTTGGCCTTTGTACACAAAGGCTGACGGGAGATTCCTCAGACGGTACCGACCAGGCCCGGAAATCTCCTGCCGAGTGCGCTCTCCATTCTGCGTAAGCCGATACTGCTCCGCCGCAAGTCGGAGTGCGGTGGTCGTCGTGGTGGAAAACCGAAAGGACTGTCCTTCTCTTCCCGCGCGTTCCGCTTCGCTACGCGCATACCCAGGCAGTCGCGGAG
>NZ_JAXEBZ010000049.1:0-21394 GCF_034093755.1 Dysosmobacter sp. | reverse complement strand
GAAACACTGGCCGCGCCTTTTCACCAGAGGGCGGCAGTCAAAAAACAAAAACAGGAGGACACATCATGGCAATTTTCGACGTTGATCAGGCTATGACGGTGAAGCTGGACTACGAGCTTCCCGAGTACCCCGCTTTCGAGGAGGGCTATCGCCGCGCTCCTTACCGCGAGGCGCACCTGAGCCAGTCTGACAAGGAGCTGGCCATCAAGAACGCCCTGCGCTACATCCACCCCGACCATCACGAGCAGATGGCCAAGGAGTTTGCCAAGGAGCTGGAGGAGACCGGCCGTATTTACGGCTACCGCTTCCGTCCCCAGGGCAAGCTGTACGGCAAGCCCATCGACGAGTACAAGGGCGTGTGCATCGAAGGCCGGGCCATGCAGGTGATGATCGACAACAACCTGGACTTCGACATCGCCCTGTATCCCTATGAGCTGGTGACCTACGGCGAGACCGGCCAGGTGTGCCAGAACTGGATGCAGTACCGCCTGATCAAGAAGTACCTGGAGATCATGACCGACGAGCAGACCCTGGTGGTCATGTCCGGCCATCCTCTGGGCCTGTTCCACAGCCACAAGCTGGCTCCCCGCTGCATCATCTCCAACGGCCTGATGGTGGGCACCTTTGATAACCAGAAGGACTTCAACCGCGCCGCCGCCATCGGCGTTGCCAACTACGGCCAGATGACCGCCGGCGGCTGGATGTACATCGGGCCCCAGGGCATCGTCCACGGCACCTTCAACACCCTGCTGAACGCCGGCCGTCTGAAGCTGGGCATCCCCAACGACGGCAACCTGGCCGGCCGTCTGTTCATCTCCGCCGGTCTGGGCGGCATGTCCGGCGCCCAGGGCAAGGCTGCCGAGATCGCCGGCGCCGCCTCCATCATCGCCGAGGTGGATGACTCCCGTATCGAGACCCGCTACACCCAGGGCTGGGTGAGCCACCGGACCGACAGCCTGGAAGAGGCTGTGAAGATCGCCCAGGAGCATCAGGCTTCCAAGGAGCCCTGCGCCATCGCCTACCACGGCAACGTGGTGGACCTGCTGGAGTATGTGCTGGAGCACAACATCCACGTGGACCTGCTCTCTGACCAGACCTCCTGCCACGTTCCCTATGACGGCGGCTACTGCCCCCAGGGCCTGACCTTCGAGCAGCGCACCGAGATGCTGGCCAACGATCCCGAGGGCTTCGCCAAGCTGGTGGACAAGACCCTGCAGCATCACTATGACCTGATCTGCCGGCTGCACGAGAAAGGCACCTACTTCTTCGACTACGGCAACAGCTTCCTGAAGGCCGTGTACGACACCGGCGTGAAGTCCATCTGCAAGAACGGCGAGAACGACGTGGACGGCTTCATCTTCCCCTCCTACGTGGAAGACATTCTGGGTCCCTGCCTGTTCGACTTCGGCTACGGCCCCTTCCGTTGGTGCTGCCTGTCCCGGAACCCCGAGGACCTGGACAAGACCGACGCTGCCGCCGCTGAGTACATTCTGGCCCACAACCGCCGCTATCAGGACTATGACAACTATGTCTGGGTCCGGGACGCCAAGAAGAACAAGCTGGTTGTTGGCACCCAGTGCCGCATCCTGTATCAGGACGCCATGGGCCGCATGAACATCGCCCTGAAGTTCAACGAGATGGTCCGCAACGGCGAGATCGGCCCCGTGATCCTGGGCCGTGACCACCACGACACCGGCGGAACCGACTCCCCCTTCCGTGAGACCTCCAACATCAAGGACGGCTCCAACATCATGGCCGAGATGGCCACCCAGTGCTACGCCGGCAACGCTGCCCGCGGCATGAGCTACATCGCGCTGCACAACGGCGGCGGCACCGGCATCGGCAAGTCCATCAACGGCGGCTTCGGCATGGTGCTGGACGGCTCCGAGCGGGTGGACACCATTCTGAAGATGTCCATGCCCTGGGATACCATGATCGGCGTGTCCCGCCGTGCCTGGGGCCGGTGCGAGAACGCCGTGACCACCGTCATGGAGTACAACGAGATGTACAAGGGCCAGGATCACATCACCCTGCCCTACGAGGCCGAGAAGGACGAGGAGTACATCAAGGCCGCTCTGGCTGAGGTGAAGAAGTAATCCATCCCTGCTGTCAACAAAAAGAGGCCCTGTTCGCAGGGCCTCTTTTTTGAGATTCTGAGTATTTGGAAAGGAACGATACGCATGGCGAATTTACTGGTAAAGAACATCGGCGTGCTGGCCACTGCCAAAGGCAGCTCCGCCCGGAAGGGCCCGGAGCAGGGCGACGTGGCGCTGCTGAAAGACGCGTGGGTGCTGTGCCGTGACGGCGTCATCGCCGAAGTGGGCACCGGCACGGTCCCCGCCGGATACGAGGCGGACGCGGAGGTCATCGACGCCGCTGGCCGTCTGGTGACCCCCGGCCTGGTGGATGCCCACACCCACCTGATTTTCGGCGGCTGGCGGCAGAACGAGCTGGGCCTGAAGCTCCACGGCAAGACGTATCTGGAGATTCAGAACGCCGGCGGCGGCATCCAGTCCACCACCAACGCCACCCGGCAGGCCACGGAGGAGGAGCTGACGGAGAAGGCCGCCAGGGCCCTGGACGAGATGCTGCGCTTCGGCGCCACCACCTGCGAGGCCAAGAGCGGCTACGGCCTTGCCACGGAGCACGAGCTGAAGGCGCTGCAGGTGATTCAGAACCTGAATGACCGCCACGCCATGGACATTGTCCCCACCTTCATGGGCGCCCACCTGGTGCCCAAGGAGTACAAGGACGACCGGGCGGCCTACATCCGCCTGGTGTGCGAGGAGATGATGCCCCTGGTGGCCAAACAGGGCATCGCGAAGTACTGCGACGTGTTCTGCGAGGCGGACACCTTCACGGTGGAGGAGTCCCGGCAGGTGCTGGAGGCGGGCAAAAAGTACGGCCTGATCCCCAAGATTCACGCCGACGAGATTGAGGCCATCGGCGGCAGCCAGCTGGCCGGCGAGATCGGAGCGGTGTCCGCGGAGCACCTGATTGTGTGCCCGCCGGAGGGCATCGCCAGCATGGCCAAGGGCGGCGTCATCGCCTGTTTGCTGCCGGCCACCAGCTTCAACCTGGGGGCCACCTTCGCCCCCGCCCGGGACATGGTGAACGCCGGTGTGCCGGTGGCCATGGCCACGGACTTCAACCCCGGCAGCTGCCCCTGCCTGAATCTGCAGTTCGTCATCAACCTGGGCTGCCTGAAGTACAAGCTGACGCCGGAGGAGGTGCTCACCGCCGTGACCCTCAACGGCGCCGCCGCCATCGGCATGGCGGACAAGGTGGGTACCGTGGAAGCGGGCAAGCAGGCGGACCTGGTGATCTGGGACGCCCCGGACCTGGACTACATCTGCTACCGCGTGGGCTCCAACCTGGCGGATATTGTGATCAAAAAGGGCAATATCGTGGCCAAAAATCACTGAGCAAATGCCAAAAGCGCGTCTCTCAACAGAGAGACGCGCTTTTTCTGACGTCATATTCACTCCGCCCAGCGGATGACCGCGTCCCGCAGGAAGCGGGCGCAGCCGGCCACGCTCCGGTCGTAATAGGCGGCAAACCGGGGGTCCGCCACATACAGCTCCGCAATGCCCCTGTGGCGCTCCGGGGAACAGCTGCCGGCGGAGAGGATCAGCCAGCGGCGGTGGAGGGCCGTGATCGCCCGCCCCTCCCCGCTGTCCGGCGAAAGGCCGGCTTCCACCGCCGCCTCCAGCCGCCGGAGAATCTCCTCCTCCAGCTCCTTCCACTCCCGGCACTGCTCCGGGGACAGGTTCAGCACCGCCCGGTTGGCGCTGTCCACCGCCCCGTCGCCGTACCGCGCCCGGGCCTCTTTCCCGTAGGTTTTCTCGTTTTCCTCCACCACGCGGCCCTTGAAGGCCGCGAATTTCGCCTCGTCGTTCATGCTCTCGTTCCTTTCTTCCGCTGCAATGGTCTCTGTCAGGGATTGGATGATGCCGTCCAGCCGCTGCCGCTCCGCCGACAGCTTCGCCAGGTGGTTCCGCAGCACGGACAGACGGTCAAAGGCAGGGTCGTCCAGACACTCCCGGATGCGGGCCAGCTCCACCCCGAGGGCCCTGTAATAGAGAATGTCCTGAAGCTGGTCCACCTCCGCCGAACCGTAGTAGCGGTAACCGCTGTCCGCCACCCGGCCGGGCTTCAGCAGGCCGATTCTGTCGTACCAGCGCAGCGTGCGGGTGGTCACGCCGGACAGGCGCGACAGGGCCTGAATGGAATATTCCATGGTACTTCCCTCCTTCTGCTCTCAGGGTATCAGTTGACGCGGCGTCAAAGTCAAGAGGTTTTTGAAAAAAAGCAGAAAAATTCCCCGTTCATTTGGAGAACGGGGAATTTTCGCGCAGCTTTACAGCTTCCGCAGGGCATCCACCAGGGCGGTTTTGCCCTCGGTTCTGGCGTCCTTCATCTTGATGATCCGGGCGGGGCAGCCGGCCACCACGGCGTTGTCCGGCACGTCCTCCACCACCACGGCGCCGGCGGCCACCACGGCGTTGGCGCCCACGTGAACGCCCTCGATGACCACGGCGTTGGCGCCCACCAGCACGTTGTCCTCCAGAATCACGGGGGTGGCGGAGGCAGGCTCCACCACGCCGGCCAGCACAGCGCCGGCGCCCACATGGCAGTGGTCGCCCACGATGGCTCGGCCGCCCAGCACGGCGCCCATGTCGATCATGGTGCCCTTACCCACCACGGCGCCGATGTTGATGATGGCGCCCATCATGATGACGGCACCCTCGCCGATCTCCACCTTCTCCCGGATGATGGCGCCCGGCTCAATGCGGGCCTGGATGGGCTTCATGTCCAGCAGGGGGACGGCGGAGTTGCGGCGGTCATTCTCCACCACGCAGTCGGTGATACTGGCGGCGTTGTCCCGCAGGATGGGCTCCAGCTCCTTCCAGTCGCCGAACACCACGGCGCTGCGGCTGTCGCCGAACACCTGGGCGGAGCCGAAATCCACCGGGGCACTCAGGTTCACATACACCTTCACCGGGGTCTTTTTCTCGGAATTGCTGATAAAATCGATGATCTCTTGTGCGTTCATGGTCCGTCTCCTTCGTTTTAGCCTTCTCCGAACAGGAGGGTCTGCAGGTCATACACGCCGTTGGGCTTTCCCGCCATGCGTCGGGCCATGGTCAGCGCGCCGTTGACGAAAATCTGGCGGCTGGCGGCCCGGTGGGTGATCTCCAGCTCCTCGTCGGGGCCGAAGAAATGAACGGTATGGGTGCCTGCCACGGTGCCGCCCCGCAGGGCGTGGACGCCGATCTCCTTCGCGGTCCGCCGGCAGCTGTCGCCCTCCCGGCCGTAAACCGGGGTGTACTCCCCTGCCGGGTCAATGGCCTGCAGCAGCAGCTTGGCGGTGCCGCTGGGGGCGTCGGCCTTCTGGTTGTGGTGAATCTCCGTCATCTCGATGTCAAAATCCGGCTTCAGGGTGTCGGAGATCTGGCGCAGCAGGCGGTAGAACACCGCCACGCCGATGGAGTAGTTGGCGCTCCACAGCACCGGGGCACAGTCCCCCAGCGCCAGCAGCCGCTCCTTCTCCTCCGGGGTGTAGCCGGTGGTGCCGGACAGGAGGGGCGTTCCGGTGCGGCGGATGTAGTCGCACACGGCGTCCAGGGTCTGGGGGCCGGAGAAGTCGATGACCACGTCGGCGCTGCCGTCCCAGGACGCCAGGTCCGCCAGGTTCTCCCGGCTGAACGCCGCCGCGATCTCATCGCCGGCCGCCTGAGCGGTGGAGGCGATGAGCTTTCCCATTTTTCCGTTTCCGATCAGCAGAAATCTCACAGCAGTCCGGCCTCCTTCAGACGCGCCGCCAGGGCCGCGGTGTGCTCCGGAGTCATCTCGCACAGGGGCAGGCGCATGGGACCGGCGTTGAGACCCATCAGGTTCAGGGCGGCCTTCACGGGGATGGGGTTCACCTCCATGAAGAGATCGTTCATCAGGGCCAGGTACTTCAGGTGGTTGGCCAGGGCCTGCTCCTGACGGCCCTCCACCCAGTCCATGACGATCTGGTGGCACATGGCGGGCATGACGTTGGCGTACACGGAGATGACGCCGCTGCCGCCGATGCTCATCAGGGGGACGGTGATGTCGTCATTGCCGGAGTACAGGGCGAAGTCCGGCCCGATGCAGTGGGCGATCTTCATGGCGTAGGACATGTCGCCGCTGGCCTCCTTGATGCCGGCGATGTTGGGGTGGCCGGCCAGCTTCTCCACCACGCTGACGGGGATGGAGCAGCCGGTGCGGCCGGGGACGTTGTACAGCAGGCAGGGGATGTGGACCGCATCCGCCGTCTCGGCGAAGTGGCGGTACATGCCCTCGGGGTTGGCCTTGTTGTAGTAGGGGGAGATCAGCAGCAGGGCGTCGGCGCCCATGTCCTGATACAGGATGCTCTTTTCCAGCTGGGTGGCGGTGCAGTTGGAGCCGCTGCCCACGATGACGGGCACCCGGCCGTTGACCACCTTGATGGTGTGCTCCACCACGGAGGCATCCTCCTCGTGGCTCATGGTGGGATACTCGCCGGTGGTGCCCAGGGTCAGGATGCCGTCGGTGCCCTCGGCGATCTGCCGCTCCAGCAGCTCCGTCAGGGCGTCAAAGTTGACGCTGCCGTCCTCGCGGAACGGGGTGATCATGGCGACGATGGAACCCTTGATGTTTTCAAACTTCATGATTGGTGTCCTCCAAACCTTTATTTTTTCACGGGAGCAAAAAGAAAAGTCGGTAGAGACACGCCCCTACCGACAGCTCGTTCACGCGCCAACGCGCGGAGATTCTGTAAGCGGATAGCGCCCCTGCGGCTTTCACCGCAGACAGTCCCGCAGGTGTTTCCCACGGTCCCACCCCCCGCTCCCGCCGGAACGGAGAATTCGGCGGACTTGCCCCGCCTCCGTTCCTCGCCTGCCGGCTCCCGGAGGGTCATCGCATCCGCGCCTCTATCTCATTTTCCGGTATCATACCATCTTTTTTCCATGGGTTCAAGAGGAAATTCAAGAAAATTTGCCGGATTCCCGCCGCGTCCCTTGTCAGGTCTCACAAAACGGGTCCTTCCTCCGCCGGGGCCACCTCCACCAGGTTGGTGTGCTGGGGGTTGCCGTGGGCGTAGGGGGTGGGCCGCAGGGAGGTCAGCACGTTGATGCACCCGCCCCGGTCGGTGCCGTCCGCGTCGGGGGCGTACCAGGCCCCCTGGGCCATGGCCGCCACGCCGGGCATGATGCGGTCCGTCACCTTCACGGGAATGCGGACCCGGCCCCGATCATTCCACACCAGGGCCTCCTGGCCGTCAGCAAGGCCCCGCTCCGCCGCGTCATCAGGGTGCAGCCACAGGCACTGAGGCTCCCTTTTCCGCAGGTCCGGGTTGTTGTCATGGATGCTGTGGCAGCGGCGCTTGGTGTGCCAGCCGATGAGCTGGAGGGGGTATTTTTCCCGCAGGGGGTCATTGGGACCCTCCGGCGGCTCCACGTACCGGGGGATGGCGGGCACGAAGTCCCGGTAGGCGGCGCGGTAGATGTCCTCAGAAAACAGCTCCACCTTCCCGCTTTTCGTGGGGAAGGGGAAGCGCTCCGGGTCCTGCCGCTGGCGCGCGAAAGCGATGACGGGTTCCTCGTTGCGGTAGCGGTAGATCCCCGCCTCCCGGAAGGTCTGATAGTCTGGCAGCTCCGGCTCCCGCTTCCGCAGGTCGTTGTAGCACCACTCCAGCCACTGCCCCATGGTGCGGCCCTGGGTGTACGCCTGCCCCAGGCCGATTTTCTCCGCCACCTCGCTGAGCCAGTCATACTCAAAGCGGCACTCCCCCAGCGGCTCCACCGCCTTGCTGACGCAGCCCACGAAGTCCGAGTGGCTCCAGGGGGAGGTGATGTTGTCCTGCTCAAACATGGACACGCCGGGCAGCAGGATGTCGGCAAATCTGGCGCTGGCAGTCATAAACAGGTCGCTGCACAGGATAAACTCGCATTTGGAGGTGTCCCGCAGGATCTCCGCCGTGCGGTTGATGTCGCTGTGCTGGTTGATGAGGCAGTTGCCCCCCAGATTCACAATCATCTTGATGTCGCTGTCCAGCCGCTCCCCGCCGGTGACGCCGTCCAGCGCCGTCAGCTCACGGCCCCGGACCACCGCCTCCGTCCACAAAAAGGTGGGAATCTCCATGGGGTAGGGATTGGTGAGAAGGGGCAGTGAGGGATAGCTGTGGCGGATACAGCTGCCGTTGCCGCAGGCCCAGCCGCCGCTGACGCCCACATTGCCGGTCATGCAGGAGAGCAGAATGCCGCCCCGGGCGCTCTGCTCGCCATAGGCGTGGCGCTGGGGGCCGTAGCCCTGAATCAGCGCCGCCGGCTTGCTGACGGCGTACCGGACGGCCAGGGAGCGGATGGTATCCGGGTCCACGCCGGTGATAGCCGATGCCCACTCCGGGGTTTTGGCCACGCCGTCTCTCTCGCCGGTGAGGTAGGAGAGGCAGCACTCCGTCGGGTCCACCCCGGCGGGCATATGGGCCTTGTCAAAGCCGATGCAGCAGCGGTCCAGGAAGTCCTGGTCCTGCAGCCCCTCCTCCGCGATGACGTAGGCCATGGCGTCCAGCAGGGCGCCGTCGGTGGCGGGGCGCAGGGGAATCCACTCCGCGTCCAGCGCCACCGCCGTGTCATTGCGCCGGGGGTCCACCACGATGATGGGGATGCCCTTTTTCCGGGCCTTGCGCAGGTAGTACATGGTGTCGCTGTCGAACTTCGTCTCCGCCGGGTTATGACCCCACAGGATGATCAGGGAGCTGTTGAGCCAGTCCTCCGGGCTGCTGCCGGTGGCGGAGGTGCCGTACATCTGCCGGGTGGCGGCGGTGATGCAGGCGGTGCTGTAGCTGTTGTAGTAGCCCAGGTAGCCGCCGTCCAGCTTCAGCAGCCGGTCCGCCAGGCTGTGGCCGCTGGCCACGGCGCTGATGCCGGTGGCGTAGTTGATGTACCGGGAGCCGGGGCCGTAGGTGTCCCGGATGCGGACCCACTCCCGGGCGATGGTGTCGGTGGCCTCCTCCCAGCTGATGCGCTGGAATCTGCCCTCGCCCCGCTGCCCCACCCGCTTCATGGGGTAGAGCAGCCGGTCCGGACCGAAAAAGGTTTTGTCATAGTTCAGTCCCCGGGCGCAGGCGCACAGGGGCACCCTGTCCCCCGCCGCGGCGGGGGTGTCGGTGGTGAGCTTCTCGATTTTTCCGTCCCGCACGTGGGCGTGGATGATGCACCGCCCGCCGCAGTTGTTCAGGCCCATGGTGTGCACCACCCGGCAGTTGTTTTCCTCCATCGTTCTGTCCTCCCCGCCGCCGTTTTCCGCGTGTCTGTCCCCATCATAACAACCGCCGCCCCCATTTTCAACCGGGCCGCCCGGATTTTTCCCGGCGCCCTTTGCCGAAAATTTAACCAATCTGTAATGTTGCAGCCTGTCGAACTGTGTTATAATGGCCTCAAATTTCAGTTTCCCCGTGAAAGGAGTCCTGTCTCATGCCCGCCAACGTTGTGGAATACCGCCGTGCCCTCCACCGGATTCCGGAGCTGGACAACCAGCTGCCGGAGACCCTCAGCTATGTGACCCGCGTCCTCGCCGGTCTGCCCTGCCGCCTGACCAACCCCATCCGTGGCTGCGTCTGCGCCTTTTTCGACGCCGGAAAGCAGGACGCCGTGGCCTTCCGGGCGGACATGGACGCCCTGCCGGTGACGGAGGCCTCCGGCGCCCCCTTCGCCTCCGTTCATCCCGGCGCCATGCACGCCTGCGGCCACGACGGCCACACCGCCATGGCCCTGAACCTGGCGGTCTGGGCGGCGGAGCACCTGAGCGAGCTGCCCCGGAACCTGCTGCTGGTGTTCCAGCCGTCGGAGGAGACCACCGGCGGGGCGAAGCTGCTGTGCGAGACGGGGGTGCTGCAGAAGTACCGGGTGCGGCGGATTTTCGCCTTCCACCTGTGGCCCGGCCTGCCGGAAGGCACCGTCTGGTCCCGGCCCGGCCCCCTGATGGCCCGGTCCAGCGAGGTGACGGTGTCCCTGACGGGCAAAAGTGTCCACATCTCCAAGTACACCGAGGGGGTGGACGCCATGACCGCCGGCGCGGAATACCTGACCCGGGCCTACTCCATGATGGAGCAGCTGCCGCCGGAGGGGCCGTCGCTGCTGCGGTTCGGCAAAATGACCTCCGGCGAGGTCCGCAACGCCATCAGCGGCCAGACCCGGCTGGAGGGTAGCCTCCGCACCTACTCCGAGAAGATGTTCCGCTTCTGCCGCCAGCAGCTGCAGGACATCGGCAAGTCCCTGGCCGCCGAAACCGGCTGCGCCGTCACCGTCCACCTCAGCGACGGCTACCCGGCGGTTTGGAACCACGAGGAACTGTACGCCAGGGTCTGCACCGGTCTGGGGGACAGCGCCCCCGCCCTGCTGGGCCAGCCGGCGCTGGCGGCGGAGGATTTCTCCTTCTACCAGCAGGAGGTCCCCGGCGTCATGTTCTTCCTGGGCGTGGGCGACTCCGCCCCCCTCCACTCCCCCGCCTTCGCCTTCGACGATGAGGCGGTGCTGCCCCGGGGCGTGGAATTCCTGGAAAAGCTGGCCATGCTGAACTGAATGAAACTCCCCTCCCGGACCGGGAGGGGAGTTTTTTCACAGGGTTCTGACGAAGGCTTCCATCCGGTCCAGGGCCGTGGCCAGCACCTCATCGGAATAGCAGTAGGACAGCCGCAGGAAGCCCTCGGTGCCGAAGTACACGCCGGGCACCGTGCCCACCAGCCCCTCCTTCAGCATCCGGGTGCAGAAGGTGAGGGAGTCCATGCCGTACTTCCGCACGTCCGCGAACACGTAGAACGCCCCCTCCGGCTCCCGGAAGGGCAGCCCCATCTCCCGCAGGCGGCGGCAGACGTAGTCCCGGCGGCGGCGGAACAGCGCCCGCTCCGGGGTGACATCGTGGGCCAGGGCGGCGATGCAGCCCCGCTGGACAAAGGAGGGCACCGACACCACCGCGTACTGGTGGACGCACTGGAGCTTCTCTTTCACCGGCCGGTCCGCCATCAGGTAGCCCACCCGCCAGCCGGTCATGGCGTAGGGCTTGGAAAAGCTCTGGGCCACCAAAATCCGGTCCCGCATGTCCTCAAAGGCGGAGAAGCTCCGGTAGCCCTCCACATACACCAGCTGCCGGTACACCTCGTCGCAGAGGACGAACACCGGCTTGTCTTTCAGCACGCCGTGGATGCCCTCCAGGGTCTCCGGCGTGTAGACGCAGCCGGTGGGGTTATTGGGGGAGGTGAGCACCACGGCCTTCGTCCGGGCCGTCACCACCCGCTCCAGGGCCGCCGGGTCAATCTGGAAGCCGTTGTCCTCTGTGGGCAGGAACACCGGCACGCCGCCCCGCAGCCGCACAATGGACTCGTACAGGCCGAAGGCGGGGGTGGGAATGATCACCTCGTCCCCCGGGTTCAGAATGCCGGACAGGGCCACAAACAGGGCCTCCGTGGCTCCCGCCGTGACGATGATCTCCTCCGGGGCATAGCGCAGACCGTTCCGGGCCGCCTCGAAGCGGGAGATGGCCTCCAGCAGCGCCGGATAGCCGTTGTTGGGAGGATAGTGGGTGTCGTTATCGTCCAGCGCCGCCTTGGCCGCCGCCTTCACTTCCTCCGGGGTGTCCAGGTCCGGCTCGCCGATGGTCAGGCCGCAGGCCCCCGGCGTCTGGCGCACCAGGCCGGCGAAGTAGCGGATGCCGGAGGGCTGCACGGCGGACAGCTCCCGGTTGAAAACCAGTTCCATGGTCATTTCTCCCTCGCTTTCGCTTTTTCTTATGAAAGCAGTATATTGGCCGGAAATTCCCTTGTCAACGGTGAGGAATCATCCCGTCCTCCCGAGGCGCTGACAAAATTTCCCCGGTTTTCCCGGGATTTTTTGTGTATTTTTCTGTTGACAGACTTCGTTTTTTGCAGTATCCTTTGCTCGTTTAAAGTATTGCGCAGTAAAGAGCAGCTTTAAATTACCCTCGCACAGCCGCCCTGCCTCCCTCTCTCTTCTCTGGGCAAGGCGGCTCCCTCTAACCATTTTCTCCGCGGCGCCGGTGAAAATTTGCTTGACAAATCCCCGCCGGTCCTGTATAGTGTCGTCCAACAGCAAAATGATGAAATACGATGACAGGGAAAAAGTCCCCCCGCGACGCTTCAGAGAGTTGCCGGATGCTGCGAGGCAATGCAAACCGGCGGGACGTCACTGGCCCTCGAGTATTTCCGCTGAATCCCCCCGGGGGCGTAGGCGGAAACGGGTTTCCTCACCGTTACCAAAGAGGCGGGATTCGTCCGGCGTGCCGGACCGATGCCGGAAGCGGGCATTTTTTATGCCAACAAGAGTGGTACCGCGGAAGTCAAGGCTTTCGTCTCTTTTCACAAGAGACGAAGGCTTTTTTTGTTGTCCGGGCCCCCGGGGCCCATGTCGGAAAACGAGCGAAAAATCGGAGGAACGTACTTATGAAACGCATCAGAATCTTTGACACCACCCTGCGGGACGGCGAGCAGTCTCCCGGCTGCAGCATGAACCTGACAGAGAAGATCGAAATGGCCCGGCAGCTGGAAAAGCTGGGGGTGGACGTCATCGAGGCGGGCTTCGCCATCGCCTCCCCCATGGACCACAAGAGCGTGCAGGCCATTGCCGGCGCCGTGTCGGAGTGCGTGGTGGCCAGTCTGGCCCGCTGCACGAAAGGCGACATCGACGCCGCCTGGGACGCGGTGAAGGAGGCC
The DNA here is from genome assembly GCF_034093755.1 of Dysosmobacter sp. Taxonomy (GTDB): domain Bacteria; phylum Bacillota; class Clostridia; order Oscillospirales; family Oscillospiraceae; genus Oscillibacter. Next base: position 8,655 of record NZ_JAXEBZ010000049.1, on the reverse strand, counting down.
AATCACCCCCGCATCCACGTGTTCCTGGCCACCAGCGACATCCACATGCAGTACAAGCTGCAGATGACCCGGGAGCAGGTGCTCCAGCGCATCAGCGACATGGTGGCCTACGCCAAGGGCTTCTGCGACGACATTGAGTTCTCCGCCGAGGACGCCTCCCGGTCCGACTGGGCGTTTTTGGCCCAGTGCTACACCAACGCCGTGGCCGCCGGCGCCACCACCCTCAACGTCCCCGACACGGTGGGCTACTCCACCCCCCAGGAGATGAGCGACCTGATCCACTACCTGCGCCGGAACGTGCCAGGCATTGAGAACACGGACATCTCCGTCCACTGCCACGACGATCTGGGCATGGCAGTGGCCAACTCCCTGGCCTGCATCCAGGCCGGCGCCACCCAGGTGGAGTGCACCGTCAACGGCATCGGCGAGCGGGCGGGCAACGCCAGTCTGGAGGAGATCGTCATGGCCCTGCGGACCCGGCGGGACTTCTATGACGCCGACACCGGCATCAACACCCGCCAGATCTACCGCTCCAGCAAGCTGCTGAGCAACATCACCGGCGTACCCATTCCCCCCAGCAAGGCGGTTGTGGGCGCCAACGCCTTTGCCCACGAGTCCGGCATCCACCAGCACGGCGTCATCGCCAACGCCCAGACCTACGAGATCATGAACTCCGCCGACGTGGGCATCCCCCAGAACACCATGGTGCTGGGCAAGCACTCCGGCAAGCACGCCCTGCGGGAGAAGCTCATCTCCATGGGCTACGAGCTGACGGACGAGGAGCTGGAGGCCGTGTTCGCCCGGTTCAAGGTGCTGGCGGACAAGAAGAAGAACATCACCGCCGCCGACATTGAGGCCCTGGTGCTCCACCGCCGCCACAACATCCACACCACCTGCCAGCTGGTGAGCCACGTGGTGAACGCCGGCCACGGCGTGCCCAACCTCTCCTGCATCAAGCTCCGCCGGGACGATCAGGAGATGGAGGATGTGGCCATCGGCTCCGGCCCGCTGGACGCCTCCTTCAAGGCCATCAACCGGATGCTGGGCCTGGAGCAGCAGATCCGGCTGGAGAGCTACAGCCTCAACGCCGTCACCGACGGCGAGGACGCCATCGGCGAGGCGGTGGTGAAGCTGGCCACCGCCGGCGGCAAGAGCTACACCGGCACGGGCCTCTCCACGGACATCATCGAGTCCTCGATCCGGGCCTACGTCAACGGCATCAACAAGATGCTGGAAGAGGCCAACTGAACACTGACTGACATTCGATTTTCAAAATCACAGGAGGAATGCGACATGGGAATGACCATGACCCAAAAAATTCTGGCCCGCCACGCGGGACTGGACACCGTCCGGGCAGGACAGCTGATTCAGGCGAAGCTGGACCTGGTGCTGGGCAACGACATCACCACCCCCGTGGCCATCAACGAGTTTGAAGCCGCCGGCTTCGACAAGGTGTTTGACAAGAGCCGCATCGCCATGGTGATGGACCACTTCACCCCCAACAAGGACATCAAGGCCGCCGCCCAGTGCAAGCAGTGCCGCCAGTTCGCCCGGAAGTTCGACATCGACCACTACTATGACGTGGGCGAGATGGGCGTGGAGCACGCGCTGCTGCCGGAAAAGGGCCTGGTGGCCCCCGGCGAGGCCGTCATCGGCGCCGACTCCCACACCTGCACCTACGGCGCCCTGGGCGCCTTCTCCACCGGCGTGGGCTCCACCGACATGGGCGCCGCCATGGCCACCGGCCAGACCTGGTTCAAGGTTCCCTCCGCCATCCGGGTGGAGCTGACCGGCACCCTGCGGCCCTGGGTCAGCGGCAAGGACGTGATTCTCTCCCTCATCGGCATGATCGGCGTGGACGGCGCGCTGTACCAGTCCCTGGAGTTCACCGGCCCCGGCGTGGCCTCCCTGACCATGGCGGACCGGCTGACCATCTCCAACATGGCGGTGGAGGCCGGCGCCAAAAACGGCATCTTCCCGGTGGATGACGTGACCCGGGCCTATGTGGCCGGACGGGTGGACCGCCCCTGGGTGGCTGACGAGGCGGATCCCGACGCCGAGTACACCCGCACCATTCACATGGACCTGAGCCAGATCGACTGCACCGTGGCCTATCCCCACCTGCCGGAGAACGCCCACCCCGCCCGGGAGGGCGCGGACATCGCCATCCACCAGATCGTCATCGGCTCCTGCACCAACGGCCGGCTGGAGGACATGGCCGCCGCGGCGGAGATTCTCCGGGGCCGCCACCTGGCCCGGGACGTGCGGGGCATCGTCATTCCCGCCACCATGGCCGTGTACCGGGAGTGCATGAAGCGGGGCTACACCGACATCTTCCTGGACGCCGGCTGCATCATCTCCACCCCCACCTGCGGACCGTGCCTGGGCGGCTACATGGGCATTCTGGCCGCCGGCGAGCGGTGCGTCTCCACCACCAACCGCAACTTCGTGGGCCGCATGGGCCACGTGGACAGCGAGATTTATCTGGCCTCCCCCGCCGTGGCTGCCGCCTCCGGCGTCGCGGGACATATCTGCCACCCTTCTGACCTTTAAGAGGGGGACTTTCCACCGTCGTACACGCCGCGGCGAAAATAATCTTACTCTATTCCCCATCTCTGCCATTTGAACTGGAGGAACAACTACATGAACGCACACGGAACTGTTTACAAATACGGGGACCACGTGGACACCGACGTCATCATCCCCGCCCGTTATCTGGCCAGCCAGGACCCCAAAGAGCTGGCCGCCCACTGCATGGAGGACATTGACAAGGACTTTGCCGCCCAGGTTCAGCCCGGCAGCATCATGGTGGCGGGCCTGAACTTCGGCTGCGGCTCCTCCCGGGAGCACGCCCCCATCGCCATCAAGGCCAGCGGCATCTCCTGCGTCATCGCCAAGACCTTCGCCCGCATCTTCTACCGCAACGCCATCGACATCGGCCTGGCCATTCTGGAGTGCCCCGCCGCCAGCGAGGGCATCCGCGCCGGCGACGAGGTGTCGGTGGACTTTGACACCGGCATCATCACCGACGTCACCACCGGTGAAACCTATCAGGCCGAGCCCTTCCCCCCCTTCATCAAGGACATGATCGACAAGGGCGGCCTGATGGCCTCCCTGAAGGCGAGGGAGGCGTAACATGGAAAAGACCATCGCCGTCATCCGGGGCGACGGCATCGGCCCGGAGATTGTAGGGGAGGCCATCGGTGTGCTGGACGCTGTGGCCGCCAGATTCGGCCACTGCTTCACCTACCGGGAGGCCCCCATGGGCGGCTGCGCCATTGACGCCTTCGGCGTCCCCCTGCCGGACTCCAGCCTGCAGACCTGCCTGGAAAGCGACAGCGTGCTGCTGGGCGCCGTGGGCGGCCCCAAGTGGGACGCCCAGCCCTCCCACAACCGGCCGGAAAAGGGCCTTCTGAAGCTGCGGGGGGCCATGGAGCTGTACTCCAACGTCCGGCCCGCCCGGATGTTTGAAGACCTGGCCTCCGCCTGCCCCCTGCGCCCGGACATCGCCGCCCGGGGCATCGACTTCGTGGTGGTGCGGGAGCTGATCGGCGGCGTCTACTTCGGCGAGCACCGCACCGATGAGGCGGAGGGTGAGCAGAAGGCCACCGACATCATGGCCTACTCCGAGCACGAGGTCCGCCGGGTGGCCCACGTGGCCTTCCAGATGGCCCGGAAGCGCCGCCACCGGGTGACCTCCGTGGACAAGGCCAACGTGCTGGACACCTCCCGCCTGTGGCGGCGGGTGGTGACGGAGGTGGCCCGGGAGTACCCTGACGTGGAGCTGCTGCACATGTACGTAGACAACGCCTCCATGCAGCTGATCCGGGACCCCAGCCAGTTTGACGTCATCGTCACCGAGAACCTGTTCGGCGACATTCTCTCCGACGAGGCCAGCCAGATCACCGGCTCCATCGGCATGATTCCCTCCTCCAGCATGGGACAGGGCACCCGGGGCCTGTACGAGCCCATTCACGGCTCCGCCCCGGACATCGCCGGCCAGGACAAGGCCAACCCCATCGGCACCATTCTGGCCGCCGCCATGATGCTGCGTTACAGCTTCGACATGGCCGCCGAGGCCGACGCCGTGGAGGCGGCGGTGGACGGAGCGCTGAAGGCCGGCTACCGCTGCGGCGACATCCTGCAGCCGGACTGCATCCCGGTGGGCTGCCGGGAGATGGGCGCGCGCATCCGGGAGCGCATCTGAATCCGCGAAAAAAGGAGCTTCGGTTTGCCCGAGGCTCCTTTTTCTGTTCCGGCGGGCATGTTTTCCTGCCGGAGACGCATAGTCTCCCTTGAAAGGGGGCACTTTCATGAAGATCATCACCTGGAAGCCAAAGAAAACGGCGCTGCCGGCCGTGGCGCTGGCGGCGGCCATGATCGGCTACATCGCCGCCTATCCCTCCATGGCCGGGGCCTACGCCACCGACAAGCCGCTGCCCATCTACTGCGTGGACACGGACCAGAAGACCTGCGCCATCAGCTTCGACGCCGCCTGGGGCAACGAGGACACCCAGACCCTCATCGACATTCTGGAGCGGTACAGGGTGAAGGCCACCTTCTTCGTGGTGGGGGACTGGGCGGTGAAGTATCCGGAGTCCGTCAAGGCCCTGGCGGACGCGGGCCATGAGGTCATGAGCCACTCCGCCCACCACGACCACTACAATCAGCTCTCCGCCCAGCAGATCGCCGCCGATCTGGAGTCCTCCTGCAAGTGCATCGAGGAGGTCACCGGCGTCCGGCCCACCCTGATCCGCTGTCCCTACGGGGAGTACGATGACCACGTGATCCGCACCATCCGGGAGTTCGGCATGGAGCCTATCCAGTGGGATGTGGATTCCCTGGACTGGAAGGACCTGTCGGCGCCGGAGATCACCAAACGGGTGACGGAGCGGGTGCAGCCGGGGTCCATCGTGCTGTTCCACAACGCCGCCAAGCACACGCCGGAGGCGCTGCCGGGGATTCTGGAGACCCTGATCTCCCAGGGCTACACCATTGTCCCCATCTCCAAGCTGATTCATCCCGGCCAGTGCGGCACGGACTTCACCATCGACCACACCGGCAGACAGTTTTTGAAGCAGGACGGCTGATGGCAAAAAAAGAGGCCCCCTTTGAGAGAAGGGGGCCTCTTTTCGCTTCTTTTACTTCATCAGCTCGTACATGACGGCCTTGATGGTGTGCATCCGGTTTTCCGCCTCGTCAAAGACGATGGACTGCTCCGACTCAAACACCTCGTCGGTGACCTCCATGGCGTCCCGGCCGAACTTCTCGCCCATCTCCTTGCCGATGGTAGTCTTGTGGTCATGGAAGGCCGGCAGGCAGTGCATGAACCGGCACTGGGGGCCGGCGTTGTCCATCAGGACTTTCGTCACCTGATAGGGGCCCAGGGCGGCAATGCGCTCCGCCCAGACCGCCTCCGGCTCGCCCATGGACACCCACACGTCGGTGTAGATCACGTGGGCGCCCTTCGTGGCCTTCATGGGATCCTCAATAAACTCCAGCACCGCGCCGGTCTCCGCCGCGATGGCCTGACAGGTGTCCACCAGCGCCTGATCCGGCATATAGGCCTTGGGGGCGCAGGCCACAAAGTGCATGCCCATCTTGGCACAGCCCACCATCAGGCTGTTGCCCATGTTGTACCGGGCGTCGCCCATGTACACCAGCTTGATGCCCTTCAGGGCGCCGAAATGCTCCTGGATGGTGAGGAAGTCCGCCAGAATCTGGGTGGGATGGAACTCGTTGGTGAGGCCGTTGAACACGGGGACGCCGGCGTATTTGGCCAGTTCCTCCACCAGCGCCTGGCCGAAGCCCCGGTACTCGATGCCGTCATACATCCGGCCCAGCACCCGGGCGGTGTCGGCGATGGATTCCTTCATGCCGATCTGGGAGCCGGTGGGCCCCAGGTAGGTGCTGCCCATGCCCAGATCCTGCGCCGCCACCTCAAAGGCGCAGCGGGTCCGGGTGGAGGTCTTTTCAAAGATCAGGGCCACGTTCTTCCCCTCCAGATAGCGGTGGGAAATGCCTGCCTTCTTCTTCATTTTCAGGTCCGCGGCGGTGTCCAGGAACTGCTGGATCTCCGCGGGGGTGAAGTCCAGCAGCTTCAGAAAGTGCTTGTGGTTCTCCATCTCGTGATCTCCTCTCACTGTGCCAGAGTCTTTGCCATGATGGCAACACCGGCGTCCATTTCCTCTTTGGTGATCACCAGAGGCGGCAGCAGCCGCAGCCCGTCTCCGGCGGTGAGCACCAGCAGTCCCGCCTCCACCAGGCGGTTGGCCACGTCGCCGTTGCTCCAGCCCTCCTTCACCTCAATGCCGATCATCAGGCCCAGGCCCCGGGTTTTGCCAAGGCAGGGCAGGTTCAGCGCCTCGATCTGCTCCCGGAGATACCGGCCCTTGGCCTGAACCTCCTCCAGGAATGCATCCGTCAGCACCTGCTGCACCGCAAGACCCGCGGCGGCGCAGACGGGGTTGGCGCCGAAGGTGGTGGCGTGGGTGCCGGGGCCAAGCACGTCCCGGCACTTCTCGTTGGCCATGATGCCGCTCATGGGCAGGCCGCCGGCGATGCCCTTGGCAAAGGAGGCCACGTCCGGCAGAATGCCGTACTGCTGGAAGGCGAACAGGGAGCCGGTACGGCCCACGCCGGACTGGACCTCGTCCACCAGCAGCAGCCAGTCCTTCTCCCGGCACAGGGCCTGCAGCTGCTGCACGTACTCCTTGTCCAGCGGCAGCACGCCGCCCTCGCCCTGCACCAGCTCCACCAGCACGCCGCACACATCGTCGCCGGCGACGGCCTTCAGGGAGTCCAGATCGTTGGCGTCGGCGTAGCGGAAGCCCTCGGTGAAGGGGAAGAAGTAGTTGTGGAACCGCTCCTGGCCGGTGGCCATCAGGGTGGTGATGGTGCGGCCGTGGAAGGAGTTGTTGAGGCTGATGATGGTGGCGCGGCCCTTGCCGTACTTGTCAAAGCTGTACTTCCGGGCCAGCTTGATGAGGCCCTCGTTGGCCTCGCCGCCGCCGTTGGCAAAGAACACATTGCTCATGCCGGTGCGCCTGCACAGAATCTCCGCCAGACGGGCGGCAGGCTCCGTGTAAAACAGGTTGGACACGTGGTTCAGCTTTTTCGCCTGCTCCGCCACGGCGTCCGCCCAGACGGGGTTGCCGTAGCCCAGGTCGCAGACGCCGATGCCGCTGGTGAAGTCGATGTACTCCCTGCCCTCAAAATCGTACAGCCGGGCGCCCTCGCCCCGCTCAATGGCCACTGGGAAGCGGCCGTAGGTATTCATGATGTACTGGCCCGTCAGGGCCTTGACCTCCTGAGAAGTCATACAGATCCTCCCTTTCTCTTGTTTCCGTCCCCGGGGACGGGCGTTTGCGTATCCCTCCGCCTCAGCGGTCCTCCCGCTTCAGCATGGTGCCGATGCCCTTGTCGCTGAGCAGCTCGATGAGGATGGAGTGGGGAATGCGGCCGTCCAGAATGTGGACCCGCTCCACGCCGCCGGTGATGGCGTCCACGCAGCACTCCATCTTGGGGATCATGCCGCCGGAGATGACGCCCTCATCCACAAGGCCCGGCACGTCCTCCGTGCGGACCACGTGGATGAGGGTCTCCTCGTCCTTGGGGTCCCGCAGAAGGCCCCGCACGTCCGTCAGCAGAATCAGCTTCTCCGCCTTCAGGGCCACTGCCAGCTTGGCGGCGGCGATGTCGGCGTTGATGTTGTAGGCGGTCTCGGCGTCGGTGCCCTGGGCCACGGTGGACACCACGGGGATGTAGCCGTTGGCCATGGCGTTTTCCACCGGGTCGGGGTTGACGCCGGTGATATTGCCCACCAGGCCGTACTTCTCGTCCAGGCACTCCGCCTGGAACAGGGCGCCGTCCATGCCGCAAAGGCCGATGGCCCGGCCGCCCAGCCGGTTCAGCTGGGCCACCAGGTTCTTGTTGACCTTGCCGCACAGCACGCTCTGCACCACCTCCATGGTTACCTCGTCGGTGTAGCGCATGCCGTCCACGAACCGGGACTGGTGGCCGATCTTTTTCAGCATGTCGTTGATCTCCGGGCCGCCGCCGTGGACCATCACCACCCGGATGCCCACCAGGTTCAGCAGGATGATATCGCTCATGACGGCCTTGCGCAGCTCGTCGGAGATCATGGCGTTGCCGCCGTATTTCACCACAATGGTCTTGCCGGTGAATTTCTGGATATAGGGCAGGGCCTCCACCAGGGTCTGGGCCTGCTGTTCATGGGATGACATGGAAATCGCTCTCCTTTTCATATGTGCATATGTGCGCCCGTCCGGGCGCCGGGGGAAACACGGCGAAGACCGTGGGCTTTCGCACCGGACCCGGTGCGGGGGTGTGACGAAGGTCACAGCTTTGCACCCCCCATTTTCTTTGGGTCTTGCCCAAAGAAAACGGGCCGTGCACGGTCCAAAAGAAAGGCGCTTTTTTCGCCTTTGTACACAAAGGCTGACGGGAGATTCCTCAGACACTGCGGCGGTGACTTGCCAGCCTTCTGCCGGCTGCGCTCTCCATTCTGCGTAAGCCGATACTGCTCCGCCGCAAGTCGGAGTGCGGTGGTCGTCGTGGTGGAAAACCGAAAGGACTGTCCTTCTCTTCCCGCGCGTTCCGCTTCGCTACGCGCATACCCAGGCAGTCGCGGAG
>NZ_JAXEBZ010000048.1:0-75518 GCF_034093755.1 Dysosmobacter sp. | reverse complement strand
GGTGCCGACATTCTCATGCTCTACCTCATATAGCTTGCCATGCACATACCCATGAACGGTTGCACCCGCCGCCCGGCCCGCCTTTTTCACGGGGCCGGACTTTTTCGGCGGTTTCTGCTTTGCCAGCTTTTTCTTGGCCTTGACCTCCATGCCGGAGATCATGTCCACCAGCGTATTCATATTGCGATCTTCCTCCGCGCCCTCGAAAATGATATAGCCCAGCAGGGCGCAGTATAGGAGCGTTTCGGCCTTCGTCCAGAACGGATCGCCCTCTTTGCCCTCGCCCTTGGTGTTGGAAATAAGGGCATTGACGAACTTTAGGATGTCGGACTCGTTCTTGATATACGCCAGCGGGTTATAGTGCATGGACTTGGAGAAGTCGATGCTGTTGAATACCTTGATTTTGTACCCCCGCTTTTGGAGAAAGCTGCCCACTTGGGACAGGACGCCGCCCTTCGGGTCTACCACCACGAAAGAGGAATGGGCCTGTAAAAGCTGGGGCGTGAGCCAAAAGCGGGTTTTGCCCGAGCCGGACGATCCGATGACACAGGTATTGAGGTTTCGGGCGTTGGCCGGGATCTTGGGCCGGGTGTTCATGGTGAGAAACTCCGTCCCGGTCAGAATGACATTGTTTTCAAACTTGGGATCGACAAAGGGCTTGATGTCCTTTTCGTTTCCCCACCGGGCCGAGCCGTACTCCTCGTCACGCCGGAACTTCTTGGCTTTTTTACTTTTCATGTGGATGAACAGACGGAACGCCACGGCTCCCACGATACCAACCAGCCAGTCAACAGGGTTTAGCCCCGGCGCGAAATCGGCAAAGGCCGGGCCGATAGTCTGGCCGATCCCCATCACTTTTGTTAGGAAACCCGCACCAGCGGCCAGCCGATAGGCCGTACTCAATTTGAGGAACGCCCAGCCGATGAACACATACGGGATATTGGGAATGAGGAATTTTCGGAGCTTATCTGTTTTCATGCGCCGCCTCCTTCACACGCTCCCGCTGTTTGGGCTTTTCACGGGTGAGCTGATCTCCGGCCCGCTTGATCTGATCCCGGATGGGGATGCGCCTGGACTTGGACTTGTTCAGCACCTTTTTGGAATACTCCGAGAAACAGGCGGTCATGGCATCAGCCTGTCCCGCCTTGAAAAACAACAGGTATTTGTCCGGGCCTGTCTTGTAAAAGGCATAATCCACATTCCACTTCCGGGCCACCCGGTCAAAACTTTTGGTATCGCCGGACAGCTCCAGACTGTTGGTAGACACGCCATGCCGCATAAGTTGCTTGACCGTCTGTTTGCCGTGAGGGATCTGCCGGGCGCGGTGTTCTTTGGCGATTTTGCGCCCCACAGCGGCCACCACATAGGCAAGGCTCCGCGCCGTCAGCTTACTGGCCCGGACGGAAACTGCAACAGTACGCCGGGAAATATCTTCTTCTATCAGCTATGCCGCCTCCTTTCTCACCTCGGGACAAGTTGTCCCAAGGTGGGGTTATCGTTCCGTATGGCCCAGCGTGGGCCGTTTCCGTTCCCCCTCCAGCGAGGAACGGTCTATAATTTCCTTGAAAGCTGACATCTGCTCCCGGATGGACAGCTTGGGCATGGAGAAAACGCGGTGCTCGTCGGGAATGTCATCCCGGCCCGTGTAGTGCTCTATAAAGCTGCTGCGGTTGTCGGCCACATATCCACCGGGGGCATAGTGGCCGCCGTCATTGATCCGCACATCCCGCCCGTATGCCTCATAGTCGATATAATCAATGAGGTGTTCCGGGACTTCCACACCGCCGAACTCCAGCACATACATACGGCCCAGCTCCTCGTCACTACGGACACCGGAATAGAACTCAAAGCAATCCAGATTTTGCGTGAGGTTGATTAAGTCTTTTACGCTACCTGTGTATTCGCCAGCGTCTATGACCGCCTCAAACTTTTCTATATCGCTCTGATCCATTTCCGACAGCAGCGCGGCCAGATAGTTGAGCTCGTCAATGCTTTCATATTCGCCCAAGTGCTCATGCAGCCCCAGTACATCGCCGTCAAAGCTGGTTATGAAAATCTCCTCATACCGTATGCCGTCCACGCCGATGCGCTTTAAGAGGGACTGTACCTCCTCCGCCGTGGTGGGAAATTTCAGCGTTTCGCCCACAAGCTGCCCCTCGGCATATTTGCCGAGGTTGGTAATGTAGGCTTCCAGCAGGGCCGCCATATCAGCGGCGGCCCTGTCCCTTGACCGTCAAGATGCCCTCCAGCGTGGTTGCCGTGATACCCAGCCGCTGGGCAACAGCAATATCGTTCTTCATAGCCTCGGTGACGGTATGGCCGCACACCACCAGCACATGAGAGCGTTTGAGCAGATTACGGGCCATGTCGATCCCGCTTTTATGCTCCTCGGGAATGGCATCATTGAGGAACAGGGGATGGAACAGCGTGGGGCAGATGGGCGAAAAGCCCGCCTCATACACGCTGCGGCAATACTGCGCCGCCTGTTTTGCGTTTTCGGCATCGCTGCCGCACCACGCAGCGGTGATATATGCGAGGGGTCGTTTCATTGTTAAAACCTCCATTCAATGAAAAAACCTCGGGACAAATTGTCTCGAGGTTACAGGCTCTTATCCGTTTTCTTTTCGGGCTTGCCCAGCTCGGGGGGCTGCTTGGCCTTCCAGTCATCCAGCAGGGCCATGATCTGATCCTTCATCTGACGGGGGGACTTGTCCTTGCCGAAATACTTTTCCAGTTCCGCGCTATTGATAATCACCTTATCAACCTCCTTCTTTTCTTCCATCAAAATGCCGTCGATCACATCGCCGTTCAGCTTGCCCTCTTGATCCAGCTTGCGGAGCCGCTGGGCTTGGGATAGGGACGGAGAGGACTGCTGGCCCTCAATGGACACGGCGATATACTTCTGATGTTTGGGCCGGATAAAGGAAATCTCCACGGCGGGGGTAAATGCCAGCTTTTTTTCGTCCAGCATTTTCTGCAAATCCGGCACCAGCTCGGTCAAGCGGATATACCGCTGTACCTGTTTGTAGTTCATGCCGTTGCGATCACCCACGATCTGCGTGGAGCGTTTACCCGCCTCCTGTGCGTCCTCACCGGGACGAGCGCCTTGGTGCTTGATGGCCTCCACCTGCATTTTCAAAGACTGTGCCTTTTCCGTGGGCAAAATCTTTTCGCGGTGGCGCAGGTTGTCATCCGTCATAGCGAGGATGGCCTCGTCATCGGTCATGTTACGGACAATACAGGGCATATTCACAAACCCGGCCAGCTCGCTTGCCCTCTGGCGGCGGTGGCCCGCGATGATCTCATACCCGCCATCCTCGGTGGGGCGCACCAGCGCGGGCTGGTTTACACCACTTGCCCGGACGGACTCCACAAGGCCCTGCATCTCGGCATCGTCACGGACACCAAAGGGATGGTTTTTGAACGGGCGCAGCTCGGACAGATTGAGGTAGACAATTTCCTCTTTTTCTGCGCGGGTAGCGTCACGGGGCGCGGCGGGCTGCTCCGGCGCGGCAGGGGCGGGAGCCTCCTGCGGATTGGGTGCAGCATTTTCCGGGGCAGCCTTACTTTGGGACATCTTGTCTCGCGTGGGCGGCTTGGCCTTGTCGGGGGCCGCCTTGTCAGCCTTTGCCGGGCGGCCCTTGCTGGCCTTGGCCGCTGCTTTGTCCTTCGACTCCGTGGTTTTCTGCTTGGGAGCCTTTTCCTTCGGGGCCTTGTCCTTTCCGGCCTCCTCACGGGCGGCGGCGAAATCCACCACCTTGCCAGAGGGAGCAGGGGCAGGATCACTCTTGTCCGGGGTGGCAGTCTGCTTGGCCTCCTTGTCGGGCTTGAGCGGCTCGGGAGCCGCAGGGCTGGGAGCCTCCGGGACGGTGGGCTCCGCCTTTTCTGCGGGAGCTGCCTTTTCAGCCGGGGCGGGATCTGCCACAACGGGCTCGGCCTTGCCGGGAGCAGGCTGCTCCTGCGCGGGGGCCGTGTCAGTCGTTTCTGCCTCGGGGCCGATATTCTTTTTATCGTCTGCCAATGTCAAACCTCCTTTGTCTTGAAATGAAAAAAGCCAGCCCGATGGCTGGCAGCAGATAAGGGACTCCTCCTTTCAAGTTGTGGTGTATGAAAACGCCGCCCATAGTCTCACTCGGGCGGCGTAATGCTCAATATGAAATTGTTTTAGAATAAATACCTTGCTTGACAACTCGGATTTAATTTTAGATTAGATTTTTTCGCGGTGGCCTTCGTTCCACATTTTTTCATCGACATCGGCCATCATCAGCTTTAACAGGATGTCCGACATACTTTCACCGTTTTTATCATAACGGGGCTCCACGATAAAAACGCGATTGCCGATCTCATATCTTTGCGGCTCACCAGCTATATATTCTTTCTCCATACTCAACACCCCCTTTCGCTATGGAACAAGGAAATTATACCATGCGAAAAGGGAATTGCGGTATCGAGCTTGTTTTCAAATTTAGTATTGATATGCGGTCTGGCCCCAGCTATAATGAATTTCAAGAAAAACGCCGATGGTTTTGCGGCTTTTGGTGGGGTGTCCCGCGTATTGAACGCTCTATTGGCCCGATTTAGAGGGGTATGTAACCGATCTAACCGGGAGAGCGCATGACTGGCAGTCATGAGGTCAGGAGTTCGATCCTCCTTGTCTCCACCAAAGAGAAAGACACGACGCAAGTCGTGTCTTTCTCTTTTTGGCTTTACGCCCGTTGGCAGCTCCACCCTCCGGTAATTGAAATGTACGGGCGAAATGAATTCGCCCCGCGCCAAGGTTCTGCCGGCGGCAGGACGCCTGACACCCCGGGCAGAGTGCACACACAGCACGGACAAAAGATGGAAAAAATCCCGGAAAAGCGTTGACATCTCCGGGAAGTATACTATAATGAAACCACAATGCAAGAGCATGATAGAGGCGCGGGCGCCATCAGTACCTCCGGCGGAAGACAGGCTGTAACCGGAGGGAAAGGGACGACCGCCGAGGGGCCGGATACCGCAGCCTGGCGGACCGGAACCCGGGCCGGAAGAGAACATCTTCCGGACTGTCGCCGGTTCGCCGGCGGAGCGCTGTCGTGAGTCCTACACCGGTGGAATGGAGTCATGACGCGGTCATGGCTCCATTTTTTTGCTGTGGAGACACAGACACTGGAATTCAGAGGAGAGAGAAACATGAGAAACATCAAACGCCGCGTCCTGCCGCTGCTGGCAGTGCTGCTGGTGCTGGTGACGGGCCTGACCGTCACCGCGTCGGCCGCGGAAGACCCCACGGAGGAAGCGGGCACCAAATGGGTGGAGTGCGGCCAGTGCGGCGGCATCGGCGGCTGCGCCTCCTGCCTGGGTCTGGACCCGGAGTGCGAGGACTGCGGCGGCACCTTCACCTGCTCCGCCTGTGACGGAACGGGCTACGTGCTGGCGGAGAGCCGGTTCTACAACACCTTCTGGGCGCTGCTGCCTCCCATCATCGCCATTGCCCTAGCGCTGATCACCAAGGAGGTCTATTCCTCCCTGTTTGTGGGCATCCTGGTGGGCGGCCTGCTGTACTCCAACTTCAGCTTTGAGGGCACCGTCATCCACGTGTTCAGCGACGGCATCGTCTCCGTCCTGTCCGACGGCTACAACGTGGGCATTCTGGTGTTCCTGGTGATCCTGGGCGCCATGGTGTGCCTGATGAACAAGGCGGGCGGCTCCGCTGCCTTTGGACGCTGGGCCCAGACCCACATCAGGAGCCGGGTGGGCGCGCAGCTGGCTACGGTGCTGCTGGGCTGCCTGATCTTTATTGATGACTATTTCAACTGCCTCACCGTGGGCTCCGTCATGCGGCCCATCACCGACAAGTATCAGGTGTCCCGTGCCAAGCTGGCTTACATCATTGACGCCACCGCCGCCCCCATCTGCATCATCGCCCCCATCTCCTCCTGGGCCGCCGCCGTGGCGGGCTTCGCCGAGGACGGCCAGGGCCTGGCGCTGTTTATCCGCGCCATCCCCTATAACTTCTACGCCCTGCTGACCATCGTGATGATGATCGGCCTGGTGGTGATGAACGCCGACTACGGCCCCATGGGCGCTCACGAGCGCAACGCTGCCAAGGGCGACCTGTTCTCCGGTTCCAACCCCTACGCCATGATGGAGGAGGAAGTGAACGAGGAGAAGGGCCGGGTGCTGGATCTGGTGCTGCCCATTGTGGTGCTGGTGGTGTTCTGCGTCATCGGCATGATCTACTCCGGCGGCTTCTTCGAGGGCGCGGGCTTCATTGAGGCCTTCTCCAACTCTGACGCCTCCGTGGGATTGATGCTTGGCTCCGCCTTTGCACTGGTGGTGGCCTTTGTCTACTTCCTGATCCGCCGCTCCCTGTCTTTCAAGGAGATGATGGGCTGCATCCCCGAGGGCTTCAAGGCCATGGTTCCCGCCATCATGATCCTGACGTTTGCCTGGAGCCTGAAGGCCATGACCGACTCCCTGGGCGCCAAGTTCTTCGTCCGGGACTTCGTTCGCTCCTCCGCCGGCGGAATGCAGATGCTGCTGCCGGCCATCGTGTTCCTCATCGGCTGCCTGCTGGCCTTCGCCACCGGCACCAGCTGGGGCACCTTCGGCATTCTGATCCCCATCGTGCAGAACGTGTTCTCCATGGATAACCCCCTGGCCATCGTCTGCATCTCCGCCTGCATGGCCGGCGCCGTCTGCGGCGACCACTGCAGCCCCATTTCCGACACCACCATCATGGCTTCCGCCGGCGCCCAGTGCGACCACGTGAACCATGTGTCCACCCAGCTGCCCTACGCCATCACCGCGGCGGCGGTGAGCTGCGCGGGCTACCTGCTGGCCGGCATCTTCGGCTGGGTGGGCGTCCCCACCCTCCTGGCGCTGCCCATCGCCGTGGTGCTGATGATCGCGGTGCTGCTGGTGATCCGCTCCAGACGGGCCGCCTGAGACGCGAATGTAAAAAAACGCCCCCTTCCGCCGGAAGGGGGCGTTTTTTGTGCGTTCAGTTGGGCTCCAGAGGCTGCACGGAGTAGCGCAGCTGGGCGGGGGAGTGGGGATACTGGCGGAAAAAGGCCCGGACAATGCGCTCCATCACCATGCAGGCGTTTTCGTAGTTGGCCTGGGGCAGCATGACGATATACTGGGAAACGCTGCACCGGGCGGCCACGTCGCCCCGGCGGAGATTGAGGCACATCAGGTTTTTCAGATTCTCCATGCACACATCCATGCTGCGCTTGGAGAGGGACTGTCCCTCATGGCCTGTAACGGTAATCAGGCCGATGTGCACCGCGTCGCCGGTGCGGGCCACGGACCGGGCCTCGGCCCGGTAGATGATGCGGAAGAAGTCATATTCGCAGAACAGGGCGCCGGGCAGGTCATCTCCCTCCCGCAGCTGCTCCCGCAGGAACCCCAGGGTGACCGACTGGTCATTGGAGGTGCGGGCCGCCTGCCGGTAAAGGGCCTTGGACTCGTCGGAGGGCATGATGCCGAAGGTGGAGAACAGCAGATCCGACATTCCCTGATAGACCGCGATGACGGCCTTCAGGTCCCCCAGCGCCAGCAGCTCCCGCATCAGGTGCTGGTACAGGGACTCGTCATAGGGTTCAATCTCCGTGGCGCGGCGGCTGATGGCCGCCGCCTTTTCCATTTCGTTCCGGGCCTCCAGCAGCTCCAGCGCCTCTCCCGCCGTCCGCAGATACAGGTTGTGGTAGTAGGCGCTGATGGGAATCACCCAGGACTCAGAGGACAGCTTGGGCAGGAAATCGCCCCGGTACAGCTCCAGCGCCGCCAGATCATACTCCAGCCGGCGGGCATCGTCCTCAGCGGCGGCGCTGAGCCGGCAGAGCCGGTCAAACTCCTCCACGTCAAATGTGCAGGGGAAATCGCTGTTCCAGGCGTAGCCGCCGTCCCGCCGGATGATGAGAGTGTGGCCGGCGGAGGGGAACAGCCTGTCCAGCGTGGAGCGGACCCGATGGAACATGGTTTTCAGGGCGTTCAGCGGATTGGTGCTGGAGCGGTCCTCCCCCCACAGCAGGGCGATCAGTTCCTCCTGGGAAACAGAGCGGCCGCGGTTATAAATCATGTAGGAGAGAAGAAGCCAGACCTTTTTGGTGCGGTTGTCGCTGTCATCCACCCGCTGCCCGCCCTGGGTGAGGGACAGCCCTCCCAGCATCCGGACATTCAGCCGATCCTGATTCATCAGAATATCACCTCTGCTTACAAAACGTCATTCTTACGTCAACCAAAATGACAATTGTGTCATATAAATTGACTTTAACACGAAATCGAGAAAAAAGCAATATCAAAAGCTGTTAAAATCAGGGGAGAAGATACGATTATTTTTTTATTTTGAAATAAAATATCAAAAAGTACTTGCAAAGCCGGGGAAAAGCAGTTACTATTGATTTGGTTATAAAACAAATAATTTTGTTCAAAAGGAAGAATATAGTGTGATTTCTAAAAAACACTGTCTGACTGTGGCCATCGCAGTCGTTTTGCTGCTGGGAAGCGCCGCGGGAGGTGTCCGGGCGGCCGCGCTGCCGGAGGGCTTTGCCGGCGGCGTCTATCTTCCCCAGGGCATTGAGGTTCCGGAAGAGGATGGGGCGATGGAGCTGATCATCCCGGAGGAACGGGCGCCCCTGGCGGCGGACGCGGTTCCGGCGGTATCCACCCTGCTGATGCCGGAGGCCTCCGGCGTGAAGGTCCACGAGAACCAGAAGGCGGGAATCGACTACTCCAACACCGCGGACGGCTACGTGATGGCCCGGTATACGGAGTCCTCGGAGAAGAAGGTCAAGCTGCAGGTGAAGGGCCCCACCACCACCTATACCTATGATCTGAAGCCCGGTGACACCACCTGGAACACCTTCCCCCTGTCCGACGGCGACGGCCATTACACGGTGACCATTTATCAGAACATCAGCGGCAACCGCTATTCCTCCGTGATGGCCGTGAACTTTTCGGTGACCCTGAAAAACGAGTTCGCCCCCTTCCTGCGGCCCAACCAGTACGTGAACTACGCGGTTTCCGCGGAGAACACGGTGGCCCGGGCGGCGGCGTTGTGCGCCGGCCTGACAGACCCCCTGGACAAGGTGAAGGCAGTCTACGAGTACGTGGTGACCAACTTCAAATATGACTATGACCTGGCCAACTCCGTGCAGAGCGGGTATCTGCCGGTGCTGGACACGGTTCTGGACAAACAGAAGGGCATCTGCTTCGACTACGCCGCCGTCATGACCGCCATGCTCCGCTGCCAGGGCGTGCCCTGCAAGCTGGTGGTGGGCTACGCCGGAACGATCTACCACGCGTGGATCAACGTCTGGACGGAGGAGAGCGGCTGGGTCAACGCGGCCATCTACTTTGACGGCGTCAACTGGCAGCGGATGGACCCCACCTTTGCCTCCACCGGGCGGCAGAGCCGGGAGATCATGCAGTACATTGGCGACGGAAAGAACTATACCGCCAAATACCTCTATTGATGGGAACGTGAAACTGTGAAGCGGGAGAAGATGAGCAGCAGCCGGCTGTCCGGAATGTGTCTGGAGCTGGCGCTGATGCTGAATGCCGGCCTGGGGGCCGGCGAGGGCCTGCGGCTGATGGACGGCGAATCCCCGGTGATGGAGCAGATGGCCGGCCGGGTGGAGGACGGCGCGCCGCTTTCGGAGGCCATGAAGGAAAGCGGCGTGTTTCCCGACTATGTCTGCGCCCTGGTGGCCTGCGGCGAGCGCACCGGCCGCACCGAGGAGGCCCTGCGGGCCCTGGCGGACCACTATGAAAACCGCAGCCGGATGGAGGAGGGTATTCTCGGCGCCCTTCTGCATCCGGTTCTTCTGGCACTGCTGATGCTGGCGGTGACGGTGATTCTGCTGACCCGGGTTCTGCCGGTGTTTGAAGATGTGTACGCGTCGCTGGGCGGCCGGCTGGGCGGCATGGCCGGCAGCCTGCTGACCCTTGGCCGTCTGCTGGACCGGTGTATGCCGCTGCTGGTGGGTTTGCTGGCGGCGGCACTGGCGTCTCTCGCCGCCCTGCTTCTGTCGGAGCGGCTGCGCCGGCGGCTTCTGGCGTGGTGGGCCCGGCGGGACCGGGGTCTGGCGGCGGAAACCGCCACGGCCCGGGTGGCCCAGGCCCTGGCCATGGGGCTGGCCTCCGGCTTGCCCATGGAGGAGGCGCTGGATCTGGCTGCCGGACTGCAGGGGGATAACCAAAGGGCGGCGGAGCGCTGCCGCAGCTGCCGGGAGCGGATTGCCGCCGGCGGCAGCCTGACGGAGAGCCTGCGGGAGACCGGCGTGCTGCCGGAGGACTGCTGCCGCCTGCTGGCGGCAGGCGTTCGGGCCGGCGCGGCGGACACGGTGATGGCCCGGCTGGCCCGCCGTCTGGCGGAGGACAGCGAGAATCACCTGGCGGAGGCGGTGGCCCGGGTGGAGCCGGTGCTGGTGCTGGTGAGCGCGTTGCTGGTGGGTCTGGTGATTCTGTCGGTGATGCTGCCGCTGATGGACATTATGTCGGCGCTGGGGTGAGAGCATGGAACGAAAGCTGCTGAGAATCCTGACATGGCTGGCGCCGCTGCTGGCGGCGGCGTGGCTGCTGAGTGCCGCGGGCAATCTGGACGCCGGACAGGCGGAGGAGGAGCTGCGGCAGATGGAGCAGGCGGTCCGCAGAGCGGCCGTGGCCTGCTACGCCGCCGAGGGGGCCTATCCGCCCAACCTGGAGCGTCTGCAGGCGGACTACGGCCTGCAGGTGGACGAAGAGCGCTATACCGTGGCCTACACGGTGTTTGCGGAGAATCTGATGCCGGAGATTACGGTGCTGAGAAACGGAGGCTGAGACTGTGGGAAAGGCGGATACGCGGCGGACGGAGGGGCTGCTGGCCCTGGTGATGTTCGCCTTGTTCGCGGTGCTGGTGCTGGGGGTTCTCCTGGCGGGGGCGGGTGTGTGCCGCCGCCTGACGGAGCGGGACGCCCGGGCCTTTGACCGCAGAACCGCCCTGCAATATGTGGCCACCCGGGTCCGGAGCGCCGCCGGCAGCGTGACGGTGGAGGACTTCGCCGGACCGGACAGCACCCTGTGCTTCGCCGAGGAGATTGAGGGAGAGACCTACCTGACCCGCCTCTATTGCTGGGACGGCGCCATGCGGGAGCTGTTCTGCGCCGCGGGGGAGCCGTTTGCGCCGGAGGACGGGGAGATCATTGTCTCCATGGCGGAGATGCGTTTTACGGAGGAGAACGGACTGCTGACCGCCGAGGCGGTGGCCGGCGACGGCAGCGAGGCCGCGGTGTCGCTGTTCCTCCGGGAGAGAGGGGACGGGGCATGAGAGACAGAACCACCCTTTCCCTGATGGAGCTGACGCTGATGCTGCTGCTGTTCGCCATGACGGCGGCCATCTGCCTCCGGGCCTTTGCCCTTTCGGACCGGCTGAGCCGGCAGGCGGAGCAGCGGGACCGGGCGGTGCTGTGGGCTGAGACGCTGGCGGAGACCTGGAAGGCCGCCGGCGGCGACCTGGCGCATCCGACGCCCTATGAAACCGCCCCGGAGGGAGACGGCTGGACCGTCTGCCTGGACGAAAACTGGACGCTGACGGGGGACCCGGAGCGCACGGCCTTTGAGGCGGAGCTGCGGGAGGAGCCGGGGGTCGGCCTGCTGCGCAGGGCCCGGATTACCGTCCGGGAAGTGGGCGGCGGCTGTCTCTTCACGCTGGAAACGGCCTGTCAGGAGGCGGCGTGATGAAGGCACGGCGGGGATTTTCACCGCCGCCGGTGGGGGGCACCACTCTGCTGGCGGTGTTCGCGGTGCTGTGCCTGACGGTATTCGCGGTGCTGAGTCTGTCCGCCGTCCGGGCGGACGACCGGCTGAGCCGGAAGAGCGCCGACGCGGTGGCTGCCTGTTACCGGGCGGAGGCGGAGGCGGAAGCGGTGCTGGCCCGTCTCCGGAGCGGAGAAGTGCCGGCGGGCGTCACGGCGGAAAACGGAATTTACAGGTATCAGGTCCCTGTTTCGGACACCCGGGCGCTTCGGGTGGAGGTCCGGGTTCAGGGACGGGAATATTCGGTCCTGCGCTGGGAGACCGTGTCCGCGGATGACGCGGTGTATGACAGCAGCCTGGCGGTATGGGACGGAAATTAAGGGGGAATCATGATGGAATTGATGGATCATCTGGAAATGGCAGTGGAGCTGCAGGCTTCCGATTTGTTTATTGTGGCGGGTGCGCCGGTCAGCTGCAAGCGGGAGGGCCGGGTCTGCCCCATGTGGGAGGGCTCCGGGCGGATTCTCCCGCCGGAGACGGAGCGGCTCATCACCGAGCTTTACCGGCTGGCGGACCGGCCCATGGAGCACTATCAGAAAACCGGCGATGACGACTTCTCCTTCGCCGTGCCGGGTCTGGCCCGGTTCCGGGTCAGTGCTTACTGCCAGAGAGGCTCCCTGGCGGCGGTGGTCCGGGTGGTATCCTTCGACATTCCGGATTACCGGACACTGAACATCCCGGAGGAGGTCATGGCCCTCAGTGAGGTGAGCCACGGCTTCGTGGTGGTCACCGGCAGCGCCGGCAGCGGAAAATCCACCACCCAGGCCTGCATCATCGACCGTATCAACCAGACCCAGGAAAAGCACATCATCACGCTGGAGGACCCGGTGGAGTACCTGCACCGGAACCGCAAGAGCATCGTCTCCCAGCGGGAGATCGCCATTGATACCACAGACTATCTCTCCGCCCTGCGGGCCTGCCTGCGGCAGGCGCCGGACGTCATCCTGCTGGGGGAGATGCGGGACCCGGAGACCATCCGCACCGCCCTCACCGCCGCCGAGACGGGGCACCTGGTCATCGCCACCCTTCACACCGGGGGCGCGGTGAACACCATCGACCGCATGATCGACGCCTTCCCCGCCGCCCAGCAGGGGCAGGTCCGGGTTCAGCTGGCGGCGGTGCTGCACACGGTGGTGTCCCAGAAGCTGCTGGCGGCGGGGGATGGCGGCCGGATCCCGGCCT
This sequence comes from Dysosmobacter sp., assembly GCF_034093755.1. Classification (GTDB taxonomy): domain Bacteria; phylum Bacillota; class Clostridia; order Oscillospirales; family Oscillospiraceae; genus Oscillibacter. The sequence goes on along the minus strand of NZ_JAXEBZ010000048.1, from coordinate 62,555 downwards.
TTGAGATCATGCACATGAATCCCGCCATCCGCAACATGATCCGGGAGTGCAAGACCCACCAGATCGACAACGTCATCCGCACCTCCGCCAGCCAGGGCATGGTCAGCATGGACCAGTACCTGGAGCGTCTGGCGGCGGAGGGCCGGGTGGATACCCGGACCGCCGCGGAGAACGCGGAGGACCCGGAGCAGCTGCTGCGGCGGCTGGGCTGACCGGTTACAAAAGCGATGCCCGACTCTCCCGGAACCGGGAGAGCCGGGCCCTTTTTTCCCCTGAATGGCAATATTTGGGCAAAATATATAAAAATGTGTATGAAAAATTGTCGCATATTCCGTCCGGGATTTGAATCCACTGAAAAGAATTGTAACCCCCGGCGTAACGGAGGGATGCTATACTGAGCCTGTAAAAACGGGAAAGGGGGTGTGCCCTGATGGAGGGCAGGCTGTATGGCAACGAGTTCCGGACCACCATCGTCTGCGTGGACCAATATGACGAACGCGGCGTGCCGGCGGGACGGCTGTACAATCCCTATCTGGCAGAAGGCGAGCAATTCCGCAGTCTGATGGAGTTCATCCGCAAGATGGAAGAGCTTCTGAACGGCACACGGCTGCCGCAGGCCTATGCGCAGCCGCGGAGTTTTTCAGGCGGCTGCGGCGTCTCAGTGGAGGAACCACCGGACGCAGCGGTCCGGGAGGGAAGGATCGGAACCTTCACTCTGCGGGTGCTGTTCCGGCAGAACTCCAGCTGGCAGGGCAGCGTAACCTGGCTGGAAGGCAGGAAAGAGGAGAAGTTCCGCAGCGCGCTGGAGCTGTTCCATCTGATGGACAGCGCCTTAAGCGATGAACTGGCGGAGCAGAACAAGCTTTCGGCGTTCGGCTGAAAAGAACCAGGCAATCCCACGCGGCGAAAGCCGCAAACAGGCAGAAATGAATGAAACGGCAAACTGCGGGAAACCGCGGGACGCAAAGCCAAGGGGGCTAAAGCGGCGAACGCCATGCCAGCCCGGCCACCAAGCATTTCGATCTTCGTGAATGGAAGGAGAACGAAATGATGGCAAGAGCAAGAGGAAAACGGGAAGCGAAAAGACGTCCCACCGGTTTGGGCAGAAGGGTCATGTCGGCCTTTCTGGCGGCGGTGATGAGCGTCAGCCTGCTGCAGGTAGGCACAATGGCACTGGGCACGGAGACCGATGCCCAGGTGAACCAGCGGGCAAAGCAGATTCAGGGCAACGCCAGCCCGGTCTACTACACTTACAATGCTGAGAGCGGAGAATTCGTCATCGGCACGAACACCAACCCCGTGGTGAAGAACAACGAGGATCCGGCCAAGACGAAGGTGACCATCTCCAAGGAGATCTTCCCCACCGGCACAGAGAACGAGTTCGACATTGCGCTGAAAGTGAAGACCAACGAGGCCATCGAGCAGAGCACCAAGAGCCCCGACGCGGCGGTGGTGCTGGTGATCGATACGTCGGATTCCATGCGCGCGTGCGCGACCTGCGGCGAGCATTATATTTACAATGATTGGGGAGGATATTATACCTACTATCATTCCAAGGACTGTGTGTACTGCACGTCCCACAAGAATCTTACGACTGAGGTTGCTACGGAACACACCCGTCTTGCGGCCGCAAAGGCCGAGGCGGCCAATTTCCTGAATACCTATGCCGGCTTTACGGGAGAAACGTACAAGGACCCCAACGCCACACGGTATGTGGCTGTGGTGGAGTTCAACGGCAACGCCAGTATGCTGAATTTCGGCAACAGAATAAACCCGCGGTACTGGTTTGAACTGCACGGTTCGGATGAGGATGCCACGAAGGCCAATCTGACTACCGTGACGAACAGGATCAATAGCCTCGGTACAAACTATTCCACGAACCCGGATGCCGGTTTGATGTATGCGGAGTGGCTGCTGGACGCCAACCAGGGCGGCAAAGCGGTTTCCTCCGTGGACAATAAGTTCGTGGTGCTGCTGACCGACGGCCAGCCGAATGCGAATACAGGCGATATCAGTCGGTCCCGTCCTATGCCGGAGAAAAGCGGCTACACGATGCGGAATAACAGAAACTATGACAACCCGGCCCGCCGTGCGTTCTATATCCGCAATACGCTGGACACCACGTTCTACTCCATCTGCTTTGACGCCGGAGACAACGTGTCTCAGTGGATGACCGAGTTTTCCAACAAGTGTGTGGCGGCTACTAACGCGAATCAGCTGAGCCTTGCCTTCAAGGAGATTATCATCCGCATGATGCTGGCGGTGGACGCCTGGAAGGTCACGGACCCCATGGGCGAGCACATCAGCCTGGTGAGCGTTTCCGACCTGAACACCCATGCCAACAACGCCGTGACTTATGACGCCAACGGCTTGAACTGGAACCTTCGGATGGATCTGGCCAGCGAAGCCACCACCATCGTGGACAAAAACGGCGCCCCCATTACCAACTATCAGCCCGGTATGGACTGCACCATCACCTATCACCTGCGGTACCGGGTGAAGCTGAATGTGGCCGGTCTGATCACCGCCCTTGAGGCGGCCAATCCCACCGCCACCAACGAAAAACTGAAGGAACTGCTGGAAGACCAGTGGAACCTGACCAACGGCGAGACCCGTCTGGACTACTATCTGACCAAGAAGGACAGCAACGACAATACCCAGTACGTGGACGATGACGGCAACGTCATTGCCGACGGCACCGACAAGATGCTGAGCATGCACTTCAAGGTTCCGGCGGTGAAGGGCTATGCCGCCCTGCCCCTGAGCTTCACCAAGGTGGGCGCGGACGGCAAACAGCTGGCCGGCGCCAAGTTTGAAGTGGCCAACGCGGCCAATACCTGGAGCGAGGAGGCCGTCTCCGACGCCAACGGCCTGGTGACCTTCGCCAAGCCCATCCCCTCCGGCGACAGCTATGTCCTCAGCGAGACGACGGTCCCCGACGGCTATGAGGCCGTGGAGAATACGGAATTCACGCTGGCCTACGGTCAGGGCGCGCCTTCCTTCCGGAACGGCACCGTCACCGACCCCCTGCACATTGAGAAGATCGACGTCACCGTCACCAAGACCTGGCTGAAGCCGGCGGATGAGAGCGCCGCCACTTCCATCAAACTGACGCTGCTGCAGAACGGCCAGGTTTACGACGCCGCCTCCAGAGAGTATACGGACGTGATCGTCTCTCCCACCAACTGGGATACCGGCAGCACGGCGGACCTCTGGAAGTACACCTTCCATAACCTGCCCGAGAAGGACGCCCAGGGCAACCTCTACGAGTACACCGTGGAGGAGGAGTCGATGGTCGGCTGGACGACCAGCTATGACGCGGGGAACCCCCTGCACATCATCAATACCGCCAGCGGCAATACCATCGTCAGTGTTACCAAGGACTGGATCCTGCCGGCGGGCATGACCGGCTCCGAGGTGACGGTGAAGCTGCTGGCCAACGGCGAGGAGACCGGCCAGACCTGTAAGGTCAGCCCCGGCAGGACGGAGTTTTTCGGCCTGAACCCGAAGCTGCCCACCTATGATTCCGCGGGTCAGCGGATCGAGTACTCGGTGCAGGAAGTCCCCGGCAGCTATCAGCAGGCCAAGGCTCCCGCCTATACGAAGGCCGGCACGGTGGAGATGTGGACCCTGACCAACACTGTGGCACAGGAAAAGACCTCCGTCAGCGGCAGCAAGATCTGGCGTGACGGCAATGCCGCCGCCCATGACGCCGTGACGGTGGAGCTGTACGCCGACGGCCAGCCGACGGGCACCACCGCCCGGCTCAGCGACGCCAACAACTGGGAATACGAATTCAAGGACCTGGACCGCTACGCCTTCACCTGCAGCTATGACGGCGAGGGCAACGTCACAGAGATCACCGCCGTCAGGGCCATCAGCTACACCGTGCGGGAAACCGACGTTCCCGACGGCTACGCGGTGAGCTATGAGGGCTCCGACGTGGTCAACACCCGCACCGGCACCGTCAGCTTCACCGCCAGCAAGGTCTGGGGCGCTGACGTGGAGGACGCGCAGCACGGCGAGGTGTCCGTGATCCTGTACGCCAACGGCGCGGAGAAGGACACCGCGACCACCGTAAACGGCAGCTATACCTTTGAAAGTCTGCCCAAGTACGACGCCAAGGGCGGCCTGATTTCCTATTCCGTGCGGGAGGCGCGGGTCCCCGGCGGCTACACCGTCTCCTACAGCAAGGTGACCACCGACAATAACGGCAACTACGCCCAGACCATCACCAATACCCCCAACGCTCAGGAGGACACTACCACCGTTACCGTCCACAAGAACTGGAAGCAGCCTGCGGACGTTGCCGCCAGGGAGGCCACCTTCCGGCTGTATGACGGCGACACCGGAGAACTGCTGAACACCGCCACCATCCTGGGCAACACCACCTACAGCTTCCGGAACCTGGATAAGTATAAGGAGATCGACGGCAAGCTGAAGAAGATCAACTACGTGGTGGAAGAGGATAAACTGGCCGGCTACGACTCCGGCGCGGAGCAGAACGGAAACACCTGGACCTTCACCAACGTCATCAAGGGCACCACCGACATCACCGTCACCAAGTCCTGGGTGGATCCCGATCCCACCGACCGGGGCAACGTGGTCATCGACGTGGAGTACTATGACGCGGTGAACCAGGAGTGGGTGAAGCACAACGAAACCATCACCATCGAAAACGGCAAGACCACCGGAGAACTGAAGGGCCTGCCCGCCTATGACAGCGAGGGCCAGCGGATTGACTACCGGATCAGCGAGCAGCTTTTCCCGGGCTACACCGCCTCCGTCACCGGCGGCCTGCAGAACAACGGCAAGTTCAGCTTCAGCCTGGTGAACACCATCAACCCCGCCGATACCCGCGTCCCCGTCTCCAAGACCTGGATCGACGGCGGCACCCCCGCCGCTGACCGGCCCGACGTGACCATCAGTGTGCTCCAGACCGGCATGGAGGGCGGACTGTATCCCAACGCGGCCGGCACCTGGAGTACCCACACCCTGGCGGTGAAGTTCTATGAGGACAACGGCACCGTCAAGGCCGACACCCTGGTGGACGGCGCGGTGACCGCCACGGCGGACGCCGAAGTCAGCGCCGACGGCAGCACCTACACCGCTTATGTGACGGTACCCCAGTTCAGCCAGGACCTGACCCGCCGCTATGTCTACACCGCGGAGGAGTACACCGTTCCCTCCGGCTACAGCAAGGCCGTCTCCGGCACCGCCGTGACCAACCGGCGTTCCGGCACCCTGGAGCCTCTCACCATTACCAAGTACTGGACCGATCCCGCCGGCACCGACCGCCCCGACATCACCCTGGTGCTGACCGGCACGGACGGCTCCGTGCGCAGAATCCTGGTCAGCGATGACGGCGGCGTCACCGCAACCCTCAACGGCGAGGCGCTGCAGGTGGCTGCCAGCGGCAGCACCTGGAGCATCAAGGTTCCCGACCTGCCGGAGTTCGATGCAGGCGGCGCCAGGATCACCTACACCCTGGATGAGGAGAGCGTGCCCGGCTATACCAGGAAGACCGTGGAGGGCCAGCCCTTCGCCATCCGCAATGTCATTGAGCAGAAGTCCGATGTCACCGCCGGCGCCGAGAAGGTGTGGGTCATGGATACCACCGGCCACTACAAGCCGGCGTATCCCGACAGCATCTCCGTGGCCCTGTTCCGCGACGGCCAGATGGTGGCCGGCAGCCAGCAGACGGTGAAGCGCACCGCCGGCAACACCTATCCCATTGAGACCTACAGGAACCTGAACAAGTACGCCTCCGACGGCCACGCCTATGATTACGAGGTCCGGGAGCTGGATGCCACCGGCGCGGAGGTCCGAAACGGCGGCACCGTCAGCTTCGGCGAGAACAACGATTACACCGTCACCTATCAGAACGGCGTCATCACCAACACCTACGCGGCCCCTGCCAGGTACCTGTACGTTGTGGAGTGCCACTACACCCACACCGCCTATGACGGCACCCTGGTTTCCAGCTACGTGGTTACCAGCGACCTGAAGAGCGAGACGGAGAGCAGGACCGTCACTGCCAATCCCGGCGACTACAAAGTCTGCGGGAAGGACGGCCTGACCTACAGCTTCGACCCGAACGCCGCCAACCCGGAGAACGTCACCTCCGTGGCGCTGGCGGAGGAGAACCATCTCTACAAGCTGGTGCTGAGCTACGTCCTGGTGGACGATGAGCCTGCGCAGCCCGGAAATCCCGGCTCTGACGGCGACAAGACCACCGACGTCATCGTGAAGAAGGTCTGGAAGGGCGACACCGCCGAGGACCGTCCCGACAGCATCACCGTCCGCCTGCTGAAGGACGGCAAGGCCTACGCCGACCAGGAGCTGTCCGCGGACAACAACTGGAAGTGCATGTGGGTGGATCTCAGCGATTCCGCCAAGTGGACCGTGGAAGAGATCGACGTTCCCGACGGCTACACCTCCTCGGTGAGCGTCCGGAACAGCACCTGGACCATCACCAACACCTATGACGGCAGCCTGCCGGTGATCCCCGATGAGCCTGTTCCCGGCGGCGATCAGCCCGGCGGCGGCAGCTCCGGCGGCACCAATCCCGGTGACGGCGACGATGAGTTCATCATTCCCGATACCGAGGTTCCCACCGGCGACAAGACCGTCGATCCGCCCAAGACCGGCGACGCCATGGCCCTGTGGGCCGCGGCGGCTGCCCTGTCCGGCCTGGGCCTGGGCTGGATGACCATCAACGGCAGAAAGCGGAAGGAAGAGGAGACCTGATTTCCCCGGCCTGAAGCCATCCCGACAGCGCAAAAGCCCCCGGCCAACCGGCCGGGGGCTTTTGGCAGACGTTTCTTGTGTTCCGGGGCGAAGCGGAGTATAATGAATCCCGGAGAGCGATGCCGTATCACGGAAAGGAGCGGGCGGAAATGGGAAAAAACGTGCGCCGCGGAGTGCTGCTGGCGCTGGCCGTAGTGTTTCTGGGCAGCGGGGCCATGGTGGCCCGGTCCGCGCTGGATTACCAGGCAGGCGAGGCGGCCTACGCCGAAGCGGAGACCCTGGCGGAGCTGCCGGAGCTTCCGGAACTGCCGGAGAAGGCCGTTGAAGAGCCGGCGGCTCCGGAGGAGCCTGCGGCGCCGGAAACCCCCGCCCCGGCGGCGCCGGAGCCGGTGTACGTGGACCCCTACGCGGACGCCCTGCGGAATATGGACTTCACCGCCCTGCGGGAGGTGAACCGTGAGGTGCTGGGCTGGCTTCTGATTCCCAACACCCGGGTGTCCTATCCGCTGCTGCAGCACGGGGACAACGACTATTACCTGGAGCGTACCTGGAAGGGACAGCGGAGCGCCGTGGGCGCCATCTTCATGGAGTGCCGCAGCAGCGGCGACCTGTCGGACTTCCACACGGTGATCTACGGCCACAACATGAACAACGGCTCCATGTTCGGCACCCTGAAAAACTACAAATCCCAGTCCTACTGGGCGGCCCACCCCGGCATCTATGTGACCACCGACAGCGGCAGCCGCTGCTACGAGATTTTTGCCGCCTACGAAGCCGATACGGAGGGGCTGACCTACCAGATCGGCTTTGACAGCCAGGGGGAAAAGCAGGCGTTTCTGGATGACTGCCTCAGCCGGTCGGTGATCGACACCGGCGTGGTCCCCACCACAGCGGACTCCATTCTGACGCTGTCCACCTGCACGGGCCGGGGCCATGCCACCCGCTGGGTGGTGCAGGGGGTGCTGAAAAGCAGCCTGCCTCCGGCGGTGGAAGCGACTGCCCCGGCGGAGGTGCCGGACGCCCCTGCTCCGGAGCGGCAGACGCCGGAGGCTGTCACGCCCTCCGGAGAAGAACCGCCGGAAGTCCCGGAAGCGTCCCCTGACGCCGGCTGAGCCCAATCCCCCCGGCACGGATGCCGGGGGGATTTGAGCGGTTGGCCGGACAGCCCCGCCGAACTGTCACAGAAATTTCCCGGGGAGGTTTACAAGCGGGGGCAAAACGTGATAGACTACATTCTGCCATTGGAAAACAGCGGAAATGAGGTGCGATGATGAGTAAACAGACCATGCTGGCCATGCTGCGGGCCAGACCCGGCGCCTTTGTCTCCGGCGAGCAGGTCAGTGAACAGCTGGGCCTGTCCCGGACCGCCATCTGGAAGGCGGTGGACGCCCTGCGGAAGGAGGGCTATGTCATTGAGGCCCGCACCGGCCAGGGCTACCGGCTGGTGTCGGTGCCGGACCTGCTGACGGAGGAGGAGGTCCGCAGCCATCTGCCCGCCACGGAGACGGTGGGCCGGGAGCTGCGCTGCTTCGACGAGCTGGACTCCACCAACACCTATGCCAAGAAGCTGGCCCTCACCGGCGCGGCGGACGGCACGGTGGTCATTGCGGACAGCCAGACCGCCGGGCGGGGGCGGATGGAGCGGCGGTTCCAGTCCCCCAAGGGAAAGGGCATTTACCTGACGGCGCTGCTGCGGCCCGGCATGGCGCCGGAGCGGTTCCTGCCCATCACGGCGCTGGCCGGCGTGGCAGTGTGCGAGGCTGCGGAGCAGGTCTGCGGCATCCGGCCGCAGCTGAAGTGGCCCAATGACCCGGTGGTCAACGGAAAGAAAATCTGCGGCATCCTGACGGAGATGAGCATGGAGGGCGAGACCGGCCGCCTGCAGTATCTGGTGGTGGGCATCGGCATCAACGTGCTCCAGCAGCCGGAGGACTTCACGGAGGACGTGGCGGCCATGGCCACCTCGCTGCTGCAGGTGACGGGGAAGCCCGTCTCCCGGGCGGCGCTGTCGGCGGCCCTCATCGCCGCGCTGGACCGGCTGTACGCCGCATTGAAGCGGGGCGACCTGTCGGAGTATCTGGCGGTGTACCGGCGGGACTGCGTGAACGTGGGAAAGCAGGTGCAGCTGGTGCGGCCCGACGGCTCCCGGCAGGCGGTGACCGCCGTGGACGTGGACGATCAGTTCAGCCTGGTGGTCCGGGACGAAGAGGGCAAGACCTTTACCGTCCGCTCCGGCGAGGTATCCGTCCGGGGCATGTACGGCTATGTGGAGTAATCATCCGAGAGAAAAGAGGAGATTTCAATGAAAGAACTATGGATCCTGTTCTGGAGCTTTGCGAAAATGGGCGCCATCACCTTCGGCGGCGGCATGGCCATGCTGCCCATTCTCCAGCGTGAGGTGGTGGATCACCAGCACTGGGCCACGGAGGAGGAGCTGGTGGACTACTACGCCATCAGCCAGTGCACCCCCGGCATCATCGCCGTGAATGTGTCCACCTTCATCGGCCAGAAGCAAAAGGGCATCGTGGGCGGCATCGTGGCCACCCTGGGCGTGGTGTTCCCGTCCCTGGTGATCATTTCCATCCTGGCGGGCCTGATCACCAACTTTTCCCACCTCACCTGGGTGCAGAACGCCTTTGCCGGCATTCAGGTGTGCGTCTGCGTATTGATTTTCAACAGCGTGCGCAAGCTGCTGAAAAAGTCGGTGGTGGATAAGCGGACCGCCGTGATTTTCATCGTGGTGCTGCTGGGCAGCACGCTGCTGGACGTGTCGCCGGTGTGGTTTGTGGTGATTTCCGCCCTGGCGGGTATCGTGCTGAAAGAATTGGAGGCGAAGAAGAAATGACGCTGCTGCGGCTTTATTGGGAATTTTTCAAAACCGGCCTGTTCGCCATCGGCGGAGGCATGGCCACGCTGCCTTTCCTGAAGGACATCGGCGAGACCACCGGCTGGTACACCTACGGCGAACTGATGAACATGCTGGCGGTGTCTGAGTCCACCCCCGGCCCCATCGGCATCAACATGGCCACCTATGTGGGCTTTACGGTCAGCGGCATCCCCGGCGCGGTGATTGCCACCGTAGGCGAGATTACGCCCTCCATCATCGTCATTCTGCTGGTGGCCATGCTGCTCAAGAGCTTCAAGGACAACCGCTATGTGAGCATGGCGTTCTACGGCCTGCGCCCCGCCTCCACGGGCCTGATCGGCGCGGCCTGCATCAGCGTGATTTTCGAGGTGCTGCTGCACATTGCGACTTCCGGCGGCCAGCTGCTGAACAGCTTTTCCTTCGGCGGCAGCATCAACGGAAAGGGCTTTGTGCTGGCGGCGGTGCTGCTGGTGCTGACCAACAACGTGAAAAAAGTGAAGGACCTGCACCCCATCGTGTTCATTCTCGGCTCTGCCGTGGTGGGTGTGGTGTTCGGCTTCGCCGGCGTCTGAGCCGGCATTTCCGACGGAGAAGTGTGCATGGAGAGACTGGAACAGAACAGGACCTATACCGGCACGGTGGAGGGCTACTCCAGCGAGGGCCTGGGCATCGTGAAGCTCAGCGGCGCGGTGGTGTTCGTCCCCCGGGTTCTGCGGGGCGAGGTCATTGACCTGAAAATCACCAAGGTGATGAAAAACGCGGCGGTGGGGGAGGCCGTGAAGGTGCGGCAGGCGTCGCCGGAGCGGGCGAAGCCAGAGTGCCCCCATTTCGGCGTCTGCGGCGGCTGCGACCTCCAGCACATGAGCTATCAGGAGGAGCTGTGGGCCAAGCGCCGCCGGGTGCAGGACGCCCTGACCCGGCTGGGCGGCGCGGACGTGGAGGTGGAGGAGATTCTGGGCGCGAAAGACCCCCTCCACTACCGCAACAAGAGCCAGTACCCGGTGGGAGCCGACGGAACCGTGGGCTTTTACCGGGAGCGGAGCCACCAGGTGGTGGGCGTGGATCGCTGCCTCATCCAGACGGAGCAGAGTGACGCCACCGCCGGCGCGGTGCGGGACTGGATGCGCCGCTACAAGGTTCCTGCCTACGACGAGCGGACGGGCAAGGGCCTGGTGCGCCATGTCTACGTCCGCACCAACCGGAAGGGCGAGACGCTGTGCTGCCTGCTGGTAAACGGCAGGCAGGTACCCCGGGAGCCGGAGCTGGTGGCCTACGTCCGGGCGGCGGCGCCCAGAACCGTAGGCGTGGTGCTGGGCACCAACACTGCCCGGGGCAACGTGATCCTGGGGGACCGGTACCGCACGCTGTGGGGGGAGGACCACCTGATGGACACCCTCTGCGGCCTGAGCTTCAAGCTGTCGGTGCCGTCGTTTTACCAGGTGAACCGGGACCAGGCGGAGGTGCTGTACCGCAAGGCCCTGGAGTTTGCCGGCCTCACCGGGGAGGAGACGGTGCTGGATCTGTACTGCGGCGCCGGCACCATCACGCTGTGCATGGCCGGCCAGGCGAAGCGGGTCATCGGCGCGGAGATCGTGCCGGCGGCCATCCGGGACGCGGAGGAAAACGCCGCCCGGAACCGCATTGAAAACGCGGAGTTCTTCTGCGGCGACGCGGCGGACGTGGCGGCGAAGCTGGAGCGGGAGGGCCTGCGGCCCGATGTCATCACCGTGGACCCGCCCCGGAAGGGCCTGGCCCCGGAGGTCATCGCCTCCGTGGCAGGCATGGCGCCGGACCGGGTGGTGTACGTCTCCTGCGACCCGGCCACCCTGGGCCGGGACGTGAAGCGCTTCGCCCAGCTGGGGTATCAGGCGGTCCGGGCCGCGGCGGTGGACCTGTTCCCCGCCACCAAGCACGTGGAGACGGTGGTGCTTTTGTCCAGACTGAATTGTAACTCCGCGACATAGCGCATACGCAAGGCGGAGCGGACGGGAGGAACAACATGGGATTCAACGAAAAGGTTCACGCATACATCGCGGCGCGCTATTATATCCGCCTGACGGAGACCTTCGGGCGGCGGGGAAAGCTGGCCTTTATCCACGCCACGGAGTACTACGCCGAGCAGCGGGGACGGCGGATGGCCCAGCGAGCCATCCGGGACGGCCAGGAGCTGACGCTGGACACCTATCTCCGGTACGGAGAGTGGAAAAACACGGAGGAGTGTACCGCCCTGGGCTGCGCCAACAACGGCAGGGTGCTGGCCCATCATCCGGATTACATGAAGCAGGTGACCGTCTGCCCCTGGCACACCCAGTTTGCCGAGATGGGGGCGGAGGAAGCGGGGGAGACCTACTGCCTGCATCTGGACAACTCCATCTGCCGCGGATTCAACCCGGCGCTGGAATACCGGGTGCCCCAGAACCTGAACCAGGGGGTCTGCTGCATCCACCTGGTGCGGGACGCCGGGCTGGGCGAGGGCCCGTGGGAAAAGAAGCCGGAGTACATCCGGGACTTCTCCTTCCACTGCGCCCACTCCTACTGGGCTTACCGGGAGGTGTGCGGGGCCGTGTTCGGCGAGGCGGGAACCGCGCTGAGCGAGGCGGTCCTGGCGGATTTTGAAGCGGAGTACGGCCGGGAAGCGGCGGATGTGCTGCGCTCCTACGAGGGATATAACTTCAATGTCTGCGGGGATTGAGCAGGCGGAGGGCCGCAGGCCCGTAAGTTTTCAAGGAAAGAAGCTTTTGACATGACCCTGAAACGGCTGATCCGGCAGGAGACCGTGCTGACGGCGGCCGCCGCGCTGGCGGTGCTCTCCGCCTTCGCGGTGCGCCCGGACCCGCAATACATCGGCTATATTGACTTCCGCACCCTGGCCATCCTGTTCTCCCTGATGACCGTCATGGCGGGACTGGGGCGGCAGGGGGTGTTCGACCGGCTAGGCCGGGCGCTGCTGGCCCGGGCGGGGGGAATGCTCCGGCTGGTTTTCGTGCTGGTGGGGCTGTGCTTTTTCGGCAGCATGTTCATCACCAACGATGTGTCGCTGATGACCTTTGTCCCCTTCACCTTCGCGGTGCTCAGCGGCCTGGGGGAGGAGAGCCGCCGCACCCTTGCGCCGCCGGTGGTGTGCATGCAGACCGTGGCGGCCAACCTGGGCAGCATGCTGACGCCCATCGGCAACCCCCAGAACCTGTATCTGTACGGCAAAAGCGGCATGGGTATCGGGGCGTTTGTGGGGCTGATGCTGCCCTACACCCTGGTTTCCCTGGGGCTGCTGGCGCTCTGGGCGCTGCTGCTGTGCCGGGGCCGGAGGAAGTGCCTGCCGCCTCCTGCCGCCGCTGAAGAGACAGCCGCACCGGACCGCTGGATCGTGGCGCTCTACGGGGTGCTTTTCGCGGTCTGCCTGCTGGCGGTGGTGCGGGCGGTGCCGTATGGACTGGCGTTTGCGGCGGTGCTGGTGTGCACACTCTGTGCCGACCGGGTGACGCTGGGGCGGGTGGACTACTCCCTGCTGCTGACTTTTACGGCCTTCTTCATTTTTATCGGCAACCTGGGCCGCATCCCCGCCTTTTCCGCCTGGCTGCAGGCGGTGATCGCCGGCCGGGAGGTGCCGGTGGCGGTGCTGGCGTCCCAGATCACCAGCAACGTCCCGGCGGCGCTGCTGCTGTCCGGGTTTACGGACGACACACCGGCGCTGATCATCGGCACCAATCTGGGGGGCCTGGGCACGCTGATCGCCTCCATGGCCAGCCTCATCTCCTACCGGCAGATCGCCCGGGAGATGCCGGGGGACAAGGGCCGGTATTTCCGGCTGTTCACCGTGTCCAACGTGCTGTTCCTGGCGGTGCTGACGGCGGTGTGGGCCGTTCTGGCCGGATGAGCGCCCCGGGAAAAGATTCTCGGAAAACAGTTGTAAAATCCGGCAAAACGGTGTATGATAACGATTATCTGATAGACGGAAAACGTTCAGACCGAACAGGAGGTTACAGCATCATGAGTAAGACGGCACGTATGGTCATGAAGATCATTGGCGCCAGCCTGGGCTTTGCCGCGGTGGTTTGTCTGCTGATCGGCGGGTGGCACGACCTGTCCGTGGCGGGCAGCGGCATGAAGAAGTGCCTGGCCCGGAAATTCGGCTCCGAATATGACGACTATAACGACGAGGAGCTGTACAGCTGAAACAGATTTCCAGAAAGAGGACGGCAGAGGATTCTGCCGTCCTCTTTTGCTGTCCCCGGGGCAATAACTGGCCCGCCGGCGCATATCCTTTACCAAAGAAAGGAGGAATGCCCATGAGTCGGAGCAGACAGAAGCCGCCGGTCCGCTGCGTTTTCGCGGAAGAGGGGGAGCCGCTGCAGACGCTGATTCTGCAGTCGCTGCGGCTGTTTGTGCGGCGGGCGCTGCTGGCGGAGGGCCGGTGACGGGCGCGGGAATCGGGAACCCGGCGGATTACCGGGCGGCGCTGTACATCCGGCTGTCCCGGGAGGATGAGAACGAGGGGCCGTCGGAAAGCGTTACTAACCAGAAATCCCTCTTGGACGAATTTGTAAAGAGCCATCGCTTGTCTGTCTACGATGTCTATATCGATGACGGTTACAGCGGCACCAACTTTGACCGTCCGGCATTCCAACGGATGATCGCGGATATCGAGGCCAGGAAGGTCAACATGGTCATCACCAAGGACCTGTCCCGTCTGGGCCGCGACTACATCATGACCGGCCACTACATGGAGCGGTACTTCCCGGAAAAGCGGGTGCGGTACATTTCCCTGCTGGACGGCATCGACACCGGCGTGGAGTCCAGCGCTAACGATATCACGCCCTTCCGGGCCATCATGAACGACATGTATGCCAAGGATATCTCCAAGAAGATCAAGAGCGTCAAGCGGGATAAGCAGCGCAAGGGGCAGTTCATCGGCGGCAAGCCGGTTTACGGCTACAAAATGCACCCCACCGAGAAAAACAAAATCGTCATCGACGAGGAAGCGGCTCCCATGGTGCGGCGGATCTTCGGCATGGCGCTGGAGGGTATGAGCTGCCGTCAGATCGCAGCCCAACTGAACACAGAAGGCATCCCGACCCCTGCCACCTATGCGGGGCTGCCGGTGCCCAATCCCGGCCCTTACACCGGACTGTGGTCCAGCGAACGCATTTCCGATATGCTGCAAAACGAGACTTACATTGGCAACATGGTCCAGGGCCGCAGCGTGAAAATCAGCTACAAGTCCAAGAAGTGCCTGAAGCAGGATCGGGAGAATTGGGTCGTGGTGGAAGGAACGCACGAGCCTCTGATTGATCGGGAGACGTTCCAAAAGGTACGCATGTTGGTCAACAGCCGCAGGCACACCCGGAGCCGCACTTATGACTTTCTGCTCAAAGGGATGATCTTCTGCCATGAGTGCGGGTATCCACTGGCAGTGCTCAACCGCAAAAACGCCGCCGGGGAGGATGTGCTGTACTTCGTCTGCCGCACCTATCAGCGGTTTACCAGGGCCGGCGTCTGTACCTGCCATACCATCAAGGAAAAGACCGTCACAGACGCGGTCATTGCCAAGGTGCGGGAAGTCTGCGAAGCCTGGCTGCATCCCGATGAACTGCTTCCCATTGCGCGGCGGGCGGCGGAGCAGGCCCGGAAGGAAAACGCTCCGGAGGCGGAATCGCAGGCAATTCAGAGCAGGATCGACAGCCTGACGGCCAATCTGGATAAGATGTACATGGACCGGCTGTCGGGCCTGCTGGCCGAGCCGGACTTTGAGCGCATCTATCAGCGCATCAAAGCGGAGCGCGGCTCACTGGAGGAACGGCTGAAGGACCTGAAAGCGCAGAAAGAAAGCCCCGTCCCCGCAGAGGACAGGGCAAAAGAACTGGTGCGGCGCTTCATGGACTCGGCCTTTTCCAGCCGGGGGCTGCTGGTGAGCCTCATTGACCGGATCGAGCTGACAGAGGACAAACAGATCATCATCCACTTCCGCTTCCGGGAACCGGAGGCGGTTTCTCAGAGCCTGCCGCTTACAACAGCCGCGGCGGAATGTATCCCGCATTGAGAAAAAAGCCCTGGAAAAGCTGCGGGCCGCCATGGAGGCGCCGGAGTGAAAAAGGTCCTGACCGTGGTCAGGACCTCAGCTTGTCGAAAAACCTCTGTTCGGAAGTAAATAGGTTCGTTTTGCAGGGGAAGTACGAGGGGGCGGTAGTCTCCTCGTGTGGAATCAAATGCCTGCAAAAAGCTTGCGCGGCAAGTGTTTGCGCCGCATAGCGGCAGCTTTTTGGCCTGCGCAGCAGACAAAAAAGCGAGGCATTGTGCAGGCTATTGAAAAAGTCCAAAGGACTTTTTCAATAGCCTGAGGTCCTGACCGCGGTCAGGACCTGTTTTTTCACTCAATGCGGGCGGGAATGCCGTCCTCGTAAAGCCCCTTTTCCGTCACCACCCAGGGGATGGGCAGGTCGTGGGGCTCCACCGGCAGCTCCTCCCGGGTCAGCCGCTCCCGGCACACCAGCACGGCGGCGGAGCGGTATTTGCTGAGGAAGCGGTCATAGAAGCCGCCGCCCTGGCCCAGGCGCTTGCCGCCGTGGCTGCAGCTGAGACAGGGGATGACGGCGAAGTCCACGGCGTCGGCGTCCACCACCGGGGTGTCCGGCGACGGCTCCCGGATGCCGTAGGCGCCGGTGCGCAGCTGGTCCAGGGAGGTGATGTGGTGCAGGTCCATGAGACCGTCCCCCACGCACAGGGGCACGCACAGCCGCTTGCCCCGGCGGAGGACGTTCTCCAGAAAGGCGGTGGTGTCGATCTCCCTGCTGGTGCCCACAAAAGCGAACACCGTGTCCGCCGCCAGATACTCCGGCATGGCGGCCAGATGGGCGCAGATGGCGGCGCTGGCCTGGTCCTTGTAGCTCTGGGGCAGCTCCTGCTCCATGGCGCGGATGAGCTTGCGCAGCTGCTGTTTCTCTTCTTTTCTGGTCATGGGGGACTTCCTTTCTGTTGTCACAGCTCCGGCACGTCGTCGGTGGGGGCCGCGTCCGCGGCGGAGCCGAATTGAATGGCGCCTGCGCCGAATTTGCTCCGGATGGCGTCCATGGCGGTTTCGATGCGCTCCTGCTTCTGCTGATTCTGAATGGCCTGGGGCCGGAACAGGTCCACCTGCTCAAAGGCGGTGTCGCTGTCGGAGAGGTAGAGGGCGGTGACGGTCAGCATCCGGATGGGGGTGGGAGGCTGCCAGAAGGATTCCAGCAGCTCCATGGCCCCCTGGGTCAGATCCCGTATCAGGTGGGTGGGGGCGGCGAACTGCTTCTGGCGGCTGGAGGTTTTGAAATCCGGGGTCCGCATGGTCACCTGCACCCCGCCGGCATACAGCCCCGCCGCCCGCAGGCGGCTGGCCACACTGTCCGCCAGCAGGGCTACGCCGGTGCGGGCCTGGTCCCGGGTGGTCAGGTTCTTCCGGAAGGTGGTGCCGTTGCCCACGGACTTCACCGGCTCCCGGTCCTCTTTGGACCGCACCGGCTCGTGCTCCAGTCCGTTGGCGTATTCATACAGCTGGTAGCCCAGCTTGCCCATCAGCGTCTCCAGCATCTCCGGGCGGCAGGCGGCCAGCTGGCCGATGGTCTCCACGCCGTACTGGCCCAGGGTCCGCCGGGCGGCCTGCCCCACAAACAGCAGGTCCCCCACCGGCAGCGGCCAGACGATCTCCCGCCAGTTTTCCCGGGAGATGACGGTGGTGGCGTCCGGCTTTTTGTAGTCGCTGCCCAGCTTGGCAAACACCTTGTTGAAGCTGACGCCTACGGACAGCGTCAACCCCAGCTCCTCCCGGACCCGGCGGCGGATGTCATCGGCGATGGCCCGGGGGTCGCCGCCGAACAGATGGGCGGTGCCGGTGATGTCCAGCCAGCTTTCGTCGATGCCGAAGGGCTCCACCAGGTCGGTGTATTGCTCGTAGATGGCGTTGACCCGGCGGGAGTATTGGCGGTACAGATCGTGGTGGGGCGGCAGCAGCACCAGATCCGGACATTTTTTCTTGGCCTGCCAGATGGTCTCCGCCGTCTGGACGCCGAAGCGCTTGGCAGGTTCGTTCTTGGCCAGAATGATGCCGTGGCGGGAGGCGGGGTCGCCGCATACCGCCATGGGCACCTCCCGCAGGTCCGGGTGGCTCAGCAGCTCCACGGAGGCGAAAAAGCAGTTCAGATCACAGTGGAGAATGATGCGGTTTTTTGCGTCCATGGCAGGCCTCCTTTCGCCGGGCAGCGGTTCCTGATCACAGCATACCACGCCGGGCGGGAAAATACCAGCAAAAAGGCCGCGTTCTATTGAACGCGGTCTTTTATCAATTTATCAATCGTAGAACCCCTCCGGGTGCTCGTCCTCGTCAAACAGGTGGTTGTAGGCTATGACGCGGTAGTCGCTGTAGAGCCGGCGCAGGTCCTCCGGCAGCTCCGCCTCCGTCTCCGCAATTGTGCCGTCGGCGGTCATGAAGCCGATGGTGGTGGCCACGGGCAGCCGCTCCATCAGCTCCGAGAGGAGCTTCTGATAGCCTGTCAGAGGCAGGCCCGCCAGCTGGGCCGTCAGGGTTCCCAGATAGTTGGCGGAGATGGTCAGCCCCTCCTGCTCCGGAATGTCGTAGTTGGCCCAGATGAAAAACGGCACCTCGTACTCCTGAAAGACCTCCTCAATGGTGCGGCTGTCCAGGGGTTTTCCGTAGAGCCTTTCGTAAAACTCCCGGCTCAGGGGCGGCTGATGGTCGCCGAAAAACACCACCATGGTCCGCTCGTCACAGGCGGAGTAGTACTCCACCAGCTCCTGGATGGCCTTGTCGCTCTCCAGCATCAGGGAGAAAAACTGGGAGGTGACGCTGTCGGCGGTGCCGGGGGCTGCCACCTCCACCGTCCGCACCAGGTTTTTCCAGCCCTGGGCGTAGCCGCTGTGGTTCTGCATGGTGACGTTGAACAAAAACGTGGGGCCGGCCTGCTCCTCCGTCCAGCGGTAAAGCTGCCGGTAGTCGCTGGAGTCGCTGACGTACTTGCGGATGATCTCCGGGTCCCGCACATCGTCCCGGTAGTACTGTTGGTCGAAGCCCATCCAGGAATAGACGGAGGTGCGGTTCCAGCCGGAGGGTAAGTAGGGGTGGAAGGAGATGGTGTGGCAGCCCTGGGCCTTCACCTGGGACACCATGGAGGGCATTCCGTTATAGCAGTACAGCTGGTAGGCCACGGTGGAGGAGGGGAGAAAGGCCAGGGAGTCCCCGGTGAGGAACTCGAACTCCACGTTGGCGGTGCCGCCGCCGGTGACGGGGGAGACCAGGGTGCCCTTGACGGTGTTCTCCGTCAGGGAGTGGAAGAAGGGCAGGGGGTCCTCCGTCAGCTCCAAGTTGGGGAAGGCAGCGGTCATGTCCGCGAAGGACTCGTTCATGATGATGATGAGGTTTTCCGGCGGCTCCAGGCCGGAACCGCTGTCCGGCAGGCGGATTGCCCGGTCCGCGATGGCCTGGGCGGCCTCGGGAGAGTAGTCCTCCGGGGCGGAGACGAAGCTGTAGCGCAGGGCGGTCATGAAGTTCAGCAGAAAGCCGTTGGCCTGGGTTTTCCACTGCTGGGCGTAGATGCCGATGTCCGGCAGCAGGGGCGTGAAAAAGAACACGTAGAGGTACACCCCGATGGCGGCGCAGGAGCCGATGACGGTGATCCACCGCAGCTTCTGCCGTCCCCGGCGGCGGAAGATCCGGTGCGCCAGGGCGATGAGCAGCCAGTAGGCCGCCAGCAGCCCCACGGCGATCCACACGTTTTTGTCGGGAGTGTAGTCGAAGTCACCGGCCACGTTGGCGGCGGTGCCTAGGGTCAGCAGGTCGCAGGGGAAGATGATGCGGCCCCGGAAGGTCAGTACGTAGTGGTTGGCCAGTCCGAACAGAAAGCAGAAGCCGGAGGCCATGAGGGCGCCCAGCCCCTTGCGCCCCGCCAGCATCCGGACCACCCAGAAAATCAGGTAGTACCAGATCAGGTTCAGCGTCACCTGCAGGTTGGTGAGGGAGGCGAAGGGGTCGTTGTTGTTCAGATACTCCACCATCAGGTAGGACACCCACGGCCCCAGCAAAAACACGGCCCGGGCCGCGTTTTCCCGGTCCGTCAGCCACCGGGGCAAGCGAAAGCGCCGCCGGGGCGTTTTTTCGGCTTCACCGGCGGGGGCAGCGCCCTCCGGCGGGGCAATGGGTTCCACAGCAGAAGAAAGCTCTTCCGGCTCCATGGTTCAGACTCCTTTCGGACGTTGGAAAAAATAAAACTCCACGCGCAGTATCGCGTATTCAAAAACAAAAATACGGCAGACGCCTGAGCGCCTGCCGTATCGTCAGTTACTTGTGCAGCAGGGGGGACAGCGGCTTGTAGATCAGGAAGCACAGCACCACGTCCAGCATCCCCTTGAAGAAGGTGAAGGGGAGGTTGAAGATCACCAGGCACTTGATCAGGCTGTCCGCGGAGGGGAGAATGGCCTGGTACATGCCGATGATGGCCTCCAGAGGCAGTCCGTAGCACACCACGTAGGCGGGGTACACCAGGAAATAGTTCAGGGGCACGGACAGCACGGCCATCAGCACGGCGCCGGCCACGGCGCCCAGCAGGGCGGTGGCGCGGGTCTTCTTCCGCTGATAGATGACGCCGGCGGTGAAGGCGAACACAGAGCCCATCAGGAAGTTGAACAGCTCGCCCACGTAGGCGGAGGAAGTGCCCTTGATGAGAATGTGCAGCAGATTTTTCAGGAAGGTGACGGCCACGCCGTACACGGGGCCCAGGGAGAAGGCGGCCAGCAGCTCCGGCAGGTCCGAGATGTCCAGCTTCACGAAGGAGGGGATGAGCGCCGGAATGGGCATTTCAATGAACATCAGGGCAAAGGCTACGGCGGAGAGCATGGCGGTGACGGTGATGCTGTGGGTGCGGGAACGGGACATGGCGGTGGATGCGGTGTTGGTTGTGGACATAAAAAACACTCCTTTTGTTTGCTTGAAAACACCTGGAGGTCCGTGTCTTCTCCAAGGTGAACAAGCAACAAAGGAGCCGCCCTTTGCCGCCATAATCTTCTTCCATCCAGACTTGGGCCCAAAGGACCGTTACTGTCGGTCCCGGAGTTTCACCGGGTCAGCGGAACGCCAGAAGGCGCACCGGTCGCGGACTGTACCGCCGGTGGGGAATTGCACCCCGCCCTGAAGACATGTTATCCATTTGTTTTCTGCAGATAGTATACGCCGGATTGCCGGAAAATGCAACAGGAAATTTTCACGGAAAAAAGGTCCCTCTTTACAACTGAGAACAGATGTTCTACAATAGAGGGGAAATCCGGGCAAAGGGGGGATCATCGTGCGGGGAAGACAGTGGAGCTGCAGCTTCACCGGCCACCGTCCGGCCAAGCTGCCCTGGGGCTACCGGGAGGAGGACCCCCGGTGCCTGGTGCTGAAGCGGCGGATCCGGGATGCGGTGGAGGCCGCCTATCAGGAGGGCTACCGCCATTTTCTGTGCGGCATGGCCATGGGCTGCGATCTCTACTTCTGCGAGTGCGTGCTGGCCCTGCGCAGCCGCCACGGTGATGTGACGCTGGAGGCGGTGCTGCCCTGTCCGGAGCAGGCGGATACCTGGCCGGAGGCGGAGCGGCAGCGCTACCGGGCGCTGGTGAAGGCCTGCGACGATGAGACTATGGTGGCCCAGCGGTACACCGCCGGGTGCATGCAGCGGCGCAACCGCTATTTGGTGGACCATTCGTCGCTGCTGATTGCCGCCTATGACGGCTCGGCAGGCGGGACCCGCAACACCATCCAGTACGCCCTGAGCCAGGGGGTGCAGATCGCGGACCTGCCCATCCCGGCGGAATTTCCGGAAAGCAAATAAAAAATGGGGGATGCGGGAACTTTTCGCCGCCTGTGTCCGTCTCATTTTCTGTCAACACTTTGGATGATAAAGGAGAACAGAACACCATGAAAATGAGACTGATGACCCTGCTGCTGGCGCTGGCCATGACGGTATCCCTCACCGCCTGCGGCGGAAACGGGGCCTCCTCCGCCCAGGGCGGGACCTCTTCCGCCCAGACCTCCGCCGACACCTCCGCCGATCAGGCCGCCGGCAATGAGGAGGCGCTTCCGGAGGAGGAGCCGGAAGATCCGGAGGAGCCGGAAGAAACGCAGAACGCCGTGGAGGAGCCCTCCGGGGAGAACACGGAGGCGGCGCAGAAGCCGCCCGCCCCGGTGGAAAAGCCCGCGGAGAAGCCTGCGGAGAAGCCTGTCCAGAAGCCTGCGGAGGAGCCGGAGCCGGCGGAAAAGCCCGTCTCCGGCGGGGCCTCCGGCAGCAGCTCCGCCGATACCGGCAGCCAGGCCCCGGCGGCCCAGAGCGTGGATCTGACAGCCTTCTATGAGAGCCAGACCACCGCCTACGGCGAGGGCAACTTCCCTGCCATGATGGCCCTGGACGGCGAGGCGCTGGATGTGATGTATCCGGGATTGTCGGACCTGAGCCCGAAGCAGTGCCTGGTGTACATGCCCATGATCTCCGCCGTGGCGGCGGAGTACGCCCTGGTGGAGGTGTCCTCCGCCGACCAGGTGGAGACGGTGAAGACCATTTTCCAGAGCCGCATCGACTACCAGGTGGAGCAGGGAGCCTTCTATCCCGCCACCGTGGAGAAGTGGCAGAACAGCACCCGCATTGTCAGCAACGGCAACTATGTGATGCTGGTGTGCTTCGACCGCTGCGATGACGCGGTGAGCAGCTTCAACGCCCTGTTTTAAATCTTTCGAAAAAGTGGCAAAGCCACTTTTTCGAAAGAAAAAACCGCCCTTCCGGGCGGTTTTTTCAGCGCTTTTCGCCGGAGCGGAACAGCAGAGCCATCAGCGCGCCGAACACCACGGCGGCGGTGATGCCTCCGGCAGTGGCGGTGAGGCCGCCGGTGAACACCCCCAGCCAACCCTGCTCCGCCACGGCCTTTTTCACCCCCTTGGCCAGGGAGAAGCCGAAGCCGGTAAGAGGCACCGTGGCGCCGGCACCGCCCCAGTCGGCGATAGGCTGGTAGAGTCCCAGGGCCCCCAGCAGTACCCCGGCCACCACGTAGCCGGTGAGGATGCGGGCGGGGGTCAGCTGGGTGCGGTCAATGAGCACCTGGCCGATGGCGCACAGGATGCCGCCGCAGAGAAACGCGTTCAGATATTCCATGAAACGCCTCCTTTGAGGTTCGCTGGTGCTATCATCCCCAAAGAAGGGAAAAATATGCGGAAAAGAAGCGGGGAGGCCGGTCCTGACGGCCTCTCCGCTTCTCAGGAAGGGAGCGAAATTAACCTCTCTGATCCTGCAGGGCGTCGTAGTCCTTTTCGCCGGTGCGGACCTTCACAACGTTGTCCACGTTGTAGACGAAGATCTTGCCGTCGCCGGTCTTGCCGGTGTACAGCGCCTTCTGGGCGGCAGCCACCACCAGGCCGGGAGACACCTTGGAGACCACGATGTCCACCTGGATCTTGGGGAACAGGTTCATGCTCATCTCAACGCCGCGGTACTGGCCGGTTTTGCCCAGCTGCTCGCCGCAGCCCATGACGTTGGTGACGGTCATGCCGGTGACGCCGATGGCAGCCATGGTATCCCGCAGGATGCCGAAGCGCTCCTCGTTGCACACGATGGTGACCTTGGTGAGCTTGTGACCGCTTTCCGCGGCGGTGACGCTGGGAGCCAGCTCGGTGGGAACCAGGCCGGAGATGTCCACGGGACCGGAGACGGTCTCGCCGCCCAGGGTGCCGGGAGCGGAGGGCAGGAAGTCGGCGTAGGCGGAGGTCAGGCCGTGCTCGGTGATGTCCAGGCCGATGATCTCCTCCTCGGCGGAGGCCCGCAGGCCGATGGTGGCCTTGATGACCTTGAAGGTGATGGTCATGAGAATCACGGTGTACAGGGCGATGGCCGCGCAGCCCAGCACCTGGACGATCAGGTGGGAGACGCCGCCGCCGTAGAACAGGCCGGACTCGGTGTTGAACAGGCCGTCTGCCACGGTGCCCCAGATGCCGTTGGCACAGTGGACACCCACGGCGCCCACGGGATCGTCGATGTGGAAGCGGAAGTCCAGAACCTCCACCACCACAACCACCAGGATGCCGGCCACCAGGCCGATGATGACAGAGCCCAGGGCGTCCACGGTGGCGCAGGGAGCGGTGATGGCCACCAGACCGGCCAGGGAGGCGTTCAGGCACATGGAAACGTCAGGCTTGCCGTTCTTGGCCCAGGTGAAGACCATGCAGGCCACGGTGGCCACGGCGGGGGCGATGGTGGTGTTGCCCAGAATCCAGGCCATCTGCGCGGGGTCGGAGGCAGCGGCG
The DNA here is from genome assembly GCF_034093755.1 of Dysosmobacter sp. Taxonomy (GTDB): domain Bacteria; phylum Bacillota; class Clostridia; order Oscillospirales; family Oscillospiraceae; genus Oscillibacter. The sequence continues at coordinate 38,640 of NZ_JAXEBZ010000048.1, read as the reverse complement.
CCGTTGAAGCCGTACCAGCAGAACCACAGGATGAAGCAGCCCAGAGCGCCCAGAGTCAGGGAGTGGCCGGGAATGGCGTGGACCTCCACGGTGCCGTCCTTCTTCTTGGTGTACTTGCCGATGCGGGGCCCCAGAATGATGGCGCCGATGAGAGCGGAGATGCCGCCAACCATGTGGATGACGCTGGAACCGGCGAAGTCCACAAAGCCCAGGCCCGCCAGCCAGCCCTGGCCGTTCCAGACCCAGCCGGCCTCAATGGGATACACCACCGCGCTGATGACGGCGGAGTAAACACAGTAGGAGAGGAACTTGGTGCGCTCCGCCATGGCACCGGAGACGATGGTGGCGGCGGTGGCGCAGAACACCAGCTGGAAGAAGAAGTTGGACCAGTTGAAACCGTAGAAATCAGTGAACAGCTGGTAATCCGGCATGCCGATCAGGCCGAAGAAATAGTTTTCGCTGTTCATAATGCCGTAGCCCAGGAACATAAAGACCACAGTGCCGATGCAGAAGTCCATCAGGTTTTTCATGATGATGTTGCCGGCGTTCTTGGCCCGGGTGAAGCCGGTCTCCACCATGGCGAAGCCGCATTGCATGAAGAACACCAATACTGCGCCGACCAGATACCATACAGACATATCCATTGTTTTTTCCTCCTCTGACACAAAATGGCAGAGGCGCCCGGGGTTTCCCCTCAGGCGTCTCTGCCTTTAACATGCTAAAACAGTAACACAGGAAATACGTTCCGTCAATCGTCACAATTCCTAAGAAACCTTGCGGTTTGCACAAAAATTTCTCTCTCGATTATATAGAACGCACAAGGTTGGTGTAGCCGATCAGGTACTCATCCACCTCGGCGGCGGCGGAGCGGCCCTCCGCGATGGCCCACACCACCAGGGACTGGCCCCGGCGCATGTCGCCGGCGGCAAAGACCTTCTCCACGTTGGTGCGGTAGCTACCCTCGCCGGTGCGGACGGTTCTGTCCATGTCCACGCCAAAGGCCCGGCACACGTCCGCCCGGCAGCCGGCAAAGCCGGTGGCGGCAATGAGAATGTCGCAGGGCAGGGTGTCGCCGTCGGTGGTGACCACGCCGGTGAGGGTACCCTTCTTGTCCTTTACCAGCTCCTTTACCTGCACGCCGAAGCGGCGGGGGTCCTTGCCCAGCACCGCCAGGGCCTCGTCGTGGGCGTAGTCGCTGGGCAGGGCGCCCCTGGCGTCCAGATAGTCCGATTCCTTCCGGCGCACCAGCTGCACCACGGAGGCGCAGCCCTCCCGCAGGGCGGTGGCCACGCAGTCACTGGCGGTGTCGCCGGTGCCCACAATGACCACGTTCTTCCCAGCGGCGGAGGGAATGGCCGGCTCCTTGCCGAACTGGTGGCGCTCCACGGCGGCCTTCAGGAACTCCGTGCCGTAGAACACGCCGGAGACGCCCTCCGTGTCCACCCCCAGGGGGCGGGGCTCCTCGGCGCCGCAGCACAGCACCACCGCGTCATATTCCGCCAGCATCCGCTGGGCGGTTTTGGGCACGGAGGCATCCACGCCGGTGACGAAGCTGACACCCTCGTCGGTCATCAGCTCCACCCGGCGGCGCACCACGCTCTTGGGCAGCTTCATGTTGGGGATGCCGTAGGTCAGCAGTCCGCCGGGCTGCTCCTCCCGTTCAATGACGGTGACGGAGTGGCCCCGGTGGTTCAGCTGGTCCGCCGCCGCAAGGCCTGCGGGGCCGGAGCCGATGACCGCCACCTTCTTCCCGGACCATTGGGGCGGGCGGCGGCGCTGCATGGTTTTGTCGGCGTAGCAGGACTCGATGATGCACAGCTCGTTGTCCCGGATGGTGATGGCGTCGCCGTACATGCCGCAGATGCAGGCCTGCTCGCAGGGGGCGGGACAGACCCGCCCGGTGAACTCCGGAAAGTTGTTGGCCTTCAGCAGCCGGGACAGGGCGTGGCCCCGGTTGCCGGCCATGATCATGTCATTCCACTCGGGAATCAGATTGTGGAGGGGACAGCCGAACGTCTTTCCCTCCCAGATCATTCCGCTCTGGCAGTAGGGTACGCCGCAGTTCATGCACCGGGCGCCCTGCTGCTCCCGCAGCTCAGCGGGCAGGGGAAGGTGGAACTCCTCCCAGTCCTGCACCCGTTGGGCAGGGTCTCTCACCGCGTCCTCGCGGCGGGCATATTCCATAAATCCAGTGGGTTTACCCATGATGTTCCCCTCCTTACGCTTTGGTACTGGCGTAGAACGCCTCGATCTCGGCCTGTTCGCGGCTCATGCCCTTGGCTTCCAGCTGGGCGATGGCCCGGATCATGCGGTCATAGTCCCGGGGCATGATCTTCTTGAAGCAGGGGATGTAGGACTTGAAGGCGGACAGAATCTGCTTGCCCTTGGGAGAGCCGGTGGCGGCCACGTGCTCTTCAATGAGGCTCCGCAGCTCCTGAATGTCGCAGTTCTCCGTCAGGGTGTCGATCATGACCTGGTCCTTGTTCAGCCGCATGTAGAGGTCATGGTTCTCGTCCAGCACGTAGGCGATGCCGCCGGACATGCCGGCCGCGAAGTTGCGGCCCGTGGGGCCAAGGATGACCACCCGGCCGCCGGTCATGTACTCGCAGCCGTGGTCGCCCACGCCCTCCACCACGGCCACCGCGCCGGAGTTGCGGACGCAGAACCGCTCACCGGCCATGCCGTTGATGAAGGCCCGGCCGGAGGTGGCGCCGTACAGGGCCACGTTGCCCAGAATGATGTTTTCACTGGCGTCGAACTTGCTCTCCTTGGGCGGGTAGAGCACCAGCTTGCCGCCGGAGAGGCCCTTGCCGAAGCCGTCGTTGCAGTCGCCCTCCAGCTTCAGCGTCAGGCCCTTGGGGATGAACGCGCCGAAGGACTGACCGCCGCCGCCGTGGCAGGTGATGACGTAGCTGTCGTCAGGCAGGGTGTTTCCGCAGGTGCGGGTGATCTCCGAGCCGAACAGGGTGCCGAAGGAGCGGTCGGTGGAGGAAACCTTCAGGTCCAGGGTGCCGGACTTTTTGCCCTTCAGGCTCTTGCCCAGCTTCTCCAGCAGGACGCTGACGTCCATGGTCTTTTCCAGGTGGAAGTCATAGGCCGCGTCGGCGTGGAAGTGGGGGACATGCTCGCCATAGGGGTTGTTGAGGATGAAGCTCAGGTCCAGGGTCTCCGCCCGGTGGGTCACCTGCTTTTCCCGGACCCGCAGCAGGTCGCTGCGGCCGATGAGCTGGTCCACGGTGGCGATGCCCAGCTTGGCCATGTACTCCCGCATCTCCTGGGCCACAAAGTGCATGAAGTTGATGACGTACTCCGGCTTGCCGGCGAAGCGCTTGCGCAGCTCCGGGTTCTGGGTGGCGATGCCGGCGGGGCAGGTGTCCAGGTTGCAGGCACGCATCATGCAGCAGCCCATGGTCACCAGCGGCGCGGTGGCAAAGCTGAATTCCTCGGCGCCCAGCATGCAGGCCATGGCCACGTCCCGGCCGGTCATCAGCTTGCTGTCCACCTCAATGGCGATCTGGTCCCGCAGGCCGTTTTCCACCAGGGTCCGGTGGGTCTCCGCCACGCCCAGCTCCCAGGGGAGGCCGGCGTTGTGGATGGAGTTCAGGGGGGCGGAGCCGGTGCCGCCGTCATAGCCGCAGATCAGCACCACCTGGGCGCCGGCCTTGGCCACGCCGGCGGCGCTGGTGCCCACGCCGGACTCGGAGCACAGCTTGACGCTGATGCTGGCGCGGCGGTTGGCGTTTTTCAGGTCATAGATCAGCTGGGCCAGGTCCTCAATGGAGTAGATGTCGTGGTGAGGCGGCGGGGAGATCAGGGCCACGCCGGGGGTGGAGAACCGGGCCTTGGCCACCCAGGGGTAGATCTTCTTGCCGGGCAGCTGGCCGCCCTCGCCGGGCTTGGCGCCCTGGGCCATCTTGATCTGAATCTCTTTGGCGCTGTTCAGATACTCGCTGGTGACGCCGAACCGGGCGGAGGCCACCTGCTTCACGGCGGAGTTGCGCTCCGTGCCGAAGCGGTCGGAGATTTCGCCGCCCTCGCCGGAGTTGGACTTGCCGCCGATGCGGTTCATGGCGATGGCCATGCACTCGTGGGCCTCCTGGGAGATGGAGCCGTAGCTCATGGCGCCGGTTTTGAAGCGCTTGACAATGGAATCCACGCTCTCCACCTGGTCGATGGGGATGCCGCCGTTGGGATCGTAGCGGAAGTCCAGCAGACCCCGGAGGGTGTGGGGCTTGTCGGCGAAATCCACCAGGGCGGTGTATTCCTTGAAGGTCTGGTAGTCCCCCTCCCGGGTGGCCTTCTGCAGCAGCAGAATGGTCCGGGGAGAGTACATGTGGTCCTCCTTGTCGGGGCCGGAGCGGAGCTTCTGGGCGCCGGTGGAGTCCAGGGTGGTGTCATAGCCCAGGCCCAGGGGGTCGAAGGCCTGGTTGTGGTTCCACTCCACGCCCTCCTCGATCTCCTTCAGGCCGATGCCCTCCACCCGGCTGACGGTGTTGGTGAAGTACTTGTCGATGACCTGGTGGTTGATGCCCACGCACTCGAAGATCTGGGCGGACTGGTAGGACTGGATGGTGGAGATTCCCATCTTGGAGGCGATCTTCACGATGCCGTGGAGGACGGCGTTGTCATAATCGTCGATGGCGGCGCCGGGGTCCTTGTCCAGCATCCCCAGGTCGATCATCTCCTCCACGCACTCCTGGGCCAGGTAGGGGTTGATGGCGGTGGCGCCGTAGCCCAGCAGGGTGGCGAAGTGGTGAACGTCTCTGGGCTCCGCACTCTCCAGAATCAGGGAGACGGCGGTGCGCTTCTTGGTGCGCACCAGGTACTTCTGCAGCGCCGAAACCGCCAGCAGGGAGGGGATGGCCACGTGGTTTTCGTCCACGCCCCGGTCCGACAGAATCAGGATGTTGGCGCCGTTGCGGTAGGCCTTGTCGCAGACCACAAACAGCCGCTCCACCGCGTTTTCCAGGGGCGAGCCCTTGTAGTACAGCAGGGAGATGGTCTCCACCTTGAAGCCGGGCTTGTTCATGTGGCGGATCTTCATCAGGTCCACGGAGGTGAGGATGGGGGAGGACAGCTGCAGCATCTTGCAGTTCTCCGCCTTCTCCTGCAGCAGATTGCCGCCGGCGCCCACGTACATGGTGGTGTCGGTGACGATCTCCTCACGGATGGCGTCGATGGGCGGGTTGGTGACCTGGGCGAACAGCTGCTTGAAATAGTCAAACAGGGGCTTGTGCACCTCGTTCAGCGCCGCCAGAGGCGTGTCGCTGCCCATGGCGAAGGCAGGCTCCGCGCCGGTGCGGGCCATGGGCAGGATGGAGTTTTTCACCTGCTCATAGGTGTAGCCGAAGGCCTTGTACAGCCGGTCCCGCATGTCCTGGGTGTGCTTTTCCACCCGGCGGTTGGGGATGGGCAGGTCCTTGAGGTAGATGAGCTGGGAGTCCAGCCACTCGCCGTAGGGCTGCTGGCGGGCGTATCTGCGCTTGATGGCCTCGTCATCCACCAGCTGCTGCTGTACGGTGTCCACCAGCAGCATTTTGCCGGGCCGCAGCCGGGACTTCTTCACGATGTGGGCGGGGTCAATGTCCAGCACGCCCACCTCGGAGGAGAGAATCAGGTTGTCATCGTCGGTGATGTACCACCGGCAGGGCCGCAGGCCGTTGCGGTCCAGCACGGCGCCCACGGTGTCGCCGTCGGAGAACACGATGGCGGCGGGGCCGTCCCAGGGCTCCATCATGGTGGCGTAGTAGTGGTAGAAGTCCCGCTTCTCCCGGCTGATCTTCCGGTCGTTGGCCCAGGGCTCCGGGATGCACATCATCACCGCCTGGGGCAGCTCGATGCCGTTCATCATCAGGAACTCCAGGGTGTTGTCCAGCATGGCGGAGTCGGAGCCGCTCTGGTCCACCACCGGCAGAATCTTGTCCATGTCCTCGTTCATCAGGGCGGAGGACATGCTCTCCTCCCGGGACAGCATCCGATCCACGTTGCCCCGGATGGTGTTGATCTCGCCGTTGTGGAGGATGTAGCGGTTGGGATGGGCCCGCTGCCAGCTGGGGGTGGTGTTGGTGGAGAACCGGGAGTGCACCAGCGCGATGGCGCTGCGGCAGTCCGGGTCTGTCAGGTCGGCGTAGAACTTCCGCAGCTGGCCCACCAGGAACATGCCCTTGTAGACGAGGGTCCGGCTGGAGAAGGAGACAATGTAGGTATTGTTGTTGGAGTGCTCAAACACCCGGCGGGCTACATACAGCTTCCGGTCAAAGTCCAGGCCGGGCGCGCAGTCCGCGGGGCGCTTCACGAAGCACTGGCAGATGCAGGGCATGCAGTCCAGCGCCTTTTTGCCCAGCACCTCCGGATGGGTGGGCACGTCCCGCCAGCCCAGGAATTCCATGCCCTCCTTGGCCACGATGATCTCCATCATCTTCTTGGCCTGGGCACGCTTCAGGGTGTCATTGGGGAAGAAGCACATGCCGACGCCGTAATCCCGCTCGCCGCCCAGCTCGATGCCCTCGGCCTCGGCGGCCTTGACCATCAGCGGATGGGGGACCTGAATCATCAGGCCCACGCCGTCGCCGGTCTCACCGGCGGCGTCCTTGCCGGCCCGGTGCTCCAGCTTTTCCACGATTTTCAGTGCGTCGTCCACGGTCTGGTACGTCTTGACGCCCCGGATGCTGACTACAGCACCGATGCCGCAGGCATCATGTTCGAAATTGGGACTGTACGGCCCGGACAGTTGTTGTTCCGACATAGGGTCCACTCCTTTTCCTCGCTAATTTGCTGAAATGCAGTCGATAAAAGACAAGACGCCCCTGAAAAAGAGGCGTCCTTGCTCTCTTTGTGCGATTATAGCGCTTTGCAAGTTAAAGTGTCAACTCTTGCAAAAACAACGGGAAGTGATTTTGTCGCACCGCCCAAATGCAGGAAAGCTCCGCCGAAAACCTTTGTGGGATTTACCGATTGATTTTACTGTGCGGACAACTATCTCTCGCGGGAAAGACAGACCACGTGGCAGATGGAGGGGATGCTCTCCCCCTGGAAGCTGGAGGTGGGGGACAGCAGCGCCCCGGTGGGAGCCATGACCACGCGGCTCCATTTGCCGCTGCGCATGCCGGAGAGCACGTAGCCGTTGAGAACCGAGGCGGAGCAGCCGCAGCCGGAGGCGCCGGCGTGCATGTCCTGGCGCTGCCGGTCATAGAGCAGCATGCCGCAGTCCTGGCAGTTGCCGGCCAGGTCCAGCCCGTCCAGGCGGAACAGGTCCAGCAGAAGCCGGTGGCCCAGGGCGCCCAGATCGCCGGTGAGAATCAGGTCATAGTCCCGGGGGGCGGTGTTGGTCTCCCGGAAGAAGGCGGTGAGGGCGGAGTGGGCCGCCGGGGCCATGGCGGCGCCCATGTTGTTGACATCGCTGATGCCGTAGTCCTCGATGACACCGCAGGTGACATGGGTCACGTAGGGCCCCGGGCCGTCCTTGGCCAGAATGGTGCATCCGGCGGCGGTGGCGGTCCACTGGGCGGTGGGGGTCCGCTGGTTGCCGTAGGGTACCGGCATCCGGTACTGCCGCTCGGCGGTGCAGAAGTGGGAGGAGGTCATGGCGGCGCAGCGCCGGGCGAAGCCGCCGTCAATGAGCATGGAGGCCAGGGCCAGGGACTCCCCCATGGTGGAGCAGGCGCCGTACAGCCCGTAAAAGGGGACCCGGAAGTCCCGCAGGGCGAAGGAGGAGCCGATGCACTGGTTCAGCAGGTCACCGGCCAGAATATAGTCCAGCTGTTCCTCCTTCAGCCCGCCCTTGTGCAGCGCCAGCTCCAGCGCCCGCTTCTGCATGACGGACTCCCCCTGCTCCCAGGTCTTCTGGCCGAAGTAGGAGTCCTGCTCCAGCTGGTCAAAGTACTCCGCCAGGGGGCCTTTCCCCTCCTGCTTTCCGCCGATGCAGGCGAAAGACTCCACGGAGGGCGGGTGCTCCAGCGCCACGGTCTGGCGGCCCATTCGTTTGCTTGCCAATTCGCATCACCTCATGGTCAGTTTTTCCGGTCCTGTCCACAGCATTCCCCGGACGGGGAAAAGTATGCCGGAGGGGGAGAAAAAGCGGCGCGGCCGGGGACTGTACAAGAAAAAAACGGTATGCTATAATCAGAAATCAAGAACTTGACAACAGCGAGGTGCCCTATGAACGAGGAAATGCGAACATTCGGATATATCTGCCCCCAGTGCGGCAAGCCGGTGATGGCCAGCCGCAGCGTATTTGCCCTGGAGGCCTCCAACGCAGAGGTGGAGTGCGAGGGCGGCGACTCCGCCCTGCGGGTGGAGTTTGACGGCCAGCACTACCGGGTCTACGTTCCCTGCGGCATCTGTGGGGAGACCCATGTGGCCACCTGCCGGCCGGAGCAGCTGCTGGAGGGGCCGGGCATCGGCCTGACCTGCTCCAAAACGAAGCAGTTCTGCTGCTACGTGGGGCCGGAGGGCACGGTGGAAAAGCACCTGCGGGAGCTGCAGGTGCTGACGGAGAAGGAGAAGCAGCAGGAGGACTCCGAGGCGGACCCGGAGGCCTTCGCCGACAGCGTCATCATGTACGAGGTGCTGTCGGAGCTGAAGGAGATCGCTGCCCGGGAAAAGGGCATCACCTGCGGCTGCGGCTCCGGACGCTACGGCATGGAGATCCGCCGCAGCGCCGTGGACCTGGTGTGCAGGGACTGCGGGGCCAAGCTGCGGATTCCCGCCGTTACGGACCGGGATCTGGACGATTTGTGCTGCCACATGAAGCTGGTGATCCCCGGCTCCAGGTGATGGTGCTGTCCGGAAGAAAAGAAACATGAAAAGGCACAGCCTGCGTTTTCTGCAGGCTGTGCCTTTTGGCATTCGGATCAATCCAGCGCCACGTCCACGGCGAACAGGCCGCCGGCGCCGCCGGAGTAGAGGAAGAGCACGTTGTCCTCCGGCCGGAAGGCCCCCTCCCGGGCCAGCTTAATGAGGCCGGCGAAGGCCTTGCCGGTGTAGACCGGGTCCAGGAACAGACCCTCGTTTTCCGCCATCATGCGGATGGCGGCGTTGCCCTCGGCGGAGGCGATGGCGTAGCCGGGGCCGCACATGTCCACCAGGTGTACGTCCTCCGGGCCGATGGCCACGTCGGCCTCCAGCAGTCTGGCGGTGCCCCGCATGATCTCCGGCGTGATCTGGTCGAAGGGGTCGGAGTCCACCATCATGCCGATGGTGCGGGTCTCCGGCAGGAGCAGCTTCGTGCCCAGGGCCACGCCGGCGTGGGTGCCGCCGCTGCCCTCGGCGCAGACCAGATAGTCAAAGTGCATCCCGCTCTCGGCAATCTCCTGGACGCAGGCCACGTAGCCCAGGGCGCCCAGGGCGTTGGAGCCGCCGCAGGGAATCTTGTAGTAGGGGCGGCCCAGCTCCATGCCCACCCGGTCCATCTCGGCGTAAATGTCATCGTAGCTGTCGGTGTCCATGAAGCGCACGTCGGTGTCCATCAGGTATTCCAGCAGCTGGTTGCCCTTGCGCTCCGTGACGCCCCGCTTTTTCAGAATCAGAATGGGGGTCATCCCCAGCTTTTTGGCGCAGGCGGCGGTGAGCATGGCGTGATTGGACTGGGCGCCGCCGGTGGTGAACACAATCTCCGCCCCCTGCTGCTTCGCCTCCGCCAGCAGGAACTCCAGCTTCCGGACCTTGTTGCCGCCCAGGCCGATGCCGGTCATGTCGTCCCGCTTGATCCAGACATTGGTGCCCAGAATGCGGCTGATGTTTTCCAGCTTCTGAATGGGGGTGGGCAGTACGGCGAGAGATACCCGCGGGAAATCGTTCAGACTTTTCATAGAGAACTCCTTTATAAATATAGTTTTACTGTCATATGGGTTTCCGGACCGGCGGCTGTTCCGGCCCGGGGGCGCTTATTCCCAGGTCTCCCAGACCTCCGGATGGTAGCCCACGGTGGCCTGTCTGCCGTTGCGGACAATGGGGGCTTGGAACAGCTCCGGGTGCTCCAGCAGCTTTTCCTCCCGGGCGTCGGGGGTGGTGTAGGCCATGTAGAGATCCTCGTAGGCCCGGCACTTGGTGTCCACCAGCGCCTCAAAGCCCACGCATTTCCGCACCGCCTGATACTCCCGGGGGGAGAGACCCTTGGTTTTCAGGTCGATGTACTGGTATTTGATGCGCCGCTCCTTGAACCAGCGCTCGGCCTTCTTGGAATCGAAGGATTTGGAGGAGCCGAAAATTTGAATGTTCATTTGCATTTCTCCTTGCCGTGTATTAAAATAGCCACAGAAAAAAAGGGGGGAGCTGCATGAAAGAAACCATCGCCAGACTCAAAGAGCTGGTGGACGGCTCTGACAACATCGTGTTTTTCGGCGGCGCCGGCGTGTCCACGGAATCGGGCATTCCGGATTTCCGCAGCACCGACGGACTGTACCACCAGAAGTGGAAGTACCCGCCTGAGACAATTTTAAGCCATACGTTCTACGAATGCAATACCGAGGAATTTTTCCGTTTCTACCGGGCCAAGCTGCTGATTCCCGGCGTGCAGCCCAACGCCGCCCACCGGAAGCTGGCGGAGCTGGAGCAGGCGGGGAAGCTGAAGGGCGTCATCACCCAGAACATCGACGGGCTGCATCAGGCTGCCGGTAGCAAGGTGGTGCTGGAGCTTCACGGCAGCGTCCACCGGAACTACTGCGAGAAGTGCGGAAAGTTCCATGACTTCGACTTCATGTACCGCTCCGAGGGGGTGCCCCGCTGCGATTGCGGCGGCCGGGTGAAGCCGGACGTGGTGCTGTATGAGGAGGGGCTGGACCAGGAGACCATCCAGCGGTCCGTGCAGCTGATCCGGAACGCGGATATGCTGATCATCGGCGGCACGTCGCTGAATGTGTACCCGGCGGCGGGCCTCATCAACTACTACCGGGGCCACAAGCTGGTGCTGATCAACAAGTCCGCCGTGGCCCGGGATCTGGCCGCCGATCTGGTGATCACCGACCCCATCGGCGAGGCCCTGAGCCGGATCTGACTGCCTGTTCTGCCTGCCGGAGGACCGGCGCGGTCCTCCGGCAGGTTGCGGAATCCGGCCAAAAGCAAACGTTTTCGGCAGGTTTGCGGCTGGAAAATGCAGGATAAATTTTTTCGAGAAAAAAGTAGAATTAATGGTTGACAAAAGCGCTGGTTCTGGCTATAATAATCAAGCAGTCTTTCCTAAGGAACAGAGATTTGCGGCTGTGCTGGAACTGGTAGACAGGCCAGCTTGAGGTGCTGGTGTCAAATCGACGTGTGGGTTCAAATCCCGTCAGCCGCACCATTGATCCTCTTTTGTTCCGTTATATGCGCGCGAGTGGTGGAATTGGCAGACTCGCTAGATTCAGGTTCTAGTGTCCATTACGGACGTGCGGGTTCAAGTCCCGCCTCGCGCACCAGACTCCCACCGGAGATTCCGGTCTCCGGTGGGTCCCTTATGGGATTGCAAATTACATATGGATACGCGCGAGTGGTGGAATTGGCAGACTCGCTAGATTCAGGTTCTAGTGTCCATTACGGACGTGCGGGTTCAAGTCCCGCCTCGCGCACCACGTCGGAGCAAGCTGCATATCGCTTGCTCCGACTTTTTTCAGAAGTCGGAGCGCACTCATTCCGCTGCTCCTCCTTTCCGAATCGAACCCGCTGCGCTGGGCTTCGATTCGGTTTTTTGGTACAGGCGGTCATGTTTTGAAAGCGTTCGGGAGTTTTTATACATTTTTTTGCGGGAGGACAGACACTATGGAACGGTGGCTGGAATGGATCGTGGAGCTGCAGAGCCTGGCCCAGGCGGGGCTGACCTACGGCCGTGACCGGTTCGACCTGGAGCGCTATCAGCGCATCCGGGACATCACCGCGGAGATGCTGGCCTGTCAGGCGGAGCTGCCGGTGGAGAAGGTGCGGGACCTCTTCTGCAGTGAGGTTGGCTACCAGACCCCCAAGCTGGACACCCGGGCCGCCGTGTTCCGGGAGGGAAACATCCTGCTGGTGCGGGAGAGCGACGGCCGCTGGGCATTGCCCGGCGGCTGGGTGGATGTGAACGTCACCGTGGCGGAAAACGCCGTTAAGGAGGTGTGGGAGGAGGCGGGGCTTACCGTCACCGCCGACCGCCTGCTGGCCGTGCTGGACTGGGGAAAGCGGAACCCGGCGCCCCATCGGCCCTACGGCATCTGCAAGGTGTTTTTCCAGTGCGGCTATGTGGGCGGCAGCTTCCGGCCCAACAGCGAGACCACAGAGAGCGGCTGGTTCCCGGAGGACGATCTGCCGGAGCTGGCAGAGGAGAAAACCACGGCGGAGCAGGTACGGATGTGCTTCGCGGCCTGCCGGGACGAGAACTGGAAGGTCCTGTTTGACTGAAGCGGAAAATCCTCCGAAGCAGACGCTTCGGAGGATTTCCTGTAACCCTGAAGGAGAAGACAGGGTTACCCAAAGTCAAACAGCAGGGGCTTTTTTACCGCCTGAATATCGCTCTCGTACCGGGTGATGGCGGCGGTCAGATCGTTGTAGCTGCCGGTTACGTCCTCAAAATATGCCGCGTAGGCCGCCACTTCCGTATAGTAATCTTTCAGGCTCCGGGAGTTGAGATCATCCGCGGGAAGCTCCCGGATCAGCTCCTGGGCGGTATTCATGGCCTGGTCCAGAGCATCGTATGTCCCGTAGGCGGCCAGGCAATTCTCCGCTGCCGTGACGCAGTATTCCCAGCCGTCAAAGGTTTCGTCCCCGTTTGCCAGTTCGTCGGCGGTACAGCCGCCGTTTTGCTCCAGAAAGGACACATCAAAGCCGGTCTGCCGGGACAGCTGCTCCATCACGGCGTCCGCTCCGCACTCCGGCGCGTCCCAGATGCCGAAGTGCCAGGCCGCGTCAATGATGATCATCCCGGATTTGCAGAGGGTCTCGGCGCTTTCAATGCAGTCGTATGCCTGCCGCGCGATTTCGGCGGCAGTGGGTTCTTCTTCGCGGGGTTCCGCCGGCGGAGGACTTTGGGGCGCGGCGCAGGCGGCGCACCCCAGCACAAGCGCCGAGGCCAGCAGGGCGGCAGTCAGTCGCTTCATTTCAATCGTTCACCCCTTCAAATCTGGGCGTGATGGCATGGATCGCGTCATACAGCTCGTTCAGCCTGGCGATCTGGCGGCTGATGGCATCGTCCGCGGATCTGGTATTTACCCGGATGATGTTGGACCGCAGCCCTTTCTTCATCTTGGGAAGCAGCGGGAAATAGCTGACCAGGTCACCGTTGTCATAGAAAACAAGATCCCGCAGGATCCCTTTCACCAGAGATTCCTTGATGGCGGCATTTGACAGGTCATACTCCAATCCTTTGTAGAAGCCGACTGTGCCGGCTAGCAGGGCGTCCAGCCGGTCATAGACAGACTGGTTGTGCCGGATGGCGGCCTCCAGCAGAGATTCCGAAAAGGTATTCTTGCTTTGCAGCAGCCGCTCAATCAACTCGCCGGTAAAGGGGAAGAGAAACCGGTTATCAAAACCGCCTCGGTCAGAAATCACGAACTCTTCGGAAAAATATTGCAGAACCGGCTTGCCCGCACAGACAAGGGCGTCCATCAACGCCGGATTATAGTACTGTTCGCACGGAGTCGGCGTCATTGAAAAAGCGCTGAGCTGGTAGAGAGAAGGGATTTCCCTTGCGTGGAGCTGCTCCAGCAGATCGAGGTCTTCATGCTGGATCGCCAGCGCCACCATCTGCGTTCTCAGCTCATCCCGCATGCTCATCCGTGTGTCCAGAACGTTTAAATTTTCGGGATACGGAAAAGTTTTCTTTTCGATGCTGGTCCCGGCACCGAACCCTATGAAATAGTTCTGGCTCTCCGGACCGACGAACCAGATGACCCCCTGATCCATCAGATATTTCAAAAGGCCGTAATTCTTTGCCTCCAGAGCATAATCAATGAAGGTTTTTCCGAACTCATCGGCATTCAGAATCGGGGAATCCTCCCGGTTCACATGATCCTCCCACTCCCGCGGGTCTTGCGAGAAAGCAACGGTGTAATTTGTCATGCGGACCGGCGCGGGCGCGCAGTCCCGCCCCGCACTGAGAATATCCTCACAGGACAGCTCCAGCAGCCGGCAGAACAGGGGAAGATCGTAGAGCTGAATCCCCTTTTCGCCTTTCAGAATTTTTGACAGGCGGTTGGACATATTGGTGATCTCTGTGGAGTCCGCCGGTCTGCCTGTGTCGGTTTCGATGTACTTCGCGCAGAACTTCCGGTGGCTCTCAAACCGCTGGTCAATGTGTTGCGTCAGGTATTGCCCGATTTCTTCGTTGCTTGCCAATGCGAATGGTAAATACATCGTTTTTCGCCTTCTTTCTGTTTGCTGCGTCCAGCATACCATACAATTTTACGGAGGACTATCGTGTTTTTGCGTACACACAGGCTTTGGAGCGGAGACCGGTTTGATTTTCTGTATGCCTGGGGCATACAGAAAGCACCTCCCCGGAGCGAGTGCTCCGGGGAGGTGAATCGTGTAGGCTGAAACGCGCCTTCGAAAAGGTCATTCCTCCTCCACCAGCCGCAGTCCGGCGGTGCTGGTGACAGGCAGGGAGAACACAATGGACTGGGCGGGGGTCTCCATGCCCGCATTCTCCATCACTGCCTGCATAATGGCGTTTTTCAGAGGCGTCCGGGCCACAATCAGCAGCAGCTCCTTTTCCGCCGCCAGAGAGATGCCCAGAAACCGCTCCGCCCGCTCCATGCCGGTGCCCTTGGCGTGAAGGACGGTGCCGCCTGCCGCACCGGCCTCCCGGGCGGCGTCCATGATGAGATCGGTGTAGCCGTGGTTGGCGATGATCACCAACAGCTGATGGGTGGTGTCCTGCAAGGTGGATTCCTCTCCTTTCACATAGTTCTGGCCCTCCGTCAGAAACTGCAGCTCCCGCTTGCCGCCGATGCTGCTGAGGGGGACGGTAAAGGCAATGCCGATGCCCGGCACGTCGATGCGCATTCTGGACTGCAGGTCCCGCTTCAGGGCCTGCCAGGTCCCATCCGTCACCAGACTGAGGGTGACGGCCTTGTCGGACCGGTCCAGACCGAGGCAGTCCAGCGTTTCGCTGGCGGCGGTGCCCACTCCCAGGGTCACAAAGCTGGCGGTCACATGGTGCTGGCGGTACAGGGCCACGAAGCCTGCCAGCCGGCTGCGCTGGAGGATGCCGATCATCAGATACAATTTGCTCATGGGAACCCTCCTTTACAGCTCAATGATGTCGTAATTCCCCAGCAGGGCGAAATCGTCCGCGCTGGCGGCGGGGCCTTCCTTCACCGACCGGTTCCGGAAGCGGTAGACCAGGCCCAGAGCCTGAATGGTGATCAGGGGCGTCATGGCCACCATGGCCACCACGCCGAAAGCATCGGTGACGATGTCGCCTCCCACGGCGCCGCAGGCGCCCATGGCGAAGGGCAGCAGGAAGGTGGCGGTCATGGGGCCGGAGGCCACGCCGCCGGAGTCGAAGGCGATGGCGGTGAACATTTTCGGCACGAACCGGGACAGCAGCAGCGCCGCGGCATAGCCGGGGAGGAGCAGCCAGAAGATGGACAGCCCCGTCAGCACCCGCACCATGGAGAGGCCCACGGAGACGGAGACGCCGGCGGACAGGCTGCAGCGCATGGCCCTGCCGGAGATGGCGCCGTCGGTCAGCTCCTCCACCTGGTGCATCAGCACCGCCACCGCCGGCTCCGCCATGACGATGAACCATCCGATAACCATGCCCACCGGGACGATGATCCACCGGAGGGGCAGGGCGGCGATGGTCTGTCCCAGATAGCTGCCGGCGGGCATGAAGCCTACGTTGACGCCGGTGAGAAACAGGGTCAGGCCGATGTAGGTATAGAGGAGGCCCACGGCGATCTTTTTCAGCTTCCGGCGGCTCAGCTTCAGCCAGAACACCTGGAACACGGCGAAAAAGGCGGCGATGGGCAGCAGCGACCGGGCGATCTCCCCCATGTAGTGAGGAAAGGAGCCGGAGAACAGCTGCCATAGGGCCACGGTGTCATCGGCATCGGGGATGGCGGAGGCGGTGTAGCTGCCGCCGTCAGGCTGGAAGACCAGTCCCAGCAGCAGCACCGACAGAATGGGGCCGATGGAGCACAGCGCCACCAGGCCGAAGCTGTCGTCAGCGGCGTGAGCGTCGCTGCGGATGGCGGAGACACCCACGCCCAGCGCCATGATGAAGGGGACGGTCATGGGGCCGGTGGTGACGCCGCCGGAGTCAAAGGCCACCGCCCAGAAATCCCGGGGGACCAGCAGCGACAGGGCGAACACCAGCAGATAGGCGCCCATCAGCATGGTGGACAGGGAAACGGAGAACAGCATCCGCAAAAAGGCGATGCACAGAAACACGCCCACCCCCGCGGCCACGGTGAAAAGCAGAACCTGGTTGGGCACGGAGGGCACCTGGTCCGCCAGCACCTGCAGGTCCGGCTCGGAAACGGTGATGAGAAAGCCCAGCAGAAAGCTTAGAAACAGCATCAGGGGCAGATTCCTGCTGCGGGTGATGCAGGCGCCCACCCGCTCGCCCATGGGGCTCATGGCCAGCTCCGCCCCCAGAGAAAAGAACATGGTGCCCACCACCAGCAGCACCGCTCCCACCAGAAAGGAGAGCAGAATGCCGGAGGGCATGGGCGCCACGGTAAAACACAGGGCCAGTACCACCGCCAGAATGGGCAGCACGGAGCTCAGGGCCTCATGGAGTTTTTCCCGCAGCTTGGTCTGGTACAATCGCATCCCGCCTTTCCGGGAGCGAAGAGCGCTCCCTATTAATTAATATCAGTATAGCAGAAAAAACCGCTACGATTCCGTTAAGAGGCCGTTTCGGTCCCGTTAAGGAAACCGTCGGAAAAAAGGACTTGACTCTCCCACAGTGGGATGGTCTATCATGGGATTGCGCGCGGAAGAAATCACATATGTGAGGGAAGTATCATGCTGAAAATCGGAGATTTTTCAAAACTGTCCAGAGTGAGCATCCGGATGCTGCGGCATTATGACGAGCTGGGTCTGCTGATCCCCGCCATGACCGACAGCGCCACCGGCTACCGCTACTACGCCGAGGAGCAGCTGCGGGCGGCGGGGAAGATCGCCGCCCTGCGGGACATGGGCGTCGGCCTGGCCGCCATCGGCGAAATCCTGCGCAGCGGGGAGGACCCGGCCTGCCTGGAGCTGCACCTCCGGCAGCACCGGCAGGCGCTGGAGCGGGAGGCGGAGGCGGTGGCCTACCGGATGCGGCAGCTGGATACAGTCCTGAAAGGGCTGGGAAAGGGAACTGCCATGAAATATGATGTTGTGCTGAAAACGCTGCCGGAGCGGTACGCCGCCTGCGTCCGGATGACCATCCCCGCCTATGAGCAGGAGGGGCTGCTGTGGGAGGTGCTGACGGGAGAGACCGCGCCGCTGCACCTGCATCCGGATGACCCCTGTTACTGCGCCGTCACCTTCTATGACGGGGAGTACCGGGAGCGGGACGTGGACGTGGAGGCGTGGAAAACGGTGAAGGGCACCTATCCCGACACGGAGCACGTCCGCTTCCGGACGCTTCCCGCCGTCACCTTCGCCTCCGCCGTCTACCGTGGCCCCTACGGCGGCATCGGCGCCGCCAACGAGGCGGTGGCCGCCTGGGTGCGGGACAACGGCTATGCCTTTGACGGTCCGTCCTTCAATATCTACCACGTCAGCCCCCATGAGACGCAGAACCCGGAGGAGTTCGTGACGGAGGTGTGCTATCCGGTGCGGCAGGTGGAACATGGCGTTTGATTTCAAGAAGGCGGAAAAGCAGCTGTACCGGCCGGGGGATACGCCGGTTCTGGTGGAGGTGCCGCGGATGCGCTATCTGGCGGTCCGGGGAACAGGCGACCCCAACGAGCCGGGCGGCGCCTATCAGCAGGCGGTGAGCGCCCTGTATGCCGTGGCCTACACGCTGAAGATGGGCGGCAAGCGAAACCGCCCCATGGAGGGCTGGTTCGACTATGTGGTTCCGCCGCTGGAGGGCTTCTGGCGGCAGACGGACGCTGCCGGCTGCGATTACAGCCGGAAAGCGGACTTTCGGTGGACGTCGGTGCTGCGCCTGCCGGAGTTTGTGACGGCGGCGGACGTGGCCTGGGCCGTGGAAGAGGCGGGCTGCAAAAAGAAAACCGACTGCTCCGCCGTGGAGGTCCTGACGGTGGAGGAGGGACTCTGCGTGCAGGTAATGCACACGGGAAGCTTTGACAGCGAACCGGAAACCGTGGCCCGGATGGATGATTGGCTGGCGGAAAACGGCTTTGAAAATGACTTTTCGGAGCGGCGGCAGCACCATGAGATTTACCTGTCGGACCCCCGGAAGGTGCTGCCGGAGCTGCGGAAAACCGTGCTGCGCCATCCGGTGCGGCGGCGCTGACCTTGCGCCGGGGGCGGCTGTGTGGTACAATACGGGTATCACAGAGCAGAGGTGAAGAATATGTTTTCATTCAACCACTTTAATTTTAATGTCACGGACCTGGACAAATCCCTGGCGTTCTACAAGGAGGCCCTGGGCCTGGAGCCGGTGGGCCAGCGGAAGGAGGCCGCCGACGGCAGCTTCATCATCGTCTATCTGGGCGACGGAAAGACGGACTTCCGTCTGGAGCTGACGTGGCTGCGGGACCATCCCCAGAAGTATGACCTGGGGGAGTGCGAGTTCCATCTGGCCCTGCGGGCGGAGGACTACGAGGCCGCCCACCGCAGGCACCTGGACATGGGCTGCATCTGCTATGAGAACCCGGCCATGGGCATCTACTTCATTACCGACCCCGACGGCTACTGGGTGGAGATTATCCCCACCCGGGCGTAACGGCAAAAAAACACCGCCCCACGGAAGTGGGGCGGTGTTTTTTCGGTTTGGGCGGGGATCAGAAGCTGGGCAGCACGTTGTTGTTGTAGGTGCTGTTGATGTAGTCCCGGACGGTGTCGGACTGCAGGGCCTCCACCAGGGCCAGCACGGCGGGGTTGTTCTCGTTGCCCTCCTTCACCACGATGATGTTGGCGAAGGTCTTGGCAGCCTCGGAGTCGGGGTCCTCCAGGGCGATGGCGTCAGCGGCGGAGGAGAAGCCGGCCTGCAGGGCGTAGTTGCCGTTGATGGCGGCGATGTCCACTTCAGTGGTCACCTGGGGCACCATGGCGGCCTCCAGCTCTACGAACTTCAGGTTCCTGGGGTTGCTGGTGATGTCGTTGGGAGTGGCCTTCAGACCGGCGTTGGCGTCGATCTCAATGAGGCCCTGGGCGGCCAGCAGCTGCAGGGCGCGGGCCTCGTTGGTGGCGTCATTGGGCACGGCCACGGTGGCACCGTTGGGCAGCTCCTCCAGAGAGGCGCTCTTGCAGGGATAGATGCCGAAGGGCTCGTAGTGGATGGGGGCCACGCTCACCAGATGGGTGCCGTTCTCAGCGTTGAACTGGTCCAGGTAGGGCTGGTGCTGGAAATAGTTGACGTCCTCGTCGCCCTCTTCCACGGCAGTGTTGGGGATAACGTAGTCGCCGTACTCGTGAATCTGCAGATCGATGCCCTGCTCCGCCAGGATGGGCTTCACCTGCTCCAGAATCTCAGCGTGGGGGGTGGGAGAGGCGGCCACGTTCAGCACCACGGTCTCCGCGGGGGCGGAGGAGGCGGCGGAAGAGGCGGCAGGGGCGGCGGGAGCGGAAGCAGCGGGGGCGGAATTGCCGCCGCAGGCGGTGAGGGACAGACCCAGCGCCAGGGTCAGGGACAGGGCAAGAATTTTCTTTTTCATACAAATTACCTCCAGTGAATCAAAAATACGCGGTTTGCGGTTTATCTCAGACGCTTGTCCACTTTTGTGGCGAGCCAACTGAAAACGGATTGAATGACCTGCACCAGCACAATGATGAGAATGACGGTGACCCACATCATGGAGGGCACCTTGCGCTGGTAGCCGTAGCGGATGGCCAGATCGCCCAGGCCGCCGGCGCCCACGGCGCCCGCGATGGCGGTATAGGCCAGAATGGTGATGATGGAAATGGACGCGCCCAGAATCAGGGAGGGCTTGGCCTCCGGCAGGTAGACCTTCCACACGATCTGGGGCACGGAGGCGCCCATGGACTGGGCGGCCTCCACCACGCCGGCGTCCACCTCCGAGAGGGAGGTCTCCACCATGCGGGCGATAAAGGGAGCGGCGGACACCACCAGCGGGACGATGGCGCCCTTGACGCCGATCTTGGTGCCCACAATGAGCTTGGTGAAGTCCATGATGGCGATCATCAGGATGATGAAGGGCAGGGACCGGCCGATGTTGATGATCCAGCCCAGAACGCGGTTGATCCACTTCCGGGGCCAGATGCCGTGGGGCTGGGTGATGATCAGCAGCACGCCCATGGGCAGGCCCAGCAGGTAGGCGAAAACGGTGGACACGATCACCATGACAAAGGTGTCCACGGTGCCGTCGGTCAGCAGCTGGCCGTATTGGTTCCAGAAGGCGGAAATGGTCTCAGTCATGGGCGGGCACCTCCTCCACGGTGATGTTGGGCTGGGAGCGGATGTAGTTCAGGGCTCTGGCGGCGTCGTTGGGGTCCTCCGGCAGGCCCAGCAGCATGGTGCCGAAGGCCTTGCCGTCAATGTTGCGGGTGTCGGCGCCCAGAATGTTCACCTTCACGCCGCAGTCAATGGCCAGGGTGGCGATGAGGGGCTCGTAGGAGGAGCCGCCGTTGAAGGCGATGCGCACCACCCGGGAGGCGGGCAGATCGTCGATGCGGACGCCGCCGGGATATACCAGCTTCCGGCCAATGTCGGTCTGGGGGTTAGAGAAGATGTCCTGCACCCGGCCCTGCTCCACGATGACGCCTCCGTCCAGAATGGCCACCCGGGAGCAGATCTCCTCGATGACGCTCATCTGGTGGGTGATCACCACCACGGTGACGCCCAGGGAGCGGTTCAGCTCCTTCAGCAGCTCCAGAATGGACACGGTGGTGGTGGGGTCCAGGGCCGAGGTGGCCTCGTCGCACAGCAGCACCTTGGGGTTGGTGGCCAATGCCCGGGCGATGGCCACCCGCTGCTTCTGGCCGCCGGAGAGCTGGGCGGGATAGGCGTTTTCCCGGTCCTCCAGCCCCACCAGTTTCAGAAGCTCCCTGGCCCGGGCCACGGCATCGGCCCGGTTCCAGCCGGCCAGCTCCAACGGGAAACAGATGTTGTTCAGGGCCGTCCGCTGCATCAGCAGGTTGAAGCTCTGGAAAATCATGCTGATGGACTGCCGGGCCTTCCGCAGCTCCTTACCGCCCAGGGCGGTGATCTCCTGGCCGTCCACCACCAAGCTGCCGTCGGTGGGCCGCTCCAGCAGGTTCATGCACCGCACCAGGGTGCTCTTTCCGGCGCCGGACAGGCCGATGATGCCGAAAATCTCTCCGGCCTCCACCGTCAGGCTGATGTCCTCCAGGGCGTGGACGGCGCCTTCGCCGGTGCCGAAGGTCTTGTTCAGATGCCGGATCTCAATAATGGGATGACTCACGGCTGAATCTCCTTTTCCTGCCCCGGAAGGGGCGGTATTTTGCGGGGACAAAAGAAAAAGCCCTTGACGCTTCCGCATCAAGGACGAACATACGCTCGTGGTACCACCTTGCTTCACCGGCTCCTCACGAAACCGGCCTTTGAGAGTGCCGACACACTCCTGCGCGATGACGGGCGCTCCCGTCGCAGCCTGTGCGGTGACCCGCAGTCGGTGCGCAACTCCAAGACCATGTTCGGCGCGGCCTTCCGTACCCGTTTTCACCGGACCGGGCTCTCTTTGCCGTATCTCCGCGCTTACTCTTCTTTTCATCGTCTTTGCGGTGTTCAGTTGTCGGGATACAGTTTACCTGCAATCGGAGCGGTTGTCAAGAAAAAAATTTATAATTCAGTGAAAAATGCCGCATACAGCCTTGTGGGTTTTTCACAAAAATGCGGAATGAGATAGGCCGGGACGGCGGAATTTTCCGGGTCTGGATTGAAAGTGAAGGGGAAAGCTGATATGATACAAGGAAAATTTTTGCCGGGGGGCGAGAGCGTGAAAAAGCGGAAGGGGCTGCGGCTGCTGGTGTGCGGCGCCCTGATCGGCGCGGGGGCCATTCTGCCCGGCGTCTCCGGCGGCGTGCTGGCGGTGGTGTTCGGCATTTACCGGCCCTTTATGGAGGTGCTGAACGATCCCCGGCAGGCGCTGCCCCGGTACTGGCGGGGCATTCTGCCCCTGTCACTGGGGTGGGTGATTGGCTTTCTGGGCTTTGCGAAGGGCATCTCCGCGGCGCTGGATCTGTCCGCCACGGTGACCACGTGGCTGTTCATCGGCCTCATTGCCGGGTCCCTGCCCGCATTGTTCCGGGAGGCGGGGAAAGAGGGCAGGGGCGCTTGCGCCTGGTGGAGCTTTTTCCTCTGCGGCGCGGCGGTGTTTGCCGGCCTCTATTATGTGGACCGGGTGCTGGCGGTGACGGTGACCCCCAACTTCTGGTGGTACAATTTCTGCGGCGTGCTGTGGGGCATGGGTGTGGTGATTCCCGGCATGACCTCCTCGTCGGTGATGATGGCCCTGGGGCTGTACCAGCCCATGCTGGAGGGGCTGGCCCGGCTGGACCTGCTGGTGCTGTCGGCGGCCCTGCCGGGGATGCTGCTGACCATTGTGCTGCTGGCCCGGACGGTGAGCTGGCTGTTCCGCCATTTTCACTCCGCCGCCTACCACGGCATTCTGGGCATTGTGGCGGCCTCCACGGTGATCATCATTCCCGCGGCCTACGCCGGCGCGGGGGAGGCGGTTCTCTCCGCCCTTGTGTTCGCCGCCGGCTTTCTGCTGGCGGAGCGGTTCGGCCACATGTGACGCCCCGGAAAAGCGGAATTTACGGAAAGGAACCCACAGAGATGGAAATCAGAAAAGCGACCGGACGGGATATTGACGCGGTGGAACGGCTCTATGACGAGATTCACGCCGCGGAGGAGGCAAAGAAGCAGACCATCGGATGGATCCGGGGGGTCTACCCTGTGCGGGCTACGGCGGAGGCGGCACTGGAACGGGCGGATTTGTTCGTGCTGGAGGATGCCGGAAGCATCTGCGGAGCCGGCATCATCAACCGCACGCAGGTTGACTCCTATGGCCGGGGCCGCTGGAAGCATCCGGTGCCGGAGGACAAGGTGTGCGTCCTGCACACCCTGGTGATTTCTCCGGCCAGAGCGGGGAAAGGGTATGGAAGAAGGTTCCTCGAATTCTATGAGACATACGCGCTGGAACATGGCTGCGTGGAACTCCGGATTGACACCAACGTGAAAAACGCGGTGGCCCGTGAGATGTACAGAAAGCACGGATATTCGGAGGTGGGGATTGTTCCCACGGATTTCAACGGGATTCCGGGGGTCGATCTGGTGCTGCTTGAGAAGTATCTGGGGCAGTGAGGGAAATCCCCGGGGAACGCGGAAAAAAACCTCCGTATGGCTGCGGCCATACGGAGGTTTTTTGTTTTCTAAGGCCCGGGACACCCCGGACGGGGGCTTTTCTCAGGCCTCCGGCAGGGTCACCAGCCCGGCGTCCGCCAGCTTCTGCAGGCTCATGAGAATGCCCAGCTTGGCGTGGTACCAGGTGAGACCGCCCTGGAAATACACGGCGTAGGGCGGGCGGATGGGGCCGTCGGCGGACAGCTCGATGGAGCTGCCCTGAACGAAGGCACCGGCGGCCATGATGACCTCGGAGTCATAGCCGGGCATGGCCCAGGGCTCCGGCGTCACGTAGCTGTCCACCGGGGCGGCGGCCTGAATGCCCAGGCAGAAGGCCTTCATGGCCTCCGGGCTGCCCAGGGTCACCGCCTGGATGATGTCATGGCGGTCCCCCGCGGCGCCGGGCACGCAGGGGAAGCCCAGTTTTTCATAGATGTTGGCGGCGAAGATGGCGCCCTTCAGCGCGCCGGACACCACCGTGGGGGCCAGGAACAGCCCCTGGTAGAACGAGGGCATCAGTCCCAGATTGGCGCCCACCTCCTGGCCCAGGCCGGGGGCGGAGAGCCGGTAGGCGCACCGCTCCACGCACTCTTTCGTGCCGCAGATGTAGCCGCCGATGGGGGCCAGACCGCCGCCGGGGTTTTTGATGAGGCTGCCCACCACCATGTCGGCCCCCAGGTCGGAGGGCTCCACGGTCTCCACAAACTCGCCGTAGCAGTTGTCCACCATCACCTTCACGTCCGGCTTCACGGTCTTGCAGAAGGCGATCAGCTCCCCGATCTGCTCCACGGAGAAGGTGGGGCGGGTGGCGTAGCCCTTGGAGCGCTGGATGGTGATGAGTTTGGTGCGCTCATTGATGGCGGCGCGGATGGCGTCGTAGTCGAAGCTGCCGTCGGCCTTCAGGTCCGCCTGGGCGTAGGTGACGCCGTACTCCTTCAGGGAGCACTTGCTCTCCCGGATGCCGATGACCTCCTCCAGGGTGTCATAGGGGGCGCCCACGGGGGAGAGCAGCTCGTCCCCCGGCAGCAGGTTGGCGGACAGGGCCACCGTCAGGGCGTGGGTTCCGCAGGTGATCTGGGGCCGCACCAGCGCCGCCTCCGTGTGGAACACGTCGGCGTAGACCCGCTCCAGATTGTCCCGGCCGATGTCGTCATAGCCGTAGCCGGTGGTGGCGGCGAAGTGGGTGGCGTTCACCCGGTTTTTCTGCATGGCGTGAATCACCTTGCACTGGTTGTACTCCGCCGTTTGGTCAATGGCGGCGAAGCGGTCCTTCAGACCCTCCAGCACGGCCTCGCCGTATTGGTACACCGCCGGGGAAAGGCCCAGCCGGCCGTACATTTCCAAAAGCTCCATGGGAAAATCCTCTTTTCCTTCAAAATATCACAGCATCCGCAACCATACCACAATTCGCGGAAAATGGCAAGGGCGTTATTCCCGCAGCAGACGGGCCATGTCCTCCGGCAGGGGGGCGGTCTGGTCCAGCAGTTCCCCTGTCACCGGATGGCGCAGCCGCAGGCGGTAAGAGTGGAGGGCGGGCCGGGGAATCAGATCCGGGTCCTCTGTGCCGTAGAGCCAGTCCCCCGCCAGGGGGTGGCCCATGGCGGCCATGTGGACGCGCAGCTGGTGGGTGCGCCCCGTCTCCGGCCGCAGGGCCAGGAGGCTGTAAAGGGCATTTCCCTGCAGGACCTGATAGTGGGAGCGGGAGGGGGCGCCGTCGGGGCGGACGCACCGGGCCACGGCGGAGCCGTCCTTCCGGCCGATGGGCAGGTCAATGACGCCGCTTTCGGGGCAGGGCCGGCCCAGACAGACGGCCCGGTACTCCCGGTAAAAGTCATCGCTGTGGAGCATCCGCCGCAGCAGGTTGTGCACATAGCCGCACTTGGCCACCGCCATCAGCCCGGTGGTGCCCTTGTCCAGCCGGTTCACCACGTGGAACACGGCGGACGCCCCCTTCTGGTACGCCAGCGCCCCCGCCACGGTGGGGGTCTCCGGCAGAAAGCTGGAGGCCAGGGCCACCATGCCCGCCGGCTTGTTCACCACCAGCAGATACTCGTCCTCGTAGACGATGGGCAGGGGCCGGTCACAGGGGATGATCTTTTCGTCCGGAGGCCGCACGTCGCCGATCTCCACCGTCAGCACGTCCCCCTCCCGGAGCACGGCGGTGGAAAAGGCCCGCTGCCCGTTCACCAGAATGCCGGTTTCCCGGCGGGTCAGGCTGGCGATGGCGTGGGAGGAGAACCCCAGCCGCCCCTTCATGACGCCGCGGACCTTCCGCCCGGCCTCTTCCGCTGTGATGGTGACGCTGATGGTCTGCATGCTCTGCCTCCTACGCTGCTTTTTTGCCCAGCATACCACAAAATCCGGGTTTTGCATAGAAAAGCGGGGGAAGTTGTGGTAAAATCAAAAAATACGCAAAATCATTTCATGGCCAAGGGCCTTTGGCTGTTTTCAAAAATCCAACGGACGCCGTATCCTTTTCGGCACCGGAAACGTTATGGAACTGAGGGAGTTGCTATGCTGTTATCCGCGGAACATCTATCCATCAACTTCGGCAGCCGCCAGCTGCTGTCGGACGTGAATCTCTATCTCAACGACGGCGACAAGGTGGGCATCATCGGCATCAACGGCACCGGGAAATCCACC
Source organism: Dysosmobacter sp. (assembly GCF_034093755.1). Classification (GTDB taxonomy): domain Bacteria; phylum Bacillota; class Clostridia; order Oscillospirales; family Oscillospiraceae; genus Oscillibacter. The sequence continues at coordinate 12,593 of NZ_JAXEBZ010000048.1, read as the reverse complement.
TTTCTGAAGGTGCTGGCGGGGCGGCAGGAGCCGGACGAGGGCACCGTCAGCCGGGACCCCAACGTGCAGGTCAGCTACCTGCCCCAGAACCCGGAGATGGAGGACGGCGCCACCGTGCTGGAGCAGGTGTTCCGCAGCTTTCCGCCGGAGTTCCGGGCGCTGAACGAGTATGAGGCCAAGGCCATGCTGAACAGGCTGGGCATCTCCGACTTTGAACAGAAGGTGGGCACCCTCTCCGGCGGCCAGCGGAAGCGGGTGGCCCTGGCGGCGGCGCTGATTCATCCGGCGGACGTGCTGATTCTGGACGAGCCCACCAACCACCTGGACACGGAGATGGTCACCTGGCTGGAGGACTGGCTGCGGCGGTTCCGGGGCGGGCTGCTGATGGTGACCCATGACCGGTACTTCCTGGAGCGGGTGGTGAACCACATCACCGAGCTGTCCCGGGGAAAGCTGTATCACTACGAGGCCAACTACTCCAGATACCTGGAGCTGAAGGAGCAGCGGGCGGAGATGGCGGAGGCCAGCGAGCGCAAGCGCCAGTCCATTCTGCGGGTGGAGCGGGTGTGGATCATGCGGGGCTGCAGGGCCCGCACCACCAAGTCCAAAGAGCGCGTCCAGCGCTATGAGGAGCTGCTGAACCGGGACGCCCCGGAGACGGACGAGACGGTGGCGCTGGCGGCGGCCTCCAGCCGCCTGGGCCGCAAGACCATTGAGCTGCAGCACGTCAGCAAGCGCTTCGGGGAACTGTGCGTGCTGAAGGACTTTTCCTACAGCATCCTGCGGAATGACCGCATCGGCATTGTGGGCCACAACGGCGTGGGCAAGTCCACGTTGCTCCACATCATCGCCGGAGAACTGCAGCCGGACACCGGCGCTGTGGACATGGGCGCCACGGTGAAGGTGGGCCATTTCTCCCAGGAGGGCCGGGAGCTGGACCTGCACCAGCGGGCCTATGACTTTATCCACGAGGTGGCCGACGAGGTCCGCACCGACGAGGGCACCTTCACCGCCAACCAGATGATGGAGCGGTTCCTGTTCCCGGGAGACCTGCAGTCCCAGCCCATCGGGCGGCTGTCCGGCGGCGAGCGGCGGCGGCTGTACCTGCTGTCCATTCTGATGGCGGCCCCCAACATTCTGCTGCTGGACGAGCCTACCAACGATCTGGACGTCACCACCCTGGCCATTCTGGAGGACTACCTCCAGACCTTCCCCGGCCCCATTCTCACGGTGTCCCATGACCGCTTCTTCCTGGACAAGCTGGCCACCTCCATCTTTGAGGTGCGCTCCGGCGGCCAGGTGCTGCGCTATACCGGCAACTGGTCCGACTGGGCGGAGAAGCGGCAGGAGGAAGAGCGGCCCCGGCCGGCGGAAAGGGCAAAGGCGGCGGAGGAGAAGCCCCGGGAGAAGCGGCCGAAATTCACCTATAAGGAGCAGCTGGAGTTCCAGACCATCGACGATGACATGGCGGCGCTGGAGCAGCAGCTGAAGGACTGCGAAGCGGCCATGAATGGCTGCGGCAGCGACTATGTTAAGCTGCAGGAGCTGACGCAGAAGCAGGAGCAGCTGCAAGCGGCGCTGGAGGAAAAAACGGAGCGCTGGCTCTACCTCACCGAGCTGCAGGAGCAAATTGACGCCTGGGAGCAGGCCCAGAGAAAATAAAGAGAGCTGGAGAGAGAATATGGACGAGAACCGGAGACAGAAATGCGTGAAGCTGTTCGCGGCTGTGGTGGCGCTGAGCGCCCTGGCCGCCGGACTCAGCGCCAGTATTTACAACAACTACTTCAACGATGTGTACCACATTACGGCCTTTCAGCGGGGCCTGCTGGAAACGCCCCGGGAGAGCGGCGGCTTCCTGTGCGCACTGCTGTTTCTGCTGTTCGGCGCGCTGGGAGACGTGACGCTGGGCATCGGCGCGCAGCTGCTGATGGTGGTGGGCCTGCTGGTGATGGCCTTCTGTTCCCCGTCCTACGGGATGATGATTCCCTTCCTGTTTCTCTACTCCCTGGGCGACCACCTGTTTATGCCCATCAATGACTCGGTGAGCATGTCCCTGGCGAAAAACGCCCAGGGCGGCACCTCCCTGGGCTATTTCAAGAAATACAACTACTTCTTCTCCATGCTGTCCGGCGCGGCGGTGTTCATCGGCTTCCGCGCGAAAATCTTCAGCTTCAACGCGCCGGTGATTCTGCCCTTTGCCATTGCCATGGTGCTGTACCTGATGACGGCGGTTCTGCTGGTGCTGCTGCGGCGGGAGCTGCCCTACAAAAAGGTGAAGGGCAATCCGGTGAAGATCCGGCGGGAGTACCTGCCCTATTACCTGACCACTCTGGCCTTCGGCTGCCAGAAGCGCATCCGCATTGTCTTTGCCCCCTGGATTCTCATTGAGCTGCTGCACAAGGGTTCCGATGTGACGGCGATGCTGCTGATTCTCTCCAAGCTGGTGAGCAGCCTGGTGTCGCCCCGCATCGGCAAACTGCTGGACCGCTTCGGCGTAAAGCTCTCCATGCGGATGGAGGCCATTTTCATGATGGTGGTATTCACCGGGGAGGGGCTGTTTGCCGGCGCGGTGGCGGCCGGGAAGCTGGACGGCGTCCTCTGCGTGGCCGTCGCCTGTGTGTTCTACATCCTCAGCTACCTGACAGACCAGTTCCAGATGGTCCACTCCCTGCTGATGCGCCAGCTGGCGGGGGACCGGAAGGAGGAAGTGACGGCCAGCCTCTCCATGGGCGTGACGGCGGACCACCTGACGGCGGTTGTCATCAGCCCGCTGCTGGGCTATTTCTGGACCTCTGTCAGCCCCGCGCTGGTGTTCTTCGCGGCGGCGCTGTCGGCGCTGGTTCAGCTGGCGGTGTCCAAATGGATGATCCCGGAAAAACAGACGGTGTGACGGCGCCGGAAAGGAAGGCGGAATGAAGGGAAAAAAGACTCTGGCGGTGCTGCTGTCCGCGGCGGCGCTGCTGGCGGCAGGCAAATGGGGCCTGGGCAAGCTGGGAGAGAAGCGCATCCTGTTTCCGCCCCAAATCACCTGTCAGGTGCTGCTGGAGCGGGAGCCGGTGTCCGCCGGACTGCTGGTGAACCAGGCCAACACCGGGGTGTATCAGTTCACCTGCCGGTACGGGCTGGCAGACGGGGCCGTGACGCTGGCGGAGCGGGACTGCTGGCAGTCCTACGAGGACACGGTGTCCCGGGCGGAGTACCGGAAGTTCCGGAGCCTTTCGGACAAAACGCTGACCCGGGTGCAGCGGACAGGCAGCGGATATCTGCTGATTTTCCACGGAAACCCCGCTGAGCCGGTGACGGTGATGGAGACGGACGGGGCCGGGAATGTGACGTTTTCATATGACTTCGACGGTGTGGGGACCAATGCGGTTTTCCAGTCGGCAATCTCCGGTGATGACGGCGTGTACGCACTTGCCTATCTCAAGGACACAGACACTCTGACTGTGACCGGAGTGGACCGAAGCGGTGTTGAACTGCTGTCGGTGGGGTTTACTTACGATCAGCTCAGCGGAGAGGAAAGTGCGGAAAAACGCATGGGTGGGTTTCTGTTCGACGGGGATAATGTGCTGATCCGGAACGGCGTGCTGTACTTCGGGGCTGCCTGCTACAGCGAATCCCCGGGAGCGGTGATCGGGGCTTATGACCTGTCCGGGGACGCGTCGCTGTACTATCAGAAGCTGGATGGCGCCCAGATGGCGGCTGTCCGGTGGGAGGAGGACCGGTTTTCCGTTCTGGTGAACCGGAAGCGCTTCACACCCCTGGAGGTCCATACCTTTTCCATGGCGGATTTTTCGGAGCAGGTGACGCTGCTGCCTCTGCCGGAGGAGTTTACGGCCTGCCCCTGGTACAGTGAGGGCTACTACCTGTTCCCCTCCGCTATGACCTCCCACCGGGCGGCGGTGGTGCTGGATGATCCGGCCGGCGCGCCGGACGGGCTGCGGCGGGTGCTGCTGGCCGTGTGGGACACGGAAAGCGGAGAGATGGTATACCGCTGCCGGCTGACGTTGGACGCGGACTATGACATCTACGGACTTGAACTGGCATCATAAAGAAACATCCGCCGGCAATACCGGCGGATGTGCTTTTTTCAGCCTTTGTGCTCCACGTCCAGCCGGTCGGCCTTGGTGGCGGCGAACCAGAAGTTGTACATCTGGCGGTAGATGCGGGCGGTTTCCTCCCGGTGGCACACCATCCGTACCTGATGCATCTCCGGGTGGTCCTCCAGAAAGGCCAGAATGGCCCGCTCCGCCACGGTGGCGGCCTGCATCACCGGGTAGCCGAACACCCCGGTGGAGATGGAGGGGAAGTCCACGGTGGTGATGCCGTGAGCGGCGGCCAGCTCCAGACAGGAGCGGTAGGCGGAGGCCAGCAGCGCCGGCTCCCCCTGCTGTCCGCCGTGCCACACGGGGCCTACGGTGTGGATGATGTATTTTGCCCGCAGGCGGCAGCCCGTCGTCAGCCGGGCCTCCCCGGTGGGGCAGCCGCCGATGGCGCGGCACTCCTCCAGCAGCTCCGGCCCTGCCGCCCGGTGGATGGCGCCGTCCACTCCGCCGCCGCCCAGCAGTGTCTCGTTGGCGGCGTTGACGATGGCCTGGGCATCGGATTGGGTAATGTCCCCCACAATGACGTCAAACCGTTTCATGGCATCTCCTCCTTCACCGGGCCAGGTATTCCCGGCACTTGCGGTTGGCATCTTCGCTGAGCCGCTCCTCGTCCAGCGCGGCCAGCCGGCCGTCCCGCACCACCACCCGGCCGTGGACGATGGTGCAGTCCACCGGTCCACGGAGGCCCACGGTGCCGAACAGGGATTTGGGATCGTCCAGAGCGCCTGCCAGCTCCAGCCGGCGGCTGTCCACCAGAAACAGGTCCGCGCACTTGCCCACCGCCAGAGAGCCGATGTCCTCCCGGCCCAGAAGCCTTGCGCCGCCCCGGGAGGCCACCTTCAGCAGATCATAGCCGGTGGGGGCGCCTTTGCTGGACTGGAGCCGGTGGAGCAGGAAGCACACCCGCAGCTCCTCCAGCAGGGAGGAGCCGTCGTTGGAGGCGGAGCCGTCCACCGCCAGGCCCACCGGGACCCCCAGCCGCAGCATCTCCGGAATGCGGGCCACGCCGGAGGACAGCTTCATGTTGGAAACGGGGCAGTGGGCCACGCCGGTGCCGGTCCGGGCCAGCACCCGCAGCTCCTCGTCATTGAAATGGATGCCGTGGGCGAACCACACGTCGGGGCCGGTCCAGCCCACGGAGGCCATGTACTCCAGCGGCCGCATCCCGTAGTGGGACAGGGTGTAGTTTTCCTCGTCTTTCGTCTCCGCCACGTGGGTGTGGAGCCGGACGCCGTACTGCCGGGCCAGCAGCGCGCTCTGGCGCAGCAGCTCCCGGGACACGGAGAAGGGGGAGCAAGGGGCCAGGGCCACCTGACGCATGGAGCCGAAGGACGGGTCATGGTAAGTCTCCACCGCCTTCCGGCAGTCGTCCATAATGGCGTCCACCGTCTGCACCACGCTGTCCGGCGGCAGTCCGCCGTCCTTTTGGGACAGGTCCATGCTGCCCCGGGAGGCGTGGAACCGGATGCCGATCTCCTCCGCGGCGGCGAACTGGGCGCCCAGCAGGTCGCCGGAGCCCTCCGGGAACACGTAGTGGTGGTCGAAGCAGGTGGTGCAGCCGTGCTTCAGCAGCTCGCCGCAGCCCACCACGGTGGACAGGCGGATGACCTCCGGGTCCAGGTTTTTCCAGATGCCGTACAGGGCGGTGAGCCAATCAAACAGCTCCATGTTCTGCACCTGAGCCAGGTTCCGGGAGAAGATCTGATACAGGTGGTGGTGGGTGTTCACCAGACCGGGATAGGCCAGATAATGGGTGCCGTCGAGGACGGTATCGGCGTCGGCGGGCAGGTGAGGCCCGATGGCCTGAATGACGCCGTCCCGGGCCAGCAGGTCAACGCCCTCCAGCACCCGGTCGCCGTCATCGCAGGTGACAACGGTGCGGAGATTTCGGATCAGCAGAGAGGACATGGAAATTCTCCTTTCAGCAGTGGTTTCACTGGTATTCAGTATATCCGGTTTTCCCGGGAAAAGCAATGCGGAAAAGGACCGTTGCGCCGCGGCGGGAACCATGATACACTGAGATAAGAAAGAGGGTGACACGCCATGCTGGATATTTTTGATATTTTGGGACCGGTGATGGTGGGGCCGTCCAGCTCCCACACCGCCGGCGCGGTGCGCATCGGCAACATGGCCCGGACGCTGCTGGGCGGGGAGCCGCGGACGGCCTCCATCGGGCTGTACGGCTCCTTCGCGGAGACCGGCCGGGGCCACGGCACGGACCGGGCGCTGGTGGCGGGACTGCTGGGCATGAAGCCCGACGATCTCCGCATCCCCGACAGCTTCGCCCTGGCGGCGGAGCGGGGGCTGGAATTCACCTTTTCCGTCGCCCGGCTGCGGGATGCCCATCCCAATACGGCGGTGCTGGAGCTGGCGGACGGGGAGGGACACACCCTGCGGATGCAGGCGGCGTCCATCGGCGGCGGCCGCATCCGGGTGGACCGGCTCAACGGCGTGGACGTGGCGTTCACCGGGGCCTTCAACACCCTGATCATCCACAGCATCGACATCTCCGGCAAGCTGGCGGACGTGACCCGGGAGCTGTCCAAGGGAAAGATCAACATCGCCAACATGAGCCTGTGCCGCAGCCGCCGGGGCGGCGCGGTGCTGATGGTCATCGAGACGGACCAGCGGGTGCCGCCGGTGGTGCGGCATCTCATCGGGGAGATGCCCGGCGTGGTGGGCCTGACCTATTACGAGAAGGAGGGGGACTGACGTGCTGGATTCCATGCAGGAGATCTTTGACAAGGCGGAGCAGGGCGGCATCCCCTTCTGGGAAGTGGTGCTGCGGACGGACATGGAGGAGCGGCAGGTGACCCGGGAGGAATCCCTGGAGAAGATGCGCGCCACCTGGCGGGCCATGGTGGAGGCCGACAGTACCTATCAGGCGGAGCAGCGGAGCCTCAGCGGTCTGGTGGGCGGCGACGGCGGAAAGATGCGGGCCTACGCGGCCGGCGGAAAGACCGTCTGCGGCGGCTATCTGGGACAGGTCATCGCCGCCGCCCTGTGCACCGGGGAGGCCAACGCCTGCATGCGCAAAATCGTGGCGGCGCCCACGGCAGGCGCCTGCGGCGTGCTGCCGGCGGTGCTGCTGCCCCTGTGGCGGCAGGGAGAGGCCACGGAGGAGGAAATCATCCGGGCGCTGTATGTGTCGGCGGGCATCGGGGCCGTCATCGGCTACCGGGCCTGCATCGCCGGCGCCGCCGGCGGCTGTCAGGCGGAGATCGGCACCGCTTCCGCCATGGCGGCGGGGGCCGTCACCGCCCTCCGGGGCGGCTCGGCGTCGCAGATCGGCCACGCGGTGGCCATGGCGCTGAAAAACCTGATGGGCCTGGTGTGCGACCCGGTGGCGGGCCTGGTGGAGGTGCCCTGCGTCAAGCGGAACGTGGTGGGGGCGGTGAACGCCGTCAGCTGCGCGGACATGGCCCTGGCGGGCATTGAGAGCCGGGTGCCGGTGGACCAGGTCATCGAGTGCATGGGTGACGTGGGCCGCCGCCTGCCGGTGGAGTTCCGGGAGACGGCCCTGGGCGGACTGGCGGCAACGCCCTTCGGCCAGGAGGTCAGGCACCGGCTGGAGCGCCGGGAGGAACCGTAAAGCTTGAAAAAAGCAAGGAGTGTACAGTGGAAGCACTGTACACTCCTTGTTTGCTTTACCGGTTTTCCGACAGGTGGATGACGCAGCCGGTGAACCCGTGAAAGGGGTTGGCAGCGGTGGGGGTCAGCCCCTCCGCCACGCCGGACTGGGTCAGCACCGATGTGCGCTTGAAGCACACCGGCAGGATGGGGGCTTGCTGCCGGAAGCGGGTGCAGAGGGTCTTCACGGCGGCGGAGCGGTCGGCGGCGGTGAGACAGTCGGCCAGCAGCTGGTCCGTCAGGAGGTCGCTGTACCCGCCGTGGTTCAGGGTGCCGCCGCTGCCCAGCAGGGCGGTCAGGTCCCAGTCGGCGGTGAGGCGGACCTCGCCGTAAAAGAGGTCGTAGTCCCCCTGGGCGATGGCGGCCAGGTATTCCTCCCAGGGGAGAACCCGCACCGTGATTTTCAGGTCACACACCGACAGGGCGGCGGCCAGATACCGGGCCACGGACACCTTGAAGCTGTTCTCGCTGTTCACCAGCAGCGTCAGGGACCGTTCGGCGCCGCTGTTCAGCCCTGCCTTTTCCATGGCGTCGGTGAAGGCTGTCAGGGAACTGTTGCGTTCCAGTTCGGAGGGGTAGAGGGGAGAGACGGGGGACAGGGGGAACTGGGCGGGGAGGGCATGGCCGGAGAGGTAGGCGCCGGTGACGGCCTCCCGGTCAATGCCCAGGCTCAGTGCCCGGCGGACCTCCGGGCGCTGCAGCAGGGGGTTCTGAAAATTGATGCCCACATACTGCAGGATGGTGGTGTCCGTGTCCTGGACGGTGAAGCTGCCGGCGGCGCTGAGGGGCGCCGTGCCGGTGAGGTCGGCGGTGATGAGCTGCACGGTGTGGGAGGTGAACTGATACCGGGCGGCGTCAGAGCCGGAGCAGTCCACCAGCTCAATCCGGCGGATGGGCTGCGTTCCGCCCCACCAGTTCTCTGAGGCGCTGAGGCAGCGTTCTTCCTCGCTTTGCAGCAGGAAGTAGGGGCCGGTGCCCATTGGCACCGCCAGCTGCTCTGTGCCGGCTTTGACGATGGGAATGTCCAGCAGCGCCGGGAGGGCGGCGTTGGGCCGGTTCAGGGTGACGCGCAGGGTGCTTCCGTCGCCGGAGACGGACTGCACGCAGCTGAGCCGGGCGCGGTAGCGGTCGGAGTCCATGGCCCGCCGCAGGGTGTTCACCGCGTCTTTGGCGGTGAGGGCGGTGCCGTCGCTGAACACCGCGTCGGTCCGGAGCTGAAAGGTCCAGACCAGGGCGGCGTCATCGTACTCCGCGGCGGCACACAGCCGCTTTTGCGGCTCCAGCGATTCGTCCAGTTCAAACAGCCCCTCGTACAGCAGAGCGCCGATGGTCTGCTGAATGCCGTCGGGGCAGGTGATGGGGTCCAGGGTGGCGTCCGGGTCCCAGGGCAGGGAAAAGGCGGCGGGCAGAGGGGTCTCCTGCCGCGTCTCCTCCTGGGAGGAGGCGATGCCCTCCGTCATGCCCGCCTCCGGGGGTTCCTCCGCGCAGCCGCTCAGCAGCAGGGCGGGCAGCAGCACCGAGAGCAGGGCCAGCTTTCGGAATTTCATGGTCAGCAGCCCTCCGTCAGCGCGATGAGGGCCACCTGGGCGCCCCGGGCATTGCCCATTTTCCGGTGGGACCAGAACAGGTCCGGGCGGCAGCCGGTGCAGAGGCCGGCGGTGCCGATGTGCTCCGGCTGCAAACCGCAGCGCAGCAGCCACTGGCGGTTCAGCCCCGCCAGGTCCACGTGCCACTTGGCGCCCCGCCGCTCCAGATACGGCGCGGCGTCATCGCCCAGAGCGCCGGTCATGGCCTCCGGCACGTCGCCGTCGGTCTCGAAGCAGCACTGGCCGATACAGGGGCCGATGGCGGCCAGCAGGTCCCGGGGCCGGGAGCCGAACGCCCGGACCATGGATTCCACCGTGTTCCGCAGAATGCCGCCGGCGCAGCCCCGCCAGCCGGCGTGGGCGGCGCCCACGGCCCGGCGCACCGGGTCATACAGTAGAATGATGCCGCAGTCGGCGGAAAAGACCACCAGGGGCAGGTCCGGCTCGTCGGTGATCAGGGCGTCGGCGGTATAGTCCCGCTCCCGCAGCAGACCCTTTCCGGCGTCGCCGGCGGTGCAGCGGCGGACGGTGGTTTCGTGAATCTGCTTGCTCAGCACTGCCCGCCGGGCATCGACGCCCAGCGCGCCGCAGAACCGGCGGTAGTTTTCCGCCACGGCACCGGGATCGTCGCCCCGGCCTACTCCCAGATTCAGGGTATCGAACGGCGGCGCGGAGACGCAGCCCCGGCGGGTGGAAAAGCCGTGAGTCAGGCCGGGCCGGCCCTCCAGCTGGGGGGCGGTGAGCCAGGTGAGACCGTTTTGTTCATGAAAATCAAAGGGCATAGTCGGCTCCTTACTTGGAAAGAACACCCCCTGCCCTCCGGCAGGAGAACAGGGGGTGTGATTCAACAGCAATCGGGGAAAGGGGTCAGGGGAAACCCTGCGGGTTTCCCCGATTCGTCCGTGAAAAAAGCGGACGAAGAAAATGAAATCATTTTCGCCGCGGCGTGTACGTTAGTTGTCGTGGTACTCCTTGCAGGTGCACTTCTTCCACTTCAGGCCGCTGCCGCAGGGGCAGGGATCGTTGCGGCCCACCTTGATGGTGATCTTCCTGGGCTGCTTCTTGAGGGCGGTGCCGTCGCCGCCCACGTTCTCCGTCATGCCCTTGGCCACCCGCTCCCGCTTGACATCCTCGTCCTTCTTCAGACGGACGGAGAACAGGCGGCGGACGGTCTCGGCCTGGATGGCGGCGATCATCTCTTCAAACATGGTGAGAGACTCCTGCTTGTAGGCCACCACGGGATCGGTGTTGGCGTAGGCCCGCAGGCGGATGCCCTGCTTCAGGTCATCCATGGCGTCGATGTGGTCCATCCAGTACTCATCCACCACACGGAGCATGACAACCCGCTCCAGCTCCCGCATAATGGGCGTGGTGATCTCCGCCTCCTTGGCCTCGTAGGTCTTCTGGGCGGCCCCGAAGAACATCTCCGTAAAGTCCTCCTGGGTCTTTTCCGCCACGGAGTCCTCGTCCATGGGGAACAGGCCCTTGGGGAAGTACAGGCCCTCCAGGCTGCGGAGCATGGTGCGGAAGCCCGCCAGATCCAGCGCCTGCTTCTCGCCGAAGGACAACGCCACGTCGTTGGCGATGACGGTGTGCATCATGTTCTGGATGGTTTCCTTCATGTCCATGCCGTCCAGCACTTCCCGGCGCTGCTTGTAGATGATCTCCCGCTGCTTGTTCATGACGTCGTCGTATTCCAGCACGGATTTCCGGGCCTGGAAGTTCCGGGACTCCACGGTGGTCTGGGAGTTCTCAATGGCCTTGGTGAGCATCTTGGCCTCGATGGGGGTGTCCTCGTCCAGGTCCACCTTCTCCATCAGGTGCTGGATGCGGTCGCCGCCGAACAGGCGCATCAGATCGTCCTCCAGGGAGATATAGACCCGGGTCTCGCCGGGGTCGCCCTGACGGCCGGCACGGCCGCGGAGCTGGTTGTCAATCCGGCGGGAGTCATGGCGCTCGGTGCCGATGATGAACAGGCCGCCGGCCTCCCGGACCTGCTGGGCCTCATCCTTGATTTTGGCCTTGTGGAAGGCCAGACGGTCGGCGAACAGCTTCCGGGCGTCCAGAATCTCCTGGTTGTCGGTCTCGGCGTAGCCGGTGGCCTCGGCGATCAGCTCATCGGACATGCCGGACTTGCGCAGGTCGGCGGTGGCCAGATACTCGGCGTTGCCGCCCAGCATAATGTCGGTGCCGCGGCCCGCCATGTTGGTGGCCACGGTGACGGCGCCCAGCTTGCCGGCCTGGGCCACGATCTCGGCTTCCTTCTCGTGGTTCTTGGCGTTCAGCAGGTTGTGGCGGATGCCCTCCCGGGCCAGCAGACCGGAGAGAATCTCGTTTTTCTCAATGGAGACGGTGCCCACCAGCACGGGCTGGCCCTTTTCATGGCACTCCTTGATCTGGCGGATGACGGCCCGGTACTTGCCGGCCTCGGTCTTGTACACCACGTCCTGGTGATCCACACGGGCGATGGGCTTGTTGGTGGGGATCTCGATGATGTCCAGGTTGTAGATGGTGGCGAACTCCTCCTGCTCGGTCATGGCGGTACCGGTCATGCCGGAGAGCTTGTCGTACAGGCGGAAGTAGTTCTGGAAGGTGATGGTGGCCAGGGTCTTGTTCTCGCTGTTGACGCTGACGTGCTCCTTGGCCTCGATGGCCTGATGCAGGCCGTCGGAGTAGCGGCGGCCGAACATGAGACGGCCGGTGAACTCGTCGACGATGATGACCTCGCCGTCCTTCACCACGTAGTCGATGTCCCGCTTCATGGTGCCATGGGCGCGGATGGCCTGGTTGATGTGGTGGGACAACGTGGAGTTCTCGGGGTCCGCCAGGTTCTCAATGTGGAAGAAGGCCTCCGCCTTGGCAATGCCGTTGGCGGTGAGGGTGGCGGTCTTGGCCTTTTCGTCCACGATATAGTCGGCGGTCTCGTTGACGTCCTCTTCCTCCTTGGCGTCCACCTCCGTGACCACCTTCTTCTTCATCCGGGCCACCAGCATCTCCGCCATGTCATAGAGCTGGGTGGACTTGTCGCCCTGGCCGGAGATGATCAGGGGGGTACGGGCCTCGTCGATCAGGATGGAGTCCACCTCGTCCACGATGGCGAAGGCGTGGCCCCGCTGCACCAGCTCGCTGGAGTAGATGCACATGTTGTCGCGGAGGTAGTCGAAACCCATCTCGTTGTTGGTGCCGTAGGTGATGTCCGACTGGTAAGCCTTCTGCCGCTCCTCCTTGGTCATGTCGTGGATGATGAGGCCCACGGTGAGGCCCATGAAGC
>NZ_JAXEBZ010000047.1:0-26915 GCF_034093755.1 Dysosmobacter sp. | reverse complement strand
CCTGCCGGAGATGCTCCGGCAGGCGGGGGTTCGCGTCAGGTTCCGCCGCGCAGGTTCTCCGGCGTCTCCCCCGCAAAGGCCCGGGCAATATTCCGGGCGAAGAAGCGGTACCGCTTTTCATGGAATTTCACGCCGTCCGGAAAGCCCGCGGTGTGGGGCGTCAGAATGACATTGGGCAGCGTCCGCAGAGGGCTGTCCTCCGGCAGCGGCTCCTCTTCAAACACGTCCAGGCAGGCACCGCCGATGGTGCCGCTCCCCAGGGCCCGGACGAGGGCCGTCTCATCCACCACCCCGCCCCGGGAGGTGTTGATCAGCAGGGCGCCGGGCTTCATCTTCCCGAAGGCCGCCTGTCCCACCAGATGGCGGGTTTCCCCGTTCAGGGGCAGGTGCAGCGTCACCACGTCGCACTCCCGGAACAGCGTATCCAGGTCCGCTGTCTCCACGCCCGGCAGCGCGCCGGGATGGCGGCTGTACCCCAGAACCCGCATGTCAAAGGCAGCGCAGTACCGGGCTACCCGGCTGCCGATGGCCCCCAGGCCCACGACGCCCACTGTCTTTCCCGCCAGCTCGCCGCCGGTATAGTCCAGCAGTGCCCTGCCGTCCCGGAGGGAACGGTCCAGCGGAAGGAGGTTTTTGTACCAGCACAGCAGCATGGCCATGGTGTGCTCCGCCACTGCCGCCGCGTTCACTCCGGCGGCAGTGCACACCAGAATGCCCCGGCGGCGGCACTCCGCCAGGTCCACGTTGTCATACCCCGCGCCGGTCTGCACCATCCGCAGCCCCGGCGCCCGGTCCAGGAAGGCGCCATCCACCCGGACATGCTCCGGAATCACCGCCTCCACATCACCCGGCAGCATCTCCTCCGGGCCGATCTCCACCTGCCAGTCCGCTGGAAAGCACTTCCGTATCCGCTTTCTGGTCTCCGCCGGAAAGCTGCCGATCACCGCCACCTTCATGCCCCGCTCCTCCGCTCTCGTTCAGATGGCAAAATCATACACCCCCGGCCGGAAAAGAGCAAGCCGCCGGAAAAACGGATTTCCTCCGTTTCGTCCTTGCAGATGCGAACGCCGAGGGGCTTTTCCGCAATCTGAAAGAACCGGCAGGACTTTCGTCCTGCCGGTTCTGTTTTCCGCGGATCATCAGATCACCAGGGAGGGGGCGCTGTACACCCGGCCCGCCAGCTCCTGATTCAGCAGGTACAGGCTGCGGGGATCGTTGCCGTACAGCTTGTACTTCTTGATCAGGGAGTCGGCGTTGGTCTCCTCCTCGCCCTGCTCCTTGACAAACCAGTCCAGGAACTGCATGGCCCGGAAGTCCTTGACGCTGTAAGCGGCGTCATAGATGTCGTGGATCAGGGAGGTCACATACTTCTCATGCTCCAGACCGGCCAGCAGCGGGTCGATGGGATCGTTGAACACCTTGTCCGGCTTGGCGATGGCGTCCAGCTTGACGGCCACGCTGTTGTTCTGCAGATACTTGATGAACAGCATGGCGTGGTCCCGCTCCTCCTGGGCCTGGATGGTGTACCAGTTGCCGAAGCCGTCCAGATCGTTGTCGATGAAGTAGTTGGCCATATCCAGATACAGATAGGCGCTGTAGAATTCCTTGTTCACCTGCTGCATCAGCAGATCCTGCACTTTTTGATCCATGATAAATACCTCTTTCTCTTTTTCTTTCTCAGGGCAGCGGCGGCTGCCCTGAGGCGTGTCTGAAATCAGAAATAGCGCTTCAGCAGACCGGCGAAGGCCTTGCCGTGGCGGGCCTCGTCCCGGGCCATCTCGTGGACGGTGTCATGGATGGCGTCCAGGTTGTACTGCTTGGCCAGCCTGGCCAGCTCGAACTTGCCGGCAGTGGCGCCGTTCTCCGCCTCCACCCGCAGCTCCAGGTTCCTCTTGGTGGAGTCGGTCACCACGTCACCCAGCAGCTCGGCGAACTTGGCGGCGTGCTCCGCCTCTTCCAGAGCGGCGCGGCGCCAGTACTCGCCGATCTCGGGATAGCCCTCGCGGCAGGCCGCACGGGCCATGGCCAGGTACATGCCCACCTCGGTGCACTCGCCGGTAAAGTTGGCGTTCAGGCCGTCGATGATCTCCTTGCGGACCTCCTCGGGCACATCGGCGCCGAAGGACTTGCCCACGCCCACAACGTGCTCGGCCGCCCAGCTCATCTCACCCTTCTGCTCGCTGAATCTGGAGCCGGGAACACCGCACTGGGGGCACTTCTCGGGGGCAGTCTCGCCCTCCCAAACATAACCGCAAACCTGGCAGACCCACTTCTTCCCGCCGGTCTCCGCCGCCGGAGCAGCCGGTTCCGCCTTAGCCGCCTCGCCGCCCACCAGGACAAAGTCCTCCTTGCCGTGGTGGCAGAGGGGGCACAGGAAGTCCTCCGGCACGGTTTCGCCCTCGTAGACATAGCCGCAGACCGAACAGACCCACTGCTTTTTCTCCGCCCGCCTGGGCCGGGGCTTGATGCTGCTCTGGTAGTGGCTGTAGCTGCAGGAGGCCGCCTCCGACAGCCGCACCGCGTCCGTCAGCTCGCCCACAAACAGGATGTGGCTGCCCAGATCAAAGTGCTCCGTCACTTTGGCGGAGAGGTACATATTCGCCTGCTTCGTCAGATAGTACAGCCCGTTTTCACTGCGGGCCACATCCGCAAAGCCGCTGAACTTATCCACGTCTCTGCCGGACTGCATGCCAAACCGCTGGAACAGCGGGAACTCAGCGTCCACGGAGATGGCGGAGACATTGAACACACCGGTGTTCAGAATCATGTCGCAGGTCCTGTTCTTGCGGATCACCGCGACGGAGATGCGGGTGGGGTCGCTGGCCACCTGGATCGCCGTATTGATGATGCACCCGTTGTCCTGCCCGTCCTCCCGGGCGGTCAGCAGGAACAGGCCGTAGGTCATATTGTAAAGTGCCTTCGTATCCATAAAACCGCCTCGTTGAAAGAGGGCTGGGCAGGATTCGCTCCCACCCAGCCCGCAGCGTTTGAACCGGTTGATAATCAGAAGTAGCGCTTCAGCAGGCCGGCGAAAGCCTTGCCGTGGCGGGCCTCATCCCGGGCCATCTCGTGGACGGTGTCATGGATGGCGTCCAGGTTGTACTTCTTGGCCAGCTTGGCCAGCTCGAACTTGCCCAGAGTGGCACCGTTCTCGGCCTCAACCCGCATCTCCAGGTTCTTCTTGGTGGAGTCGGTCACCACGTCGCCCAGCAGCTCGGCGAACTTGGCAGCGTGCTCAGCCTCTTCCAGAGCGGCGCGACGCCAATACTCACCGATCTCGGGATAGCCCTCGCGATGAGCCACGCGGGCCATGGCCAGATACATACCAACCTCGGTGCACTCGCCCATGAAGTTGGCGTTCAGACCGTCGATGATCTCCTTCTGGACCTCCTCGGGCACGTCGGCGCCGAAGGACTTGCCCACGCCCACAACGTGCTCGGCAGCCCAGCTCATCTCACCCTTCTGCTCGGTGAACTTGGAGCCGGGAACACCGCACTGGGGGCACTTCTCGGGGGCAGTCTCGCCCTCCCAAACATAACCGCAAACCTGGCAGACCCATTTCTTCATAATGATTTCCTCCTTAAATATTATATTCAAATATTATCGTTTTCTGTTTTTCCTTTCGGACCTCTCAGACTGGCTTTAGTATATCGGAAAAGTCCTTGTTTGAACAGTTGCTTTCGCAACAAAGCGAAACTTTTTTTCATTAAACTCATGCATTTTCCCCGGCACAAAGGACTGCCCGGAGGCAGTCCTTTGTGCTGGGAAATGTTCGGATTATTCCTCGGCCATGGCCTTCGCCTCGGCGATGGCCTTCTCCTGGGCCGCGGGGGGGCAGTCCTCATAGCGGACGAAGTGGAACACGAAGGTGCCGCGGCTCTGGGTCATGGACCGCAGGTCGATGGCATAGCTGCCCATTTCGGCCATGGGAACCTCGGCGGTGATCACCTGCTCGCCGTCGCCGGTGGGATCCATGCCCATCACGCGGCCGCGGCGCTTGTTCAGGTCGCCGATAACGTCGCCCATGTAGCTGTCAGGCACGGTGACCTTCAGCTCGCCCACCGGCTCCAGCAGAACGGGGCTGGCCTCGGGCAGAGCGGCCTTGAAGGCCAGCTGAGCGGCGGTCTTGAAGGCGATTTCGGAGGAGTCCACGGGGTGATAGGAGCCATCGTACAGGACGGCCTTCAGGTTCACCACGGGATAGCCCGCCAGGGGGCCGTGGACGCAAGCCTCCCGGAGGCCCTTTTCCACGGCGGGGAAGAAGTTCTTGGGCACGGAGCCGCCGAACACTTCCTCGGCGAAGATCATATCATCCTGCTCGCTCTGGGGCTCGAAGCGGATCCACACGTCGCCGAACTGGCCGCTGCCGCCGGTCTGCTTCTTGTGGCGGCCCTGCTTCTGGACGGTCTTGCGGATCTTCTCACGGTAGGCCACGCGGACGGGCTTCAGCTCAGCCTCCACGTTGAAGCGGCTCTTCAGCTTGGACACCAGCACGTCCACCTGCATATCGCCGGCGGCGGAGATGACCATCTGGTGGGTCTCGGCGTTGTTGGTGACGGAGAAGGAGGGGTCCTCCTCGTTGAGGCGGGCCAGACCCTGGGCGATCTTGTCCTCCTGGCCGCGGGTCTTGGGGGCGATGGCCACGGAGTAGCAGGGCTCGGCGAAGGGGATGTTCTTCAGGGCGACCACCTTACGGGTGTCGCACAGGGTGTCGCCGGTCTTCACCTTGTCCATCTTGCCGATGGCGCCGATGTCGCCGCAGGACAGCTCCTTGACCTCCACGGCCTTCTTGCCACGCATGACGTACAGGCGGCCCAGCTTTTCGGCGGCGCCGGTGCGGCTGTTCACCAGGGGCATATCGGCCTTGATCTCACCGGACAGGACCTTCACGAAGGAGTACTTGCCGTACTGGTCGGAGACGGTCTTGAACACGAAGGCGGTGGGCACGCCGCCGGGGGAGACCACGAACTCCTCGGTCTCGCCGTCCTGACGGGTGGCCTTGTGATAGTTGCCCTCCATGGGGTTGGGCAGCAGGTCCACGATGTGGTCCATCAGCATCAGGGAACCCATGCAGTTGACGGCGGAGCCGCACAGCACGGGGAACATGGACAGCTCCCGGACGCCCTGGCGCAGGCCCTGGATCATCTCGGCGTAGGTGAAATCCTCGCCGCCGAAGAACTTCTCCATGAACTCCTCGGAGGTCTCGGCCACGGACTCCTTCAGGGCGTCGTTGAACTCGGTGATGACGTCCTCCTTGTCGGCGGGAACCTCAATCTCCACCCGCTCCAGGTTGTGCATCTCATAGGCGCGCTTGTTCAGCACGTCGATGATGCCGGTGACCTTCTTGTCGCCGTCCCAGATGGGGACCACGATGGGGGCAATCTTCTTGCCGAACCGCTCCCGCA
Organism: Dysosmobacter sp.; assembly: GCF_034093755.1. GTDB lineage: Bacteria > Bacillota > Clostridia > Oscillospirales > Oscillospiraceae > Oscillibacter. The sequence goes on along the minus strand of NZ_JAXEBZ010000047.1, from coordinate 21,510 downwards.
GGGCGTCGAAGGTGGCGTTGTAGTCGCTGTTGTCCTCATCGGTCTTGGAGATATAGACAAAGCGGGGCATGTTCCGCTCCTCGCAGTACTTCCACGCCTTCTCCAGGCCCACAGAGATGCCGTCCTTGGCGGAGCAGACGATGATGGCGGCGTCGGCGGCCCGGAGGGACTCCATCACTTCGCCGGAGAAGTCGAACGCACCCGGAGTATCCAGCACGTTGATTCTGCAGCCCTTGTAGTCCAGAGGCGCCACGGCGGCGGAAATGGAAATCTTCCGCTTGGTCTCCTCGGGATCGTAGTCGCAGACCGTGTTGCCGTCCGCAGCTCTGCCCATGCGCTCAATGGCGCCGGTCATGTAAAGCAGGCTCTCCGCCAGGGCGGTCTTGCCGCTGCCGCTGTGGCCCAGCAGACAGACATTGCGGATGTTTTGTACAGAATAGCTCATGTTCGTTCCTCTCCTTAACTTCGGGTTCCGCTGTTCACCGGCAAAGCCGGAAACGAGGTCGTATTTTGGGCGTGCTCCGCCCAATGTAGAAATTATACAACAATTCAGCGGGCAATACAATCAAAATTTTGGCAGGTTCAACATTTTGGGCAGGAGGCCGAAAAAAGCCGGTGTAAATTTGTGACAGACGCAGAAAAAACAGGGGCCCGCGGGGAAAGAGAGGGGAAATTTTCCCTCCCTTCACCGCCGCGGGTCCCTGTTTTTCCGTTTTTTCTCCGGCTGAAATCGGTTAACCGCCTCAGTACCGCACCGTCCACGCCGTCAGCAGCACCACCGGCAGCAGCCACAGCAGCTGGAAGGCCAGCAGCATCAGCGGCGTCATCAGCGCCAGGGCTTCCGCGGAGCAGAGGTAGTAGGCCAGCAGCATTCCCGCGCCGCTGCCCAGCAGCGAAAGCTGGGTGCAGAGGCTGACGCCGCGGCGCAGCCGGTGGGCGCCGGCCACCGTTTCGGCGTAGGGCAGCAGGCCCTCCCGCAGCAGCAGCGCCCGGGGGCGGCCCCTTCCCTGCTCCAGCTCCGACAGCGCCAGCCGGGCGGCCAGGGGCGGATACTCCACCTTCACAGCCCGGCTGAACTTCCGCTTCAGCAGCGCCGGGGTGATGTTGGGGTCCCGGGAGGCCAGAATGGGGGTGATGCGGCTGCGGCGCAGCATCCGCAGCGCCCAGTCCACGTTCTCCGGGGGCTTGTACTTCACGGCGAACACCGCCACCAGCTGCCGGTCCACCGCCAGATACAGTCCCGTCTGCAGGTTCAGGTTGCCCGGCAGGCGCACGTCCATCTTCCGCAGGAAGGGCGCGGTGCCCAGCAGGACGCTCTCACCCCGGATGACGGCGGAGCAGCCGCCCTCCTCGTAGAAGCTGAAATCGCTCAGCTCCCGGTAGTGCCCCCCCTCGCTGCGGAGCAGCTCGTCAAACAGCCGCTCCAGGCCGCTGCCGGCGGCCCGCACCAGCGACGCGGCGTAGGACACCGCGTGGGGCACCTTTTCCCCGTAGACCTTGATGCCGTTGAGCTGCACCGAGCCGGGGGGGAACAGGTCCAGGTCCGTCAGCACCATGGTCCGGCGGCGGCTGATGGCCGCCGCGCCGCCCCAGCCCGCCAGGGCGCAGCCGCTTTTCTGCAGCTGGGCCGACAGCCGGGACCAGGGCAGGCTCCAGGACAGGGGCAGCGCCAGGGAGGCCGACGCCGCCAGAACGGCGGACCAGCACAGCAGGAAGTCCGCCCCCCGGCCCTTCCCCAGGGAGGTGAGGCCGCCGAACACCAGCGTTCCCACCAGAATCACCGGCAAAAGCGCCGTCTGCCACTTCTGGGACAGGTCATCGGCCACGCTGTCCTGATAAAAGCCCTCCACCCGGCCCCGCTGCTTTCCGGTGCCCTGGGGCAGGTCCGTCACCAGATAGGGCGGCTCCGTGGTGATGGCCGCCGCCCGGTAGGCGTCATACAATCCCTTCTCCCGCAGCACAAGGCCCCACTGGGCGCAGCACAGCGCCGCGCACACCGGCAGCGCATAGGGCTGCGCCGCCGTCCGTCCGGGCAGCAGCAGCCCGGCGGCACAGTCCCCCGCCGTCACCAGGGCTGCCAGGGAGGTCACCAGCTCCGCCGAGCACCGCCGGCGGGCCAGCAGCCGGAAGCCCCGGGCGAACACGCCCCGGCAGCACAGGTTCACCAGCGCCAGCGCCGCCAGAAACACAATGGTCTGCAATCGGGTGTCCCCGGTCCAGGCGGGGATCTCCACGCCCCGGCTATCCGCCGCCAGCAGCCCCGCCAGCAGCGCCGTGACGCACCAGGCGGCAGGCAGCATCTCCCGCCGCTTCTTCTCCGCCCGCCGGGCCTCCGAGGCCGCCTCGTCCAGAGGCGGCTCCGGGCCGATGGGTTCCTCCTCCGGCTCTTCCTCCTCCGGCTCCGGCGGCGGGGGCAGCTCCTCCGTCTCCTCCACCGGGCGGCGGGAAAACAGCCACCGGCGGGGCTTTGCCGGCGCCGCGGCCGCCTGTTCCTCCATCACCTGGTCCACGGTGCGCCCCACCATCTCCTCCATGGTGAGGGGCCGGGGCGGCGGCGGAATCTCCGGTTCCTTCTTCGGCGGAGGGGACGGCTTCCGGGGCGGCTCCGGCGCCTTCCGGGCCGGCTTCAGCTCCGGCAGGGGGACGGTGTCCTCCGCCGCCGGTTCCCCTTCCGGCTCCGCCGGCACGGTTTCCTCCGGGGCAGTCTCCTCCGGCACCGCGTCCCGCAGCAGCTGACGCTCCGTGCCGCCGCCGTACTCCGCCAGAATCTCCTCCAGGGAGTACTCCTCCCCGGCGCTGTCCGCGTCCCGGATCAGGTCCCGGGCCTGGTCCAGAACGTCGTCATATCCACTTTTTCCGTTCCTGTCGGCCATTCCCGTCTCTCCCGGTCTGTTGGTCTGCTCAGCCCATCCGCTGGCGCACTGCCTCGTAGAGCAGAATGGCCGCCGCGGCGCTGGCGTTGAGGGAGCTGATTCTCCCCTTCATGGGGATGCTCACCAGAAAATCGCAGTTCTCCGCCACCAGACGGCTCATGCCGTCCCCCTCGCTGCCGATGACGATGGCGGCGGGGCCCTTCAAGTCCGCGCCGTAGAGGGTGGTGTTGCCGTCGGCGGCGGTGCCGAACACCCACACGCCCTGCTTTTTCAGGTCCTTCAGCAGCGCCGGGATGTTGGGCACCCGGGCCACCGGCATGTAGGCCACCGCGCCGGCGGACGTCTTGCCCACCACGGCGGTGAGGCCGGCGGAGCGGCGCTTGGGGATGATGACGCCGTGGGCGCCGGCGCACTCGGCGGTGCGGATGATGGCCCCCAGGTTGTGGGGGTCGGAAATCTCGTCGCACACCACCAGCAGCGGCTGCTCCCCCCTGTCGGCGGCGGTCCGCAGCATGCTCTCCACCGTGGTGTAGGCCCGGACGGCGGCCAGGGCGATGACGCCCTGGTGGGCGTGGGTGCGGCTCATGCCGTCCAGCTTCCGCCGGTCGGCGTCCACCACCACGATGCCTTTGGCCCGGGCGGTGGAGGCGATGTGGCCCAGGGTGGCGTCGGTCTCCCCCTTCATGACATAGATCTTGTCGATGGTGACGCCGGCCCGCAGCGCCTCAATGACGGCGTTGCGGCCCTCGATGACGCCGTCGGCCTCCGCCTCCGGCAGCTTTCTCTTCTCGTTGTCCATGGTTTCTCCTTTTCCCCCTCCGCCGCCGGGCGGAGGTTTCTCACATATAGCCATCAGTATACCATAGGGCGGCGTTACAATAAAGTAAATTCACAGAAATTTCATCAAAAATCCGTCCCCCGTCCTTGTGAGCGACTGCGTTGTGTGTTATACTTCCATTACTCTGGGCGGCCCGTTTGTCCCCTTTGCCGCCCGGAAAGGAGTAATGGAATGAACCAGAACGACAACAAAAAGCCCCAGGGCGGCAAGAACGGCAGCAACATGCGGGGCGTGTTCACCCTGGTGGCCTGGGCACTGATCCTGACGGTGCTGTTCAGCTCCGCCGGAACCTACATGAACCAGTCCATGGACGCCTCCACCCAGGTGGAGGTGGATTACAGCGAGTTCAAGACCATGGTGGAGGAGGACCTGATCGAACGGGTGGAATACGACTCCGAGACGGGTCTGCTGATGATCACCCCGGACAAGGACTACGTCTACACCGACAGCGAGGGCAAGGAGTACAAGGCCGGGTCCGTGGAGTTCTACACCCACCGCTGGGCCAACGACGAAAGCCTCATCCCCCTGATGGACCAGCACGGCGTGGAGTACACCCAGCCCCACAAGGCCCAGATGCCCATGGCCCTCAGCATCCTGCTGAGCTACGTGGTGCCCTTCGCGTTTATCATGCTGATGTTCTCCCTGCTCGCCCGCATCATGGCCAAGCGGGGCGGCGGCATCGGCGGCATCGGCGGCGTGGGCAAGGCCAACGCCAAGGTCTACATGGAGAAGTCCACCGGCGTCACCTTCCGGGACGTGGCCGGCCAGGACGAGGCCAAGGAGTCCCTGACGGAGATCATCGACTTCCTCCACAACCCCGGAAAGTACACGGAGATCGGTGCCAAGCTGCCCAAGGGCGCGCTGCTGGTAGGCCCTCCGGGCACCGGCAAGACGCTGCTGGCCAAAGCCGTGGCCGGCGAGGCCAACGTGCCCTTCTTCTCCATCTCCGGCTCCGACTTTGTGGAGATGTTCGTGGGCGTGGGCGCCTCCCGGGTCCGGGACCTGTTCAAGGAGGCCAGCAAGGTGGCCCCCTGCATTGTGTTCATCGACGAGATCGACACCATCGGCAAATCCCGGGACAACCGCATGGGCGGCAACGACGAGCGGGAGCAGACCCTGAACCAGCTGCTGGCGGAGATGGACGGCTTCGACCCCACCAAGGGCATCATCCTGCTGGCGGCCACCAACCGCCCCGAGGTGCTGGACCAGGCGCTGCTGCGTCCCGGCCGGTTTGACCGGCGCATCGTCATCGACCGGCCCAACCTGGCGGGGCGTCTGGCCACGCTGCAGGTTCACACCCGCAACATCAAGCTGGGGGAGGACGTGAACCTGAAAAAGGTGGCTCTGGCCACCGCCGGCTGCGTGGGCGCGGACCTGGCCAATCTGGTGAACGAGGCCGCCCTCCGGGCCGTCCGCAAGGGCCGCAAGCTGGTGTCCCAGGAGGACTTCCTGGCCGCCTTCGAGCTGGTCATCGCCGGCACGGAGAAGAAGGGCAGCGTCCTGACGGAGTTCGAGAAAAAGCTGGTGGCCTACCACGAGGTGGGTCACGCCATGGTGGCCTATAAGCAGAAAAACACCGAGCCGGTGCAGAAGATCACCATCGTCCCCCACACCCAGGGCTCTCTGGGCTACACCCTGCTGATGCCCGAGGAGGACAAGACGGAGCTGCGCACCAAAGACGAGCTGATGGCCAAGATCACCGTGTCCATGGGCGGCCGGGCCGCCGAGGAAGTGGTGATGAACACCATGACCAACGGCGCCTCCCAGGACATTCAGGACGCCACCAACGTGGCCCGGAACATGGTGGCCATGTTCGGCATGAGCGAGGAGTTCGGCATGATGGCCCTGGCCTCCCGCCGCAGCCAGTATCTGGACGGCGGCTACGGCATGGACTGCGCCCAGGACACCGCCGCCCAGATGGACCGGGCGGTGAAGGAGATTCTGGACAAGTGCTACAAGGAGGCCGTGTCCATCCTGAAGGCCAACCGGGAGGATATGGACAAGGTGGTGGCCTACCTGCTGGAGAAGGAGACCATCACCGGCGGGGAGATGGTGGCCATCATCGAGGGCCGGGACCCGGAGCTGGAGGAGAACGCCTACGCCTCCACCGCCTCCCGCCCCGAGGGCATCGAGGCCCCCGCCAGAAAGGTCCACATGATCTCCCGGAAGATCGAGGCCCCCGCCGAAACCCCGGAGGACCCGGCAGAGGAACCGGAATCTCCCGCCGGAGAGCCGGAAGCATCGCCGGAGGACGCCTCCGACGGCCCTTCCGGAGATTCCAACCCGTAACATCGCGGAAAGGAGCGCCGTCCGGCGCTCCTTTTTTCCCTGTCCCCCGCGGCAGTGTTGCAAAGCCGGAAAAAGTGTGCTATTTTGTAGAGAATCATCTTTCAGGGAGGGAACCACCATGGATTCGCAGCGCAGAGAACAGCTTGCCTCCGGACTGGAACGTCTGGGGTATCACCGGGATTCCGACGGAACGTTCCGCATCTGTCCGCCGTTCCGGGAGCTGGAGCAGCCGGAGCTGAAGCAGATCTTTTTTGACGGCACCGGCTGGAGCCAACAGCCCAGGCAGAACTTTGACGCCCTGATGGAGCAGCTGGCCCGCCGGGAGCTGGAGGCGCTGGCCGGGCAGCTGGAGGCGCCGGAGCTTTCGCCGGAGGAGCTGGCCGGGCTGGCGCGGGTCTGCCTGCCGGTGCGGGAGTATCTGGACCGGCGCTGCCGCTGCGACATTCTGGTGGATACCGGGGACGCCGGCAGTGATTACAGTCTGAACACCCTGTCCCCCGGTTATGACGGTTCTGTGTACGGCGTGGGCTACCGGCTGTACGACAGGGCCGGCATCGTCTGGCTGACCAAGCAGCAGGGCCACACCAAGGCGGAGCTGGCCGACGCACTGCACCGGATCACCAATCCGAAGAACGGGCTGCAGGGGTATCTCCGCAGCGCCGCCTATGAGGCATGGCACGAGACCACCTGTGAAAACCAGCTCTGCTTTCTGGCGGAGATGACACTGGAGCAGGCCATGCTGATCCAGGCCGCGGTGCAGTGGGGCCGGCGCACCCGCCGGTGGAACGGCTATGTGGTGCTGGACCGCAGGGGCCGGGCCGGATTTTTCGACAGCTGGCGGGGCGGCGGCAGTCTGATGGGGCTTGCGCTGGAGCGGGATGTGAAGCTGCCCATGAAGTACATTGCCGCGGCGCTGCCGGACGCTGTGCTGGACTCCTACAATGTGTATTCCGTCTACATGGATGACTCCATGTGGGAGAAGGGGCGGGTAAAGCAGATCACCCTGCCCAAGAGATTCCGGCTGGAGATGGAAGAAATGGGCTTTGCGCCGCGGATCAAAAATAAACCGGAAGAGGGTTGAACCCGGCCACGCGGTGTGGTATACTGACAGCGGCAAGGTCGGTGGAGTATAAGTACCCCTGCGCAGGCAGGCCTGCACGGACGTCCATCTGTATGTATGCCCCCATTTTTGCGGGATGTGCGGTTTTTTAACCATAAGGATTCACTGAAGTCACGGACCGGGAAAGCGACACACCGCCTTGCTCTTTGCCGTCCGCATCAGAAGCCCGGCCTGCCCAGCAGGCCGGGCTTTCTTATACCGCAAGGATTTCCCGGCCCTGCTAACCGTGGGTTGACAAAAATCGCCCGCCGGTTGGTGGCAAATCCAACCCCCGCCGTGGTACGCTCCGGCATGAGAAAGGACGTGATCCCATGACCATCGGGCAGCGCATCGCCCAGAAGCGAAAAGAGCAGGGCCTCTCCCAGGAGGCGCTGGGGGAACGGCTGGGGGTATCCCGCCAGTCCATCTACAAGTGGGAGTCCGACACCGCCCTGCCGGAGATTGACAAGCTGGTGGCCCTGGCGAAGCTGTTCGGCGTCACCGTGGGCTGGCTGCTGGGGGTGGAGGAACCCGCCGCGCCCCAGGAGCAGCCGCCCCAGGAGCTGACAGAGCAGCAGCTGAAGCTGGCGGAGGAGATCGCGGAGCGGTACATCGCCGCCCTGCCGAAGCCCGTCCCGCCCCGGCGGAGGCGGCTGGTGAAAATTGCTGTCGCCGCGGCGGCGGTGTGCCTGTGCGGGGTGCTGATCACCCTGAACGGCAAGCTGGACCGACTGAACAGCCGCTATGACAACCTGCAGAATGACCTGCAGAACCAGATCAGCCGGGTGGACCGCAGCGTAGCCGGGCAGATCGACTCCATCTCCAACCGGGTGGAGGAGGTGCTGAAATCCCAGAACGACCTGACCGCCGACTACGGCACAGAGATTATCGGTGCGAATCTGAAAGAGGGCATCATCCAGTTTCAGGCCTATGCCGTACCAAAAACCTATGTAGAGGGTATGTCGGCGGAATTTACCACCTGCGCCGGCGGCGGAACCGCTTTTATTCCCGCCAGCCTTGGCCCCGACGGAAAATTCTCCGCCCCGTTGACCGTGCGTCTGACGGACAGCATCACCCTCTCGGTGGTGTTCACTTACCCCGACGGCACCCGGCAGACCCAGCTGCTGGACCAGTACGATGGTCTGTACACCAACAGTTTTCCCTCCAACCTGGATGTGAACGTGTATGACACCCTGTTCCTGCCGGTGGAAAACGGCGCCGTCACCGTTCCGGATCTGGAGGTCGCGGTGAGCAGCGGCAGCTCCATTGACGCCGTCAACAGCGCCGTGGGCCGGTCGGAGTTGGCCGGCATCCGGGTGGGTCTGTTCCGGAACCGGCAGCTGGTGGCCTGGGCGGAGCCCTGCGAGACACCGGGCTGGCTGGACCTGCCCCCCGACTCGGACTGTTTCCATTTCCCGGAGACGGCGGTGCCCATGTCCGGCGACGACGAGCTGCGGTTCGCCGCCGTGGTGACGGACGAATATAACCGGACGCTGGTGTTCAGCGACGTCCCCTATATCATCGGAAACCGGGACGGGCAGCAGGAACTGACCTGGCCGGACAGCTTTGACGGCATCTCCTCCCCCGATGGCTGGAAGTGGTAAAAAATTCCCCGGAGAACTTCTCCGGGGAATTTTCATCGTTTTTATGGTTCTTTTACACAGCGCACCGCCGCGATGCCGAAGCCCAGTCCGACGCAGCCGCTGAGGGCGCACACCGTCAGCATGGCGTTGACACCGCCCCAGTCCAGAATGAAGCCGGACAGGAGGCTGCCCACCACGTTGCCCAGTCCGCTGGTCAGCAGGGACTTCAGGGACTGGCCCTGCACCCGGTCCTCCGGCGCCACGCTCTCGTTGGCGAAGTAGGCGTTGGCGGGGGTGAACAGTCCGTAGCCGAACAGCTGGATGGGCTGCACCAGCAGCAGCATGGTGAGGCTGCCGGAGGCCATGAACAGCAAGGGCTTGAGAATCATGAACACGATGGACAGCAGCAGAATCCGCTGGCTGCTCATCCGCCGGCGGAGCCACTGGAACACGAAGGCCGCCGGCAGCTCCGACGCCGCCATCAGGAACAGCGCCAGACCCAGGTCGCCGCTGTCGCCGCCCTTGGCCTCCACCATGTTCACCAGGAAGCTGACAATGGGCATCACCGCCACCATGCCGAAAAAGCAGCCCGCCAGCATCAGCGAGAAGGGCTTGTTGCTCCGCAGCAGCTGCCAGGCGGAATGGGGCCGGGCCTGCTCCTCCCGGGGCGGCAGCGCCTCCTTGGGGAAGGAGGGAAACAGGGCGCAGAAGCCGATCATCACCAGCTGCAGCGCGAAGTGGATCAGCAGCGCCGACTGGACCCCCAGCCGCTGCGTCAGCTGGCCCTCCACTACGCACACCACCGCGTAGGAAAAGGCTCCCAGACCCCGGCCCAGACTGTAGGGCACGTCCATGCCGGTGTTGATATACTGCATGGCCATGGAGTCGATGATGGGGTAGGAGTTCAGCTCCAGCACGCCCAGCAGCAGGAAAATCAGCAGCGTGGGCGCAAACGCCGGGCGGGTCCAGTAGAACAGCAGGTTCAGCGCCACCGCCGGCGCCATCAGCGCGGCGAACAGCCACTTCAGGGACACCTCCGGGTGGCGGTCCGCCCAGTTGCCCAGGATGGGCTGGCACAGAATGCCCGACAGGCAGGACGCCGCCATGAAAATGCCGGCCTGTCCGCTGGTGAAGCCCCGGTCCAGCACGATGGCGGTCTGGAAGCCGTTGAAGGACCCCAGCATCCCCCAGAAGCCGATCTGCATCCGGTAATAGCCCCAGCTCACCTGTCTGATATCCGGCATCCGGCTCACAGCGTCCCCTCCTTGTCCGTCAGCAGCCCCAGCAGAGGCTCAAAATCCACGCCCTCCCGCAGCGGGAGATCCTCCGCCACCGTCCGCTCCGCGCAGGCCCGGATAAACTCCGACGCCTGCCGGGCCGCCTCCCCCAGGGAGGCCCCCTTCACCAGCGCGCCGGTGAGGACGCTGGCGAAAATGTCGCCGGTGCCCAGCAGCGGATGGGCACCGAAATCCGTCTGGATGGTCTCCAGACTGCCGGAGCGGGCGTCATAGCACAGCGCGCCGGTGCGCCCCGGCGCCTCCGACACCCCGGTGAGGGCCACGGACCGCTTCCCGTTCCGGCTCAGCAGTTCCGCCGCCCGGCGCAGCCGGTCCGGGTCCTGTCGGCCGCCGGGGCGGAACAGAGAACCGTAGTCCCAGCCCAGCAGCAGCGCTGCCTCCGTCAGGTTGGGGGTGACGACATCCGCCAGCTCCGCCAGTTCCGCCATTCCGGCGCACAGCTCCGGGGTGTAGGTCTGGTAGATGGAGCCGTCGTCCCCCATCACCGGGTCCACAATCACCCGGGTCTCCGGCGTCCGGAAGGTGCGGATGAAGTCCGCCACAATGCCGATCTGCCGCCGGCCGGCCAGAAAGCCGCTGTAGATGGCGTCAAACCGGAGGCCCAGGGACGCCCAGTGGCGGGCCGCCTTAGGCATCTCCTCCGTCATGTCCAGGAAGGTAAAGCCCTCGAATCCGCCGGTGTGGGTAGACAGGAAGGCGGTGGGCAGGGGGCAGCACTGAACCCCCATGGCGGACAGGACGGGCAGCGCCACCGTCAGGGAGCAGCGGCCGAAGCCGGACAGGTCATGGATGGCAGCCACCTTTGGCGTCGCCATGTGAATCCCCCCCTTTCTGCAAAGTCAGCTTATTCTATCGCAAATTTTCCTATTGTTCAAGCCCGAAGGCCGTGATATAATGAATGTCACATCTGCCGGCGTGCAAAGCCGGCAGACACGGAAGCTTCCCGCTTCCGGCCCCCGGTTCCGAAAATGAAATACGCGCCTGTGATGGAATTGGTAGACATGCGAGATTTAGGTTCTCGTGCTTTTAGCGTGTGGGTTCGAGTCCCTTCAGGCGCACCACGTCGTCGCGGACTTCGTATCGTTCGCGACGACTTTTTATTTTAGTCTCTGTCCGAGATGAGTATTGGTGAGCAAAAAATATACATTTTTACAGATAATTATGCATAAACAGAATTGCTGCTGACATAAAAAACTATATTCCCTTACAAAAACAATTTTGTGGGGGTACTTTATGTCTGATTTTAATTCAACTTATAATGATATTCATAAACAAATTGCTATTGCTGATTTCACAGACGAGCAAATCCAAGAGTTAATGACCGCTCTGCAAATAAAGCGGAGTGCCAAATCCAAACTGACAAAGGAAGAAAAGGTATTCTATCAATGTTGCAGAGAACGGAGAAGTTATGCCCAAAACCAAGACTTGGATACTGTTGTCTGCCCTATTTGTGGTTCTGTCAAAGTTATCAAGAACGGAACAAGAACTGGCAGACAGAGATACTTCTGCAAGGATTGTCAAAAGACATTTGGAGATACCAACGGCACAGTTGCCTTTCGCTCCAAAATGTCTATTGGCAAATGGATTGAGTTTATCAAGTTGACCTTACAAGGTGAGAGTTGCCGTACCATAGCCAAAAATCTCCGTATCAACAAACAGACAGTATTACACAACAGATATAGGATATGTGCTGTTCTCCATCAGTTTGTCAGCAATCAGGACGATTTCAGAAGTTTGGCAGAGAGTGACGAGTATTACTATCCCTTGTCTTTCAAGGATATAAAAGACCCTATGTTCTTCTTGGGTACACTTGGCAGAATGCCATACACCCATAGAAAGTTAGATAAGAAACTTGAATATGTTGAGAAACAAGGATTTGATACTGAGTTCTTGCATTCCCTCCACAAAAATGCAAAGTTGGATAGAAACGAGTTGCTGAACTTTGTTGAAAAAGATGATTTGCAGTCACAAGAGAAGTTCTCTAATGCCCTAAACCGTATGGATACAGAAAAAGTCATTCAAGTCCTAAAAACTCTGAACGAACAGCAGAAGAAAAAGAGGGGTATCAGCAATCAGCAAGTATGCTGTCTGTCTTGTGTGGACAGGGATAAAAACCACTTTTTGCAGACTGTTTGTGTCGGCAGAATACAGCCAACTCATATCGAACAAGCCCTTGTCACTCACTTCTCAAAAGACACTGTTTTGGTTACAGACAGCCACAGAGCATATAAGACGGTAGCCAACAAGCATAAGATACCTTTAAAGCAAATCCCAAGTGGAAAACATACAAGCGGTGGGTACAGTCTCGGTCATATCAACGGCTACCACCACAACATTAGTGATTTTATGTATCTGTATCACGGTGTTAGTTCCAAGTTCCTCGACTACTATTTGGCTCTGTTCTATTGGATTGAAAAGAACAAGGACAAATCCTATCTTGACCAAGCCTATGATATTATCACTCTGTTATCCAATCAGACGAAGAAAATACCGCTTGCCAAGTTTAAGGACAAGCCGATTTCCTTTGACTTGAAAGGGCTTTTAGGCTAAAAAAAGTTTAAATTTCGTTTTTGGAATGAGACAAATAGACCGAAGTATGCTATAATATAGCCATCGTTCGGAACTTTTTACTGTTCTTTTCGTCTATACAGACAAAGAAACAGTTAGACAAACTTGAATTAGCAGGGTAAAGAGTATGAAAAAAAGCAAATTGTTTTTATTGACATATATATCAGTTGTGTTTTTCTTTTTGGTGCTTTTGGGACTCATTTTTGGCATAGCAAATGATTGGAGGTTTGTCTTGGGGTGGCTCTTCTGGATTTCTTTTTGCACTCCAACGCTTGTAATCACAACATATTTTCTGAAAGAAGACCCCGCACTCATTGAACGAAGAGTCATTCCGCAGGAAACAAGGCCGAAACAGATAATAGGTCAAAGCATCGCGGGGGTGTTGTTTATTGCTTTGATTGTTATTCCCGTGATTGATTATCGAAACAAATGGAGCACTTTGCCATTTGCTGTTTCGCTAATAGCCGATATTTGTGTCGTTGCTGGTTTTGTCATTGTATTCAAAGTTTTCAAAGAGAACACTTTTGCCTCGCGTGCGATAGAAGTGATGGACAATCAGAAGGTTATCAAGTCTGGAATATACTCAAAGGTGCGTCATCCAATGTATTTAGGCGCTGGATTAGTCATTCTGGCAACACCTTTTTCTTTGGGTTCTTTGCTCGGAATACTTATTGCTTTACCACTAATCATTGTAATTGTTTTCAGAATTATGGATGAAGAAAAAATGTTAATGGAAGAGTTGGACGGGTATTGTGATTACTGCAACGAAACAAAATACAGGCTTATTCCTTATGTTTGGTGAGTAATACAGCTTCCAATTTGTTGAACTGAATAGTATATCCCATAGGAGGAGCAAGGTCGATACACCTTGCTCCTTTTCATTGGGCATTCATAAAAAATGAATAAAAAGGTCAGTTATACACACCAATACTTATCTCGGACAGAGACTTATTTTAAAAAGTCATCGCTCATTCACTCCGTCGCTCCTCCTTTCCAACCGCGATCTGCTCCGCTGGGTTCGCGGTTGGGTTGTGTGCGGAGCGGGAAGTCAATACCTCGAAAGTCTTCATGCTTTCCAAACAAAAAGCAGCTTGCATGGCAAGCTGCTTTTGTTTGGTGCAAGTTTCGCCGACGGAGAAACTTCCGCTGCGGCGGGGGGCAGGGCGACGTGTTTACAGCCGCTCCGCCGCCGGGACGGGAACCGGGCGGGCGGCCGCCCTCTCCTCCGCCTGTTTTCCCGGCCGGAAGCCCCACTTTTTCAGGCAGTGGAAATAGGCTGGAAACAGGAACAAATCCGCCATGATCCAGGCGGCGGGGCTGGCGAAGCACACGGCGGTGAAGCCCAGCCAGGGCACCAGGCACACGCCGAATACACCCCGGGCCGCCATTTCCAGCACCCCGGCGGCAACGGCCAGGTTGGAGTAGCCCATGCCCTGGATGGTAAAGCGCAGCAGGTTCACAAACAGCAGCGGCACGTAAAACAGGGCGCTGGCCAGCAGATACCGGCGGCTCAGGGCCAGAATCTCCCCGGCGGAGGCGCTGCCCGCCTCCAGAAATAGTCCCGACAGGTTTCCGCCCCACAGGTACAGCACCCCCAGAATCACCACCGAATAGACGGTGCCGATGAGGGCGCAGTCCTTCACCCCGGCGTGGATGCGCTCCGGCTTGCCGGCGCCCAGGTTCTGCCCGGCGAAGGTGGCGGCGGCAGTGCCGATGGCGTCAAAGGGGCAGCAGGCGAACATTCCCACCTTGCTGCCGGCGGTGACGGCGGCCATGGCCACGGCCCCCAGGCCGTTGACGGCGGTCTGCAGCAGAATGCTGCCGATGGCGGTGATGGAGTACTGCAGGCCCATGGGAAGGCCCATCATCAGAAGCCTGGCGGCGTATCGCCGGTCCGGCCGCAGGTCCGCCCCGCTGAGGCGGAGCACCGGAAAGCTCCGGGCCATGTACCACAGGCACAACAGCCCGGAGATCAGCTGGCTCAGCAGCGTGGCCCAGCCGGCGCCGGACACTCCCATCCCCAGCGCCACGATGAAGGCCACATCCAGCGCCACGTTCAGCAGGCTGGAGAAGATGAGAAACAGCAGCGGCGTCCGGGAATCCCCCAGGGAGCGGATGATGCCGGACAGCAGGTTGTAGAGCATGGTGGCCGGGATGCCCAGAAAGATCAGGAAAATATAGCGGTAAGCGTATTCAAAGGTATCCGCCGGGGTGTGCATCCAGAGGAGGGTCCGGCGGCACAGCAGCGTGGTGGTCAGGGTGATGAGCAGGGCCAGCACCGTCCCCAGCCAGATCATGTTGCCCACGTACTTCCGCAGCCCCGCCTCGTCCCGCTGGCCGTACTTCTGGGCCACGGGGATGGCAAAGCCGGAGCAGATGCCGCTGCACAGCCCCAGCACCAGAAAGCTGATGGCACCGGTGGAGCCTACCCCTGCCAGCGCCTCCACCCCCAGGTATTTGCCCACCACCAGGGTGTCCACCATGCTGTAAAACTGCTGGAACAGCATCCCCAGCAGCACCGGCAGCGTAAACGCCGCCAGCAGCTTCATGGGGGAGCCGGAAGTCAGGTCTTTTCCGCGATTGTCAGCCATAAGGGTCCTCCGTACTTCATCGAAATCGCACAAAATCGTAGCACCAGCTTTGGAGAATGTCAACAATGCCAATTGCACAATCTTCCCCGCTGCCGGGGCCGCCGCTTTCAGCAGTTCCGCAGAGGCGGTTCTTTCCCCGCTCCGCCGTAGACAGCCGGACATTCTTATGGTAGAATCCAGATGTAAAAACGAGAAGGAGGTATTTTCCATGTACCTGAAAGATACCCACAAGATCTGGCTGGCCACCGGAAGCGCTCCCATTTACCTGGAGCCCTCCATGGCCAACCGCCACGGCCTCATCGCCGGCGCCACCGGCACCGGCAAAACCGTCACGCTGAAGCTGCTGGCGGAGTCCTTCAGCGACATGGGGGTTCCCGTGTTCCTGGCGGACATCAAGGGCGACCTCACCGGCATGTGCGCCCCGGGCAAAGAAAACAAGCACATCCGCCGCAGCATCGACACCATGGGCCTGACGGACTTCAGCTACGTCTCCTATCCGGCGGAGTTCTGGGACGTGTACGGAAAGCGGGGCCTGCCGGTGCGCACCACCATCTCCGAAATGGGCCCGGAGCTGCTGAGCCGCCTGCTGGGGCTCAACGAGACCCAGAGCGGCGTGCTGCGGATTGTGTTCCGCATCGCCGATGACCGCCGGCTCCTGCTGCTGGACCTGAAGGACCTGCGGAGCATGGTGCAGTACGTGGGCGACAACGCCAAGGAGTACAAGCTGACCTACGGCAACATCTCCTCCCAGTCCGTGGGCGCCATCCAGCGGGCGCTGCTGGAGCTGGAGGACGAGGGCGGCGACATCTTCTTCGGCGAGCCGGCACTGGACCTGGCGGACTGGGTGGCCTGGGCGGAGGACGGCCGGGGCGTTATGAACATTCTGGAGTGCCAGGAGCTGTTCCAGCACCCGCTGCTGTACGCCACCTTCCTGCTGTGGATGCTGTCGGAGCTGTATGAAATGCTGCCGGAGGCCGGCGACCTGGACAAGCCCAAGCTGGTGTTCTTCTTTGACGAGGCCCACCTGCTGTTCAAGGACGCCCCCAAGGCGCTGGTGGAAAAGGTGGAGCAGGTGGTGCGGCTGATCCGGTCCAAGGGCGTCAGCGTGTGGTTCATCACCCAGAACCCCTCCGACCTGCCGGACAGCGTGCTGGGCCAGATCGGCAACCGGGTGCAGCACGCCCTGCGGGCCTACACCCCCAACGACCAGAAGGCCCTCCGCTCCGCCGCCCGGTCCTTCCGGGCCAACCCGGCCTTCGACACCGAGGAGGCCCTGCAGGCCCTGGGTGTGGGCGAGGCGCTGGTATCGGTGCTGGACGAGAAGGGCGTCCCCTCCGTGGTGGACCGGGCCGCCATCCTGCCGCCCCGCAGCTCCATGAGTGCCGTGGAGGACGGGACGCTGCGCGGCGTCATCGACGCCAGCCCCCTGCAGGAGAAGTACGCCGAGATGGAGGACCGGGAGTCCGCCTACGAGGTGCTGACGGAGCTGCGGGAGCAGGCGGAACAGGAAGCCGCCAAGCAGGCGGAGCGGGAGGCCCGGGAAAAGGCCGCCCGGGAGCGGGAAAAGGCCCGTGCCGCCGCCCGGCCCGCCCCCAGAACCACCTCCTGCTCCCCTGCCCGGACCACTTCCTCCCGGAGCACCTCCTCCCGGCGGCGGCAGACGCCGCTGGAGAAGGCGGTAAACTCCACCGCCAACACCATCGGCCGGGAAGTGGGCAAGCAGATCGTCCGGGGGCTGTTCGGCACCTTCCGCCGCTGAAAATTTCCCCAAAAGCCGCAAAAGAGCCGCGGACCCACGGGTCCGCGGCTCTTGTCTCACACCTTGATGCCCTGACAGGTCAGGTACTTGAAGCCCAGGAAGGATTTCAGGCCGAAGGTGACGGTGTCCTCCACCTTCAGCGGCAGGGGCGGCAGCAGCACGTCCCCCTCCTCCGTCTCCACCCGGCGGTAGCGCTTTTCCGTCAGGAAGTGGGCCTTCGTCTTCTCGTCCGCCAGCCGGACGTGGAACTCCGTCACGTCCAGGTCCGTGTGGTTAATCTCCACCAGCTCCACCAGCACGGTGGTCCGGCTCCGCTTGCTCATGTACTCCCGCAGCTGAGGGGTATACTGAAATTTCATGGCCGCCTCCTCTCAGCCCTCGCCCAGCACGTAGGGCAGGAAATAGCGGATCTGCTTTTTCCACCAGGGCCAGTCGTGGTTCACGTCATAGCCCCAGTAGTCCACCCAGGCGTGGATGCCCTTGCGCCGCAGCACCTCGTCCAGCCGGCGGGTGCCCGCCAGCAGCTGGTCCTCCCAGGCCCCCTGGCCCACGCAGATGACAATCTTCCGGCGGTTGTACAGATCGATGTAGGGGTGGTCCGCCGGCATGTTGGCAATGCTGGCGCAGGGATCGTTGGCGTACACCACCTCGTCCATGTACCCGCCGTACATGTCCTCCGTGTCATAGAGACCGGAGAGGGCGATGAGGCTGTCAAAGATATCGGGCCGGCGGAAGAAGGTGTTTCCGGCATGGTAGGCACCCATGGAGAAGCCCGTCACCAGCAGGTCCTGCCCGGTGCCGTTGATCTCCCGGATGCAGGGCACCAGCTCCTCGGTGATGTAGCCGAACCAGGCCTCATGGCGGCGCACCCGGCCGCAGGGGTCCTGCCCCTTGGCGGAGACGCTCTCGGCGTCGATGGTGTCCGCGGTGAACAGCTGGAGCCGTCCCCCCTCCAGATAGTCTCCCAGGGTGTCCAGCATGCCGAAGCCCTCCCAGTCGAAGAACCGGCCGTTCTGGCAGGGATAGACCAGCACCGGCTTGCCGCCGTGGCCGTAGACCTTGAACTCCATGTCCCGGCCCAGCCGGGGGCTGTATTCCTTATGATATTCGGTGTGCACCGCAGATCAGCTCCTTTTCAGGGGTTTTTCCTGTGTTTTGGGGGTATTCTACCACAAAAACGGCATCAGGGCAAGCACACCCCTTGCAAACCGCCGGGCATCAGGGTATAATTTTGCTGTAAAGTCCTGAAGAAGAGAGAAGGATCATCATGAATTTTGTGTTTGTTTCCCCCAACTTCCCGGAGGCCTACCGCTGGTTCTGCATCCGGCTGAAGGAAAACGGCGTCAACGTGCTGGGCGTGGGCGACTGCCCCTATGACCAGCTGCACCCGGACCTGCGCTCCGCCCTGACGGAGTACTACAAGGTGGATACCCTGGAGAACTATGACCAGGTGCTGCGGGCCCTGGGCCACTTCACCGCCAACTACGGCAAAATCGACTGGGTGGAGAGCAACAACGAGTACTGGCTGGAGCAGGACGCCCAACTGCGGACGGACTTCAACATCTCCACCGGTCTGAAAGCCCACGAGATCGGCCGCTACAAGAGCAAGCAGGCCATGAAGGAATACTACAAAAAGGCGGGCATCCCCTGCGCACGGTGCCTGCCGGTGACGGATCAGGCCGCCGCCCTGGCCTTCACCCATGAGGTGGGCTATCCCGTGGTGGCCAAGCCGGACAACGGCGTGGGCGCCATTGCCACCTACAAGCTGAAATCCGACGATGACGTGGCGGCCTTCTTCCGGGACAAGCCCGACGCGGCCTATCTGATGGAGGAGTTCGTCCCCGGCGTGGTCACCACCTATGACGGCGTGTGCAACTCCAGAGGCGAGGTGCTGTTCGCCGCCAGCCACATCACCCGCAACTCCATCATGGACATGGTGAACGAGCACGTGCCCACCTACTACTACGTGGACAAGGACGTGCCCGCCGACGTGGAGGCCGCCGGCAAGGCCACCCTGAAAGCCTTCGGCGCCTCCAGCCGCTTCTTCCACCTGGAGTTCTTCCGCCTGACGGCAGACAAGCCCGGCCTGGGCAAAACCGGCGACATCGTGGCCCTGGAGGTAAACATGCGCCCCGCCGGCGGCTTCACCCCCGACATGCTGAATTTCAGCCAGAGCGCCGACGTGTATCAGATCTGGGCGGACATGGTGGCCTTTGACGAGCTGCGCCACCGCTACGACGGCCCCCACAGCTACTGCGTCTACGCCGGCCGGCGGGACGAGAACCACTACGCGCTGACCCTGCCGGAGCTGCAGCAGCGCTGCGGCGGCCACGCCAGACTGTTCACCCGGATGCCTGACGCCCTGGCGGGCACCATGGGCAACCAGGTGGCCATCGCCTGCTTCGACACCATTGAGGAGGTGGACGAGTTCGTCCGCACCGCCTTCGAGCTGGCCTGACACCCCGGAAGCATCCCCGCCTGCCTCCCGGCAGGCGGGGATTTTTTCCGTCCCGGCAGGAAAAAACGCTTGCGGCGGGAAAAAATTTGTGCTAAAAAAGAAGTTGCCGTGTAGCCGACGCAAAGCGTGTGACGCTCCCAGGGAGGGAGGTCACGCGCTTTTTTCTTTTGGCAGGCGGGTCGAAACAGAAAGAAAACGGAGGAAAAAGCGATGCCCAAAACGAAAGCCCAGGGGGTCCTGTTCGGACTCATCATGTCCTATGCCATGGCCTACGGCATGGAGATTTACAACGTGGCCATCAAGGAGGGGGTCCACATGACCGCCGGAGGTCTGAGCAACATGACCAACCCGGTGTTCTGGGACGCCCTGAAGGAGGCCTCTTACATGGGGCTGCTGGTGTTCCTGTTCTCCAACCTGTGGGGCAACCGGCTGGGGGCCGCCTTCGCCGCCCGGCACTGCGATCCCCGCCGGGACAACCCCTACCTCTGCCGGCTGCTGCGCCAGGCGGGCACGGTGGCGGTGATGTGCCCCACCATGAGTCTGGCGGCGTCGCTGCTGTTCAACGTCTGCCTCGCAGGCGCCCCCATCACCCAGCTGCCCGCCATCTGGGTGGGAACCCTGCTGAAGAACTTCCCCATGGCCTTCTTCTGGAACATGTTCGCCGCCGCGCCCTTTTCCCACTGGCTGTTGGGAAAGCTGTGCCCCACCCACTGAAAAACTTCGTAGAATTCGCGCCCGCAGGCGCGAAAAAAGTGAAATCCGTTTTTCCCGGCGGCGTGTACGTCGGGAAAAACACTTCTCGGCCCACAAGTGTGCGAGCTGGCTGCCATAAGCAGGCAGCGAGTGCGCGCAGCGGGCCGCGGTCCCCTATTCTCCAAAGCGGCAAAGCCGCTTTGGAGAACGCAAAAAAGCCGCCGCAGGGTTTCCCTGCGGCGGCTTTTGCTCACCGGTCCGTCCGCTTGCCGTAGCGGATGTCCTGAATATCGTAAGGGGTGGTCTGGTAGACGAAGTAATTCAGCCAGTTGCTGTACAGCAGGTTGGCGTGGGCACGCCAGGACACAATCGGCTCCTGCTGGGGGTCATCAAAGGGGAAGTAGTTCTTGGGCAGGGCGATGGGCTTCCCCGCCGCCACGTCCCGCAGATACTCCTGCTTCAGGGTGTCGCCGTCATACTCCGAGTGGCCCATGATGAAGATCTGCTTGCCGCCCTTGGTGAACACGGCGTAGATGCCCGCCTCCGCCGAGGAGGCCAGAATCCGCAGCTCCGGCACCGCCTCCACGTCCGCCCGGCTGACGGTGGTGTGGCGGGAGTGGGGAACGTAAAAGCTGTCGTCAAAGCCCCGGAACAGGATGGACTGCTTGTACTCCACGTTGTGGCGGAACACGCCGAACATCTTCTCCGGCAGCTCCCGCTTCTGGACGCCGTAGTGGTAGTAGAGGCCCGCCTGGGCGCCCCAGCAGATGTGGAAGGTGCTGTGGATGTGGGTTTTGGTCCACTCCATGATCTCACACAGCTCCTGCCAGTAGTCCACCTCCTCGAAGGGCATCAGCTCCACCGGCGCGCCGGTGATGATGCAGCCGTCGAAGGTGCGGTCCTTCACGTCGTCAAAGGTCTTGTAGAACGCCTGCAGGTGCTCCGGCGGCGTGTTGGTGGGCTCATGGCTCCTGGGGGCCACCAGCTCCAGCTCGATCTGCAGCGGCGTGTTGCCCAGCAGCCGGGACAGCTGGGTCTCCGTCTGGATTTTCTTGGGCATCAGGTTCACCAGCAGGATCTGCAGGGGGCGGATGTCCTGGCTGATGGCCTGGTCCTCCGGCATGACGAAGATATTCTCCCGGTGGAGGGTCTCCACTGCCGGCAGGTTGTTGGGAATCTTAATGGGCATGTCAGTTCACCTTCTCCAGTGCTTGCGCAATATCGGCAATGAGGTCGGCGCTGTTTTCCAGGCCGCAGGACATCCGCACCAGTCCCGCGGGGACGCCGGCGGCGGCCAGCTGCTCGTCGGTCATCTGGCGGTGGGTGGAGGTGGCGGGGTTCAGGCAGCAGGTGCGGGCGTCGGCCACATGGGTCTCGATGGCCGCCAGCTTCAGGTGCTTCATGAAGGCCTCCGCCGCGGCGCGCCCGCCCTTCAGCTCGAAGGACACCACCCCGCAGCCG
>NZ_JAXEBZ010000046.1:0-19028 GCF_034093755.1 Dysosmobacter sp. | reverse complement strand
CCCACAGCTTTTACTCCCTTGCGGACTTCGAAAAGCAGCTTGCCATCCATAACCGCCGTTCCAACAACTTTCCCATGAGGCCTCTTGGCTGGCTATCTCCTTTTGAGTTCTCTGTCCAATATGTTTGACAATCCTACAATTTTCCGAAGAAAGTGCAAAAAAGGCCGCCAACGCCGGCAATCCGGCCGCCGTCACCGGTTTTTTCTTCCGCAGCGGGGCAAAAAGGCCGCCTGTGCAAAGCACAGGCGGCCTTCCGGACGACAGATATGTGCAGATTATCTCTGCTCTCTCATCTTGGCGAAGCACTCGCTACAGTAGACAGGACGGTCAGACTTGGGCTCGAAGGGAACCTTCGCCTCGCCGCCGCAGGCAGCGCAGACAGCGGTGAAATACTCGCGGGGGCCACGGGCGGCAGCCTTGCGGGCGTCACGGCAGGCCTTGCAGCGCTGGGGCTCGTTCTGGAAGCCGCGCTCAGCGTAGAACTCCTGCTCACCGGCGGTAAACACGAACTCCTGGCCGCACTCTTTGCAAACTAAAGTCTTGTCTTCGTACATACTGATTACCCTCTCTTTGATCAAGAAAAATATATTGCGCTCAGCTTCTGCTGATGTCGCCGGAAAGTAGCTGCTGTGCCATCTTACGACGGATCCGCTGCACAGCGTTGTCCACGGACTTTGGGGATCTGCCGACTGCCCCGGCAATTTCCCGACATGAAAGACCGTCCAAATAGTACCCCAAAATCTTCGCTTCGAACTCGGACAACTGTTTCCGGACACCGGATAAAAGGCTTTTGGCGCGTTCCCGCTCAATCACGAAATCCTCGGGGTTGCGCTCAGCCAGATTACTGGTACCAGAGGTGTAGGAATTACTATCAAAGAAGGGTGTATCCAGAGGAACCGACTGATTCAGCGGAGAATGTCTGTCCCCCGCCGCCCAGCGGAGCACAGAGTACAGCCGGTTGCGAATGCAGATCTCTGCGAATGTACGGAACGACGCCGTCTTGGCCGGGTCATATTCCCGCACGGCGTTCATGAGGCCGATCATTCCCTCCTGTGTCAGATCCTCGCTGTCTCCTCCGATGAGGAAAAACGGACGGGCGCAGGTACGGACAATGCGGAAATACCGCATCACCAGAAGCTCCTCCGCCATACGGTCCCCCGTCTGTGCCAGGAGGCAAAGCTCCTCATCCGGCAAGGTCTCCAGATGTTCAAATCGGTTCTCAGTCCCATTACACATAAGCTATTATACCTATCAACTGTCGGAATTGTCAAGCAAATTATCAAAAATCCACCGCTGATTCGTCAGATTTTTAGTGATTTTATAAAATTCACCAGGCGCTCCGCCGTCTCCCGGGCGGATTCCTCGGTTTTCGCCTCCACCATGACCCGAATCAGCGACTCCGTGCCGGAGGCGCGGACCAGAATGCGGCCGCTGCCGTTCAGGGCGGCCTCTTCCCGTTCCACTTCCGCCTTCAGCTCCGGAGAGGCCATGATCCGCTCCTTGGTGCGGTTGGTGTGGGGAACCTCCAGGTTCAGCAGCACCTGGGGATAGGTGGCGCAGCACCCCGCCAGCCGGGACGCCTTCTCCCCGGACCGGGCCAGCACCTGCAAAAACTGCAGCGCCGTCACCTCGCCGTCGCCGGTGGTCTCCAGCTCGGTAAAAATGGTATGGCCCGACTGCTCGCCGCCGATGCGGTAATCGTGGCGCAGCATCTCCTCCAGCACGTTCCGGTCCCCCACGCTGGTGCAGACCAGCCGGATGCCGTTGTTGCGGCAGTACTCATGGAGGCCCAGGTTGCTCATCACCGTGGCCACGATGGTGTTGCCGTTGAGCTTGCCCCGGCGCTTCATGTCCGCGGCGCACACCGCCATCACCTTGTCGCCGTCGATGACCTCACCCAGCTCATCCACCAGCAGGCAGCGGTCCGCGTCGCCGTCGAAGGCCACGCCGATGTCATAGCCGCCCCGCGCCACCGACTGGCGCAGGTCCTCCAGATGGGTGGAGCCGCAGCGGTTGTTGATATTGACGCCGTCCGGCGCGATGTGGATGAAATCCGTGTGGGCCTTGAAGCGGCCGAACAGCTCCGGCGCGGTGGCGGAGGCGGCGCCGTTGGCGCAGTCCACCAGGATCCGCAGGCCGGCCAGGTCGCTTTCCACGGTGGAGGCCACGAAGTTGATATAGTCCTGCTTCAGCTGGCGCATGCCGTGATGGCGGCGGCCGATCTCCCCCCGGGAGCGGGCCTTCATAGGGGTGTCCGAGAGGATTTTCTCCTCGATGCGGGCCTCCGTCTCGTCGGAGAGCTTATAGCCCTGGCCGCTGAACACCTTGATGCCGTTGTGCTCATAGGGGTTGTGGGACGCGGAGATCACAATGCCCGCGTCCGCCTGCTCCTGCCGGGCCAGATACGCAACGGCGGGAGTGGGCAGGCTGCCCACCGGCTTCACGTCGCCGCCTACGGAGCAAATGCCCGCCATCAGCGCGGATTCCAGCATATCCGAGGAGATGCGGGTGTCCTTGCCGATGATAATCACCGGCCGGCGGCCCTTCTCCTCCTCCAGCACGCTGGAGACCGCCTGCCCCACGCGGAAAGCCATTTCCGCCGTCAGATTCTCACCCACCACACCGCGGATGCCGTCTGTGCCAAAGAGTTTGCCCATATCACAAAATCCCTTTCTGTTTGATTTGCGTTGCTGATCGTTTTATCTGCCGGAAAATCCCCGCAGTCCGCGCCATGTCCGTCACAGCGTCAGCTGCTCCATGCCCTCCGGCGCGGCGCCGCCGGGAACGGCAATGCCCAGGTGCTGATACGCCTTGGCCGTCACGCAGCGGCCCCGGGGCGTCCGGGTCAAAAAGCCCAGCTGCATCAGATACGGTTCGTAGACGTCCTCCAGCGTCACCGCCTCCTCGCCGATGGTGGCCGCCAGCGTCTCCAGGCCCACTGGGCCGCCGCTGTAGTTTTCAATGATGGCCCGCAGCATCCGGCGGTCCACCTGGTCCAGTCCCAGATAGTCCACCTCCAGGGCGCACAGTGCCTGGTCCGCCACTTCCTTGGTGATGACGCCGTCGGCCTTCACCTGGGCGAAGTCCCGCACCCGGCGCAGCATCCGGTTGGCAATCCGGGGCGTACCACGGCTGCGGCGGGCAATCTCGTAGGCGCCCTCCGGCACAATGTCCACGTTCAGGATGCCGGCGGAGCGGGACACAATCCGGGCCAGCTCCTCCGGGGTGTACAGCTCCAGCCGCAGCGTCACGCCGAACCGGTCCCGCAGCGGCGCCGACAGCTGACCCGCCCGGGTAGTGGCGCCGATAAGGGTGAACTTCGGCAGGTCCAGGCGGATGGAGTTGGCGCTGGGGCCCTTGCCCACGATGATGTCCAGCACGTAATCCTCCATGGCCGGGTAGAGAATCTCCTCCACCGACCGGTTCAGCCGGTGAATCTCGTCCACAAACAGGATGTCGCCCTCGCTGAGGTTGGTCAGCAGCGCTGCCAGGTCGCCGGGCTTTTCAATGGCGGGGCCGGAGGTAATCCGGATGTTGACCCCCATCTCCTGGGCGATGATGCCCGCCAGGGTGGTCTTGCCCAGACCGGGAGGGCCGTGGAGCAGCACGTGGTCCAGTGCCTCCTCCCGGCGCCGGGCCGCCTCGATGAACACCGCCAGATTCCCCTTGGCCTTCTCCTGTCCGATGTACTCTCTCAGCGTCTTGGGCCGCAGGGACCCCTCCTGGGCGTCCTCCGCCAGGAACGTCTTGGTGACGATGGGCTCCTCATAAATATCATTGCTGAATTCAATGCTCATTGGCTTCCCTCTCTCCTATGACCGGATGGGCAGGTGAAATTCCTATCACTTCACCATCTTTTTCAGGCTCTGGCGGATGATCTCCTCCAGCGGGAGGTTCTCCACGTCCACGCCCTTCATGGCCACGCTGACCTCCTGGCTGGAATAGCCCAGCACCGCCAGGGCCTGGGCGGCCTCAGAGGCCTTGTTGGAGAACACCGGCATGGCCGGGGTCCCCTTGCCGCCGGAAAAGTCCAGACCGGCGGCAGTCTCCTTGGCCATCTTATCCTTCAGTTCCAGAATGATGCGCTGGGCAATCTTCTTCCCCACGCCGGGAGCCGCCGTCAGGGCCTTTTCGTCGCCGGTAACAATGGCCATGGCCAGGGTCTCCGGCGTCCCCACGGACAAAATGGCCAGTGCCGCCTTTGGCCCCACGCCGGACACGCCGATCAGCTGTTTGAAGCTGTTCAGCTCCCGCTGGCTGGCGAAGCCGTACAGGTCGAAAATCCCCTCCGCCACATGGAGGTACGTATAAAGCCTCCCCTTCTGCCCCTTTTTCAGGCTGGACAGGGTATTGTTGGTGGTCTTGCAGGCATAGCCTACGCCGCCGCAGTCCACCACCGCCAGATAGGGCAGCAGCTCCGCCACGGTGCCTTCCAGATAGTAAAACATGGCTTCCTCCAAATCCTGTGGAAATTCTCAGATAGTCTCCCGCACATCCTTGAGCTGTGGGAGCCGTGAAGTAAAACTCCTTGCGTGGCAGATGGCCAGGCCCAGCGCGTCGGCGGCATCGTCCGGCCGGGGGACGGACGGCAGCTTCAGCAGGCGGCGGGTCATATCCATCACCTGGCGCTTCTCCGCCTTGCCGTAGCCGGTGACGGCCATCTTCACCTGGGACGGCGTGTACTCGTACAGCGGGACGCCGCACCGCTCCGCCGCATACAGGATGACGCCCCGCCCGTGGGCCACGGCAATGCCGGTGGTGATGTTGGTGTTGAAAAACAGCTCCTCAATGGAGATCACATCCGGCTTCAGCTGCCCGATCAGGTCCTCCATATCCGTGCCGATCTGATACAGCCGTTTGGAAAGGGGCAGCCCCGCGGGGGTGGTAATGGCCCCGTAGGTCACCATATGGAGTTGTGCCCGGTCCGCCTCCACAAGGCCGAAGCCAATGGTGGCATAGCCGGGATCGATGCCCAGGATCCGCATAAGGCCCTCCCTCCAGTCTGCATACGGTATTAGTATAGCAAATCTTCCGGCGCCGCGCAACCAAAACCGCACAAAACCGGAAAAGAGAGCGCCGACGGCGCTCTCTTTTCGTTTATTTCACCGGAATAACCATGGGCGGTGTCTGGGCGGTCACCCGGGAGAAGCTGGGATTCAGCCAGACCTCGCCGGCGTGGTAGTCCGGCAGCGGCAGCATCACCTCAAAGGTCTCACCGTCACCCACGGCGCTGCCGGAGCTGCGCATTTCATACTCCTTCCCCTCCGCGTCCCGGAAGGTCATGGAAAACAGCTGGTAGGCGGCGTTCTCCTTCCGCCGCTCCGCCTCAAAGGTCAGGATCCAGCCGCCGGCCCGGTGGTCCGCCCCGGTGAAGGTCACGCCCTCCGGCAGCCGCTCCGCCGTCCGGTGGGCCAGGTCCACCCGCACCCACTCCATGTCCTTGTCCAGCCACACGGCGCCGGTGAGGTACAGCGTCAGGTGCTGACTGTCGGAAAAGTAGGGGCTCTCCAGCCGGTAGGAGGCGATCATGGGGGAATCGGGACTGCCGGTACCGCTGATGCCGTTGGAGACAGGCTCTAACCGCTCTCCGTCCTCATTTTCCAGATAGAAGTCCAGTCCCTTCATCCAGGCGGTATTCTCCGGTACATCCTCAAAATTCACCCGCACGTGGGTGGGGTAAATCTCCACCTCCGTCAGCGTCAGGGTCTGGCCGTCCATCTGGAACTGCCGGTCAATGGCCACCGTCTCCCCCTGCTGGGTGAAGGTGGGGTCGAAGTCCACAGTGAAGGTAAACTCCGCCAGAACCTCCGCCTCCGGCTCCTCCCGGGGAGACAGCATCTCATCCTCGTAGGCCCGGTCCGGCTCCGTCTGGCCGCTCCGCCGGTCCCAGGTGGTGACGCCGAAGGTAAAGGTAATCTGCTCCGGCACGTCGTTATCGAAGAAGTCCAGGGTGAAGTCCAGCAGCGTTCCCGGCGGCTGGCCGAAGTCACTGGTACTGATGGAGCAGGGCAGGTCTCCGGCCAGCTCCGGCATCTCCCCAGAGAGGGTCTCGTAGCCCTCGCCGCTGAGGGTGTAAAAGATATTTACTTGCTTCAGGTCCACAATCACATACTCCACTGTGGCGGTGATGCCGTTGACGGTTTGGGACTGGCCGATGGGCTGCACATACTCATTCTCCACCGCGGCGGACAGGGACGGCGACAGCCGCACCGCCTCCGCCAGACGGCCCAGCACCGGGATGTCGGAGCAGGCTCTTGCAAAGGGGGGCCACAGGTTCACCAGCAGCACAAACAGGACGAAGCAGGCGGCAAAGCTGCCTGCGGGAAGGCTCCAGAGCCGGTTTTTCCGGCGCCGTGCCCGCTCCCGCTCCAGCGCCCGGCCCCCGGTGCCGTCCAGGGCCGGCGGTGTCTGCTCCAGTTCCGCCAGCAGCGCTCTGTATTCCTCACCGCGGTTCATACGCGCTCCTCCTCTCCCAGCTCCAGCCGCAGTAATTGCAGCGCCTTCCGCTGTCGGGTGGAAACGGTGCCCACCGGAAGCTTCAGGCTGTCCGCCGTCTCCTGCAGAGTCAGTCCGGTGAAATACCGGAGGATCACCACAGTGCGCAGCTCCTCCGGCAGGCGGCGGACGGCCTCCCGCAGGGGCAGTGCGTCATAGACGTCAGGCCCGGCGGTTTCCGGCAGGGCCTCCTCCCCGGAAAAGCGTCTGCGGCGCCGCAGCTCCCGGCTGCATTCGTTCAGCAGAATGCGGGTGAGCCAGGTCTCGAAATACTCCGGCCGGCGCAGCTGCCGCAGACTCCGCAGCGCCTGATACACCGCCTCGTCCACCGCCTCCAGGGCGTCGGCCTCGCTGCCCAGATACAGGTACGCGGTCCGGTACAGCCGCGCCTTCACCGCCTCCGTCCGGGCGGCAAACTCCTCACGCTCCATGGCTTCCCTCCTCTCTGCTGATTAGAGTATTCTGCCGCCGGTTTCCATTGCGGCAGGCGAAAAAAATTTCCCGGCAGCAAAAACAGCACGGCTGCTGCCGTGCTGTTTCGCTCAGGCCCGGGGATGGGCCTTGTTGTACACATCTTTCAGTTGGTTCCGCACTACGTGGGTATAGATCTGTGTGGAGGAGATGTCCGCGTGACCCAGCATCTCCTGAATGGCCCGCAGGTCCGCGCCGTTTTCCAGCAGATGGGCCGCAAAGGAATGGCGCAGCACATGGGGGGTGATGTCCTTCTGGATGCCCGCCTTCTCCTGATAGTACTTGATGATCTTCCAGAAGCCCTGGCGGCTCATGCGCTCGCCGCTCATGTTGACAAACAGCGCTTCCTCCCGGCTGTCGGCAATGATGCGGGGCCGCACCTCCCGCACGTAATCCTGCAGCGCCTTGACGGCGGTGTGGTACATGGGGATGATCCGCTCCCGGCCCTTGCTGGCACAGCGGATGAAGCCCGCCGCCAGATTCAGGTCCGACAGGTTCAGGGCAATCAGCTCACTGACCCGGATGCCGGTGGCGTACAGCAGCTCCAGCATGGCGTGATCCCGATAACCCTTGGCGTCCACACACTGGGGCTGCTCCAGGAACAGCTCCACCTCCCGGTTGGTGAGGATTTCCGGGTATTTCCGCTCCGCCCGGGCGGCGGTAACGTTTTTGGCCGGGTTGCTGTCCACCGCGCCGACGGACAGCAGGTAGTTATAAAAGGACTTCACAGAGGCCAGAAACCGCGTCACAGAGGAGGGTGATTTTCCCCGGGAGGCCATCCAGTTCATGTAGGCCTTTACCATTTCCGGCCGGGCCTGCTCCAGGGAACAGTCCTGTTCCGCCCGGAGGTACTCCGCAAACTGGGAGACATCCCGGAGGTAGGAACTGACCGTATTGGCGGAGGAGTGCTTTTCATCCGTCAGATATTTTCCGTATTCCGTGAGATGATCCGCCACAGCCATTCCCCTCCCATCTGTTACAGAATTTGGTGCAGAACAAGATCCACCAGCTCCGGCGTCAGGTACAGCTCCAAAAACACGCCGGCCAGCAGAATCGCTGCCAACCACAGCCACCGGACAGAACCGTAGGGCACCGTCCGGAGCCGTTTTCCGCCCCCGAAAGCGGCGGCAGCCCGCAGCTCCGACTGCCGGAGCGCCGGGACCGCCAGCGCAAAATAGCAGGGCATCGTCACCAGGCACCGCAGGCCAAATACCGCCAGCGCCAGCAGGACGCCCGCCTGCCCGAAAGAGGCTGTAAAACAGCACACAGAGTAGGACAGGAAAAACCCGTATGCCGCCGTCAGCAGCGGCACCAGCAGCGTTCCGGCGGAGAAAAAACCCAGAAACAACGCCAGCAGCGGATAGCGGAAGTAAATCAAAAGCGTGGAAAGCAGCTCCTGCCGGGAAAAGGAGGCCGACCGCTCCAGGGAAAAGAAGTCGGTCAGATACCGCTCCAGCTCCCGGTCCGTTCCCGCCGGAGCCCGGCGGGCAAGACCTTGTCCCAAAACCACGCCAACAGAAAAACAGAGAGCGAGGATCACCAGCCGCAGCAAAAATCCCCACTCACGCGCTTCCGCGGTCCGCTCCCGCCGCACTCGTCCCCTCACGCAACCTCACCTCGTGAAAAGCCTATGAGACTCCGCCGGAGAATATGAGGTGGTTGACGTAAAGCTGACGATATAAATATAGGCCAATTTTTCCAATTTCGCAAGGAATTCCCGGAAGGTTTCTCTTTTTTGTAAAATGTGCCAAAATTTTATGTAAACTTAGTTATGTAAACCTTGCAAACCAGGCGGTTCCGAGCCTCCTCCATGGCCAGATATGGTGGGCACCCGCTCATGTACGCACCACATCTGCCGCCGTCAAAGCCCGGTCCGCCGCCGCTGCGGAGCAAGGCGGCAGGTCCCCCCTGCCCCGCTGATTTTTTAAAAATTCGTGAATTTGACCGAAGCGCCCTCACCTCCCCTTCCGGGCCGGGCGCCGTTTTTTCTTCTTTCTGCCGCCGCTGCACAGCAGTCCGGATATGACGCCGCCGGCCGCTATCGCCGCCAGCCGCACCCCCGTCTCCGAATTCACGGCCACGCTGTCAAAAAACAGCAGACCCGCCAGCGCCGCCAGCACGGCAAAGCCGAGCGCCGTCCACAGCGCCCCCCACATAGTCCCCAGGCCGGACCGGCGGGCAGCATACATCCCGCCGGGCAGCACCGCCAGCGCGGCAGAGATCACCTGCAGCGCCGGAATCCGGTTCTCCGGAACCGCCCCCCGCACCGCCAGCAGTGCCAGCAGCAGCTGCATGGCCGTATACACCAGCAGGCTCCCTCCGATCCCCCGGGCCAATACCACAGGCAGCGTTTTGTTGTGAGCCATAAAAAAACCTCCCTTGCCATCGCTTCTACAGGAAGCATATGGCAAGGGAGTTCGGTTTTATGAATCGGAAGCGCTTACTTCTTCTCCTCGGCCTCGTCGCTGCTGACAACGATGTCCTCCACGGAGATGGTGGTGCCGGTAGAGGTGGGTTCAGAGAACTCCACGGGCTCATCGGGCAGCTCCTTCTTCTTGTCGGCCTTCTTGGCCTCCGCCTGCTCGCTGGCCTGAACACCGGTGCTGGAAACAGCCCACTTGGTCAGCTCCATGCGGACGCGGTCTTCGCTGGTCTCAATGATGATGGTGCTGGCGTTGACCTTCACAATGGTGCCCACAATGCCGCCGATGGTGGTGACCGTGTCGCCCTTCTTCAGGTTGCTGCGCATTTCCTCATTGGCCTTTTTCCGCTTGTTTTCCGGCCGGATCAGCATGAAATAGAAAATGGCCAGCATCAGGACAAGCATCAGAATGGATTCCGTCATAGAAATAGCTCCTTTGTTATTTAAAATCAGAATGAAACTATTATATCAAATACCGCCGTATTTGCAAGCCCTTTCTTTACGGCTTTTCAGGCCCGCTGCTCCAGCTTTCCGCTGTAACGGGCGCGGAACTCGTCAAAGCTCCCCTCGTCCAGGGCCTGGCGGATCCGGGCGGCCAGCTCGTTGTAGAACCACAGGTTGTGAAGCACCGCCAGACGCAGCGCCAGCACCTCGTCCGCCTTGAACAGGTGGCGCAGATACGCCCGGGAGAAGCTGCGGCACACCGGGCAGCCGCAGCTCTCGCTGATGGGCCGCTCATCGGCCGCGTATTTCTCGTTGAGGATGTTCACCGTCCCCTCCCAGGTAAACAGCTTGCCGTGGCGTCCGTTGCGGGAGGGCATCACGCAGTCGAAGAAATCCACACCCCGGGCCACCGCCTCAATGATGTTGCTGGGGGTGCCCACCCCCATGAGATACCGGGGCTTGTCCTTGGGCATGTGAGGCTCCACCACGTCAATTATCTCATACATGACCTCCGCCGGCTCTCCCACCGCCAGGCCGCCGATGGCAAAGCCGTCGCAGTCGATCTTTGCAATCTGCTGCATGTGCCAGGCCCGCAGGTCGGCATAGGTGGCGCCCTGGTTGATGCCGAACAGCATCTGATGGGGATTCACCGTGTCCGGCAGGGCGTTGAGCCGGTCGTGCTCCGCCTTGCAGCGCTCCAGCCAGCGCAGCGTCCGCTCACAGGAGGCCTTGGCGTATTCGTAGGCCGCCGGATTCTCCACGCACTCGTCAAAGGCCATGGCAATGTCGCTGCCCAGATTGGACTGGATCTGCATGGACTCCTCCGGCCCCATGAAAATCTTGCGGCCGTCAATGTGAGAGGAAAAATAGACGCCCTCCTCTTTGATCTTCCGCAAAGAGGACAGGGAGAACACCTGGAAGCCGCCGGAGTCCGTCAGAATGGGGCCGTCCCAGCGGATGAACCTGTGGAGGCCGCCCATCTGCTTCACCAGCCTGTCGCCGGGACGCAGGTGCAGGTGGTAGGTGTTGGACAGCTCAATCTGGCAGCCCACCTCCCGCAGATCCAGCGCGGAGACGCCTCCCTTGATGGCGCCCTGGGTTCCCACGTTCATGAACACCGGCGTCTGCACAGTGCCGCCGTGGGCGCAGGAAAACTCGCCGCGCCGGGCGCGGCCCTGGGTTTTGATGACCTTGAACATAAATTTCCTCTCTTATTCCGATGTTGTCACGCGTTCAAAAAATGCCCGCAGCTCCGCTTTTCGCTCCGGGGAGAGGGCCTTTTTCGGCACTCCCTCCTCCGCCCCGGCCAGGGCGGTCAGCTGGTGGAGACAGGCGCCGGGGTCCACCCGGCTGCGGATCCGCAGCCACGCCTCACAGGCGCCGGCAGACCGCAGTTCCTCCGCGCTGCTGATGTCCACGGCCCGCAGGTTCTTCTCCAGCACCGGGCCGATATTCGGCAATTCCCGCAGTTCCATTCTCTCACCTCACCGAAGAAACATGGCGTCGCCGAAGCTGAAGAAGCGGTACCGCTTCCGGACAGCCTCCTCATAGGCCGCCAGCACCTTCTCCCGGCCCGCGAAGGCGGAAACCAGCATGATCAGCGTGGACTCCGGCAGATGGAAGTTGGTAATCAGCCCGTCCATCACCTTGAAGCGGTAGCCGGGATAGATATAGATGCTGGTCCAGCCGGCTTTGGGCTCCATATGGCCGTCCTCCGCCGCCCAGGACTCCAGCGTCCGGCAGGAGGTGGTGCCCACGCAGATGCAGCGGCCGCCGCCGGCCTTGGTCCGGTTGATCAGGTCCGCCGTCTCCCGGGGAATGACACAGTATTCGCTGTGCATCTCGTGGTCCTCAATGGTGTCCTCCTTCACCGGGCGGAACGTTCCCAGTCCCACGTGGAGGGTCACATAGCCGATGCCCACGCCCTTGTCCGCGATCTTCTGCAGCAGCTCCTTCGTGAAGTGCAATCCCGCAGTGGGGGCGGCGGCGCTGCCCAGATTCCGGGAGTAAACCGTCTGATACCGCTCCCGGTCCTGCAGTTCCTCCTTGATATAGGGCGGCAGCGGCATTTTGCCCAGCCGGTCCAGCACCTCCAGGAAGATTCCCTCGTAGTCGAAGCGGACCAGGCGGTTGCCGCCCTCCACTTCCCCGATGACCTCCGCCGTCAGCTCGCCGTCGCCGAAGGACAGCTTCGCCCCGGGCTTCATCTTCCGGCCCGGGCGCACCAGGCACTCCCAGACCCGCTCCCCCCGGTCAATGAGCAGCAGCACCTCGCAGGCGCCGCCGCCCGGCAGGCGCTGACCCAGCAGACGGGCCGGCAGAACCCGGGAGTCATTGAGAATCAGACA
The DNA here is from genome assembly GCF_034093755.1 of Dysosmobacter sp. Lineage (GTDB taxonomy): Bacteria > Bacillota > Clostridia > Oscillospirales > Oscillospiraceae > Oscillibacter. Next base: position 6,848 of record NZ_JAXEBZ010000046.1, on the reverse strand, counting down.
GTCCCCGGGATTCAGCTCCTCCAGAATGTCATAGAAATGGCGGTGCTCCCACTTCCCCGTCTCCCGGTCCACCACCATCAGGCGGGAGGCATCCCGCCGGGCGATGGGGGTCTGGGCGATCAGCTCCTGAGGCAGTTCATAATTGAAATCGCTTGTCTTCATAGCCATCCTATCCCGTCACCATACGGTGACGTCCGTGTAGTAAAAGGTGAGGATTTCCTCGTAGTCATAGCCCTCCCGGGCCATGGCGTTGGCGCCGTACTGGCTCATGCCCACATTATGGCCGTTGCCGGTACCGGTGATGATAAATCCGTCCCCGCTGCCGGAGCTGGAGCTGCCGCCCCGCTGCTCCACGCCGCCGGCGGTAATCACATAGGCCCCGGAGCCGGAATAGCCGGTAATCTGACCGCTGCCGGAGATCACGCTGACGCCGTCCAGCTCCTCCAGGGGATGGGAGCCGTCATTGACGTACCAGCCGTCCGTCTCTCCGCCGTTGATGGTAAAGCGCATGCTGGGCACGCTCTTGTTATAGGTTGTGCTGTAAAAGGCATAGCGGGCCTTGTCGCCCTTCAGGGTCAGGGTGCCGCCGCTGTCATCCACAAAGGTCACCTTCAGCACGTTGCCCACTTTCGTGTACTCTGAAACATACACATTCTGAATATTGCCGATGGAGTAGCCGCTGTTCTGCAGCACCCACGTCAGCTGGGCAGGGGTATAGGTCACGGTGTACCGGTAGTTGGGGATGTCGATCAGTTCCTCATAGGGGTCCTGCTTGCCCACCAGATAGGAGGTCTCGCCGCCGAACACATTGGCGGAGTCCTCCGTGGCGCCGCCGTCGGAGGAAAAGTACAGCGCCTCAATCAGCTGGCCGTCCCGGTCATAGATGCACTCCCCCGCCGTGGCGTCCACCGCCGCATCCGTGGTATCCGTGGCGCCGGAGCGGCCATTATACACCTGGCAGTCGGTGGTATTGCACACGTCAAAGCCATAGGAGGACAGGTGCTTGCTGTTCCGGCAGGCGTAGGTCCGGGCGCAGACCGCCTGGGCCTGCAGGGCAGCCTCCGGCCAGCCGCCGCCCATCTCATAGGGCAGCACGCCTTTCACATAGTCCTCCAGGTCCACCACGTTCACCACATGCAGATCACCGCCGGTGACCCGGTTGTACTCAAAGCCGCCGGGGTATTTGTAGCCCTTGAACCAGGTCACCGCGTCCTCCCCCTGCCCGTCCGGCAGGACGGCCAGGCTGTCCGCTCCCAGGCAGTCGAACTCAAACAGCACCTGGGTGGTGCCAGTAACTGTCACCATCACGCCGGTGCGGCCGGCGGACACCACGTCACCGTCCGCCCCCAGCTCCTCCAGCAGCTCCCAGGCCTCGTCCTCGTCCGCAAAGCTGCCGACACGGACCACAAACTCGTCGGCGATGTAGGCGGGATAGCCGCCGTCATACTCCCACGCCGCCTCCTCCGCCTCATCAAAGCTGTCAAACACGTCATCCAGCTGAACGTGCCACCGGCCGATGACCTTTCCGCCGTCGGCGCCCTCGGAATAGGTGCCGGAGCCGGACACGGAGATGTCACCCGCCGCCGTCATGGAGATCTTCGTCTCCGCCGTCTCCCCCAGATAACAGAACTCCCGGTGGGAGTCATACCAGCCGAAAGCATAGCCGCTGCCCACGGCGTTTTCCAGATTGGCGGAAAACAGGGCGGATGAGCCGTACCGCAGACCAACCCGGATGGTATCTCTCTCCGCCGCAGAGGCGCCGGCAGCGGTCAATGAGAAAAATGTCACAACAAATAGCAGTGTCACCAGGAATTTTTTCATGCAGCCTCCCGAACTTCTTTTCTTGACGAAAGCGGTAAAGTATGCTATCATACATACAAATGTCCGTGATGGAGAAACATTTGTTTTTCCGTTCACGGAACAAATACACAGTACGATTATTATAGTACACGGAAGCGACATTTTGCAACCTTTATCGGCAAAACCTTTGCCGCTCCCGGACCAAGGAAAACGACAGGAGGAAACAACAATGGAACGGTATAAGGTAGGTATCATCGGCTGCACCGGCATGGTGGGTCAACGGTTTGTCACTCTGATGGAGAATCACCCCTGGTTCCAGCTGACCGCCGTGGCAGCCAGCAGCCGCAGCGCCGGCAAGACCTATGAGGAGGCTGCCGCCCCCCGCTGGGCTCTGGACATTCCCATGCCCGAGGAGGCCAAGGGCCTGGTGGTGCTGGACGCCGAGGCTGACGCGGAGAAGCTGGCGGAGCAGGTGGACTTCTGCTTCTGCGCCGTGGATATGAAGAAAGAGGAAATCCGGGCTTTGGAGGAGAAGTACGCAAAGCTGGAGTGTCCCATTGTGTCCAACAACTCCGCCCACCGCTGGACCGACGACGTCCCCATGGTGGTGCCGGAGATCAACGCCGACCACATCGCCATCATCGACGCCCAGCGCAAGCGCCTGGGCACCAAGCGGGGCTTTATCGCCGTCAAGTCCAACTGCTCCCTGCAAAGCTACGTGCCCGCTCTGAACCCCCTGCGCAAGTACGGTCTGGAGCAGGCCCTGGTGTGCACCTATCAGGCCATCTCCGGTGCTGGCAAGACCTTCCAGCGCTGGCCCGAGATGGTGGACAACTGCATCCCCTACATCGGCGGCGAGGAGGAGAAGTCCGAGCAGGAGCCTCTGAAGCTGTGGGGCCACATTGAGAACGGAAAAATCGTCAAGGCCGACGGCCCCTCCATCACCGCCCAGTGCTTCCGCGTGGCCTGCCAGGACGGCCACATGGCTGCCGTGTTCATGAAGTTCAAGGACGGCTGCGCTCCCTCCATCGACCAGATCAAGGCCGACTGGGCCGCTTTCCGCGGCCCCGCCCAGGAGCTGGAGCTGCCCTCCGCCCCCAAGCAGTTCCTCCACTACTTTGAGGAGGCCGACCGGCCCCAGACCCGTCTGGACCGGAATCTGGAGCACGGCATGGCGGTGTCCATCGGCCGTCTGCGGCCCGACACCCAGTACGACTACAAGTTCGTCTGCCTGAGCCACAACACCCGGCGGGGCGCCGCCGGCGGCGCGGTGCTGCTGGCCGAGCTGCTGTGCGCCAAGGGCTACATCACCAAGAAGTAACAAATGTGCCGAAAAGCGGCTGTCCCAACGGACAGCCGCTTTTTTCATACAGCATAGTTTTCCTCAAACGCCCGCAGCGTCTGCTCCCAGTCGCTGCTGCCCCGGAGGGCGCCGCCGGTGAAATCATCCGCCCAGAACTCCGCGCCCGGGAGATTCTTCTGGGGACTGCCGCCCTCCGTGGAAAACAGCAGGGTGCTTTCGTCCAGATAGCCGTGAACCTCCCGCAGGAAGGCGGCGATGGCCGCCGGGTCATAGTACGAATGGGCGAAGCTGCCGAAATTCACGTCGAACTCCACAAGGCCGTCCCCCAGAACTGTCCCGCCGCTTTCCAGGGAAAAGAGCTGATAGCAGTAGCACCCAGCGCCCTGCCCCATCCAGGGCTGATACCACAGCAGGCAGTCCTGATCATCCAGCGTCAGGGCGAACAGGCTTCCCCACCCCGCATGGGCGTCGGCGAAATCCATCTGATAGAGGGATGCCCCGGCGCCGTTTATCACCCGCAGCTCATAATACGCTGAATACCGCCGATCCCGTTCTTCTTCCCAAAGCGTCGTCAGCTCCACCGTCTCCGGCGCGCCGTCATGGTCAAAATCCCAGCTTCCCGGCAGCGTCTCCCGCTCCTCCTCCAGAGAAGCGGAGCCGATTTGGCCGTGATCCATGGAGAAATAACAGCGGTATGCGCGGGGTTCTTCTCCGTCCGTGCCGCCGATGATCAGCCGCAGAATGCTGCTTCCCAAGCCGTCCGTATCCCACTGGCCCCAGTCCTCCTCCGGCAGGAAGCTGTACTCGGGGATGGGACCGCCGTCAGGCATAGAGATATCACAGGCGCTGAAATTCTCCGTCTCAATGACGGTGACGCGGTTCCACGTCCGCCCCGCCGTCACCACAGCGGCATAATGGCCGTCCGATGACCACAGCACTGAGTGGCGCAGGGTGCCGTCGGTCTGCCAGAGTGTTTCTCCGGCGCTGTCAGTCAGCACCAGCTTTTCCGGCGGTCGGAGACCGCTGACGCAGAGGTCACTCTCTCCCTCCGTCCGGAATACGAACCGTCCGTCCGGAGACGCGGCATCGCCGTCGATGCCTGCCGCCGGCGTAGCGGCCAGCAGCTGTTCATAGGCCGCCCGTTCCTGATAAATCCGGGTCTGCTCCGCCCGGCGGGGCGTACCCGCGGCCACGGCTGCCGCTGCCGCCAGAAGCATCACCGCGCATCCCAGAATCTGTTGTCTCTTCATGGAAAAACCACCGCCCCGCTGTTGTGATGGCAACAGTATACGGGGCGGTGGTCTGGTCATTCAACAACGAATCGGTAACAAATGGTGACGATTCAGCCGTTCAGCTGGCGGAGCATCTTCTCCCGCTGCTCCTGGATATACTCGTCATAGGTGCAGGGCTTGTCGATCATGCCGCCGGGGACGAACTCAATGATGCGGTTGGCAATGGTCTGGACGAACTCGTGGTCATGGGAGGCAAACAGCACCACGCCCTTGAAGTCGATGAGGCCGTTGTTGACGGCGGTGATGGACTCCAGGTCCAGGTGGTTGGTGGGCTGGTCCAGCACCAGCACATTGGAGCCGAACAGCATCATCCGGGAGAGCATGCAGCGCACCTTCTCACCGCCGGAGAGGACCTTGACGGGCTTGAACACATCATCGCCGGAGAACAGCATCCGGCCCAGGAAGGAGCGCTTGAAGGACTCGGTGGTCTCCTCCGCCGTATTGCCGGTATACTGGCCCAGCCAGTCCACCAGATTCAGGTCGCAGTCGTTGAAGAAGGCGGAGTTGTCCAGGGGGAAGTAGCTGGTGGTGATGGTGGTGCCCCACTTGAAGGTGCCCTCGTCCGGCTCCAGCTCCTCCATCAGAATCTTGAACAGGGTGGTCTTGGCGATCTCGTTTTCGCCCACAAAGGCGATCTTGTCCCCCCGGTTCACCCGGAAGCTGACATTGTCCAGCACCTTTACGCCGTCCACGGTTTTGGACAGGTTTTCCACCGTCAGAATCTCCTTGCCCGGCTCCCGGTCCATGGTGAAGCCCACAAAGGGATAGCGCCGGGAGGAGGCGGGCATCTCCTCCACCGCCAGCTTGTCCAGCAGCTTGCGGCGGGCGGTGGCCTGCTTGGACTTGGACTTGTTGGCGGAGAACCGCTCCACGAAGCTCTGCAGCTCCTTGATTTTCTCCTCCCGCTTCCGGTTCTGGTCCCGCATCAGCTTCTGCATCAGCTGGCTGGACTGGTACCAGAAGTCATAGTTGCCCACGTACATCCGGATGCCGCCGTAGTCCACGTCCACAATGTTGGTGCAGACGGTGTTCAGGAAGTACCGGTCATGGGACACCACGATGATCAGGCCCTCGTACTCCATCAGGAAGTCCTCCAGCCATTCGATGGCCTGCAGGTCCAGGTGGTTGGTGGGCTCGTCCAGCAGAATGATGTCCGGCTTGCCGAACAGGGCCTGGGCCAGCAGCACCTTCACCTTTTCCTTGGCGGTAAGGGTGTTCATCTCGCTGTACAGGATGTCATTGGACAGTCCCAGGCCCTGGATCAGGCGGCTGACGTCGGACTCCGCCTCCCAGCCGTCCATGTCGGCGAACTCCGCCTCCAGCTCCGAGGCCCGGACGCCGTCCTCGTCGGTGAAGTCCTCCTTCTCATAGAGGGCGTCCTTCTCCTTCATCACGTCATAGAGGTGCTGATTGCCCATGATCACCGTGTCCAGCACGGTATAGGCATCGTACTGGAAGTGGTCCTGTTTCAGCACCGACACCCGCTCGTTGGGCGGGATGATAACCTGGCCGGAGGAGGGCTCCAGGTCGCCGGAGAGAATCCGCAGGAAGGTGGTCTTGCCCGCGCCGTTGGCGCCGATGATGCCGTAGCAGTTGCCGGGAGTGAACTTCAGGTCCACGTGCTTGAACAGGGACTGACCCGTAAAATTCAGACTGACGTCGCTGACTGTGATCATATTGTTTCCTTTCTTGTTTCAAACGCACAGCAGGCGCAGCGCCGGAGCACTGCGTCTGCCTGCCTGAACCGGTAGAATTACGCCAGAACGGCCTTGTGATGAACCTTTTTGCCCTTTTTGATGACCAGGCCCTCGCCGGTAAAGCGGGCCTTGTCCCACTTGGCCTCAATGTCGCCCACCTTTTCGCCGCCGACACTGACGCCGCCCTGCTGCACCAGACGGCGGGCCTCGCCCCGGGAGGCGCACAGGCCGCATTTCACCAGCAGGGACAGCACGTCGATGGTGTCATCGGTGAAGTCGCTCTCGCTGAGGGTGGTGGAGGGCATGTTGGCGGTGTCGCCGGCGCCGGAGAACAGGCCGCGGGCGGTCTCCCGGGCCTTGGCGGACTCTTCCTCGCCGTGGACCAGCTTGGTCAGCTCATAGGCCAGAATCTCCTTGGCGGTGTTCAGCTGGGCGCCCTCCCATTTGTCCATCTCGTCGATCTGCTCCAGAGGCAGGAAGGTCAGCATCCGGATGCACTTGAGGACGTCGGCGTCCTCGATATTCCGCCAATACTGGTAGAAGTCATAGGGAGAGGTCTTGTTGGGGTCCAGCCACACGGCGCCGGAGGCGGTCTTGCCCATCTTCTTGCCCTCGGAGTTTAACAGCAGGGTGATGGTCATGGCGTGGGCGTCCTTGCCCAGCTTCCGGCGGATCAGCTCCGTGCCGCCCAGCATGTTGCTCCACTGGTCGTCGCCGCCGAACTGCATGTTGCAGCCCACGGTCTGGAACATGTGG
>NZ_JAXEBZ010000045.1:0-14447 GCF_034093755.1 Dysosmobacter sp. | reverse complement strand
TTTTCATAAAGATGGGGTAAAGCCCCCTCGTTTCCATGTGAAGATTTCGACAAAAAGGCGCTGCTTTTTTACAAGCAGCGCCCTTTCCGTTTCCGTTATTCCGCCACGGCGGCCTTCAGGGCCTCCACGCGGTCGGTCTTTTCCCAGGAGACGCCCAGGTCCTCCCGGCCCATATGGCCGTAAGCCGCCAGCTGGCGGTAGATGGGCTTGCGCAGGTCCAGGTCCCGGATGATGGCGGTGGGCCGCAGGTCAAACACCTTGCGGACAGCCGCCTCCAGCTTGTCGTCGCCCACGGTGCTGGTGCCGAAGGTATCCACCAGGATGCTGACGGGCTGGGCCACGCCGATGGCGTAGGCCAGCTCCACCTGGCAGCGGCGGGCAAGGCCCGCGGCCACAATGTTCTTGGCCACGTAGCGGGCGGCGTAGGCGGCGGAGCGGTCCACCTTGGTGGGGTCCTTGCCGGAGAAGCAGCCGCCGCCGTGGGGGGCGCTGCCGCCATAGGTATCCACAATGATCTTCCGGCCGGTGAGACCCGTGTCGGCGGCGGGTCCGCCCAGCACGAAGCGGCCGGTGGGGTTGACATAATACTTGGTGTTCCCGTCCAGCATCTCCGCGGGGATGACGGGCTTGATGACCTGCTCGATCATGTCCCGGCGGATGGTCTCCAGGGAGACGTCGGGGTCATGCTGGGTGGAGACCACCACGGTGTCCACCCGGACGGGGCGGTTGTTCTCGTCATACTCCACGGTGACCTGGCTCTTGCCGTCGGGCCGCAGGTAGGTCAGCTGGCCGCTCTTGCGGACATCGGTGAGCCGCCGGGCCAGCTTCTGGGCCATGGACAGCGGCAGGGGCATCAGCTCCGGGGTCTCGTCGCAGGCGTAGCCGAACATCATGCCCTGGTCGCCGGCGCCGTTGTTCAGCTCGGCCTCCTCGCCGGTGCGGTTCTCCAGAGACTCGTTGACGCCCATGGCGATGTCGGGGGACTGCTCGTCGATGGAGGTGATGACGGTGCAGGTGTCGCAGTCGAAGCCGTACTTGCCCCGGTCATAGCCGATGTCCCGCACCACTTCCCGGGCGATTTTGGCGATGTCCACGTAGCAGGAGGTGGTGATCTCGCCCATCACGTGAATCATGCCGGTGCAGGCGGTGGTTTCGCAGGCCACGCGGCCCATGGGGTCCTTCTCCAGGATGGCGTCCAGGACGGCGTCGGAGATCTGGTCACAGATCTTGTCGGGATGTCCCTCCGTCACGGACTCGGAGGTGAACAGATAATGTCTTGCCATAGTTTTTCTTCTCCTTTGCTTCCCTCAGCGGTGCAGACAGAAAAAATTGCGCGCTTCCAGATGAAGCACGCAACAAAAGACGCAATTTGCTTCCTCATCTGTCGGTTTCCGTCGGAATTGGCACCTTACAACGCAGGTTGCCGTGGGTTCATCGGGCCGTTCCCTCCCCCACTCTTGATAAGGGATGATTCAATTTGTGAATACATTATACGCGCGGTGACTGTATGTGTCAATATCTATCGGCAGAAAACTGAAAAAAACGTTTTTTCCCCGCGATTTACAGTTTGTACATGACTTTTCCGCCGCCATGTGGTATGTTATATCTGTTATGATCCTGATTTCTGGGAGGGTTCCTGCCTTGAGAAAGCTGAATGCGTCCATTGACCGGTTCGCCTACCGCCACCCCAACTTCGGCATTCCCAACCTGATGCGGTTCGTGGTGGCGGGACAGGCTGTGGTTTACCTGCTGTACCTCTTTTCCAACTACGGCGCCATCTCGTTTCTGACCTTCGACCTGGCCCACCTGCTCCGGGGAGAGCTGTGGCGGCTGGTGTCCTTTGTCTTCGTGCCAAACGCCCTGCGGCCCCTCACCTTCGTGATTCTGCTGTCGTTCTACTACTTCGTGGGCAGCACGCTGGAGCGGGAGTGGGGCACCGCCAAGTTCACCCTGTACTACCTCAGCGGTATGGCGCTGTCGGTGCTGGGAACGGTGCTGGCCGCCCTGCTCACCGGGTACCACGGCCTGACGCTGTCCAACGCCTACTACCTGAACCTGACGCTGTTCCTGGCCTTCGCCGTGCTGTTCCCCGACGCGGGGATCATGTATATGATGATCATCCCCCTGAAGGCCAAGTGGCTGGCCTGGGCCTACGGCGCTTTCTTCCTGTGGGATCTGGTGAAGTCCGCCATGGCGGGGAACATCATCGGCATCGTGATTCCGCTGGTGTCCCTGCTGAACTTCCTGGTGTTCTTCTGGCCGGAGATGATGGATTTCCTGGGCATCCACACCCAGCGGGTCCGGCACCAGAGCTCCCACCAGACCATCCAGTTCAAGGCCGCCGCCAAGCAGCAGCGCCGCAAGGAGGCCGCCCAGGGCTACCGCCACAAGTGCACCATCTGCGGCCGCACAGACGCCGACTTCCCGGACCTGGAATTCCGGTACTGCTCCAAATGCGCCGGCTACCACTGCTACTGCCAGGACCACATTTACAACCACACCCACATTACCCAGTAAACGAAAGCCACCCCGCTGCGCGGGGTGGCTTTTTGATCAGTCCTTGCAGTTCCAGGCCATGTTCCAGAAGTCCAGCTCGTAGAGAGAGCAGGCGATGAAAATCTCCTCCAGATGGCGGAGGCGGTCCTCGCTCAGGTCCTTCGTGCACTTTTCAAAGGCGTCAATCATCACCTGGTTTTCCGCGTGGTAGCCCTCGTGGCAGTAGCCCCGGACCCACTCGCCGTACAGGGGGTGGTCCATGGACTCCGGCCGCTCCGCCGCCATGGTGCGGGCGATGACCTCATAGCTGTAGGCGCAGGAGAGCACCGCCGCCAGCACCTCCGGCTCGCCGCCCTCGTAGGCGCAGCGGAGCATATAGGAGGTGTAGGACCGGTTCACCGGGTGGACGGGGGTGGTGTCCAGTTCCTCTCTGGTGATGGACATGGCGCCGGTGTAGCCCAGGTGGAGGTTCATCTCCCCGTTCAGCAGCACGCCGATGTAGTTGGCGAAAATCCGCATCAGGTCCAGGTCCCGGGCCTTTGCGGTGCCCACGCCGAACACCCGGGCGTAATCCCGCAGGTACAGGTAGTCCTGCACAATGTAGAACCGGAACTTCTCTTCATCCAGCGTGCCGTCCCGCAGTCCGGTGACAAAGGGATGGGTGTGGTACTGTGCCCAGATGTCCTTCGTGGCGGACAGCATCCGCTCCATGGTGGTCATACGCGTCCTCCTTCCCGCAGCACAAAGGCGTGGTCCATGGGGCCGCTGCCCTTGCCCAGATCCAGCATGGCGCTCAGCGCCCCGGACAGGTATTCCTTGGCATTGGCAACCGCCTCCGGCAGGGGTAGGCCCTTGGCCAGGTTGGCGGCGATGGCGCTGGAGAGGGTGCAGCCGGTGCCGTGGGTGTTGGGATTGTCAATGCGGCGGCCGGCGAACCAGCGGCCCTCCCCATTCTGCCACAGGTAGTCATTGGCGTCATTGACCCGGTGGCCGCCCTTGCACAGCACGGCGCAGCCATACTTCTCGCCGATGGCCCGGGCGGCAACCTCCATGTCCTCCGCCGAGGCGATAGTCATGCCGGACAGCACCTCCGCCTCCGGAATGTTGGGGGTGGCCACCTCCGCCAGGGGCAGCAGCTGCTCTTTCAGGGCGCTGACCGCCTCCGGCTGCAGCAGCGCCGCGCCGCTGGTGGCCACCATCACCGGGTCCACCACAATGTGCTTCGCCCCGTATTGCCGCAGCTTTTGGGCAATGACGGCGATGAGGTCCGCGGAGGATACCATGCCGATCTTCACCGCGTCGGGGAAAATGTCGGTGAACACGGCGTCCAGTTCGTTGGCCAGGAAGGCCGGGGTGGCCTCCAGAATGTCTGTGACGCCGGTGGTGTTCTGGGCCGTCAGGGCGGTGACGGCGCTCATGGCGTAGACGCCGTTCACCGTCATGGTCTTGAGGTCGGCCTGAATCCCGGCGCCTCCGCTGGAATCGCTTCCGGCGATGGATAATGCTGTTTTCATATCGGTTGCTCCTTTCAGCATTCCTTTTGTTAGGCGACGCAAGGTGGTGCCCCCAATGCGCCGCCGATCCGTCAGATCAGGGTCAGAGCCGTCTGCCGCAGGGCAGCGGCGGCGGCGCGGACGTCCTCCGCGCCGAAGATGGCGGACACCACGGCGATGCCCGCCGCCCCGCAGCCCGCGAGGGACGGGGCGTTTTCCAGGGTGATGCCGCCGATGGCCACGGCGGGGATGGCCACGGAAGCGCAGATCTCCCGCAGCTGCTCCCCGGTGATGCGGATGGCGTTGGTCTTGGTGGGAGAGGGGAACACGGCCCCCACCCCCAGGTAGTCCGCCCCGGCGGCCTCCGCCGCCCGGGCCTGGTCCACGGTTTTGGCGGTGGCGCCGATGATGAAGTCCCGGCCCGTCCGGCGGCGGATATCCGCCACCGGCGCGTCCTCGATGCCCACGTGGACGCCGTCGGCGCCGCTCTCCAGCGCCACGTCCACGTTGTCATTGATGAGGAAGGGTACGCCGTACCGGCGGCACAGGGTCTTCACCTGCAGCGCCTCCCGGACAAACGCGTCGTGGTCCAGATGCTTTTCCCGCAGCTGCACGCAGGTGACGCCGCCGGCCAGGGCAGCTTCGATCTGCTCCGGGAGGGTCTGTTTCCCCTCCCAGGCCCGGTCGGTCACGGCGTACAGCAGCAGGCTGTCTCGTTTAAATTCCATGGGGTTCACCCGCCTTCCGAAAGGATTGAAAATAGGACTCCACGTCGCCGCAGGCCATGGGGCCGCTCATGACGCAGCCCCCCGCCGCGCCGGCGGCCAGAATCCCGGCAAAATTCCCGGCGCTGACGCCGCCGATGGCGTAGACGGGGATGTCCACACTCCGGCAGACCTGCCTCAGAAAGTCCAGTCCCCGGGGCGGCAGGCCCTTTTTGCAGTCGGTGGCGAACACGTGGCCGGCGGTAATGTAGGTGCAGCCCAGCTGTTGTGCCTCCAGGGCGTCCTCCACCGAGTGGCAGGAGGCCCCCAGCACGGAAAACCGGGCCTTTTCCGCCGCCGTCAGCCGCCGCAGAACGGGCAGAGGCAGGTGGATGGCATCCGCCCGGAGCCGCAGCGCCGCCGGGACGAAGGTGTGGAGGATGCAGCGGACGCCCCGCTCCCGGCAGATGGCCAGCACCTGCCGGGCCAGGGCCTCGTACTCCCCCTCCGGCAGGTCCTTTTCCCGCAGGATGATTCCGGCGGGGCGCTGATCGGCGACGGCGGCGATCCGCTCCGGAAAATCCCCGGCACACAGCGTCCGGTTGGTGACGCACAGCACCTCAGACATAGAGGTAGTCGTTCAACACCGGCTGCAGTCCCTCGCCGGACATGTCCTCGTACATGGTCCGGAAGCTGCGGGCATCATCGATCTCGAACTGCTCGTCGCCCTGGGGGGTGTCCGCCTCCTTGCCGGTGTACTTGCTCTCATGGTCGCCGATGCCGGTGGAGACGCCGGCAGAGACCTTGGTGGCGGCGATCTTCACGATGCCGTTGCGGAACCGGGCGCTCTCCCGGGAGGAGACGGTGATGCCCACGAAGGGCAGGAAGATGCGGTAGGCGCAGAGAATCTGGCACAGCTGCTTCTCTCCCACGTCCAGGGGGCTGATCTTGTCGTTGTTGATGATGGGCCGCAGGCGGGGGCAGGACAGGGACATCTCCGCCTGGGGGTACTTGCGCTGGAGGTAGTAGACGTGGAGGGCGCTGGCCAGGGCGTCCTTCCGGAAGTCGCTGAGGCCCAGCAGCGCAGAGAAGGCCACACCCCGCATGCCGCCCCGCAGCGCCCGTTCCTGGGCCTCGAAGCGGTAGGGCCACACCCGCTTGTGACCCAGCAGGTGCAGCGTCTCATACTTGACGGTGTCGTAGGTCTCCTGGAACACGGTGACATAGTCGGCGCCGCACTCGTGGAGGTAGCGGTACTCGTCGGTGTTGACGGGGTAGATTTCCAGGCCCACCATGCGGAAGTACTTCCGGGCCAGCTTGCAGGCCTCGCCGATGTACTCCACGCTGCTCATGGAGCGGCTCTCACCGGTGAGAATCAGGATTTCCTCCATGCCGCTGTCGGCGATGACCTTCATCTCATGCTCGATCTGCTCCATGTTCAGCTTCATGCGGTGAATGTGGTTGTAGCAGTTGAAGCCGCAGTAGACGCAGTAGTTTTCGCAGTAGTTGGCGATGTACAGCGGGGTGAAGAGGTACACGGTGTTGCCGAAGTGCTTGCCGGTTTCCAGCCGGGCCCGCTGGGCCATCCGCTCCAGAAACGGCTCCGCCGCCGGGGACAGCAGCGCCTTGAAGTCCTCCACGGAGCATGTTTCATGCTCCAGCGCCGCCTGCACGTCCCGGGCGGTGTACTGGGAGGCGTCATAGGCCTCCATCTGGCTCATGACCTTCTCCATCACGTCGGACTGAATCCGCTCCATGCCCGGCAGGTACTCCATGTGGTTTTTCCGGCTGGAGGGGTCCGTCTCCAGACGGTGCTTGATCTCCAGCGCCGCCGGGGACAGATACTCCGAGTCCACAAGAAACTGGTTTTCCATCTCCGTCCCTCCTCAGTCCCGCAGGAAGCCGGTGAGGGGATCGGAGGCGGAGGCGCCCCGGGTCAGCACCCGGCCCAAGCCGGAGAGGTACGCCTTGCGGCCCGCCTCAATGGCCTGGCGGAAGGCGGAGGCCATCAGCGTCAGGTCGCCGGCGGTGGCCAGGGCGGTGTTGGCCATAATGGCCGCCGCGCCCATCTCCATGGCCTCGCAGGCCTGGGAGGGACGGCCGATGCCGGCGTCCACGATGATGGGCAGGTCGATCTCGTCAATGAGAATCTGGATGAACTCTTTCGTTGCCAGGCCCTTGTTGGAACCGATGGGAGAGGCCAGGGGCATGACGGCGGCGGCGCCGGCGTTCACCAGGTCCCGGGCGGCGTTCAGGTCCGGATACATGTAGGGCATCACCACAAAGCCCTCCTTGGCCAGAATTTCGGTGGCCCGGATGGTCTCCTGGTTGTCCGGCAGCAGGTACTTGCTGTCCCGCATGATCTCGATCTTCACGAAATCGCCGCAGCCCAGCTCCCGGGCCAGGCGGGCGATGCGGACGGCCTCCTCGGCAGTCCGGGCGCCGGAGGTGTTGGGCAGCAGGGTGACACCCTTGGGAATGTAGTCCAGAATGCTCTCGTGCTCCTTGGTGTTGGCCCGGCGCACCGCCAGGGTGATGATCTCCGCCCCGGCGTCCCGCACCGCGGCCTCAATGAGCTTCAGGGAGTACTTGCCGGACCCCAGAATGAACCGGGAGCTGAATTCGTGTCCGCCGATGATGAGTTTATCATTGTTCATGGGTTGATTTCCTTCTTTCCTGATCTTGTCATACATCCAACTCCCCCGCCAGAATGCGGAGGACCGTCAATGCCTCGTGGGCCGCGCAGAGCATCACCCGGGGTGCCAACAGTCCCCGGCCCGCGGCCACGTCGCTCTCGCCGTCGCCGCAGAGGTAGAACCGGTCCGTCACCCGCCGGGTGACGATACGGTTGCCGGAGTCCATGCCCGCCATGCCGGAGCCGGCCACCATGTACTTCTCCGGGTAGCGCTCCAACACGCCGTTCACCAGCATGGCCTTGGCCTCCGGATTGTCAAAGGCCTCCACAATGATGCCGTCATCCCGCAGCAGCTCCAGATGGTTCTCCGTCATGCGGACGGTGTCGGTGGTGACCTCCACATAGGGGGCGATGGCGAAGAGGGTCTCCTTCATGGCCTTGGTCTTGTACTGACCCAGCTGGCCCACGGAGTACTGCTGGCGGTGGAGGTTGGTGATGTCCACCCGGTCAAAGTCGATGAGGTGCAGCCGCCCCACACCGGCCCGGGCCAGGGAGATGGCAATGTTGGAGCCCAGGCCCCCCAGGCCGCACACCGCCACCGACGCCTCGGAAAAACGGCGCTGCACTTCCACGCCGTGGCGGGCCTCCAGCGCCCGCTGCATCTCCTCCCGGGTGGGGATGGGCTGCCCGTCAGCCGCCGCCAACAAAGCTGACCACCTCCAGTGTGTCGCCGTCCGCCAGAACCGTCCCGCCGTATTGGGCCTTGGGGACGATTTCACCGTTGCGCTCCACCGCCACCCGCTTGGGGTCGTAGTTGGAGGCTGTCAGGTAGTCCAGCAGGCTCCTGCCGGCCGCGTCGGTGTCGGTTCCGTTGATCCTGACCATATGCATGCTCCTTTCCGGTTGCCTGAATTGTGAAGAAAAAAACGGAGACGTCCTGACGAACGCCTCCGGAAGGATGTTGCTGTCTCCCTACGTCGGCATTACCCGCATCAGGTCAATGGGTCGAAGTTGGGTGACTTCCTCTCAGCCCGCCGCGCACGGACTCCCCCGTTTTTTAATCAGTATAGTCTGGGCGCAATCCGTTGTCAAGGCCAAAAATCCCCTGTTTTTTTCCCGTTTTCCCTTTCCTCTCACCGCCGGATGGGGTATAATCAGGCCATGAAAATCGTTTTGCGCGCCGCCGGAACCGCCGGCCGGGCGCAAGTCCCCGGTGGGGACAGAACGGAGGCTGCATGGATACCAATTTGGCTTTGGAGATCGGCGAGGAGCTGTCGCTGTCCTTCGGCGAGCAGGCATTTCTGCGGAAGCTGGGCATTGACGGCCGGGAGGTGCAGCGGCTGCTGCACCTGGTGGACTGGGAGACCGTGCTGGAGCCTGTGTTTCCCCTGGAGCGGCGGCTGACCTGCCGGGAGGTGGCGGAGATGTGCCGCCCCATGCTGGACGGCGCCGCGCCGGAGCCTGCCGAGGGCTGGACGGCCTACGCCTACAAGGTGGCCTGCTCCATCCTCTACCCCCGGGCGGATGAGGACCACACCTCCGCCCAGTGGGACGCCGCCATGTGCTATCTGAAGGTGCTGCAGGTGCTGCTGGACGAGGAGCGGCGGGAGATTCCCTTCGACCCCCGGTACGACTTCTCCTTCTGCACGGAATCGGAGCTGCAGAAGAGCTTTATCGCCCGGGAGTATCGCCAGTTCCTCTCCCGCTTCCGGGAGGAGTATGTCTACGAGATGCTGCGGCTGGGCCGGGAGGTGACCCCCTTCCGGACCCTGGATCATATCGCCGGCGTCCACTACGTGGCCATGACGGTGGCCCGGGCTTTCGCCGCCGGCGGCGGTCTGATTGACCTGGCGCTGATGAGCGGCGCCGCCGCCGCCCACGACATCGGCAAGTTCGGCTGCCGCCCCGGCGAGCGGGTGCCCTACCTGCACTACTACTACACCGACCAGTGGTGCTCCCTGCGGGAACTGCACTCCATCGGCCATATCGCCGCCAACCACTCCGTTTGGGACCTGGAGATTGAGAACCTGTCCGCCGAGTCCCTGATTCTGGTGTACGCCGACTTCCGGGTGAAGCAGGACCGGGACGCCCAGGGCCATGAGATCGCCCGCATCTACTCCCTGGACGATGCCTTTGACGTGATTTTGTCCAAGCTGGACAACGTGGACGCCGCCAAAAAGCTGCGCTACCAGTTTGTCTACGCCAAGCTCCATGACTTTGAGGAGTACCTCATGTCCTTCGGCGTGGACACCACCCTGGCCACCTCCGGCTGCGCCCCCCGCAAGGCCAGGGACGCCGCGCTGCTGACGCCCCCCCAGGTGGTGACGGAGCTGCGGCGCACCGCCGTGGACCACAACATCCGGCTGATGTACCGCCTTTCCCACGATCAGCTGTTCGCCAGCGTGCTGGAGGCGGCCCACAGCGAGAAGGACTGGGGCCGGGTCCGGGCCTACGTGTCCATCTTTGAGGAGTATTTCACCTATCTGTCCGGCCCCCAGAAGGAGCAGACCCTGGAGTACCTGTATGAGCTGCTGCTCAGCTCCGACGGCGACATCCGCCGTCAGTCCTCGGTGCTGATGGGCCTGATTCTGGCCCGGTTCCAGTCCGGCTACAAAAAGGAGCTGCCGGTGGGCGCCCACCCCGACCCGGAGGACGACCGTCCCTTCCGGCTGTGGGCGGAATATCTGGAAAAGCTGATCCGCCCCGACCGGCGGCTGACCCCCGCCCAGACCAGTAAGATCCGCTACACCTCCAAGCTGGTGGTGGACGCCCTGCTGGAAAGCTGCTCCCCCGCCGACGCCCCCCGCTTCATGGCGGAGCTGCTGCGCCAGTTCCGCCATCCGGAGGACATGGACGGCCTCACCGCCTTCGCCCTGCTGGACACGGCGGTGGGACTCCCCGCCAGCCACTGCGACACCGCCACCGTGGACACGCTGATGGACTTCGCCGTCTACTGGCTGCGGACGGGCCAGACCACTCAGAAGGCCGCCGCCATGCGGCTGTTCCTGCGGCTGCTGGGTCTGCGGGAAAAGGACGAGGCCCTGCGCCATCAGATCTCCCTCGAGGCCCAGGCCGTGGACTGCGAGGGCTGCGTGCCGCTGCTGTTCCTGCAGGTGCAGCTGGGCCGGGAGCTGGGCTTTGACACGGCGGAGCAGGAGCAGATTCTGGCGGACCCCGCCATGGTCAGCAACGTGTTCCTGAACAATCTGAAATCCGCCACCCACTGGGTGCTGAAATCCGTGGGCGTGCAGTACCTGCTGGACCAGGTGGAGCGGGGCATCAACCACAACGTGCTGCTCATCGCCACCCACTTCTCCAACCTGATGAAGGTCAGTGAGCACGTGGTGGTCCGGCGGCAGGCGGGCATGTCGCTGCTGGCGGTAATCCCCCACCTGACCCCGGACCAGCGCAACGAGATCGCCGTGGAGCTTTCCAAGGCGCTGGAAACCGGCCAGTTCGAGCAGTCCCGCTACATTCCCGAGTACCTGGGCCAGGTGGCGCTGTGGCTGACACCCCAGGAGCTGGACGAGCTGATCAGCCTGATGGAGACGCTGCTCTCCTCCCCCAGCTCCAGCGTGGTGGCCGCCGCCCTCAGCGCCGTGGGCTCCATGCTGGAACACTACCAGACCTACGGCCCCCGCTTCCGTGAGCGGGAAGCCGTGCTGGAAAAGCGGCGGCGGCTGCTGATCGGGCTGCTGCTCAAGGGCCTCTCCTCCTACCGGGAGCCGGTGCATCAGGAGTCCCTGGCCATTCTGGGCAAGGGGCTGTTCGCCTCCAAGGTGCTCACCGCTGAGGAGAAGGAGTCCCTGTTCACCCTGGTGGCCAAGAAGTTTCTCTGCCTCATCCGGGAGGGCGAGCAGCAGGAGCTGACCTTCTTCTACACCGCCTCCGCCCTGTCGGACATCTACCGCTTCATCGTGGCCCACAAGGTAAACGCGGGGGACTTCCGCTTCACCGTGCCGGAGAAGGTGGCCTTCTTCCCCGGCACCTTCGACCCCTTCTCCCTGTCCCACAAGGGCATTGTGCAGAACATCCGGGACCTGGGCTTCGAGGTGTATCTGGCCATCGACGAGTTCTCCTGGTCCAAGAAGGCCCAGCCGGGCCTCATCCGCCGCCAGCTGGTGAGCATGTCCATCGCCGACGAGTTTGACGTGTACCTGTTCCCCCATGACATCCCCGTGAACCTGGCCACGCCGGAGGACCTGCAGTACCTGCAGCAGGTGTTCGCCGGACGGGAGCTGTACCTGGCGGTGGGCTCCGACGTGGTGGCCAACGCCTCCTCCTACCGGACGGACCCGGTGCCCGGCTCCGTCCAGTACCTGAACCACATTGTGTTCCGCCGCGCCACCGCCGAGTCCGACGGCACTGGCGTGGACCTGTCCTGCATCCGGGGCAAGGTGCTGGAGCTGCACCTGCCCACCCATCTGGAGGACATCAGCTCCACCCGCATCCGGGAGAACATCGACCTGGGCCGGGATATCTCCAACCTCATCGACCCCAGCGTCCAGGACTACATCTACCGCAACAGCCTGTACCTGCGGGAACCCCAGTACAAAAAGCTGGTGGAGGTGGGCGCCCTGGACTTCACCTACGCCGCCCGGCCCGACGATGCTCTGCGGGAGGAGGTAGAGGAATTCCTGGCCCGCCACGTCTCCCGCCCCGTGCGCCCCGACCCCCGGGACTCCCTGATGCTTATGCGCAGCCGCAGCGAGCCTCACCCCATCATCGGCGTGCTGGCCATGCGGATCGTCAACTCCGTGGGGCTGTACCCCGCCCTGGGCAACGCCGAGCAGGCGGACTACATCCGCAACCACTCCGCCGGGCGTATCTGCCTCATCACCGGGCTGTCCTTCTCCACCCAGTATGCCCGCCACTATGACCTGCCCCAGCTGCTGCTGACCGACGCGCTGTTCCACGCCCTGTCCGATGACTGCAGCTACGCCGTCTACGCCCCGCCCGAGGACGCCCCCCGGGAGCTGGAGGACGTGATGCGCCGGTCCGGCTTCCTGCCCATTCCTCAGGAGCTGGGCCGCCGGACACTGATGCTGACGGACATGCGCTCCCCGGTGGCGGTGATTCAGAACATCCCCACCACCCTGAAAGAGCCTTTTGCCTCCCACCCCAACGTGCTGGCGGCGGTGTACCGGGCCAACCTGCGGTTCCAGCGGGCGGTCAGCGACCTGTACCCCGGCACCCTGGTGCTCTCCCTCAACGCGGAGATCATCTACCACCGGCTGGTGCGGAAGATCACGGAGATCAACGGCGTCCCCGCCGAGCCCACCCATCCCCGGGTGCTGGGTCCCAAGATGTGCGCCCCCTTCGGCAAGATCCTCCGGGGCAACGCCATTCCCAACACCGTCACTAAAACCATCCACACCGACAAGGTGTTCGCCCCGGACCTGAAATCCTTCACCATTCAGGAGTTCCCCGGCTACGCCCCCCTGGACAGCCAGATCCGCACCATCCACTCCTTCCGCCGCCCGGTGATTCTGGTGGATGACCTGCTCCACCCCGCCATCCGTCTGAAGGCCCTGACGCCCCTGCTGCAGAAGTATGACGTGCCCATCGACCGGGTGCTCACCGGCCTCATGTCCGGCCGCGGCCGGGACCTGGTGGAGGACCACGGTCTGAAGGCCGACTGCGTGTACTTTATCCCCAACCTGCGCTCCTGGTTCACCGAGTCCACCATGTACCCCTTCATCGGCGGCGACACGGTGAGCGGCGTGGCCCCCTCCGTGCCGGGCCTGACCCCGGCGGTGAACCTGATTCTGCCCTACGCCTTCCCCAGCTTCTACAAGGAGTGCAGCCGGGAGGCAGTGCTCCGCTTCTCCCGCACCTGCATTGAGAATTCCCGGGACATTCTGGCGGTTCTGGAGAGCGTTTACCGGGAAAAATACGCCCGCATCCTGACCCTCTCCCGCCTCAGCGAGGCGGTGATCCTGCCGCTGTCGCCGGACAAGGGCAGCTGCCTGTCCTACGATCCCAACCTGCCCGCCTCCAAGTGTCTGGAGCATGATCTGCTGACGCTGGTGCGGATGCGGCAGGTGCTGGAGTGACCCAACCTCATCAAAGGAGTCTGACCCATGTATTACTATGACGTCGGCGGCACCCTGGCCGCCTCTGCGCTTCCCTCGGCGCCCTTTCCGGCGGCGCCGGAGGGCCGCCCCGCCCTGTTTCTGCTGGACCGGGACCCCGGCAGCGGCCGCGCCGCCTTCCGGGTGACGGACCCCCGCCAGCTGACGGCCTCCCGGGAGGACGTGTCCTGGCTCTCCCCTGACCGCATGGACGCCCCCGCGCCGAAGCTGCCGGCTCCGGTGGCGGAGTCTCTGGCCGCCGGCACCCTCACCGCCGTCAACCTCCGCCATCCCCGGTGGCAGGACGCCCTGGACTTTCTCACCCCCCGGGCCGGGAAAAAGCGGCTGAACCTGCTGGCGGTGGGAGACGTGGGCAGCACCGTGCTGACGGCGCTGAAGCTGCTGGGAGGCGACTGTCTCGCCTCCATCGGCATCTGTGACCTGAACGAAAAAACCGTGCAGCGCTGGACGGCGGAGATGGGCCAGGTGGCCTGCCCCTGGGACTATGACGCTTTCCCGGGGGTGGAGCCGGTGGACCTGGACCACCTCTTTGAGTGTGATGTGTTTCTCTTCATCGCCACCCGCAGCATTCCCGCCGTGGGCAGCGATGTGAAGGACGTGCGGATGGCTCAGTTCGAGGCCAACCGCTCCATTGTGGAGCACTACGCCCGCATGGCCCGCAGCGTGCATTACCGGGGGCTGTTTCTGGTGATGAGCGACCCGGTGGACCCCCTGTGCAAGGCGGCGTGGCTGGCCTCCAACACCGGGGAGGACGGGACTCCTGACCATCTGGGCCTTCTGCCGGAACAGGTGCAGGGCCTGGGACTGGGTGTCATGAACGCCCGGGCGGCCTACTACGCGAAGAAGGACGACCGCTTTGCCGACTTTTTAACCGAAGGCCGGGCCTTCGGCCCCCACGGCAGCGGCCTCGTCATCGCCAACTCCATCGCGCACTATGACGATAGCCGTTCCCGGGAATTGACGGAGCTGGCCCTGACCGCCAACCTCAAGATGCGGGAGCTGGGCTTCAAGCCCTACGCCGCCC
>NZ_JAXEBZ010000044.1:0-8752 GCF_034093755.1 Dysosmobacter sp. | reverse complement strand
CGGAGCATGAGCGTTACCTCACCGAGCAGGTGTTCAAGCGTCCCGTGTTTGTCACCGACTATCCCAAGGAGATCAAGGCCTTCTATATGCGTCTCAATGACGACGGCAAGACCGTGGCCGCGGCGGACTGCCTGGTTCCCGGCATCGGCGAGATCATCGGCGGCAGCCAGCGCGAGGAGCGGCTGGACCTGCTGGAGAGCCGCATCCACGAGCTGGGCATGGACCCCAAGGACTACTGGTGGTATCTGGACCTGCGGCGCTACGGCGGCTGCAAGCATGCGGGCTTCGGCCTGGGCTTCGAGCGGATGGTGATGTACCTCACCGGCGTCAGCAACATCCGGGACGTGCTGCCCCATCCCAGAACCGTCTCCAACGCGGAATTCTAAGACTCCGGCAACCGAATCAAAAGGAGGGCGTCAGCCCTCCTTTTTTCCGTTTTCTGACGCCGGCCTGCGGCGCGGCGGAAAGAAAATTTACAGAACCGGTTTTTTCTGCTATGATGGGGAATACCAAGAGAAAGGAGTGGTTCCTTTGCTGCAAAAAGAGCTGCTGTATGCCCTGCTGGGCACCGGCTTCACCTGCGCCGCCACCATCCTGGGCGCGGCCATGGTATTTTTCTTTCGCAAGGACGTGAGCCGGGACGTGCAGCGGGCCTTTCTGGGCTTCGCCGCCGGCGTCATGGTGGCCGCGTCGGTGTGGTCGCTGCTGATTCCCGCCATGGAGATGGCGGAGGAGCTGGGGGTCTCCGTTGCCCTCCACGTGGGAGGCGGCTTCGCCTTCGGCGGCGTGTTTCTGATGCTGCTGGACCGGCTGCTGCCCCACCTGCACCCCGGCAGCGACGAGCCGGAGGGCCTGCCCGCCCACTTGAAGCGCACCACCATGGTGGTGCTGGCGGTGACCCTTCACAACATCCCCGAGGGCATGGCGGTGGGCCTTGCCTTTGCCCTGGCGGCCCGGGAGGGCACCCTGCCTGCCGCTGTGGCCCTGGCCATCGGCATGGGGCTGCAGAACTTTCCGGAGGGCGCCGCCATCTCCCTGCCCCTGCGGTCCGAGGGGGCCAGACCCGGCCGGGCGTTTCTCTGCGGCGCCGCCTCCGGCGTGGTGGAGCCGATTTTTGGCCTGCTGACGGTGCTGGCAGCCGGCAGCGTCACCGGCACCATGCCGCTGATCCTGTCCTTCGCCGCCGGCGCCATGATCTACGTGGTGGTGGAGGAGCTGATTCCGGAGGCCCATCTGGGAGAGCACTCCCACGTGGGCACTGCCAGTGTCATGGCGGGGTTTCTGTGCATGATGCTGCTGGATGTGCTGCTGGGCGCGTGAGGCCCGTATCCCGGTGGGAAGAAAGGGGGAGACCATGAAAAAGTGGGAGGCGCTGCTGGAACGAAACCGCCCTCTCCGCTTCCTCTGGCTGATGGTGCGCCGCTACCTGCGGCACAATGTGGCCATTCAGGGGGCGGCCCTGGCATTTTACCTGCTGTTCGGCCTGTTTCCGCTGGCCATCTTTTTCAGCGCCCTGCTGGGCCTGCTGCAGCTGGATGTGGCGGCCATTCTGGCGGAGCTGGACCGGGTGCTGCCCAAGGAGGTGCTGGACTTCATCGGCGTGTACCTGCGCCATGTGGCGGAGAATCCCAGCCGCCGTCTGCTGCTGTTCGGCCTGGTGTTCTCCATCTGGTTCCCTACCCGGGCCGTCAACTCCCTGGAGCGGGCGGTGCGGACGGCCTACCACCTGGGCCCGCCCAAATACCCGCTGCTGAACACCGTCCGCACCCTGTTTTACACGGTGGTGTTCATCGCCGCCATCGGCCTGACGCTGACGCTGATGACCGTGGGGGACCGGGTGCTGGCCTACGGCATCCGCTATCTGGGGCTGCCCGCCTTGGCGGCGGAGCTGTGGAGTCTGCTGCGGTTCCCGGCGGTGGCCGTGCTGGGGTTTTTCACCCTGTTCTTCCTGTACGCCCGGGACCGCCGCCACCCCTGGCGGGACACCTGGCCCGGCACTCTGGCGGCGCTGACGGCGTGGATGCTGCTGTCCTGGCTCTACTCCCTGTACGCGGAGAACGTGGCGGACTACTCCCTGCTCTACGGCTCTATCGGCACGGTGATCGTGGTGCTGATCTGGCTGTATCTCACCGCCGTGGTGCTGATCATGGGGGCGGAGTTCAACGGCGCCCTTCTGGCCATGCGGCGGGATGCCCGGACGGAGGAATGAGCCTTTACTTTTCCCGGAAAGCGGGGTAAACTGTTCCCGAACACACATAGCTCCGGCCTTTGCCGGGCAAAAAGGAGAAATGACAGATGCTGAATATGCAACAGGCCTGTGACGAGGCCATCCTTCAGGCGGCAAAGCAGATCTGCGTGGCGGCAGTCACCGCCCCCAAGGCCTGCGGCCGGGACACCGTGGCCTGCGGTGTTCTGGTGGGGGAAGAAGTACGGCAGCTGGCGGAGGAGATGGCCCGCATGGAGGGGGAGATCCCCAACTGCCGGCCTATCTTTGTCCGGGACGCGGAGCTGGTGGCCCAGTGCCCGGCGGTGGTGCTGCTGGGCAGCAGGGGCCAGTCCCGGGGCCTGACCCCCTGCGGGCTGTGCGGCCAGGAAAACTGCGGCCAGTGCCGTTCCGTGGGCGGCCACTGCGTCTTTGACGATCTGGACCTGGGCATTGCCATCGGCAGCGCCTGCGCCATGGCGGCGGACCTGCGGGTGGACAACCGGGTGCTGTATACCGCCGGCATGGCGGCCATGAGGCAGAAGCTGCTGGGGGAGGACGTGACCACCATCATGGCCCTGCCCCTGTCGGCCACCAATCAGAACATCTTCTTCCGGCACAAGCCCGTCTGCGCGCCGGAGAGCAAGTGAGGAAAGGACAACGCTGTATGAATGACATGGAAGAAAAGCTGCAGGAGTACGCCCGCCTGCTGATTCAGGTGGGCCTGAACGTGCGGAAGGGCCAGACCCTGGTGATCTCCTCCCCGGTGGAGTGCGCCTGGTTCGCCCGGATGTGCGCCCGGGAGGCCTACCGGCGGGAGTGCCGGGAGGTGGTGATGAACTGGCACGATGACGCCATGGCCCGGATGAAGTATCTGGAGGCGGACAACGCCGTGTTTGACGAGGTGCCGGAGTGGCGGAGCCACTTCTTCAACGACTACGCCAAATCCGGCGCGGCGTATCTGGCCATCTCCGCCTCCGACCCGGAGAATTTCAAGGGGGTGGACGCCGGCCGTATTGTCCGGGCCCAGCAGGCCTCCGGCAAGGCCCTGAAGGACTTTGACCGGCTGCAGATGTGCGGCGGCTTCCCCTGGTGCATCGCCTCCATCCCCATCCCCAGCTGGGCGCGGACGGTGTTCCCCGACTGCGGGGAGGATGAGGCCATGGAGAAGCTGTGGGACGCCATCTTCGCCGCCGTGCGGATTCAGGGGGACGGCAGGTGTGTGGACCGCTGGCGGGAGCACATCGCCACCCTGGCGCGGCGGCTGGAGAAGATGAATGCCCTGAACTTCAAATCCCTCCACTACACCAATTCCCTGGGCACCGACCTGACGGTGGAGCTGCCGGAGGGCCACATCTGGGAGGCGGGCAACGACGTTACCCTGTCGGGCCAGGAGTATATCGCCAACATCCCCACGGAGGAGCTGTTCACCTCCCCCCTGCGCACCGGCGTCAACGGCGTGGTGTACGCCTCCATGCCCCTGGTGAATGACGGAAATATCATCGAAAAGTTCCACTTTGTGGTGAAGGACGGCAAGATCGTGGAGGCCCACGCCCAGCAGGGGGAGGAGTTCCTGAAGGCCGCCATCTCCGTGGACGAGGGCGCCTCCTACTTCGGCGAGGTGGCCCTGGTGCCCTATGACAGCCCCATCTCCAACCAGAAGATTCTGTACTACAACACGCTGTTCGACGAGAACGCCGCCTGCCACATCGCCTTCGGCGAGGCCTATCCCTGCCTGAAGGGGGGCCAGCAGATGAGCAAGGAGGAGCTGAAGGCCCGGGGCCTCAACGACTCCATCACCCATGTGGACTTCATGATCGGCACCGCGGACCTGTCCATTGTGGGCACCACCCATGATGGCCGGCAGGTCCCCGTGTTCGTCAACGGCAACTTTGCCATCTGAGGAGGTGGAAGCATGGCATATCCCTTGCAGGCCTCCAATGAGGACATTCTGATCACTGAGGGCGCCGCCGTGGTGGGGGACGTAGAGTTGTCCAAAGGCGTCAGCGTGTGGTACAACGCGGTGATCCGGGGGGACCAGGGTCCCATCCGCATCGGCGAGAACACCAACATTCAGGAGTGCGCCGTCCTCCATGAGACGTCCACCATCGGCGCCGGCTGCACCATCGGCCACGGTGCCATTGTCCACGGCTGCACCGTGGGGGACAACACCCTCATCGGCATGGGGGCCATCATCCTCACCGGGGCGAAAATCGGCAGCAACTGCCTGGTGGGCGCCGGCGCGCTGGTGACGGGGAAGATGGACATCCCCGACGGCTCCATGGTGCTGGGTAATCCGGCAAAGGTGGTCCGGCCCCTGACAGAGGCGGAAATCCAGGGCAACCGGGCCTCCATGGAGGAGTATCTGGACTTTGCCCGCTGGTACCGGCAGGGCGGGGAAGACCGTCATGGAGTGGAATAAGCGCCAGCTGCGGGGCTGGCTGACGGTGGTGTGCGGCGGCATCGCCTTTTACACCCTGCTGCAGAACCCGGATAAGGTGATGCTGTGGCTGGGGCGGCTGATAGGGGTGCTGTCTCCCTTCCTGCTGGGCGGCACCATTGCCTTCATCCTCAGCGTGCCCATGCGGAGCATTGAGCGCCGCCTGTTTCCCAACGCCCGGAAGGGCGCCCGCTTCCGCCGCCCGCTGGCGCTGGTGCTGACGCTGCTGGCGGTGGCGGGGGTGCTGACGGTGGCCTTCTGCGTCATCGGCCCCGGCGCGGCGGACGCGCTGCGCTCCGTGACGGGCCAGCTGCCCGGCGCCATCCGGCGGCTGGAGGTCCTGACGGCCCGGCTGGAGAGCCTGGTGCCCCGTCTGGAGCCCCTGCTTGCGGCGGTGAACATCGACTGGACGGAGCTGGTCCGGAAAGCGGGACTGATGCTGCAGACCTGGGGGACGGGGCTGCTGTCCTCCAGCGGCGGACTGATCGGCGGCGTGGTCAGCGGCGTCAGCTCCTTTATCATCGGCTTCATCTTCGCCGTGTATCTGCTGATGCAGAAGGAGAAGCTGGCCCGCCAGGGGCGGCAGGTGCTGTACGCCCTGCTGCCGGAGCGGTGGGCGGACCGGACGGTGGAGGTGCTGCGGCTGGCCAACCGCACCTTTTCCAGCTTCCTCTCCGGCCAGTGCCTGGAGGCCTGCATTTTAGGCGGGCTGTTTGTGGTGGCCATGTCACTGCTGCGGATGCCCTACGCCTTGCTGGTGGGCGTTCTCATCGCCCTGACGGCCCTGATCCCCATCATCGGCGCCTTCATCGGCTGCATTGTGGGGGCGCTGTTGATTGCCGTCACCAATCCGTGGCAGGCGCTGATGTTCGTGGTGCTGTTTCTGGTGCTCCAGCAGATTGAGGGCAACCTGATTTACCCCCACGTGGTGGGTTCCTCGGTGGGGCTGCCCTCCATCTGGGTGCTGGTGGCCGTGACCCTGGGCGGAAAGCTGATGGGCGTGGCGGGAATGCTGCTGTTCATCCCCCTGAGCTCCGTGTGCTACGCCCTGTTCCGCCGGTTTGTGAAGGACCGGCTGGCGCAGCGGCACATTCCGCCGGAAAAGTGGCTGTCCCGGGAAGAATAACAGGAAAACCGCCCCTCCCTCAGCGGGAAGGGGCGGTTTTTTGGGCCTCCGGAGGGGGAAGACGGCAGTTTTCCTGCCCGAAGGGCAGGGTGAAGGTGGGAATGCCCTCCGCCGCCGGGGCGATGGCGTACATCTGCCAGAACACGCACAGCCCCTCCGGCGTGAGGAAGAAGTTCTCCCGGTTGAAGCTGCGCCGCAGCTGCTGGCGCCATTTGTCATGGTAGCAGGCCACGCCGGCGGCCTCCTGGGCGGCAATCTCCCGCTCCGCCAGGGCCAGCAGCGTCCGCTTCACCGGCTCCCGCCTGGGGAAGAAGGCGGTCAGCGGCACCGGGCAGCCGGTGGCCAGCTCCCAGGTGTCCCCCCGCCGCAGCACCTCCGGGCGGCCGTTCATCCGCTCCCGGCTTTCGGTGTACAGGCTGCAGATGCCGTCCTGGCAGAAGGTGACGCGGTGGGTCAGCTGGGCAGTGCAGCAGGGGAGGGGGCCGCTGACCTCCAGGGCGCGGCGGTACTCGGCGGCGGCCCAGGGAAACAGCCAGTTGTCGCAGTAGCGCAGGTAGGACCGGGCCTGGAGCTGATAGAACCGGCGGATGCGGCGGGCGGCCCGGCCGGTGCCGCCGGCGGGGCGGGGCAGGGAGACGGAGGCCGTCAGCACGGGGATGCCGTCCACGGTCCACTCCCGCTCCGCCGAAAAGACCTCCATCTCCCGCAGTTGATCTTCCATGGGCAGGCACCTCCACAAGTCATGGTTACACCAGACTATGCAAACTGCGGGAAAGTGTGCGGCGCTGGCGGACAAAGCCTGACGAAAAACGCAAATGGGACTTTACTTTCATTGAGTGAAATGATAAAATAAGAATAACGCCCCGGTGCCCTCAGCGGACCGGGTGATGTGGAAGGAGAATTCGATATGGTCAAGATCGGCAAGAAGGAAAAAAACGACGAGCTGTATAAGGCGATCCTCATGCTGAAGGACGAACAGGAGTGTTACGACTTTTTCCAAGACCTTTGTACCGTTTCTGAGCTTCGGTCCATGGAACAGCGCTTTGAGGTGGCCTCCCTGCTGGAGGACGGCATGATCTATAACGACATTCTGGAGCGCACCGGCGCCTCCAGCGCCACCATCAGCCGGGTCAACCGCTCCCTGAGCTACGGCACCGGCGCTTACGCCAAAATTTTCGCCCGCCGCAAGGAAGCGGAGCAGAAGTGAACAGCTACGAGGCACTGGCCGGAGCCTATGACGTGCTGACGGAGGACGTGCAGCACCGCCGCCGGGCGGAGTACCTCCACCGGCAGTTCCGGAAAAGCCCCATTCCCGTGGAGACGGTGCTGGACCTTGGGTGCGGCACCGGCTCCATTGCCTGTCTGCTGGCGCTGAAGGGCTACGCGGTCACCGCCGTGGACGCGTCGGAGGAGATGCTGACGGTGGCGGCGGGAAAAGCGGCCTCTCTTTCCGTGGAGCGGCTGCCCTTTTTTCTGCACCAGAGCATGGCCCGTCTGCGGCTTCTGGAGCCGGTGGACGCGGCGGTGTCCACCCTGGACGCCATCAACTACCTGACCCGTCCCGGGGACGTGCGGGAGACCTTCCGCCGGGTGTTCCGGTATCTGAAGCCCGGCGGCCGCTTCCTGTTTGACGTCAATTCCCCCTATAAGCTGCGGCGGATGGACGGCCAGGTGTGGCTGGACGAGACGGAGGACGTGTACTGCGTGTGGCGGACAGAGTTTTCCCGGGAAGTGTGCACCTACTGGGTGGACCTGTTTGAGCGGAGGCGGGACGGCAGCTGGCAGCGCAGCTGCGAAGAGCACCGGGAGCGGGCCTATGAGCCGGAGGAGCTGACCCAGTGGCTCCGGGAGGCGGGCTTTACAAAGATCACCGTCACCGGCGACATGACCGGCAAGCCTCCGGCACCGGAGGAGGACCGGCTGATCTTCCTGTGCGAAAAACCACGGTAACCAAAACATTTAGGAGAATCATTATGAGCGATCAGCTGATACGGGCCATCACCGCCGACGGCATGGTGAAGGCGGCGGCGGTTTCCACCAAATATCTCACCGAGCGGGCGCGGCAGATCCACCGGACGCTGCCGGTGGCCACCGCGGCCCTGGGCCGCCTGCTGGCGGCCGGCTCCATGCTGGGCAACGCCCTGAAGGGCGACGGCGCCAGCGTCACCCTGCAGGTCCGGGGCGGCGGCCCGCTGGGCTCGCTGCTGGTGGTGTCGGACAATGAGGGCAACGTCCGGGGCACCGTGGGAAATCCTGCCGTGGACCTGCCTCTGCGGGAGGACGGCAAGCTGAATGTGGGCGCCGCCGTAGGCGTGGACGGCACGCTGACGGTGATCCGGGACCTGAACATGAAGGAGCCGTATGTGGGCAGCGTGGCGCTGCTCTCCGGCGAGATTGCCGATGACCTGGCCTCCTATTTCGTGGAGTCGGAGCAGATTCCCACGGCAGTGGGCCTGGGGGTCCTGGTGGACCGGGACCAGAGCGTCAAAGTGGCCGGCGGCTATATCATTCAGTTGCTGCCCGGCGCCGGCGAGGACATCATCAGCCGGGTAGAGGGCGGCGTGCTGAGCGCCGGCTCCGTCACGAAGATGCTGTCGGAAAACGACGATCCGGAGGCCATGCTGCGCCGTCTGCTGGCGGATTTTGACGTGGAGATTCTGGAGCGGACGCCGGTGGAATACCGGTGCGACTGCAGCCGGGAGCGGATGGAGCGGGCCCTGATCAGCATGGGACCCCAGGAGCTGCGCAGCCTCATCGACGAGCAGGGCGAGGCGGAGCTTTGCTGCCGGTTCTGTGACCAAAAGCAGTATTTTTCCCGGCAGCAGCTGGAGGAATTGCTGCTGAAAATGCGGAAAAAAGAAAATTGAAAAAATTCAAAAAAACGGTTGACAGAACGGGGGGTTGTGAGTATAATAACTTTTGTCGTCTGGCGAAAGTGGCGATTCGGGAGCATAGCTCAGCTGGTTAGAGCACCTGCCTTACA
>NZ_JAXEBZ010000043.1:0-46023 GCF_034093755.1 Dysosmobacter sp. | reverse complement strand
ACCGTGGAAGCGGGCAAGCAGGCGGACCTGGTGATCTGGGACGCCCCGGACCTGGACTACATCTGCTACCGCGTGGGCTCCAACCTGGCGGATATTGTGATCAAAAAGGGCAATATCGTGGCCAAAAATCACTGAGCAACCTATACAATGCCTCGCTTTTTTGCCTGCTGCGCAGTCCAAAAAGCTGCCGCTGCGCGGCGCAACGGACTGCTGCCGCAGCCCGTTTGCAGGCATTCGATTCAACACGAGGGGGCTACCGCCCCCTCGTACTCCCCCTGCAGAACGAAACCCTCTTTCTTAAAACAGAGGTTTTTCCACAAGCTGAAAAAGCGCCTTCCCGGAGGGGAAGGCGCTTTTCTCATTCCGTCATGAAGTTCTTGTTCTTGCTGTACAGGTTCTCCACCGACAGCGGCTTTGCCTGCCGGATGCTGAATTTCAGGCACTCGCTGAGGGTGTCATACTCGTAGGCGCCGGGGATGTCCCGCAGCCGCTGCATGCCCCGGTGGCAATAGATGTCCAGCGGGCGGTAGAGGTAGCGGTGGAGGGCGTTGTCCGTCTCGCCGGAGAGGTCCAGCTCCTGGCGCAGCTGGGCCAGCACACTGTCCCGGACGCCCTGCTCCACCAGGGAGCTGAGCTGGCTGGCGGATTCCCAGGAGGCGGCCAGGAAGGCGGCGGCCTCATCGTACTGCTGTTTCTTGGCGGCATAGTAGGCGGAGTAGCTCTGGGCCAGCGCCCGGCCGGACAGCTCCCGGGTCTGCTCATAGGCGGACAGGGCGGTGGCGAACAGGCCGGCGGCCTTGTAGTCGTCGCCCAGGGCGTAGGCGGCCCGGCCGTAGCAGGTGTAGAGAAAACCGGAGCCGGGTAGGTAATTGGGCGGGGGAATCAGGTCCGCGGCAGCCTTGTACTCGGCGCAGGCGGCCACAAAGTCCTGCTGGCGGCGCTTACACTCTCCCAGCCAGGTGTGGACGATGGCGCAGAACATGGAGTGGCGGCCCGGCAGCTGCTGCATCTGCTCCATGGCCTCCTGCAGAAAATAGCTGCCCTTGTAATAGTCGCCGACGCGGCAGAAATGGACGCCCCGGTACAGCAGATACCGGGCCCGGCAGTGGGGCAGATTGGCCTGCTCCGCCAGCTCCAGGCCCCGGGCGATGTAGGGCACGCAGGTCTCCAGCTGCTCTGTCTGGAAGCCGTAGGCGATCAGCTGCTGCTGAACCCGCAGCACATGCTCCGGGTCGGCGTCGGGCTGCTGGGAAAGCCGGTCCAGCAGCTCCTTGGCGGCGGTGATGCCCTCCTGATACTTGCCGGTGTAGATGAGATACCGGGAGCGGGCGCACTGCAGCAGCAGCGCCAGCTCCTCCAGAGGATGTTCCTCTGGCTGACGGCGCAATCGCCGCAGCTCCTGGTCCAGCTCCCGCAGCAGATCCTCCACAGAGGAACCGGCGGGCAGGGGACGGATGGGCCGCTCCTCCTGCTGGGGCGGCATCTCGCAGCAGCTGCGGGTGTACACGTCCAGATACAGCACCCGGTAGCGGAAGGCGCGGTAGGCGTCGCCGCCCTGCTCGCAGTGGTACACCAGCTGCAGATAGGCGTCGCTGTCCCCCTCCCGCAGGGACCGCTCCAGATGGTCGGCAATCAGCAGGTGCTGGGGCTGGCGCTTGAAATAGGACTGCATCTGGTAGAGATTGGCCCGCATGTGGGGATGGGTGAACTGGAGATAGCTCTCGCCGTCCTCGTAGTGCTCCTCCACCAGGTTGTGCTGCTCCAGCTCCACGCTGAGGTCATACAGCTGGGCGGTGGAGCAGCCGGTGACGGCCAGCAGCAGCCGGCAGGGGGCCTTCTCCTGAAACAGGGCCAGCATGCTGGCCAGATGCAGGGCCTCCGGACTGAGGCCCGACAGCCGCTGGCGCAGCAGGCTGCGGGAATCCGGCAGGGTCTCCTCTGTGAGGGGTTTGCCCTGCAGACTGTCCGCCAGCTCCCGCAGCAGCTTGGGGTTGCCCTCCGTGGCCTCATAGATGCGGGACTGGACCGCCAGGGGGATTTCGCAGCCCAGGGCGGACTGCATGAAGCTGGTGGTCTCCTCCTCCGTGAAGCAGGGGACGGAGATTTTCAGCAGAACAGAGTCATCAAAGGCGAAGGTCAGGTTCAGATTCAGCGTCCGGCTGGTGGCCAGCAGCATCAGCTGGCTGCCGCCCAGGCGGCGCAGTACGTGGCAAAGCAGGTCCAGGCTGGCGGCGTCCATCCACTGCAGGTTCTCAAACACCAGCAGAATCTTCTGCTGCTGGGCCACCATGCTCAGCAGCAGCGTCACCGCCTCGGCCACGGCGTCGCTGCACCGGTCCCGGCTGAACTGCCGGGGGTCCCGGTCATCGCCGGAGGAGTCGGAGAACACGGGGAAGATGGGGGCCACGGTGCGGCGGGTGTTTTCCGGAATGGGCAGATGGTGGTTGAGGAAGTACTCCGCCACCGACAGCATGATGGACTTCCACGGCTCCAGATAGGCGGCCTGGTCCGTCATGCCGCAGTTTCCGGTGAGCAGCAGGAACTGGGAGGGGTCGCAGCTGCGCAGAAAGTGCTGAATCAGATAGCTCTTGCCGCAGCCCGCCTCGCCGTAAAACAGCAGGGAGGGGGAGCCGTTGAAGGAGTCCAGAAAGTTCTGATACTGGGTCCGCAGCTTCTGGGACAGGGCGGCGCGGCTGGGCAGCAGCTGCTGCTTTTCGCCGTCCTCCTCCTCGTCCGTGGTCTGGTTCCACTGGTTGACGATTTCGTAATACAGGGCGGTGGTCTCGTGGAGGGGGGAGATGCCCAGCTCGTCCGCCAGCTTTTCCTTCAGCCGCTGATAGAGGTTGACCGCCTTGTAGAACCGCTCCTCCTGCCGGTAAAGCCGCATGAGGAAGGTGACCATTTTCTCATCCAGCCCGTCCCGGTTCAGGTATTCCAGGGCGAACTGCTCCGCCGCCGCCGGGTCGCCCCGCTTCAGGGCGTCGGAAGCGTTGGCGGCCAGCTGGCCCAGGGTGCGGTTGTTCAGCTGTTCCCGCAGCTGGTCCACCCAGCTGTTGAAGTTGGAGGCGTTTTTCACCGTGAAACCCCGGAGGAACTGGTCCACATCCTGGGCGGACTGGGGGTCCATCCGGTCGAAGTCGCACACCACCTCCCGCTCCGGGTTCAGCCGGACCTCCGTCTTGGGGGAGGTCAGCACAATGTCGGAGCCAAGGCACTTGCGCAGGGTGTAGATGGTGTGGCGCAGGTTTTTGTAGCCCGTCTCTTCGGAGCAGTCCTCCCACAGCAGGTTCACCAGCTCCTGACGGGTGGCGGTTTTCTGACAGGCCAGATAGTAAAACAGGGCGTCCACCCGTTTGAAGGGGAACGATACTGTTTCCCCGTCCAGCCTGACGCAGGGAATCTGAAACAGCTGTACTTCCACTTTTGCCACTGGGCACGACCTCATTTCCTCCCGCGGACGGCGGTGATACCTCCATTATACACAAATTCGACGGAAGGTCTACAAAATTCGACGCAAAAACATCAGTTATTTTTGACAAAACTGGTGAAAAACCGGAAACACGGTGGTTTTCCGGCAGGCCGCCTGCGGATTTGAGACGTTTTATGGACGGAGAGACGGCCTCAGCCCTTCGCCCGGCTCCGCAGGTCCGCCAGCAGGGCCTCCCGGGAGACGGGATCGTCGTGGCCCACCACGGCCACGTCAAAGGACAGCGTCTCCAAAACCGCCAGCAGCGCCGCCGTTCCGGCAGGGTCCTCCACCCAGTCCCCCCGCACCAGATGCAGGCAGCAGCTGTCCCCGGGAAAGATCACCCCCTCCGACGGCACGTGAACCAGCACGCAGTCATCGCAGTGGGGACTGGGGATGGTCCGCAGCAGGCAGCGGCAGCCTCCCAGCTCCACCTCCAGGGTGTCGGTGAAGGCCATGTCCGCCGGGCGTAGCCGGATGGTGGCGGGGTCCGGGTATTCCAGCCGCAGGTGGGGCTCGGAGAACTCCCGCAGCCCGTCCAGGTCTATGTACTCCTGCAGCCCGGCCTCCCCCCACCGGATGGCGGAGAACCGCTCCAGATACCGGGCGGTGGCGGCTCCGGCCACGGCGGGGATGGGCAGCGCGGCCAGACCGAAGGTGTGGTCCCAGTGGCGGTGGGTCAGCACCGTCAGGTCCGGCGCCGGCAGGCCCTCCGCCTCCAGCGAGCGCAGAAACTGGCGGACGTGGGCGGGGGAGTTGCCGGCGTCCACCATCAGCGCCCGGCGGTCTCCCCGGATGTAGCCCAGGGCGGGCCGGTCCGACGCCGGCGAATGGGGCAGGTACCAGACCCGGCGGGTCAGCTGCTTCATAGGGCAGGCCTCCTTTCTCAGTGTTTTGATGGTAGCACACCCGCCCGTCTTTTGCAACGGCGGTTGCGCGGCGGGCCGGTCCATGGTATGATAGAAAGCGGAAAACCGGTAAAAAACGATTACGAATCGTAGTTTCGCTACTTCAATATACAAGGAGTTTTCATGAAAAGACTGGTTATCGGCATTCTGGCCCATGTGGACGCAGGCAAGACCACCCTTTCCGAGGCCTTGCTGTACCGGGGCGGCGCGCTGCGGAAGCTGGGGCGGGTGGACCATCAGGACGCCTTTCTGGACACCGACGCCATGGAGCGGGAGCGGGGCATCACCATCTTCTCCAAGCAGGCCCGGCTGGCCCTGCCGGAGGCGGACATCCAGCTTCTGGACACGCCGGGGCACGTGGACTTCTCCGCCGAGATGGAGCGGACGCTGCAGGTGCTGGACTACGCCGTTCTGGTGGTCAGCGGCACCGACGGCGTCCAGGGCCACACCCGGACAGTGTGGCGGCTGCTGAAGCGCTGCGGCGTCCCCACGCTGATTTTTGTCAACAAAATGGACCTGCCGGGCATGGATCGCTCCGCCCTGCTGGCGGAGCTGCGCCAGCGGCTGGACGAGGGCTGTGTGTCCGTCTGCCCGGAGGAGCCGGACTTTGAGGAGCAGGCGGCGCTGCGGGACGAGGCGGCGCTGGAGGCCTATCTGGAGACCGGAACCCTGGACCGGAGCATCCTGCCGGAGCTGATTGCCCGTCGGCAGCTGTTCCCGGTGTGGTTCGGCTCGGCGCTGAAGCTGCAGGGGGTGGAGGAGCTGCTGGAGGGATTGCAGAGGTACACCCGGATGCCTGTGTATCCGGCGGAGTTCGGCGCCAAGGTCTATAAAATCGCCCGGGACCGCCAGGGGAACCGGCTGACCTATCTGAAGGTCACCGGCGGCAGCCTGCGGGCGAAAACCGTGCTGTCCAACCGCCGTCCGGGGCTGGAGGCGGACAAGGTGTGGGAGGAGAAGGCGGACCAGCTGCGGCTGTACTCCGGCGACAAGTTCCGCACCGTGGAGGAGGCCCCCGCCGGCACCATCTGCGCCGTCACCGGCCTGAGCCATACCCGGCCCGGAGAGGGACTGGGGGCGGAGGCGGCCTCCGAGGCGCCGGTGCTGGAGCCGGTGCTGACGTATCAGCTGATTCTGCCGGAGGGCTGCGATCCCCACACTGCCATGGCCCGCCTGCGGGAGCTGGAGGAAGAGGACCCCCAGCTCCACATTGTCTGGAACGAGCAGCTGCGGCAGATCAACGTGCAGCTGATGGGAGAGGTGCAGCTGGAGATTCTCCAGCGGATCCTCCGGGACCGCTTCGGCATGGAGGCGACCTTCGGCCCCGGCAGCATTGTCTACCGGGAGACCATTGCCGCCCCGGTGGTGGGCATCGGCCATTTTGAGCCTCTGCGGCACTACGCGGAGGTCCACCTGCTGCTGGAGCCGGGGGAGCGGGGCAGCGGTCTGGTGGTGGACGCCGACTGTCCGTCGGACCAGCTGGCGGTGAACTGGCAGCGGCTGGTGCTGACCCATCTGGAGGAGCGGGAGCATCCCGGCGTCCTCACCGGCTTCCCCATCACGGACATGAAAATCACCCTCATTGCCGGCCGCGCCCACGTGAAGCACACGGAGGGCGGCGACTTCCGCCAGGCCACCTACCGGGCGGTGCGTCAGGGGTTGATGCAGGCGGAGAGCGTGCTGCTGGAGCCCTGGTATGACTTCCGGCTGGAGCTGCCGGCGGAGTGCGTGGGCCGGGCCATGACGGACCTGCAGCAGATGGCCGGGGAGACGGTGCAGCCGGAGCTGTGCGGGGAGGAGGCCATCCTCACCGGCGCCGCCCCGGTGGCGAAGCTGCGGGACTACGCCGCCGATGTGGCGGCCTACACCCGGGGCCGGGGGCGGCTGATCTGCGCCCTCCGGGGCTACCAGCCCTGCCGGGAGCAGCAGGCGGTGGTGGAGGCCGTGGGCTATGACCCGGAGCGGGACACCGCCAACCCGGCGGACTCCGTGTTCTGCAGCCACGGCGCCGGATTCAACGTGCCCTGGCGGGAGGTGCCCTCCAAGGCCCACGTGGACAGCGGCGTCCGCCTGGGGGGACAGCCGGAGCCGGCAGCGGCGGCGGCCGCCGCACCGGTGCGGCGCAGCGCTTACAGCGGTTCCGAGGCGGAGAACAAGGAGCTGCAGGCCATTTTTGAGCGGACCTACGGCCCGGTGAAGCGTCGGGACTTCCGCCCGCGGCAGGGGGTGCGGCGGCAGGAAGCGGCAGCGCCTCCGAAGGCCCGGCCCCAGCCCGCCGGGCCGGAATACCTGCTGGTGGACGGCTACAACGTGATCTTCGCCTGGGAGGAGCTGAAAGAGGTGGCCCGGGACAATCTGGACGCCGCCCGGAAGCTGCTGATGGACCTGCTGAGCAACTATCAGGGGTTCCGGAAGAACCGGGTGATTGTGGTGTTTGACGCCTACAAGGTGCCCCACGGCACCGGCGAAGTGACCAGATACCACAACATCCACGTGGTGTACACCAAGGAGTCCCAGACCGCCGACGCCTATATCGAGAAGGCCACCTACCAGCTGGGCCGGGACAACCGGGTGCGGGTGGTGACCTCCGACGGCGCGGAGCAGCTGATTATCCTGGGCCACGGCGCCCTGCGGGTGCCGGCCTCCGCCTTCCGGGAGGAGGTGGAGACGGTGGAGGGGGAGATTGCCGCTGTTCTGCGGAAGAACAACCAGTCCGCCGGAAAGACCCGGGCGGTGCGCTCCGCCATGGAGAAGGCAATGGAAAAGCAGGAATAAAAAAAGCTCCGCCTGTCCCGGACAGGCGGAGTTTTTGCGAAAACAGCGCAGCGCCCTTTGGGCGCTGCGCTGTTTCAGAATAAGCGGATGGTGCCTTACAGCATGCTCAGCACGTCGGCAAAGGCCTGAATGGCGGTGGCAGCCTGGCCGAAGTCCCGCATCTGCTGGTCGATGCCCAGCTTGATGTGGGGGATGTTGGCGGCGTCCAGAGCCTTCTTCAGGTACGGATACTCCATCTCCTCGGGGTCGCAGAACTGCTGCATGAACAGCACCAGACCCTGAGCGCCGGACTCCTTCACCAGGTTGGCCACGAACTCGCCGCGGCGGTTCTGGCTGGACTGGGGATCGTACAGCAGGATGTCGTAATCCATGGCGCGGAACTGGAGGGCCAGGGCCTTGATGCCGTCGGCCTCGTCCTCGGGAGCGTCTACGCGGAAGCTGCGGGTCTCGTGGGCCACATCATCGGCAGCGATGGCGATGTTGTTGTCCTCGAAGATCTGCAGCAGGGTGGGATTGTCGCAGATGATGCCGCTGGTGACCACCTTGGTGCCCTTCCAGTCGCACACGGGCAGGGCCTTCAGCTCGGCGTTCAGGGCCTCCAGCTTCTCGGTGTAGGCGTCCTTCAGCATGAAGAAGGAGGCCTTCAGCACGGCGCTGCGCTTGGTGGGAGTGATGACGTCGCAGTGGTCATTGGCCAGCTTCACGAACTCCCGGCGGGCGGCACGGCTCTTGTTGTAGACCTTGATGGCCTCCAGAATGGACTCGTTGGAGATCTCGTGACCGGCGATCTTCTCCAGACCGGCCTTCACGTCGTTGTACTGGTCCATGCAGAACTTCACGCCCCAGTCGGCGAAGCGGTTCTGGGGATGGGCCAGGAAGATGCAGGGGATCTTCTCACCCACGGACACCCGGAAGTTCTGGCTCATGGGGCGCAGGGTGTCGCAGATGGTGGGGGTGATCAGGCCGTCCAGGCCGTCCATGGTGCCGTCCAGCAGCATCTCCAGAGCCAGCTGGGCGATGGTGCAGTAGAAGGTGGCGCAATACTCCTTGGCGCGGGAGATGGTCTTGTTGTTGCTGCCCCAGATGCCCATGGGCACCATGCCGGCGGCGTAGACCAGCTCCTCGGGAGCGTAGTAGGGCAGAACGCCGATGACCTTCTTGCCCTCAGCCTTGTACTGCTTCAGCTGAGCGGAAGGATTGGCGGCAACCTGCTGAAATTCCTTAACAATCGTCTCAATGCTCATGGGTTAGCCCTCCTTTTTGGCAGCGTTCTGCTCCATGGCTTCCACCAGGCCCTGAACGCGGGTCTCATACTGGGCGGCGTTGAAGTTGCGGGGATCCGCCTGGTCGCCGTCGAAGCCGACGCAGGGCACGCCCAGATCGGCGGTGAAGCGGCGCTGCATCTCGGCCATGTAGCCGGACCAGGGCTTGCAGGAGCGGTTGTAGTGGACCAGTACGCCGTCCACCTTGTTGTCACGGCAGATGCCCTCACGCCAG
Source organism: Dysosmobacter sp. (assembly GCF_034093755.1). Taxonomy (GTDB): domain Bacteria; phylum Bacillota; class Clostridia; order Oscillospirales; family Oscillospiraceae; genus Oscillibacter. The sequence continues at coordinate 37,377 of NZ_JAXEBZ010000043.1, read as the reverse complement.
GACACGCCCTGCTCAATGCAGACGCTGTTGGGGGCCTTGTAGTAGGCGCGGGCCATGCCGTCCAGATCGTCATAGACGAAGCCGAAGGCGGGGGCGTACACCACGGCGGTGACGTTGACGCCGTTGGCCTTCAGGGGCTTGAACAGGTCAGGCAGCTTGGGCCAGCAGGGGATGCCCTCGAACATGACGCGATACTGCTCGGGGAAGGGAGTGGTGGTGGTGCCTTCCTTGATGGCGATCTCCAGGTCCTTCTCCAGCAGCTCGAAGGCCTCGGCGGCCTGGACCTTGCTGCGGGCGGTGACGATGTCGGCCATGTGGTTGAACAGGTCGAAGCCGCTGTAGGGGGCGGGCTTGTACTGCAGGTAGTCGCAGACGCGGAGCCAGGCGCTGGCGGTGCGGTTGGCGTTGGCGCAGGCAGCCTCGAACTTCTTCTCGTCGAACTTCTTGCCGGTCAGCTTCTCCAGCTCATGGATGGCGTTGTCGAACTGGGCGCGGACGTAAGCCACGTTGGAGTCGTGGACCTCCACGGTGTTGTTGTAGGGGATGTCGATCATGATCAGGGGGATGTTGCACATCCGGGCGATGTTCTCATACCACTTGGTCATGCAGTTGCAGATGTTGTTGCAGCACAGCACGAAGTCGGGCTGGGGAATCTGCATCTGGCGATAGGGCTTGATGGAGGCGCGGTACTTGTCCTTCAGGGGGCCGTCGGGCAGGGCGTCGATCTCATGAATGTCCACCAGCACGGTGTAGGGCTTCATGGTCTTGGGGTCCTTCTTGGGCTTGCCGGTCTCGGGGTCGATGATGACCTTGCCGTTCTCGTCCTTCATGGGCTTGCCGCTGTTGGGATCAATCACGTCCTCCAGGGTCTCGGGATCGAACTTGTAGGCGGCGCGCTTGCCGGCGGCGTAGGCCAGGGAGATGCGGGCGTAGCCACAGATATCGTTGTCGAAGCCCAGATCCTCGGCGGCCTGGCACATGATCTCGCCGTCGCGGTTGGCGGCGATGCCGGCGGCCTGGTTCTCAGGATACATGACGTCAAGGTCAAAAGCCGCAGCCAGCTCGCAGGGGAACTTGGAGCTGGACCAGCCAACCAGTTTGCCCTCGGCCTTGGCTTTGCGGGCGTCTGCGTGGACGTCATCGACGACCTTGCGCAGGGCCAGGACGCCGGGGCTTACAGTTTTAGCCATGGTAAATTCCTCCTATTATCAAATCAGGATTGGAGCGTTTTATTTCGCGTCCCTGGACGCCTTCTGCCAGGCGAACAGGGCGGCGCCCAGAGCGCCGTTGTATTGGGTCAGCGGAGAGACGTGAATCTTGCGGCCCAGCTGTTCCTCCAGCGCGGAAACCACGCCGATGTTCTGCGCCACGCCGCCGGTCATCACGATGTCCTCCTGCACGCCTACCCGGTTGGCAAGGCCCACCACCCGGTTGGCCACGGACTTGTGGATGCCGTTGATGATATCGCACTTGTCGGTGTCCTGGGCCAGCTGGCTGATGACCTCGCTCTCGGCGAACACGGTGCAGGTGGAGCTGATGCCCACATACTTGGTGGACTGCGCGCCCAGAGTTCCCAGATCCTGGACTTTTACCTCCAGTACCCGGGCCATCACGTCCAGAAACCGCCCTGTGCCGGCAGCGCACTTGTCGTTCATCTGGAAATTCACCAGATTGCCGTTTTCCACGTGCATGACCTTCACGTCCTGGCCGCCGATGTCGATGACGGTGCGGACGTTGGGGAACAGGAACGCGGCGCCACGGGCGTGGCAACTCAGCTCGCTCATCTGCCGGTCGGCGATGTCGGGCAGGGAGTTGCGGCCGTAGCCGGTGGCCAGCACGCAGGCCATATCCTCCCGCTTCATGCCCACGTTGCCCAGCACCTCGTCAATGGCCCGCTGGGGGCCGCTGGTGCCGGCGCCGACGCTGATGAGGGATTTGGACACGATCTCCGTGCCGTTTTTCAGCATGACACACTTGGAGGCGGTGGAGCCGATGTCGATACCGAGGGTGTAAATGTCCTTCATGGTCAGGGAAATTCCTTTCGTCAGGTTGGCCTTTATGGCACCGCCGTGAGGCGGTGCCATAAAGGAAACAGTATCTTACTTCTGCAGGCCGTTGATGCGGTCGTAGTCGCGGATCACGCGGGGCAGCAGCATCTGGTGGAAGGGGCAGATGGACTTGGGATTCTGATAGGCGGCGTCAGCGAAGGCCACCACATAGTTGCGCAGCTTGGGCATGTCGACGATCTCGTCCACCATGCCGCTCTTGGCGCAGTAGGAGGGGACGGAGGTATCGATGTAGTGCTGCACCAGCTTGTTCATCTTGTCGATGGTGGGCTGCAGGTCCTGACCGGCGTCCTGCTCCTTCACCAGACGGCGGCTGTACATGGCGCCGGCAGCGGTCTTGCCGTACATGACGTTGATCTCGGTGGCAGCGGTGCCCAGAGAGAACACGTTGTTGTCGTTGCCCTGGGGGCCGCCCAGCACGTAGTGGGCAGCGGCGGTACCCTTGCGCAGGGTGATCTCCAGCATGGGCAGGTTGGTGGACTGGATGGAGTAGATCAGGCTCTGGCCCAGGCCCAGCAGCTCGGCCTTCTCGGCCTCGTTGTCCACGTCGATGCCGGTGGTATCCTGGATCCACAGCATGGGAACGCGGTCACGGTTGCACAGGGTGACGAACTCGTTCATCTTGATCAGGCCCTGACGATACAGCTTGCCGCCCATACCGATGGCGCCCTGGCCGCGGTACTCGGGATAGTTGGGGAAGCCCTGCATGGCCAGCACGCCCTGACGGTTGGCGACGATGCCCACCAGCAGACCGTCGATCTTGGCAAGGCCGGTGATCATCTCGGGACCGTAGTTGGCCTTGTACTCCATGAACTCGCCGCCGTCCACCAGAGCCTTCAGCACGTTGTACATGTCGTAGGACTTGCGGGTGTTCAGGGGGACGATGTTGTACAGGTCCTCACCCTGCAGGGCGGGAGCCTTGGGGGTATCCACCCGGAAGAACTCCAGGTTGTAAGCGGGCAGGTACTCCATGTACTTCTTGATGGAGTCCAGCACGCCCAGCTCCTCGGCGTAAACCTCGCGGAAGAAGCCGGTCTCATTGTAGTGGATGGAGACGGATCCCGGAGGATCGTTCTTCATCTTGCGGGTGGCGTCGATCATGCCCTGAGCGCCCTCCATGTCCACGTAGGGCTTGGAGTCCATGCCGCCCACGATGCCGGCGCCGCCGACAGCCATGTTGGCGTCCTTGTGAGCCAGCAGGATGGTGGGGCTGATGGAGTGGTAGCCGCCGCCGGCGGGGTTGGTGCCGTAGATGCCCACGATGACGGGGATGCCCAGCTGGTTCAGCTCAGAGTTGCGATAGAAGGGGGTGCCGCCGCCGCGACGGTTGGGATACACCTTCTCCTGCTCGTCCAGCTTCACGCCGGAGCAGTTCAGGATGTAGATCAGGGGGATGCCCAGCATCTTGGCGGTGTCGCTGCCACGCAGCAGGTTGTCAGCCTGACCGGCAACCCAGGCGCCGGCCATCTTCTTGTTGTCGGAGGCGATGATGACAGCCCACTTGCCGTTGATGCGGCCCAGGCCCTTCACCAGGGAGGTGCCGATGATGCCGATCTTCTTCTCGTCGTTGTCAGCGGGGTTGTACAGGGAGTTCAGGGGGCAGAAGCTGCCCTCGTCCACCAGCGCCAGAACGCGCTCCATGGCGGTCATCTGGCCCTTCTGATGAATCTTCTCGTCGGAGACGCCGGCAGACAGCATCTCCGCGACCTTGGTGTGCAGCTCGTCTTCGATTTTCTTCAGTTCAGCGGCGTTCTCGGCGTTGGGGGCCACGGGAGAGCCCTTCAGCACCTGCATGGACTGGAAATAGGAAGGCATAGAATAATTGCCCATAGGGAATGATGCTCCTTTCAATTTTTGTATGCTTTTCGTGAAGCAGCCTCCGCTCTCCCGGAGGAGAGCGGACCGCTGCGGCGGAACAGGGGGATTACTTGCTGATGATCTCCATGCCCTTGAAATCCTTGGCGATCTTGATGAAGGCCTGGCCGGGGTCGATCTCTTCGCGGATGACGCGGATCAGCTCGTCGCTGGGGCCTTCCATCAGCTGGGCGCGGGAGACGTCGATCTCGAAACCGGTGTTTTCCTGCACCATTTCGGGATTGGAGAACGGATAGTAGTAAGCCAGGTACATCCGCTTGGTCTCCTCGTCGAACTTCATGATGCCCAGGTCGGTCACCACCATCTGGGGACCGCGGTTGCCGGGCAGGCCGGCGCGCTCACGGCCGCCGGGGCCGTCCATCCAGCCGCAGGAGGTGATGTAGTCGATCTTCTCCATGAAGCGGCGCTTCTGGTGCTGCATCATGATGATGGTGTTGCAGTAGGTGGCAATGCCGTTGGCGCCGCCGGAGCCGGTGAACCGGGTGGTGGGCTGCAGGTAGTTGCCCTTGCCGTAGATGCAGGTGGAGTTCACGTTGCCGTAGGGGTCGATCTGAGCGCCGCCGATGAAGGCGATCAGACGGTTGGAGTCATGCTGCCACTCATTGGCCTCGAAGCCGATGAAGCGGATGTTGGGCCACTGCACGGCGCAGTGGGCCATGAAGCGGTTGTCGCCCACGGAACGGGGAACCTCGATGGGGCTGCAGTCCATCAGGCCGCTCTCCACGATGGGATGGCAGCTGGGGCAGACCACGGCCTTGGCCAGGGAGGCGCCGATCAGGGGAAGGCCGGTGCCCACGATGACGATCTGGTTCTCCTGAATGTTCTTAGCGATGGCGTAAGCCTGCATTTCCTGCTTGGTATACTTCGTAAATTCAGCCATTTCTCTTTACCTCCTACCGATTAGTGCCTGGTAGAGTAGCCCAGGTGAGGCTCGTTCTTCAGGTTCATCAGACGGGCGCCGCCCAGAACGTCCAGCAGGGCGTCCTGATCCGCGCAGTTGTACACGTACTTGGCCAGGAAGTCCTTGAAGGTCTCGGGAATGGCGGTGCCGTTGGCGGCATCCTCGGCGGCCTTGGCGGCCTTGGCGGCGGCAGCGGCCAGCTTCTCGTCGCCGGGCTTGGCGTCGGCGGCCTTCTGGGCCTTGGCGGCGGCCTTGGCCAGCTGGGCCTTGGCATCCTCGGCGTCCTGATACTTGGAGGCCTTGTCGTACTCCTTCAGGCCCTTGTCATCGTCGTCGTAGTAGTTGTAGCACTGAGCGGGCCACGCGCCGTAGGGAGCGCGGACCACAGCGTCAACGCACTCGCCGAAGATGCGGGTCAGCGTGGGATCGCGGCGGATCCACTCGTCGCTGACGATCTCCTCGCAGGTGACAATGACCTTGCGGGCGGCCACGGCGATGTCGATGTCGTGGAACTCATCGCCCTCGATGATGCAGGTGCCGTCGGGAGAGGCCTTCTGCACGTGGATGAGGGCGGTGTCGATGCGGGGAACGGGAACAGCAACAACCTTGTCGCCGGCCTGGAAGGGGTTGTCGATCTCAACGCACTTCAGATCGGGCACCTTGTCCATGGTCTGGCGCTTCTCGGGGCTGATGCCCCACTCGGTCATCAGGCTGGAACCCTGCATCAGCTTCACGGGCAGGAAGGGCAGGCCCAGGGACGCGGCGTGCAGCATCAGCATCAGAACGTCCTGAGAGTAGTCCTCATAGGTCAGCTTGCCCTGCTCAATGAAGGCGCGGAAGCGGCGGCTGACGTTGGTGTAACCGGAGTTGGCGGTGTAGCAGTTGATGTAGGCCTTGACGCGGCCCTCGCCGATCAGCATGTCGATGTCGCCGCCGCCGGGGCCGGCGTAGGCAACGAAATCGCCCTGACCCTGACGCAGGATCTCAGAAACCGCGGCATAGGGCTTGCGGTTGGTGGTGAAACCGCCCAGTGCCAGGCAATCGCCGTTTTCGACATACTTGGCAACGGCGTCATGCAGACTCATAACCTTGTTCACAATAATGCCTCCTGTATGTTTTCGATTCGAAATAGCGTGGTGGGGATGGTGGGGAAATCATGCACATCGGGACACGTCTGATACAGGCGTGCCCCGATGAATCATGGACAAACGGGGCTTAACCGAAGAAGATCAGGAAGAAGCCCGCGGCCACAGCGGAGCCGATGACGCCGGCCACGTTGGGGCCCATGGCGTGCATCAGCAGGAAGTTGGTGCGGTCGTATTTGGCGCCTACGTTCTGGGCCACACGGGCAGCCATGGGAACGGCGGACACGCCGGCAGAGCCGATGAGGGGATTGATCTTGCCCTTGGTGATCACGCACAGGATCTTGCCGATGAGCAGGCCGCCCAGGGTGCCGAAGCAGAAGGCGAACAGGCCCAGGGCAATGATGGCCAGCGTCTGGGGCTTCAGGAAGATGTCTCCCTTGGCGGTGGCGCCCACGGACAGGCCCAGGAAAATGGTGCAGATGTTGCACAGGGCGTTCTGGGCCACGTCGCTCAGACGGTCCACAACGCCGCTCTCGCGGAACAGGTTGCCCAGCATCAGCATGCCGATCAGGGGAGCGGTGTCAGGCAGCAGCAGGGCGCAGACGGTGGCCACCATGATGGGGAAGACCACCTTCTCGGTCTTGGAGACCTGGCGCAGCTGCTTCATCTTGATCTTGCGCTCCTTGTCCGTGGTCATCAGCTTCATCAGAGGAGGCTGGATCATGGGGATCAGAGCCATGTAGGAGTAGGCGGCCACGGCGATGGGGGCCACCAGCTCCGGAGCTAGCTGGTTGGCGGTGTAGATGGCGGTGGGGCCGTCGGCGCCGCCGATGATGCCGATGGCAGCGGCCTGCTGGGGAGTGAACAGATGCTGGCCGCCGATGGTGATGGCGTTTGCCACCATAAAGGCGATGTAGATGCCGAACTGGGCGCCGGCGCCCATCAGCAGGCTGATGGGGTTGGCGATCAGGGGACCGAAGTCGGTCATGGCGCCCACGGCCAGGAACATCATGCAGGGGAAGAAGCTGGACTTGACGCCCATGTACATGACGCCGATGATACCGGCCTGATACCAGTGCTCCACCTCATAGAAATAGGAGAAGGTGCCGGCCAGAGGCAGGTTGGACAGGAAAATACCAAAGGCGATGGGAAGCAGCAGCAGCGGCTCGAACTTCTTCACAATGGCCAGATACATCAGCACAAAGGAAATCAGGATCATCACCGCGCTCTGCCAGCCCAGAGCCGCGAAGCCGGACTTAGCCAGCAGCGCGGTCAGAACGGACAGAAAGTTCAAGGTACGCCCTCCCTATATCAGCCCAGCACAGCCAGGACCTGATCGGTGGAAACAGCGTCGCCCTTCTTGACGTTGATGGCGGAAACGGTGCCGGCCTGGGGAGCCACAACCTCAACCTCCATCTTCATGGCCTCCAGCATGATGACGCACTGACCGGCGGTCACCTGGGTGCCCACGGGAGCCTTCACGTCCAGCACGGTGCCGGGCATGGGAGAGACCACGGAGACACCGCCGGCGGCGGGGGCAGCAGCGGGAGCGGGAGCAGGAGCGGGGGCGGGAGCGGGGGCGGGGGCAGCAACGGGAGCGGCCACGGGGGCGGGAGCGGGAGCGGCCACGGGAGCGGCCACAACGCCGGTGGCGATCTCCTCGCGGGTCATCTGATGGAAGGGAGACACCCGCTCCACATCGACCTCATACAGCTTGCCGTTGATGGTAACATTGTACTTCATGACGTAAAATCCTCCTGTTTTACACATTATTTTTTAAGTATGGTTGGTAGGGACGGGGCTCACACCTCACGGATGCCGCGGATGCTCAGCTCTTTGGGGTCGGCATTCAGTTCCTCGCAGATGACGGACGTGATGATCGCCACGGCCTCACTCTTGTCCTCTACCACGGGGGCAGGGGCGGCCGCCTGCGGGGCAGGCTGCTTCTGGCCCTTACCGGCCAGAGCGGGGAAAACCTTGGAGAACACCAGAATGACGATGGCCAGGAAAGCCAGCATACCGAACACGATGGAGAAACCCATGATGGAAACCAGCACAGATTCAGCAAGGGTCATTGACGTTGTTGTCCACACAATCTCACCTCCCATTCGGAGTTCCCGGGGGACACCGGAAACGTAGTGACACACATAATGAGTCATAATACACTCTGCCAAGAGTATACCATACAATTAAAACAATAAAATTCTGCAAATTGTCATTTTGATCGCGGATCTTGCTAAGTTGCTGACAGGGAAAGGGAGAAATTCATGACAAAACTGACAGCGGCACGTTTTTTCGACAGAAAATGCGCTCTTTTGGGAAAATGTACGGAAAAACCCGGCCGCCGCGGTTTCAATTGTGCGGAAGCGGCGGCCTGCCGCATCCCCGGCGGCGGGGCTTTGACACGGTGTTTCCGTGAATTATTTTCGGATATAGCGAAACGTAGAAAAGAAGTTGACTTATTTTGCTGTTTGCGGTAGAATGATTTCGTTAAAATTTTGGCGGAATACCGGAAGGAGCGAGCGGAGTGCAGCGGGAGGACTTTTCCATCAGCCTGAATCAGGATGAAACCTGGCACATGGACAAACTGCATTTTCACGAAAGTGTGGAGCTGCTGTTGTCCCTGTCCGACGGAGGGGATTTCTTTATCGGACAGGATATGTACCCCATCCAGAAGAATACCCTGTTCCTGCTGGACTCGGCGGTGCTGCACCGCACGGTGCACGAGCGGACGGACCAGCCCTACCGCCGGTATATCATGCACATTCTGCCCTCCACGCTGGAGCGGCTGTCCACCGTCCAGACGGACTTCGTCCGCAGCTTCCAGAACGCCAAAACCTGCACGCTGCTGAACGACCAGCAGCGCCGGGACCTTACGGAGCTGTTCAACCAGCTGGAGAGCGTGCCGGAGCCCACCCGCTTCGGCAGCGACGTGCGCCAGAACATCCTGCTGCTGGAGCTGCTGCTGAAGGTCTGCGACATCTGGCAGTCCTCGGAGGTGGAGTCGGGCATCGTGAACCCGGACTATGAGCGGGTGCTGCCGGTGCTGCAGTATATCCAGGAGCACTTCACGGAATCCTTCACCCTGGACGATCTGGCCAGGCAGTTTTCCATCAGCAAGTACCACCTGTGCCACATCTTCAAGAACGTGACGGGCTTCAGCGTCATGGAGTACGTCATCCAGCGGCGGATCATTCTGGCCCGGGAGCTGCTGCGCCAGCCCATCTCCGTGCAGGAGGCGGGGGAGCGGGCGGGATTCCAGACCAACTCCCATTTCATCCGCACCTTCAGCACCTATACCGGCGTGTCCCCCAAGCGGTACGCCCGGCAATATATGCAAAGCGCCAAGCAGCTGACCACCCTGTCGGAAAAGAAGAACTGAATGCAGAATGCCCCGCCGGAAGACGGGGCTTCCGGGCCGGCCACAGCGGTTGATTCCGCTGTGGCTGTCTTTGCAGCCCACAGGTGCGTGCCGCGCCTGCCGGTTGCTTGATGCTGCGGAGAAAGTCTCTTAATATGGAGCCATAAGAACAGGAAGGAGACGACTTCCATGCTGAATGAAAACCTTGCGAAAGTCAGAAAAGAGCGGGGACTTACCCAGGAGGCCCTGGCCGGGAAGCTGCATGTTGTGCGACAGACCATCTCGAAATGGGAGAAGGGAACAGCGGTTCCGGATGCGGACACCCTGTGCAGAATCGCGGAGGCGCTGGAGGTTTCCGTTTCCGCCCTGCTGGGAGGTCCGGAGCAGGGAGACAGGGCGGACGCGCCCGCGGAAACCCTGGCGAAGATTCAGGAACAGCTTGCGGCCCGGAACCGGCGGGCAGCGGCCGTCTGGAAGGTGCTGTTTCTGATTTCCCTTGTGGTCAACGGGATCCTGGTGGGAAGAATCTGCTTCGGGAGCGGCGGCTCCGGGAGTGCTTCCGGGCCTGCGCTGCCGGAGAAAATCGAGGTGTCGAGCGTGTCCTTTCAATGCGGCGGCGAGGAGCTTGTGTGCACCTTTGTTCCGAGCGTCGGAAAGGAGGATATCACCTATTCCGTCACAATCTCCGGCTATGACAGCAGCTTTCCCGGTGTGACCGCTGTGTCGGAGTACGAAAACGGGCTCTGCAGGGCGGTATTCGATGCCGGTGAACTGTCGGAATACGGGGAGTACCGCGTGGTGCTGTGCGCGGAGTATCAGGGAGACGTCAGAAATGTGACCATCGCGGATGTGTTTGATTTTCAGGACAATGTCTGCCGATGGGAGAAGTGGGAATCGTGATTCCGTGACGGATGGCCGCGGGGCGGCGGGTTCCCGGACAGACGCAAAGGCGCGGGACAGGGAATCCCTTGTGCTGCGGCTGCAGAAACCAACAGCCCGGACAAGGAAGTGTCCGGGCTGTTTTGCGTCATTCTGTTTTAGCGGACGGCTCAGAACTGGCCGATCAGCTCCCGGAACACCGGCAGGCTCCGCTGAATCATGTCGGGAGCCACGCAGGTACTGAGGCGGAAGAACTCCGGGCAGCCGAAGTCGCCGCCGGGGACCACCAGCAGATTCTTTTCCTTGGCCTTGTCGGAGAAGGCGGCGGCGCTGCCGCCGGGGGCCTTCACGAACATGTAGAAGGCGCCGGTGGGCTTGGCGCACTGGTAGCCGTAGGAGGTCAGGGCCTCGTACAGCACGGTGCGGTTGCGGTCATAGGCCTCCAGGTCCGGGCGGACGGAGGCGCAGCGGGCCACCACCAGCTGCATCAGGGAGGGGGCGCAGACGTGGCCCAGGGACCGGGCGGCGCCGGCCACGGCGGCGTACAGGGCCTCGCTGTCGGCGGCATCGTCAGGCACGCAGACGTAGCCGATACGCTCGCCGGGCAGGGACAGGGACTTGGAGTAGGAATAGCATACCACGGTGTTGGGATAGATGGTGGGGATGAAGGGCACCTCCGCGCCGCCGTACACCAGCTCCCGGTAGGGCTCGTCGGCGATCAGGTAGATGGGGTGGCCCATCTCGGCGCCCTTCCGGGTGAGGATCTCCGCCAGACGCTCCAGGGTCTCCCGGGTGTACACCACGCCGGAGGGGTTGTTAGGGGAGTTGACGATGACGGCCTGGGTGTGGGGGGTGATGCGCTTCTCCAGCTCGTCCAGCCGGATCTGGAAGGAGTCGGTGTCGGCGGGGACCTCCACGAACCGGGCACCGTTGGACTCCACAAAGGGCACGTACTCCGGGAAGTAGGGGGCGATGCCCATGATCTCGGCGCCCTCCACCGCCAGCGCCCGGATGACGGAGATCAGGGCCGGGGCGGCGCCGCAGGTGAGAAACAGGTTCTGGGGCCGGATGGCGGTGCCGAACCGCCGGTTCAGGTCGTCCGCCAGGGCCTGCCGGGCGGACATGGCGCCGCCGGCGGGGGTGTAGCCGTGGACGGCCAGGGAGTCGGTGTCCTGCAGGATGGCGGCAATGGCCCCGTTCACCTCCGCCGGCGCGGGGATGGAGGGGTTGCCCAGGGAGTAGTCGTAGACGTTTTCCTTGCCCACAATGGCGGCCTGCTGCAGGCCGTATTCAAACAGGTCCCGGATGCAGGACCGCTTGGAGCCGAGGGTGTACATGGTTTCAGAGATCATTGGGATGCACTCCTTGTCCGGCGTCCCGGGGGAACGCCGCAGATTAAAGCTTTGCGCTGATAAAGTTATAGTACGCCAACCGGGCGGACCCGTCAAGTGGAAATCCCGCCGGGGCGGGGGAAAGGGGGCCGTTGCCGGTTTGACGATAATTCGACGGGGCAGGGATAGAATCGCCTTACATCCGCGGGAGGGGATCTCCCGTCACAAAGGAGCGTGACCTCCATGGGTCTGCGAAACGGCCGGAAAGGGCTGGCCATGGCGCTGGGCGTGCTGCCCACCTTCTGGCTCAGTACCGTTCCCTTTATTCTCACCCCGGCCATGAACCGGCTGGGGGAGTATTACAGCGCCGTGCCCTACAGCCGGGTGCTGATGCTCTCCACCGTGGTGGCGCTGATGGTGGTGCCCTTCTCCCTGCTGTCCGGCGCGGTGGTGGGCCGGAGGGTAGGCTACCGCCCCGTGCTGCTGGCGTCGCTGGTGCTGATGCTGGCGGGGGGCATGGCGCCCTGCCTGTTCCCGGACCGGTTCTGGCCGGTGATGGCCTGCCGGGTGGTGTGCGGCGTGGGCGTGGGACTGTCCTACCCCCTGAGCAACGCCCTGGTGGCCCGGCTTTACGGCTGGGAGGAGCAGGGCCGGATGATGGGCCTGGGCATGATGGCCATGAACCTGTCGGGCATGCTGTACCAGAGCGTGTCCGGCGCGGCCTGCGCCGCCGATGTCCGGAATGTGTGGCTGGTCCACGGAATTCTGCTGGTGCCGCTGGTGCTGGTGTTTCTCTTCCTGCCGGAGCCGGAGCGGCAGGAGACGGCGGAGCCGGGGGCCATGGAGCGGCCGTCGGACTCCCGGTTTTCCATGCGGGTGGTGGTGATCTCCTTTGCCTGCTGCCTGCTGTACATTCTGGTGAACACGGTGATTCTCAACGTGTCCTCGGTGCTGGCCGTCCGGAACCTGGGGGACTCCGCCGCCGCGGGCATGGTGGCCTCTACCTACGCCGTGGGCGGCCTGCTGTCCAGTCTGGTGTATAACCGGCTGTACCGGGGCATGGGCCGCTGGATGGTGCCCTTCAGCCTGGCCGTGCTGTGCCTGGGCACCGCCTGCTGCGGCTTCGGCGGGAACCTGGCCATGATGGTGGCCAGCGAGATGTGCGTCGGCTTTGCCACCTATCTGCTGTGGCCCGGCTGCTGCAGCGACTTCGCCGCCATGGTGTCGCCGGACCGGCTGCCTCTGGCCAACGGCGTCATCTCCGCCCTGTGGAACCTGGGCGTGTTCCTCAGCGCTCCCTACATGGGGGTGGTGGGCGCCGTCACCGGCGACGCCAGCCCCGTCACCGCGGTGCGGGTGACGCTGTGGCTGATGCTGGCCCTCAGCGCCGTGTGGACCGCGGCCCGGCTGCGCCGCCCCGCCAGATACGAGCGGGCCAGATAACCGGAATCTTCCCGGCCCCCGCCGCAGACGCGGCGGGGGCTTTTTCCGCGGGGCAAAGGGGGTTGCATTTGCCGCTGTCCTGTGGTATACTTCTCAATCTGAAAATGAATTTCAAATTGAACGGAGAAACCGATATGAAAAAAAGGACTGCCCTGCTGGCGGCGCTGGCGCTGGCCCTGGGGCTGACAGCCTGCGGCCAATCCGCCGCCCCGCCGGCGGAGGACGGGCGGTTGCGGATCATGGCCGCCAATTTCCCGGCCTATGACCTGGCCCGGGCGGCCTGCGGCGACCTGGCGGAGGTGCGGCTGCTGCTGCCGCCGGGGGCGGAGAGCCATTCCTACGAACCCACTCCCCGGAACATCATCGACGTGGAGAACAGCGACCTGTTCCTCTACACCGGCGGCGAGTCCGACACCTGGGTGGACACCATTCTGGAGTCCCTGGATCGGCCGGTGGAGACGCTGAAGCTGATGGACTGCGTGGAGCTGCTGGAGGAGGAGACCCTGGAGGGCATGACCGCCCACGGCCACGACCACGACCACGACGACCACGATCACGAACACGGACTGGGGGAGGTGCTGGAGGCGGACGAGCACGTCTGGACCTCGCCGGTGAACGCCGGGCGCATCGCCGCCGCCATCGCGGCCCGGGCGGCGGAGCTGGACAGCGCCAACGCCACGGTCTATGAGGCCAACGCCGCCGCCTATCAGGCCCGGATCGACGATCTGGACAGCCGCTTCCGCGCCTTTTTCACCGCCGTTGACCACCCGGTGATGGTGTTCGGCGACCGGTTCCCCCTGCGGTACTTCGCGGAGGAGTACGGCGTCCGGTGCCTGGCGGCCTTCCCGGGCTGCTCCACCCAGACGGAACCCTCCGCCGCCACGGTGGCCTATCTCATTGAGGAGATCGAGGAGGAGCACCTGTCCACCGTGTATTATATTGAGTTTTCCAATCACCTGGTGGCGGACAGCGTCGCCGAGGCGGCCGGTGTGGACACGGCCCTGTTCCACAGCTGCCACAACGTGTCCCAACAGCAGTTGGATGACGGTGTCACCTATCTGAGCCTGATGGAGGAGAATCTGGAGACGCTGCGGCGGACCATGGGATGAGTCCCCGTCCTCCAAAAACGCGAAAAGCCCTCCCGGACATCTTGTCCGGGAGGGCTTTTGATGTACGGGAAAGGAATTACTTCTGGCTGAGAGCCTCGTCGATGGCCTTGGCAGCGGTCTTGCCGGCACCCATGGCCAGAATGACGGTGGCAGCACCGGTGACGGCGTCGCCGCCGGCGTAGACGTTCTCCCGGGAGGTGAGGCCGTCCTCGTTCACCACGATGCCGCCCTTCTTGTTGATCTCCAGGCCCTTGGTGGTGGACTTGATCAGGGGGTTGGGGCTGGTGCCCAGAGCCATGATGACGCAGTCCACGTCCAGGTCAAACTCGCTGCCGGGAACCTCAATGGGACGACGGCGGCCGGAGGCGTCAGGCTCGCCCAGCTCCATCCTGATGCAGCGGATCTTGTTGACGTCGTCGTTCTCGTCGGCGAAGATCTCCACGGGGTTGTTGAGGGTCTTGAAGATGATGCCCTCTTCCTCGGCGTGCTCTACCTCTTCCTTACGGGCGGGCAGCTCCTCCATGCCGCGGCGGTAGACGATGTACACCTCGGCGCCCAGACGCTTGGCGCAGCGGGCGGCGTCCATGGCCACGTTGCCGCCGCCGATGACGGCCACCTTCTTGGGATGGACGATGGGGGTGTCGGAGCCCTCGCGGTAGGCCTTCATCAGGTTGATGCGGGTCAGGAACTCGTTGGCGGACAGAACGCCCTTGTAGTTGACGCCGGGGATGTTCATGAACATGGGCAGGCCGGCGCCGGAGCCGATGAACACGGCCTCGAAGCCCATCTCGCTCTGCAGCTCGTCGATGGTGATGGTGCGGCCCACCACGGTGTCGGTGGCGATGGTGACGCCCAGGGCCTTCAGGCCGTCCACTTCCTTCTGGACGATGGCCTTGGGCAGACGGAACTCGGGGATGCCGTATACCAGCACGCCGCCGGCCAGGTGCAGGGCCTCAAACACGGTGACCTCGTAACCCTTCCGGGCCAGGTCGCCGGCGCAGGTCAGACCGGCAGGGCCGGAGCCAACCACGGCCACGCGGTGGCCGTTGGAGGCGGGCTTTTCGGGGGCGGCGGTGGCGTGGGCGTTGTGCCAGTCAGCCACGAAGCGCTCCAGACGGCCGATGCCAACAGGCTCGCCCTTGATGCCCCGGACGCAGTACTTCTCGCACTGGCTCTCCTGGGGGCAGACGCGGCCGCACACGGCGGGCAGGGCGGAGGTGTTGGAGATGATCTGATAGGCGGCCTCAAAGTCGCCCTTGGCCACCTGGGCGATGAACTCGGGGATGTGAACCATGACGGGGCAGCCCTTCATGCAGGGGGTGTTCTTGCAGTTCAGGCAGCGGGCGGCCTCGTCCAGCGCCTGCTCCTCGGTGTAGCCCAGAGCCACCTCGCTGAAGTTCTTGTTGCGGACATCGGGCTCCTGAGAGGGCATGGGATTCTTTTTCAGACTCATATTCGCCATGTTATTCAGCCTCCTTCTTGAACAGGTTGCAGACTTCCTCGTGCTTGTGCAGCTCCCAGTCCTTGTACATCTGGTTGCGCTTCACAGCCAGGTTCCAGTCCACCTTGTGGCCGTCGAAGTCGGGGCCGTCCACGCAGGCGAACTTCATCTCGCCGCCCACGGCCAGACGGCAGCCGCCGCACATGCCGGTGCCGTCGATCATGATGGGGCTCATGGAGACGGTGGTGGGGATGCCGTAGGGCTGGGTGGTCAGGGAGACGAATTTCATCATGATCATGGGGCCGATGGCGAAGATCTCGTCATACTGGTTGCCGGCTTCGATCAGCTCCTTCAGCGCCTCGGTGACCAGACCCTTCTGGCCGTAGGAGCCGTCGTCGGTGCAGACCTTCAGCACGGAGGAGGCGGCGCGGAACTTATCCTCCAGAATCACCAGATCCTTGTTCTTGAAACCGATGACGGCATGGACCTCGGCGCCGTCGTCGTGGAACTTCTTCAGCACGGGATAAGCGATGGCGCAGCCGACACCGCCGCCTACCACGCAGACCTTCTTCTTGCCCTCGGTTTCGGTGGCCTTGCCCAGAGGACCGACGAAGTCCTGGATGTAGTCGCCCTCGTTCTTGTGCATCAGCTTCTCGGTGGTGGCGCCCACGATCTGCACGATGATGCTGACAGTTCCCTTCTCACGGTCATAGTCGTGGATCGTCAGAGGCACGCGCTCGCCGTCCTCATCCACGCGCAGGATGATGAACTGGCCGGGCTGAGCCTTCTTGGCGATGAGGGGAGCTTCGATCTCGTACAGAATCACGGTGGGTTTCAGCGCTTCTTTTTTTACGATACGAAACATAGTTCTCCTTCTTTCCCGTATGTCTTATTTTTGGGCTCCCGCCGCGGCCGCGGCGGAAAGACAAACGACATCTTCCATATCATAGCGCATTCCAATTGGAACGTCAAACAAAAAATGCGTGAAAAATACCAAAATAAAGGGTTTTCTTTGTGAAAATTGCGACAAATTTGTTGAATTTCTAACGATCTTGACAGAAAAAGGATTACCTGTCCGCTGGGAGCGGAGGGGGTCAGGAGGGAAAGGTGATCTTCCGGCCCTCGGTGGAGACCAGGCCCTCCTCCCGCATTTTTTTCAGCTCCCGCATCATGGCGCTGCGGTCCGTGGCGATATAATCCGCCAGCACGCTGAGGGAGAAGGGCAGGCGGAAGGTGTCGCTGCCGGCTTTGGCCCGCTGCTGGGCGAAGCAGCACAGCAGCTTGTCCCGGATGGAGCGGCGGGAGAGCACGTCCACCCGCTCGGTGAGGGCCTGGGCCTTGTCGGCCATCAGCCGCAGCATGTTCTGCACCAGCACGCTGTGGTGGGTGCAGGCCCGCTCACACCGCTTGAGGATGTGGGCGTAGTCGAAAAACAGCACCTCGCAGGGGGTGCGGCACACCACCTCCAGCACGTCGGAGCGGCTGCCGGAGAAGTCCAGGGTCTTGCCGAACACGCTGCCCACCCGGAACTGCTCCATCATGGTCTCCACGCCGTCGGCGTCAATGCGGATGAGGGCCGCCTCGCCCCGCTCCACAATGCCCACCACGTTCTGGGTGGAGGAGAAATCGTAGATTACGTCATCGGGCCGGTAGGACCGGGACACCGCCTGAAAGCAGGTGTACATGGCCAGATAGGACTCGTAGTCGATGCCGGCAAACAGGGGGCTTTCCCGCAGTTCCGCTTCCGTCAGCATAAGCAGACTCCTTTCGTGTTGCAATTACCACGCCCATCATATCAGCGCGGCAAAAGTTTGTAAAGTCTCCGGCGAGAATTTCCGGATTTCATAGAATGTTCACCCATTTTTTCCGGAAGCTGGTACAATATAAGCAGAAAGGAGATGAATCGTCGCAGTGAATATTGCCTATTTTCTGATTCCCAAGAGCAATGTGGCCTACCTGTACGACGACTGCACCTTCCGTCAGGGTCTGGAAAAGATGCGCCACCACGGGTATACCGCCATTCCGGTGATTGACCGTGAGGGCCGCTATGTGGGCACCGTCAGCGAGGGGGACTTCCTCTGGCGGATGCTGGACCCGGACCACGTCAGCGAGGAGCCTTCCTTTACCATGAAGGATATGGAGCGGCTCCGGGTCCGGGATATTCTGAAGGGGAACCATCCTCCGGTCCCCATCACCGTCAGCGTGGAGGACCTGCTCCAGAGCGCCATGACCCAGAACTTCGTCCCGGTGGTGGACGACCTGGGCCGGTTCATCGGCATCGTCACCCGGCGGGACATTCTCCGCTGCGTGACCGCCAGGGACGGGAAGATCTGCATGGAGAATCCGGTGCAGAATGCCGCCCGCAAAATCGTCTGATACATTGAAATTGCCCCTGCCGGTTTCCGGCAGGGGCAAATGCTTTATTTACCAAGAATGTCTCGGCGGATGTAGGCAAAGGCGGCGTCCTCCCCCTCGTCCTTCAGCTTCACCAGCATGCTTTCCAGCAGTTGGGCGGTGTTGTCATTGAGAATGGTGTGTTCCTTGGAGCGCTGGAAGAACTTCCAGGGGTCCTCCGGCCGGAATTCCCTTCCCCGGTACACCCGGCTGGCGGCCAGACGGTCGCAGAACATCTCTGCCACGTAGCGCACCGGCATTTCCACGCCTACAATGCCGGTGGTTCCGTCAGGCAATTTGCCGTAGTCGGTCCAGAACTCCAGGTGGTGGCGGTTGCGGCCCTTGTGATGGAGCCAGGCGGAGCTGTAGCCCCTGTCCCGGCGCTCAGCATCATTGGGGCTGCGGTCACCCTGAAAGTATCTGGCTCCCACCCAGAATTCCCGGGGGGAGTATTTGGACAGATCATGCGTCAGGCCCTGCCAGTACAGGCCCAGCCGGAAGCAGTATTTGCACACCAGAAAGCGGTGGCGGTTGACAACTTTGAAATGCGCCCATGCGTGCACGGAAGATCACCTCGCGGACCGGATGCTCCGGAGCCGGTGCCCCGGAACGATGCTTTTTTGCTATTGTAGCACATCCGCAGCAAAAAAACGAGACGGTTTTTTCATATTTTCCCGCGCATCCCCCATTCCCATCGGCGAAAAGCCCAGCGAAGTGGGTTTTCGCCGAAAAAGGAGGAGCCAAGTAAGAGGAAAAGCCGCCCTGCTCTCTACACAGCAAGGCGGCGTTCCGTTTACTTGAGCTCATGCGTCTCCCGTCCCATCGGCGAAAAGCCCAACGAAGTGGGTTTTCGTCGAAAAGGAGGAGACGCCTGCAAGGAAAAGACCTGTCACTCCCTACGCAGTGACAGGTCTTTCCGAAAAGGCGGCCATACGCATCCCCCGTCTCCATCGACGCAGAGCCCAGCGAAGCGGGTCTGCGTCGAAAAGGAGGAGCCAAGTAAGAGGAAAAGCCGCCCTGCTCTCTACACAGCAAGGCGGCGTTCCGTTTACTTGAGCTCCGACGCCGTCAGCCGCCCAGATACGCCTTCTTGATGGCGGGGCTGGACAGCAGCTCCGCGCCGGTGCCGGTGGTGACGATTTTGCCGGTCTCCAGCACGTAGCCCCGGTCGGCGATGGAAAGCGCCGCCTGGGCGTTCTGCTCCACCAGCAGGATGGTGGAGCCGTGCTGGTGCAGGTTCCGGATGATCTCGAAGATCTGCTCCACCAAAATGGGAGCCAGACCCATGGAGGGCTCATCCAGCATCAGCAGCTTGGGATGGCTCATCAGGGCGCGGCCCATGGCCAGCATCTGCTGCTCGCCGCCGGACAGGGTGCCGGCCACCTGACGGTACCGCTCTTTCAGCCGGGGGAACAGGCCGTAGACCATGTCCAGGTCCGCCTGCACGCCGCCGGCGGGCATGGTGTAGGCGCCCATCTCCAGATTCTCCTTCACGGTCATCTGCAGAAACACCCGGCGGCCCTCCGGCACCTGGGCCAGACCCTGCTCCACCACCTTGTGGGGCGGGATTCTGGCCAGGTTCTTCCCCTGGAAGGTGACGGAGCCGGTCTTGCTGTGGAGCAAGCCGGAGATGGTGTTCAGGGTGGTGGACTTGCCGGCGCCGTTGGCGCCGATGAGGGTGACGATCTCCCCCTCGTAGACCTCGAAGGAGATGCCCTTGATGGCGTGGATACTGCCGTACCACACGTTGATGTCGTCAACTTTCAGAATGGGTTCCATGTCACGCCTCCTTCTGCTTGCCCAGATACGCCTCAATGACGGCGGGATTGGACTGGATCTCCTCGGGGGTGCCCTTGGCGATGACCTGTCCGAAGTTCAGCACGCAGATGCCCTCACAGATGTTCATCACCAGGTTCATGTCATGCTCGATGAGGAGGATGGCGATCTGGAAGGTGTCCCGGATCTTGCGGATGTTCTCCATCAGCTCCGCGGTTTCGGAGGGGTTCATGCCCGCCGCCGGCTCATCCAGCAGCAGCAGCGAGGGGTTGGTGGCCAGGGCCCGGACGATCTCCAGCCGGCGCTGGGCGCCGTAGGGCAGGGAGCCGGCCTTGGCGCCGGCCAGGTCCTGCATGTCGAACAGGCCCAGCAGCTCCATAGCCCGCTTGTGGGCCACCTTTTCCTCTTTCCAGTAGCCGGGGAGGCGGAAGATGCCCTCCCACATGTTGTAGGACAGGGTGTTGTTCATGGCCGCCTTCACGTTGTCCTCCACGGTGAGGTTGTTGAACAGGCGGATGTTCTGGAAGGTCCGGGCGATGCCCGCGTGGTTCACCTGGGCGGTGGTCATGCTGAGAGTCTCCCGGCCGTCCAGCAGGATGGTGCCCGCCGTGGGCTGATACACCTTGGTCAGCAGGTTGAACACGGTGGTCTTGCCGGCGCCGTTGGGGCCGATGAGGCCGGCGATCTCCGTGCGGCCGATGGTGAGGTTGAAGTTCTCCACGGCCTTCAGGCCGCCGAAGGTGATGCCCAGGTTGATGCACTCCAGAATGGGGCGCTTGCCGATGTCCCGCTCGGGGATGACGCCGGTGGAGGGGACGGGCACCAGTTTGGTGCGCTGTTTTTCGCTGCGCATATCAGGCGGCCTCCTTTCTGTCCTTGCCGGTGACCTTGCGGTACACACCGGTGACGAAGTTCTTCATGGTGGGGTTGTAGGTGGCCAGCATCACCAGAATCAGCACGATGGCGTACACCAGCATCCGGTAGTCGGCGAATTCCCGCAGGGCCTCCGGCAGAATGGTCAGGGCGGCGGCGGCCACAATGGACCCCAGCATGTTGCCCAGACCGCCCAGCACCACGAACACCAGCACCAGAATGGAGGTGTTGAAATCGAACTTGTTGGCCACGATGGTGGAGTAGTTCATGGCGAACAGGGCGCCGGAGGCGCCTGCCAGGGCGGCGGAGGTGACAAAGGCCATCATCTTGTATTTGGTGACGGGGATGCCCACGCTCTCGGCGGCGATGCGGTTGTCCCGGATGGCCATGATGGCCCGGCCGGCCCGGCTGTTCACCAGGTTGAACACCACCAGCAGCGTCAGCAGCACCAGGATGAAGCCGGCGGTGAAGGTGGAGATCTTCTGGATGCCGCCGATGCCCATGGGACCGGCGATGATCAGCTTTCCGCCCTCCCGCAGGTTGGTGTTGTCGTTCAGCAGGCTCATGTGGAGGCCCCGGCTGTCAATGCCCACGTAGAGGTTGTTGAAAATGCTCTTGATGATCTCGCCGAAGGCCAGGGTGACGATGGCCAGATAGTCGCCCCGCAGCCGCAGCACGGGGATGCCGATGAGAAAGCCGATGAAGGCGGCGAAGGCGGCGCCCACGGCCATGCCGACGGCCAGCCGCAGCGGCGCGGAGGGAACGGCGTTCTGCAGCGCCACGGCGGCGGTGACGCCGGTAAAGGCGCCCACGCTCATGAAGCCGGCGTGGCCCAGGGACAGCTCACCCAGCACGCCCACCGTCAGGTTCAGGGACACAGCCATCACCACGTAGGCACAGATGGGCACCAGCATGCCCTTCAGAGAGGAGCTGAGGGCGCCCTGGGCGGCCTGCAGGATCACATAGGCCAGAATCACCAGAGCGTAGGTCAGGTAGTTGCGGCGGTTGGTGCCGCCCAGTGTTTTGATACGGTTTTTCATGGCTGCACCTCACACTTTCTCCGGCACGTACTTGCCCAGAAGGCCGGCGGGCTTCACCAGCAGCACGATGATCAGCACGGAGAACACTACCGCGTCGGACAACTGGGTGGAGATGTAGGCCTTGGCAAAGATCTCAATGACGCCCAGCAGCAGTCCTCCCAGGAAGGCGCCGGGGATGGAGCCGATGCCGCCGAACACGGCGGCGGTGAAGGCCTTGATGCCGGGCATGGAGCCGGTGGTGGGCACCAGGGTGGGATAGGCGGAGCACAGCAGCACGCCGGCCACCGCCGCAAGGCCGGAGCCGATGGCGAAGGTCATGGAGATGGTGCCGTTGACGTTGATGCCCATCAGCTGGGCGGCGCCCTTGTCCTCGGACACGGCCCGCATGGCCTTGCCCATCTTGGTGGCGCCGGTGAACCAGGTCAGGGCCAGCATGATGACAACGCACACGGCGATGGTGAACAGCGTCACGTAGGACAGCTTCAGCTGTCCGCCGAACAGCTCCACGCCGTTTTTCGCAGCGCCGTCGGCGGCGGTGACGCTGAAGAAGTTGGGGAACACCTTGGGGTTGGAGGACCACAGCAGCAGCGCCGCGTTCTGAAGGAAGTAGCTGACGCCGATGGCGGTGATCAGCACCGACAGGGAGGGGGCCTGGCGCAGGGGCTTGTAGGCCAGCCGCTCCACCACAATGCCCAGCATGGTGCACACCACCATGGCCAGCAGCACGCCCACCACCGGCGGCAGGCTGAACCGGGAGACGGCGAAGAAGCAGATGTAGGCGCCCACCATAATCACGTCGCCGTGGGCGAAGTTCAGCATCTTGGCGATGCCGTACACCATGGTGTAGCCCAGGGCGATGATGGCGTAAATGCTGCCCAGACTGATCCCGCTGATGAGGAAATTGAGGAAAGTCATTTGCACGCACCTCTCAATACACAATACAGATTCTTGGAAACGCTTCCGGGACGGAGCGGAGCATATCTGAAAAGCGCCAGGGTGTTTGGCACTTTTCAGATATGCTCTGGTTCTCCCGGATGGGGGAGGGGCCTCGGCCCCTCCCCGCCGGGGAGAGTTGGTATGCTGATTATAATGTATGCCGGATCAGTCCAGGCCCACGTAGGCGCCGTTCTGGATGATCATGCCCTTGGGGCTCTTGGAAACCTGGCCG
This sequence comes from Dysosmobacter sp., assembly GCF_034093755.1. Taxonomy (GTDB): domain Bacteria; phylum Bacillota; class Clostridia; order Oscillospirales; family Oscillospiraceae; genus Oscillibacter. The sequence continues at coordinate 14,635 of NZ_JAXEBZ010000043.1, read as the reverse complement.
TTGGCGTCCCAGGTCATGCCGTCGCCGGTGAGGCCGTCGAAGGTCATGGTGGTGAACTGCTGGATCATCAGGCCGCACAGCTGCTCGGCGGTCATGTCGGCGGTGGCGCCGGCGGCTTCCAGAGCCTGCTTGTAGGCGTAGACGCAGTCATAGGCGTCGGCGGCGAACTGGTTGGGGATCTCGCCGAAGCGCTTCTGATACTCGGCGACGAAGGCCTGGGTGCGGGAGTCGGTGGAGTCGGCGTTGAAGGGGGTCAGCAGGATGACGCCCTCGGCCAGAGCGGGATCAAAGCCCTCCATGGTCAGGATGCCGTCCATGCCGTCCACGCCGAACCAGGTGGGAGCGTAGCTCATGGAGGCGGCCTGGGCGAAGATCAGGGAAGCGGGCTGATAGTACATGGGCAGGAACACCAGGTCGGCGCCGTTGCTCTGGGCGTCGGACAGCTGGACGGAGAAGTCGGTGTCGTTGCCGTCGGCGAAGGTGGTGTCGGAGACGATCTCCAGGCCCATCTCGGCGGCCTTGGCGGTGAAGGTATCGTGGATGCCCTTGGAGTACACGTCATCGTTCTTCCAGATGATGGCGATCTTGCTGCCCAGGCCCTTTTCGGAGATGTACTGGGCGGAAGCGGAGCCCTGGTTGGGGTCCATGAAGCACATCTGGAACATGTTGTCCTTGCCCTCGGTGACGGCGGTGGCGGAGGCGGAGGGCGTCAGGGCGAAGATGCGGTCGGCGTAGGTCTCAGCGGCCGTGGCCTCGCAGGGCTTGGAGGTGACGGAGCCCAGGGAGATCTGCATGCCCCAGTCCTTCAGCTTGTTGTAGGCGTTGACGGCCTTCTCGGCGTCGTGGGTGTCGTCCTGATACTGCAGCTCGAACTGGACGGCGCCGCCGGCGGCGTTGATCTCGTCCACGGCGATCTGGGCGCCGTTCTTGGCAGCGTTGCCGTAGATGGCGGCACCGCCGGTCAGGGGGCCGGTGGCGCCCAGCTTGAAGGCCGCGGCGGAGGGGGCGGAGGCGGAGCCGGCGGGAGCGGCAGGGGCGGAGGCGGAGGAACCGCTGCCGCCGCCGCAGCCGGCCAGCAGGGTGACGGCCATGGTGCAGGCCATCAGGAGGCTAAAGAGCTTCTTCTTGTTCATCATCGTGGTAATCTCCTTTTGCTTTAATTTGATCGAAACGGGATTTGCGGTTTTATACAAAAAAGCGGCTGTGCTTTCAAGAGCACAGCCGCTTTGCTGTATCACGGGTTACGCGGTTGGAACACTCTTGACCATATTCGGATTTTTCACACGTACTGCTACCGCCAGAACCGCCAGAATCAGGGATACGCCCAGAATCACAGCGCGCAGGACCAGGGCCAGAATAACAATAATGGACGCCAGAATAATGGCGTCCAGAATCAGGGCGATATTGGCGGAAGAAGCGCAGCAGGAAGAAGCCTCTGCACAGGCGGCAGACGCGGACATCGTATTCTGATAGCGGTTGGCAGTGTACATATCCGCGGCTCCTTTCTGAAGGGTGGTGCCCCGCGTTCTGCGGGTGTGTTGTGATTTATTGTAAAGACTCCGGCCTGAAAAGTCAACCCAGGGAAACGGGACTTTTTGCCTGAAAAACCACGGGAAAAAGAAGCTGCAGCTGGTGGAATTGCATAATTCCTGGGAAGAATCCGGGGAAAAGCGGGGTGTGTGAGTCAGGTTGCACGTTGTCTGAAAACCCCTTCGTTGTCTGAAAACATTAGCAGACAACTGTACAAAAAAGAAGGGACGGAGAATCGCTTTATTGTGGAAAAGTCATAAATTGAAAAAGCGGGTCGAAAAAACCGTTGACATTTCCGGAAAATTCCACTATCGTTTTCAACAACCACCCGCCGTCCCGGCGGGGAACCGAAGCAAGGAGGCTGCGGGAGATGTTTCAGACCACGCGTGCGCACCAGCATTCTGCCGATACCGCAGCCCGTCGGTCTGCGGCGGCTTCCTGCTGCGCCAATTCCGCCGATATCGCCCTGATTATGGACGCCGCTTTTGTGGCGTCCATTTTTATTGTCTGCCTGCAGAGCCGAATTACCATCGCCCTGTTGGCTCTGATTGTACTGATCCGACTGCCCCTGCGGTCCCTGACCGCCCTCCTGCTGCAAAGCCCGCTGTCCTGACGCTGACTGTTCGGTGTGACCGAAAGCAACGAAGCGGCTCCGGCTTGTAAGCAGCGGAGCCGCTTCTTAAATTTATAGATCAAGAGAACTGAAAAAGAGAGGTATTTCTGATGAATTTCGTGAACTTCCTGCTGGCCGTCAGCCCCATCGTGGTGGTGCTGATGGGCATCCTGGTTTTCAAGAAGCCGGCCATGAAGGTGGCCCCCGTGGGTCTGGTGTGGACCATGCTGCTGGCCTTTACGTATTTCAACATCACGGGCCTGGCCTTCAAGGAGAACGTGGCCGTCATGGACGCCCTGCTGTGGAAGGGCATCAAGGAGGGCCTGAAGATCGTGGCCATGGTCTTCGGCGCCTTCGTCATCCTCAACACCCTGAAGCGCACCGGCGCCATTGAGGACGTGAAGAACACCGTGGCCCGGGTCAGCGGCCAGGACCGCCGGGTGCAGCTGGTGGTGGTGGGCATGCTGGTGCCCATCTTCCTGGAGGGCGCTGCCGGCGCCGGCGCTCCCGCCGCCATTGCCGCTCCCTTCCTGGTGGCCCTGGGCTTTGATCCCATCACCGCCATCGCCGTGGCCCTGCTGGGCGACGCCACGCCCTGCTCCTGGGGCGGCGCGGGCCTGACCACCATCAACGGCGGCGCCTCCCTGGTGGAGGCCGGCATTTCCACCAACGCCCTGAACTCCGCCATGGTGGGCCGCATCCACATGTTCGGCGCCCTGATCATCCCCTTCATCATGGTGGGCCTGGCCTTCGGCCGCAAGGGCTACAAGGGCATCCTCCCCTATCTGTGCTACGCCGGCGTCACCACCGGCACCGTTATGTTCCTGCTGAGCAACTACGTGGGCCCCGAGGTCACCTCCATGGGCACCGGCCTCATCTCCATCCTGCTGAGCGTGCTGTTCGTCAAGCTGGTGCCCATCCACACCCCCGACGAGTTCAAGTACCAGTTCAGCACCGGCGTGAAGCAGAAGTACACCCCCTGGCAGGCCATGTCCCCCTACATCTACATGCTGGTGATGCTGCCGGTGGTGCGCTACGGCGTCCCCGCCGTCATGGGCCAGAAGGAGGGCTTCGCCTTCCTGTGCACCTTCGGCTATATCGTCTGGGTGGACGTGGTGATCTTCATCTGCGGCCTGCTGGGCGCCGTCACCCTCCACGTGAAGAGGGACGAGCTGTTTGAGATTTTCCGGGCCACCGCCAAGAACGTGGTCCCGGTGCTGATCACCATGGGCAGCCTGCTGGTGCTGGCCTATATCATGCAGTCCGCCTCCACCGGCATGATGAGCCTCATCGCCGGCGACATCGCCAACCTGGCCGGCGTCCTCTATCCCGCCGCCGCCGTGCTCATCGGCTCTCTGGGCTCCTTCGTCACCGGCACGGGCCTGGGCTCCAACATCATGTTCGCCGGCATGCACACCGAGGCCGCCGCGGCGCTGGGCATGAACCCCATCACCGTGTTCGCCGGCCAGAACGCCGGTGCCTCCCTGGGCAACCTGATCTGCCCCAACAACACCGTGGCCGCCTGCGCCACCGTGGGCGAGGTGGGCAACGAGAGCAAGGTCATGAAGAAGACCCTGGTGGCCTTCCTGATCGTGCTGGTCACCTACATGGTGCTGGCGCTGCTGTACACCCTGGTGCTGTTCCCCAACTTCGGCATGTGATTCCACGCGGAAAACGGTCCCCGGAAACGAGGACCGTTTTTTCCGCGGCGGATTGACGGCGGAAGAAAAAAGCATTACAATACGGTCCATCTGAGACCGAAAACGGAAGGAGCATTTCCATGAAAACGAGAAAAGTTGGTATCATCGGCCTGGGCCATGTGGGCGCCCATGTGGCCTACTCCCTGGCGGTGCAGGGCATTGCCGACGAGCTGCTGCTGGTGGATATGAAGGAGCAGAAGCTCACCAGCGAGGTGCAGGACCTGCGGGACGCCGCCGCCTACCTGCCTCACCGGGTCACCATCAACGCCGGCGACTTCGCCGACCTGAAGGACTGCGACGTCATTGTCAACAGCGTGGGCAAGATCGAGCTGCTGGAGACCCATGACCGCCTGTCCGAGATGGACTTCACCATCAAGGCCGTCCGGGGCTACGTGCAGAAGATCAAGGACAGCGGCTTTGACGGCGTGCTGATCAACATCACCAACCCCTGCGACATCGTCACCCGGGAGCTGGCCATGGGCCTGGGCCTGCCCAAGGGCCGGGTCTTCGGCACCGGCACCGGCCTGGACACCTCCCGCCTGCTCAGCGCCCTGGCCCGCCAGACCGGCGTGGACCACAAGTCCATCACCGCTTACATGATGGGCGAGCACGGCGCGCTGCAGTTCGCCCCCTGGTCCGCCGTGTCCTTCCGCGGCATGCCTCTGGACGAGTGGGCCAAGACCGACGAGCGCTTCCGCTTTGACCGGGACGCCCTGCAGAAGGAGTCCATCGGCGGCGGCTGGGTCACCTACGTGGGCAAGCAGTGCACCGAGTACGGCATCTGCACCACCGCCGCCCGGATGGTCCATATCGTCCTCCATGACGAGAAGGCCATCATGCCCGCCAGCATGGAGCTGTGCGGCGAGTACGGCGAGGAGGGCCTGTTTGTGGGCGTGCCCTGCCTCATCGGCAAGAACGGCGTGGAGCAGGTCATTGAGCTGCCCCTCACCGACGAGGAGAAGGCCAAGTTCCATGACTGCTGCGAGGGCGTCCGCAAGAACATGGAGCACCTGAAGGACCTGTATTGATCCGGAATACGCAAAAAAGGACTCCGTACCTCAGGTACGGAGTCCTTTTTATCCGTTTGCTGATCCGGCGGGCTGCTCCACCTGCCGGGCGATGAAAGCCGGCACCTGGTCCACGGGAATCTCCAGCGCCGCCGCCAGCTCCCCGAACAGCAGCCGCTCCGCCTGCTTGCAGAACCGCTCGTCCACCATGCCCAGCCGCCGGTTCTGCTCCTCCGCCTGCCGGCGCTTGCGGTAGACGGACATGGTGAGCTTCAGCAGCTCCCGGCTGCTGCCGGACTGGAGCATGGACTGGTAGCGCTGGCTCAGCAGCTGCAGCGTCCGCTCCCGGAACACCTCCGGCTCTATGGTGGGGATGGCGCCGATGAGGGCGACGGCCTCATCCCGGCTCATCACCGGGCGCATGGGCACCTTTCCGCCCTCCGCCGGCGTGTACACCACGCCGTCCTGATACAGCGGCTTGAGCACGTAGAACTGCCGCCCGCTCCGGTCCCGGGGGTCCGGATTCCCGAAGCCCTCCACCCGGCATACGCCGGTGGCGCCGTAGACTACCAGGTCGCCCTGCTGAAACATCTTGGACCCCTCCTGCCGAAAAATCAGGGCTGCTTTCCGGGAAAAGACCGGGAACAATGCCCTGTATTTCCTATTTTACACGGTTTATCCGAAAAATGTAAGCAGGAAAATTCAAAAATTACAAAATTTTTTGTTTTCCCGCCGCCGGGGGCCGTCCCGGCGGGAAAAGGGGCGCGGTTTTACACAGACTTAACACAAAGGTGTCCTCCGGCCCTTGCGGCAGGCGGAAAAAGCCGTTATACTGGCATCGTCGGGAAATGTAAAATCGAGAAATGGCGGCGGAGAGACCGCCGCGGAAAAGGAGCGTCAATATGCTGACCTTTGCGGAAGTGAAACAGAATCCGGCCATCCGGACCTATATCGAGCGGGCGGACGAATCCCTCATCGCCCTGGGCTTTACGGAGCACTCCTTCGCCCACGTGGCCCGGGTGGCGGAGACGGCGGGCTATATCCTGGAGACGCTGGGCTACCCGGAGCGGGACGTGGAGATGGTGAAAATCGCCGGCTGGCTCCACGACATCGGCAACCTGGTGAACCGGGTGGACCACTCCCAGTCCGGCGCCGTCATGGCCTTCCGGATTCTGGACAACCTGAACTGCGACCCGGCGGACATCGCCACCATCGTCACCGCCATCGGCAACCACGACGAGGGCACCGGCGTGCCGGTGAACGCGGTGGCGGCGGCATTGATTCTGGCGGACAAGAGCGACGTGCGCCGCTCCCGGGTCCGCTCCAAGGACACCCTGCACTTTGACATCCATGACCGGGTGAACTACTCCGTCACCAAATCGGAGCTGACGGTGGAGCGGGAAGCGTCCGTCATCCGCCTGCGGCTGGAGGTGGACACCGCCTACGGCTCCGTCATGGATTACTTTGAGATTTTCATGGGCCGGATGCTGCTGTGCCGCAAGGCGGCGGAGCGGCTGGGCCTGGCCTTCAAGCTGTCCATCAACGGGCAGCAGCTGATCTGACGGGAGGAAGGACCATGATCTATCTGTTGGAGGATGACGCCAGCATCCGGGATTTCGTCATCTACACCCTCAACAGCCAGGGGCTGGAGGCGGAGGGCTTCGCCGCCCCTTCCGCCTTCTGGCGGGCCATGGAGGAGCGGACGCCCCGGCTGGTGCTGCTGGACATCATGCTGCCGGAGGAGGACGGCCTCACCATTCTGAAAAAGCTGCGGGCGAACCGGAAAACCGCCCGGCTACCCATCATCCTGCTGACGGCCAAAAGCACGGAGTATGACAAGGTGCTGGGCCTGGACGGCGGCGCCGACGACTACGTGGCCAAGCCCTTCGGCATGATGGAGCTGCTCTCCCGCATCCGGGCACTGCTGCGGCGGTCGGAGGCGGCGGAGCCGGAGCAGCAGTCCGAGGAGGTGCTGACCCGGGGAGCGCTGACGGTGCTGCCTGCCAAGCACATCGTCCGGGACGGGGAGCGGACCGTGACATTGACCCAGAAGGAATTTGAGCTGCTGTGCCTGCTGCTGCGCAGCCCCGGCACCGTGTTCTCCCGGGAGCAGCTCATCAGCCAGGTGTGGGGCTACGCCTTCACCGGCGAGACCCGCACGGTGGACGTGCACATCCGCACCCTGCGGCAAAAGCTGGGGGACAGCGGCGAGTGCATTGAGACGGTCCGGGGCTACGGATACAAGATCGGCGAGTGATGGGGAAATGACGAAACGAATTTTTCAGGCCATTGTGTCGGTGTCGGTGTCGGCGCTGGTGCTGTGCCTGCTGCTGACGGTGGGGGTTCTCCACGGGTATTTTGAAGACCAGGTGACCCGGGAGCTGGAGAACCAGGCCGCCTGCATCGCCCGGGGCCTGACCCGGGAGGGAGCGGCGAGCCTGGAGGGCGGCCTACCCGCCGGAACCCGGGTTACCTGGGTGGCCGCCGACGGCACCGTGCTCTATGACAACTGGGAGGACCCGGAGCGGATGGACAACCACGCCGGCCGCGAGGAAATTCGGCAGGCCGCGGAGCGCGGCAGCGGCCGGGCCGCCCGCTATTCCGACACGCTGTCGGAAAAGACCCTGTACTACGCCCTGCGGCTTTCCGACGGCACCGTTCTCCGGGTGGCGGAGCGGGAATCCTCCGCCTGGGCGCTGCTGGCCCGGGCACTGACGCCTGTGGTGCTGTCGGCGCTGGCGGTGTGCCTGCTGGCGGGGTTCATGGCCTCCCGGGCCGCCCGGCAGATTGTCCGGCCCCTGAACGAGCTGGACCTGGCGGAGCCGTGGCGGGAGGTTGAGTATGACGAGCTGGCCCCCCTGATGGCCCGGATGCGGAGCCAGAACCGGCTGATTCAGCAGCAGATGAGCCAGCTGAGCCGCCGGCAGGAGGAGTTCACCGCCATCACGGAAAATATGAGCGAGGGCTTTCTGGTGCTGGACAACCGGGCCCGGGTGCTGTCCCACAACGGGGCGGCGCTGCGGCTGCTGGGGGCGGAGGGCACGGAGGCGACCCCGGAGGTCAGCGCCTATGTGCTGAACCGGGAGGCCCCCTTCCGCCGGGCCGTGGAGGAGGCGCTGGCGGGCCGCCGCAGCGAGCAGCTGCTGGAGCGGGACGGCTGCTGCCGCCGGATTCTGGCCAGCCCCGTGTTTCAGGACGGCCACCTCAACGGCGCGGTGCTGGTGATTCTGGATACCACGGAGAAGGAGCAGCGGGAGACGCTGCGCCGGGAGTTCACCGCCAACGTGTCCCACGAGCTGCGGACGCCGCTGACGGCCATTCTGGGCACGGCGGAGATTCTGCAAAACGGCCTGGTGCGGCCGGAGGACGTGCCCCACTTCGCCGGGAACATCCACCGGGAGGCGGGCCGGCTCATTGAGCTGGTGAACGACATCATCAAGCTCAGCCGCCTGGACGAGGGCGGCCCCAACGCCGACTGGCGGATGTGCGGCCTGTACGCCACGGCGCAGGCGGTGCTGGAGCAGGTGCGCCCGGCGGCGGAGCAGAAACACGTGTCCCTGCGGCTGAAGGGCTGCGAGACGGAGGTGTGGGCGGTGCCCCAGATTCTGGAGGAGATCGTCTACAACCTGTGCGAAAACGCGGTGAAGTACAACCGGGAGGGCGGCAGCGTCACCGTGACGGCGGAGCGCCGGGACGGCGGCGCCCGGCTCACCGTCAGCGACACCGGCATGGGCATTCCGCCGGAGGCCCGGCAGCGGGTGTTCGAGCGGTTCTACCGGGTGGACAAGAGCCACCCCACCGGCGGCACCGGCCTGGGCCTGTCCATTGTGAAGCACGGCGCGGCCTACCTGGGAGGCACCGTGGAGCTGAGAAGCGAGGTGGGGAAGGGCAGCGACTTCATCCTGACCCTGCCGGAAAAGGCGGACGGCCGTCCGGACCGCCGGGAAACGGAGGAAGCCTGATGTACACCGACAGCCGGGACCGGGAGGTCTGGCTCCTGAAGCAGCTCTGGACCGGGCAGCCGGTGACCTGTCCCAAATGCGGCGGGGCCAGGCTGACGCCTCTGCACCGGAAGGCCAAAAAGAGCGACTGCGACTGGAAGTGCCCCGCCTGCGGGGAGGCCTACCGCACCATCCGGATGCTGAAAGAACTGCCGGAGAAATGAGAATACAAAAGGGCGGCCCGATCCCGGGCCGCCCTTTTCCTGCGGTTTTATCTGCGTTTTCTGCCGTTTACGGTGATGATGCCCGCGGCCACCAGAAGGCCCGCCAGCAGGTATTTCCACAGGAACCGCTCCCCCAGAATCAGACTGGAGAACACGACGCCGAACACGGGGATAAACGCGTTGTAGATGGCCACCGTGCTGATGGGATGGTGTGCCAGCAGGGAGTTGTAAATGCTGAAACCGATGGAGGAGATCAGGATCAGGGCAATCACGATCCCGATTCCCGCCGCGGACAGATTCCAGGGCCGGTCAGGCCCGACCCAAAGCCCGGCCAGAAACAGAACGCCTCCGCCGATGGCCATGCCGGCTCCGGTGGCAAAGGTCATGTTCATTTTGCGGGAGACAACCCTGCTGAGAATGCCGCCGAAGGCCGAGCTGACAGCGTTCAGCAGGATCATGCCGTCCCCCAGCAGGGTGACGTTGGAGAACATGGCCTGCCCCGGCTCCACGTTGATGAGGACGATTCCCGAAAAGCCCAGCAGGCAGCCCAGCGCCTTGTTCCAGCTCATCTGATCGTCGGAAAAAATCAGGCACGACAGAAGAATCAGAAGGAAGCTGCCTGTGGAATTGAGAATCGCGCCCCGGGCGCTGGGGGTGTAGCCCAGGCCGATGTAGGAGCAGAGGTACTGCAGCGTGGTGTTCATCAGGGCGAAGAGCAGCAGCCAGCCCCACCCGCTTTTGGAAATGGCCCGCTTGTCCTGATGCCGTGCCCCCGGCAGCAGGAGCACCAGAACGCCGGCCGTCCAGAAGCGGATGCCCGCGAACAGGATCTTGCTGCCCAGATCATCCGAGGCGATTCCCAGTTCCCGGTACCCCAGCTTGATCAGCGGATAGGCCAGCGACCACAGAACGGCACACGTCAATGCCAGCGGCGGCAGCCACTTCCTGTTATTCATCACATCGCGCATCCCGGATCACTCCTGTGTCAAAATATGATGGGACTGCCGGAGGGCGGCGCTTCCCTGCGTCCCTCCCTCCGCAGTCCGCACCAGTATAACACGGTTCGCGGACATTTTCAATGAAAACAGTCTTTCCGCGCCTCCTCCGCCCGGCGGGACTCCATCACCGGTTGACACCGGATGACATTTTTGGGTATAATACTTCATTATGAAATTTGCTGAAAACAGAGGAAACCGTTTTATGCTGAACTATCAGGAAGTCCGGGAACAGGACGCGGAGCTGCTGCGGCGGTACTACGCGGACTGCAATTACGGCCTGTGCGAGTACTCCGCAGGCACCAAGCTCATGTGGCGGGAAGTGCTGCACCCCATGTGGGCGGAGGCGGCGGGCTGTCTCATCATCCGCAACACCATTGACGGCAAGGTGGCCTATGACTACCCGGTCCCCGGCCCGGAGGGGGACGAGGACGCCGCCCTGACCCTCATTGAAAACGAATGCATGGAGACGGGGACGCCCCTGGCCATCTCCGTGGTGCCCCAGTGCCGGGCTGCTGAACTGATGGCCCGCTATCCCTACGTCACCGTCAGCAACATCCGCACCTGGAAGGACTACATCTACCGCGCGGAGGACCTGCGGAGCTTCGCCGGGCGGCGGTACTCCGGCCAGCGGAACCACATCAAGAAGTTCCGGGCCGTCTGCCCCAACGCGGAGTTCCGCCCCCTGACGGCGGAGGACCTCCCCCTGGTGGAGGCCTTCTGGACCGATTACGAGGCGGAGTTCGCCAAGGGCGACAATGCCAAGGCCCGGGGAGAGCTGGAGCTGGCGAAGAAAATGCTGCGCATGCTGGACAAGCCCTGGTTCGTGGCCGGCGGCATGCTGGACGGGGAGCGGCTCATCGCGTTGTCCCTGGCGGAGAAGTGCGGCGAGACCCTGATCATCCACATCGAAAAGGCCCTCTATTCCTATACCGGCGTCTACCCCGCCATGGTGCAGGCCTTCGCCCAGGCCTTCGGCGGCGGCGCGGCCTGGCTGAACCGGGAGGATGACGCGGCGGACCGGGGGCTGCGGACCTCCAAGCTGCAGTACGGCCCGGACCACCTGGGGGACAAGTACCGCTTCCAGCCCCACAGTGAGCTGGAGTACCATGTGCGGGCCATCCCCACCCTCACCACGGAGCGGCTGACCCTGTCCCCCCTGACGGAGGAGGACATCCCCGCCTACAACGCCCTGGTGCTGGACGGGGAGCGGAACCGCTGGTGGGGCTATGACGATGTGGCGGGCCTGGGCGGCCCGGTGGAGGAGCGCAGCTTCTTCGACGTGGCCCGCCGGGACTTTGAAAACCGGCTGGCGGTGAATTTCGCCGTGCGGCTGGACGGAAAGCTCATCGGCGAGGCGGTGCTCTACCGCTTCGACTACCGGGGCAGCGCGGAGCTGGGCTGCCGCATCAGCCGGGAGTACGCCGGCCACGGCTACGGCACGGAGGCCTTCGCCGCCGCGGCGGAGTGGGGCCTTTACGGCGTCCACCTGACCCGGGTGGTGGCCAAATGCTTTAAGGAGAACGAGGCCTCCCGGCGGATGCTCTCGTCCTGCATGCGGCCCAACGGCGAGGATGAGACGTTCTACTATTTTGAAAAGCGGGTATGACAGGAGACACTATGCAGATGATGGAGCGGAAACAATGGTGGGAGGGGGAGCGGTTCTTCCGGCAGGAGGAGCTGATCTTCCGGGACTGCGACGTGCTGGGCCGGGTGCGGCCCGCCGCCCTGGTGGTGATGATGGGCTCCATCGGCGGCTATGACTACGATGCCCGGGGCCTGACCTACGAGACGCTGTACGCCCTGCGGCAGGTGTTCCTCATCTCCCGCATGTCCTTCCGGCTCCACAGCTATCCCACGGCGGGGGAGGTCATCACCCTCAGCAGCTGGGAGAACGGCGTCCGGGGCGCCCATATGCAGCGGAATTACGAATTTTTCCGCCGGGACGGGTCGCTGTTTCTGTCCGGCAAAAGCGACTGGATTCTGGTGGACCCGGTGGACCGGAAAATTCTGCGGCCATCCGCCTTCACCGCCAAGCCCCTGGGGCCGGCCCTGGCGGACGTGGACTGCCCCGACTGCCGGAAGATTCTGCCGCCCCGGGAGAAGCTGACGGAGGCGGCGGTGCGGAAGGTGCGCTTCACCGACCTGGACCACAACGGCCACCTGTACAGCGGCCGCTATCCCGACATTGTGTGGGACGAGCTGCCGGAGGACCTGCAGCGGGGAACGCTGCGGGACTTCCAGATCAACTACTCCAAAGAGGCCACGCTGGGGGAGAAGCTGACCCTGCTGGCGTGCCGGGAGGGGCAGACCTACGAAATGGAGGGCCTGTGCGGCCCGGAGCGCTGCTTTACCTGCCGCTGTGAATTTGTGTAAGGAAAAAGGAAGGACCTGCCCTGGCAGGTCCTTCCTTTTTTGCGCTCTCATCCCTCCGCTTCCCGCCGGATGAACTCCGCCAGCCGCCGGTTCAGCTTGGAGTATATGCGCTCCCGGAACCAGGACTCCGTGGAGGCGGCCGCCGCCTCCTCCGGAGGGAACCAGCCCACCCGGGAGTTCTCCCCGGGCCGGTTGTGGAGAGTCTGGCGGTCATCCAGCTCCACCAGGTAGGTGACGTTCAGATGCAGGTGGGAGGAGACGTACCGCCCCCGCTTTTCGTGGCCGTCCACCGTCAGAATCTCCAGGGAAAAGATGTCCGGCAGCAGCAGCCGGGCGCCCGCGCCGCCGGATTCCTCCTCCACCTCCCGCAGCGCCACCGCCCGCAGGTCGCTGTCGCCGTCGGCGTGGCCTCCCAGCCAGGCCCAGGAGCCGTACAGGTTGTGGTAGGCCATCAGCACCCGGTCCCGCCCGGGGTTCACCACCCAGGCGGAGGCCGTCAGGTGGGCGGAGGCGTTGTCCCGGGTCAGGAGGGCCTCTCCGCTCTCCAGCCGGCGCAGCAGCTCTGCCCGGTCCCGCTCCTCCTGCTCGTTTCCGGGGCGGAAGGCCCGCAGCTGGCGCAGAAGTTCTTCCATCGTGCGATCCTCCTTCACAATTATTTCGACAATAGTGTATCATATTTCCTGAAAAATGCAAGATAGAACGGATATAGTAACAAAATGCCGTCGAAATTCATCGCGAAAGTTCGAGCGGCATCGAACAATTTTTGGGAATAAATGGGAGAAAACTATTGAAAAACCTGTCCGATTATGATAGTTTGTTGTCAACGAGATTTGAAGCTTCAACAATCCGTCAGCAGAGATCCAGGCCAAAATCTGAGTAAGAAGGACAGGAAAATTATGGAAAAAAATTGCAAGGTGCTGTTGGCTGACGCCAACGAGGGATTTCGCACTCTTTTGGCGGAGCAGTTGGGAAAAACGGAGGGGTTCACTGTGGCGGGCGCCGTGGGCGACGGCCGGGAAGCGCTGCGTGTGGCGCGGGAGACCCACCCGGACCTGCTGGTGACGGACGTGATTCTGCCGGGGCTGGACGGGCTGGCGCTGCTGCGGCAGCTGCCCCAGGAGGGAAGGCCGAAGGTCCTCGTGCTGTCGGCGCTGTATAACGACGCCACGGTGACGGACGCCCTGAATGCCGGCGCCAGTTACTTCATGACCAAGCCCTGTGAGATGAGCGCTCTGCTGGACCGGATGCGCTCCGTGGCGGCCCCGCCGGAACGGGGGGAGGAGCACCCCGCGGACCTGAAAAACCAGGTGACGGAGATCATCCACGAAATCGGCGTCCCGGCCCACATCAAGGGCTACCAGTACCTGCGGGAGGCCATCATGATCACCGTGGAGGATATGGACGTGATCAACGCCGTCACCAAGGTGCTGTATCCCGAGGTGGCCAGGCGGTTTGCCACCACCCCCTCCCGGGTGGAGCGGGCCATCCGCCACGCCATTGAGGTGGCCTGGGACCGGGGCGACCTGGAGACGCTGCAGAAATTCTTCGGCTACACCGTGTCCAATACCAAGGGGAAGCCCACCAACAGCGAGTTCATCGCCATGATCGCCGACCGCCTGGTGCTGGAGAAGCGGAAAAACGGCGGCCGTCTGGGCTGAGGGAAACCGCTCTGTCCTCTTGTCAAGCTTCCGGAAATGTGGTATGCTGTCGGAAAACTGCGGCAGTGACCGCCGGAAAAGGAGACAGAGAGATGGTAGTGGAATTTCGTCCCCGGGGCGTTTGCTCCCAGCTGATGCGTGTGGAGCTGGATGAGGACCAGGTCATCCGGAAGATGGAGGTCATGGGCGGGTGCAGCGGCAACCTGCAGGGCATCTCCGCGCTGGTGAAGGATATGCCGGCCCGGGAGGCCATTGACCGCCTGAAGGGCATCCGCTGCGGCTTCAAGGACACCTCCTGCCCCGACCAGTTCGCCAGAGGACTGGAAAAGGCGCTGGCAAAGGAATAAGCGGAAAAGGCCGCCGGACAGAGATTCTGTCCAACAGCCTAAGACTTTCGAAAAAGTGGCAGAGCCACTTTTTCGAGAGGGGCTGCGGCCCACTGCGCGCACTTCGTCGGGGCAAACTTCGCTCAATTCGGAGCGCCCTGCGGGGGAGGGCGTCCTCATGCCGCTCCGTTGCCCCTCCTCTCCCCACTGCAACCGCTTCGCTGGGTTGCAGCGGGGGACCCCATATGCGGACAGTTCGCACACT
>NZ_JAXEBZ010000042.1:0-23376 GCF_034093755.1 Dysosmobacter sp. | reverse complement strand
TGATGTGAAGTTATTGTGTGAGACATTTCATATCGAAATTCCAAATGAGTATAGATAACTGCAAATAACAGTTTGTAGGGGAGTTCTGATACTCCCCTATAAAAATGGCTATTTATCAACTGTTTGTTGTGACATAGCCTTAGCAAAAAAGGCAGGTTCCCGGGTATGCGGGAACCTGCCTTTGTATTTACTTTGACACGCCCATGTGCATCCTTGCCGCTTCCAGCAGGTTACGCATCAGCACCGCCCGGGTGGTGGGACCCACGCCGCCGGGCACCGGGGTGATGTAGGACGCCTTGGCCGCCACGGCGTCGAAATCCACGTCGCCGCACCAGCCGCCGCCGTCTTTCCGGTTCATGGCCACGTCGATGACCACGGCCCCCTCCTTCACCATATCCGCGGTGATCAGGTTGGCCACACCGGCGGCGGAGACCAGAATGTCCGCCTCCCGGGTAATACTGCCCAGGTCCACGGTCTTGCTGTGGCAGACGGTGACAGTGCCGTCCTCCTGCAGCAGCAGCCGGCCCATGGGCTTGCCCACCGTGTTGGACCGGCCCACCACCACGCAGCGTTTGCCGGCGATGGGGATTTCGTACTCCCGCAGCATCTCCATGATGCCGGCGGGGGTGCAGGGGACAAACCGGGCATCGTCGATGGAGAGAAGGCCCACGTTCACCGGGTGGAAGCCGTCCACGTCCTTCTTCGCCGACACCGCCTGCAGAATATTGCGGCTGTCCATGTGCTCCGGCAGGGGCATCTGAATCAGGATGCCGTCCACCTCCGCCGCCTCGTTGAGCCGGTTGATCAGCTCCAGCAGCTCTTTCTCGCTGGTATCCTCCGGCAGCCGGTACTCAAAGCTGAGAAAGCCGCAGTCCCGGCAGTCCTTTTCCTTGCTGTCCAGATATCTCCGGGAAGCGGGGTTGTCGCCGATGAGCACCACCGCCAGTCCCGGCTGGCGGGGCAGAGACACCGCCTCCTCCTTCACCTGCTGCTTCAGCTTGGCGGCCAGCGCCTTACCGTCAATGAGAATCGCCATGTTCTTCCTCCGTCTCTTCACATTCCGGGGCCACAGCCTCAGACGAGACGGTGGATTCCTCCTCCGCGGCCGGGGCGTCCTCCGCGGCTTCCTCCGTCTCCTCAACGGCTTCCGCGGCCTCCCGAGCCAGCACATTGACCATCAGATTCTCCGCCGAGTGCTTGCGGATGGCCAGATTCCAGACCAGCACCGCCGCAGCCGCGGCCGCCAGCAGCACGGACAGGGCCTGGGACACCCGGATGGGCTGGCCAAACAACTTCCAGTCAAACAGATACAGGCTGTCGGTCCGCAGCCCCTCCACCCAGGCGCGGCCGATGCCGTACCACATGAAGTAGAAGCAGGTGTTCTCCCCGTCGAAGCGGCGGCCCTTGGAAATCACCAGCAGAATCAGCAGCAGACCCACCAGATTCCACAGGCTCTCATACAGGAAGGTGGGGTGCACGTCGATGGAGTAGGCCTGGCTGATCCACAGGCGCATCCGCCAGGGCAGGTCCGTCTGGGCGCCGAAGGCCTCCCGGTTCATGAAGTTGCCCCAGCGGCCGATGATCTGGCCCAGCATCAGACCCATGACGCACAGGTCCGCCACGGCGCCGAACTTCAGCTTTTTCACCCGGCAGTACACCAGGGCCAGAATGACGCAGGCGATGACCGTGCCGTAAATGGCCATGCCGCCATCCCAGATGGCCACCACGCGGCTCCAGTCCAGGGCGCCGCTTTCATTGCGGAACAGGTCCTGATAGAAGATCACGTAGTAGGTGCGGGCGCCCAGAATGCCCAGAGGCACGCCCCACAGCACCATATCCAGCACATTATCCTCTTTCAGGCCGTAATTCTTCGCCTGATGGGAGCAGAGCCACAGTCCGGCCAGAACGCCCAGACCCAGGATGATGCCGTACCAGTAAATGGGCTTCTCCCCCAGCCAGACGGCAATGGAGCTGGCGGTGAACTGCCAGTCCCCGAACAGGCCGGGGAAAGCGATGGGAGAATCAAACATGGGAGTCAACAAAGTAAGTTCCTTCTTTCTTGCAGGCGGGCCGTCCCGCCGGATTTCCGGATCAATCCTTCGGCAGGATCCGGGACAGCACCCCGTGGTCCGCTGTGATGTTTTTCCGCAGGAAGTCTGCCGTCTCCTCCGCCGTCACGGTCTCAAAGACCTGAGGGAAGCGGAAGGCGTCGTAGCCGTGGAAATAGCCCTCCGACAGGGAGATGGCAATGTTTTCAAAGGAGTTGAGGCCCCGCAGGCTCTCGCCGAAAGAGGCCCGGTGCAGCCGCCGGAAGAAGGCCTCGTCCACGCCCTCCCGGGCCAGGCGGTCCACCTCCTTCTGAATTTCCTCCGCCACGGCGTTGGCGTCCCGGCTGTCGCCGCCGGCGTAAAGATAGGCCATGCCGGGCATCATCTCAAAGGCGCCGCCGAAGCTGCCGTTGATGAGGCCCTTGTCATACAGCCGCAGGTACAGGGGGCTGGAATCCCCCAGCAGCACGTCGCAGGCCAGGTCGCCCACCACCGCCAGCCGGAGGTAATCGTCGCCGTCCGCCGCCGGGGCGCACTTGTAGCCCGTCAGGAACATGGGGGTGGCAACCTCCATCTGCCGCTCCGTGGCGCGGGCCGCCACCTCCGGCGGCTCCACGCCGTAGTCCCGCTCAATGACGGGGCCGCCCTCCCGGGGCAGGATGCCGCGGGCAATGTCCACCACGTGCACCGGGTCCACGTCGCCCACCACCGTCAGAATCATGTTGGAGGGGGTGTAGAAGGCCTTGTGGCAGTCATACAGGGTCTGGGCGGTGATTTCCTTGATGCTGTCCACCGTGCCGGCGATGGAGATGCGGCCGGTGCTGGTGCGGTACAGCGCCTGCATCATCCGGGTGTAGATCTGCCAGTCGGGGTTGTCCTCCACCATGCGGATCTCCTGGGCGATGATGCCCTGCTCCTTGGCCACGCTCTCCTCCGTGAAATAGGGGACGGAGACAAAGGACAGCAGAATCTTCAGGTTTTCCTCAAAGTGCTCGGTGGAGTCGAAATAGTAGGCGGTCATGGCATTGCTGGTAAAGGCGTTGGGCTCCGCGCCGTTCTTCGCCAGCTCCTGGAGGGCGTTGCCCTCCTTGGTGTCGAACATCTTGTGCTCCAGGTAGTGGGCGATGCCGGCAGGCGTGTCCAGCCACTTGCCCCCCAGCCGGAAGCGCACGTCCATGCCGCCGTAGCGGGTGGCGAAAAAGGCGTAGCTCTTGGCGTAGCCGGGCTTTGGCACCACGCAGATCATCAGCCCGTTGGGCAGTTTCTCCCGGTAGACGGACTCCCCCAGCCGCTCGTAAAAGGTCTCTCTCATTCCGCAGCCTCCTTCCCTTTCAGGAAGTAAACGGTGTCCAGCCGGACGGTCTCCATGGCGCTGAAAATCCGCTCCGGGGTGGTCCGGCGCACTTCCTCCGCCAGCTCCTCCGGGGTGTCGCTCTGGCCGGTGGCCGTCTGGCCCAGATAGAAGTTCTCCAGGCGGGACTGGGAGTCCCCCATGGAGGCGTAGGCGTTCAGCAGGGTGCTTCTGGCACCCTCCAGTTCCCAGTCCTCCAGCTGTCCCTCCTGCACCGCCTTCAGCTGGGCCAGAATCTCGTCATAGGCCCGCTGGTAGTCGGCAAACTCCACGCCGGAGGACACGGTGATGATGCCCTTCTGGCGGTGGTACATAGACGAGGCGTAATAGCACAGCGACAGCTTCTCCCGCACGTTCAGGAACAGCTTGGAGTTGCTGGAGCCGCCGAACAGGGTGTTGCCCAGCAGCAGCGCGGTGAAATCGCCGCTGCCGCAGGAGAAGCCCATGCCCAGCTTGCCCTGGGTCACGTCCATCTCCTCGGTGATGAACCGGGGCTCCTCCCGGGCCGGATGGGGCGCCGAGAAGGGCAGCTCCCGGATGTTCTTCCGGGGCAGGGCGGAAAATGCCCGCTGCAGGGCGCCCTCCACCCGCTCCAGCCGGGCGCTGCCGCAGTAGAACAGCTCCAGCCGGGCGGTGGAGATCAGGTCCGCGTAGCCGCTGTACAGCCGCTGGGGCGACACTTTCTCCGCGCTTTTCACGTCGCCCAGACGGCTGACGCCGTAAGGCTCGCCGCCGCACATCTCCCGCAGCAGCCGCAGGTCCGCGTAGTCCCGCTTGTCGTTCAGCACGCCCCGGATGGCCTCCACCAGATTGGTGCGCTCACCCTCCACGTACTCCGGCAGGAACCGGCCGCTGCGGGTCACCGGAGCGCAGATCAGCTCGCCCAGCAAATCCGCCACCGGCTCCAGCAGCTTTTCGCCGCTGGGGACGAAGGCATCGTCAATGAAGCTGGCCACAAAGCCCACGCACTGCGTCTCCGCCTTCTTGCGGATGGTGTAGTCGATCTGGGTGCCGTACAGCCGGTCCAGCTCCGCCGAGAGGCTGCCCATGTCCGGGTAGCGCACGGTACCCCGGCGCAGCACCGCCGGCAGCAGGGCGTAAACCGAGGCGGTCTTTTCCTGCAGAGGCGTAATGAACTGGGCGGACAGCAGGCTGGTTTTGAATTTTCGGGCAGGCAGATAGGTGAGGTACACGCCCTCTGCCAGCCGGATCCGTTGATGATTCACGGTCTCCCTCCTATTTTTTCAGGGGGTATCGCGCAGGCCGGTCAGGCGCCTGCACAATTCAATGGTATAGTATACCACTCTTTCAACCGTTTTCGCAAGTCCCCGGCAGGCAGGTTCTGCCACTTTCCGTCGAATCTTCCGGGTCCGACCGGCGGCCCCCCGGACAGCCGTGTTCATAACATATCATTTCAGTATGTTATTTGCAAGAGGCAGATGGAAGAATCCACCGTTATCCGGCCACCTGCTCCAGCAGTCTGAGAAAGTTTCCCCGGGCGATCAGCTCCCGCTCCCGGCGGCTCATGCCCAGCCGCTCCAGGCACCGGAAGAACCGCCCCGCTTCGCCGCAGTCCGGCAGGTCCAGCAGATTGTCAGCGGGAGAGCCGTTTGGCAGGAACTCGCAGAAATCGAAGCCGCAGCCCACGTGCTCCACCCCCATCACCTCCGCCATGTGGGCGGCATGCAGGGCCAGTGTCTCCGCCGTCCGGCGCGGCCGGTCAGGGCTGACAAACCTCCCGAACACGTTGACCCCCACCACGCCGCCGCTTTCGCCGATGGCCCGCAGCTGATCATCCGTCAGGTTCCGGGGCACGTCGCACAATGCCCGGCAATTGGAGTGGGAGGCCGCCACGGGGCCGCCGCAGCGGTCCAGCACCTCCCAGAACCCCGCCTCGTTGAGGTGGGACACGTCCATCACCATCCCCAGCTGCCGGATGCGGTCCACCGCCCGGCGGCCTGCCGCCGTCAGGCCCCTCTCCTTTCCGGACACGGCTCCGGCGGCCAGGGCGTTGGACTCGTTCCAGGTGAGCATGGCCAGCCGGACGCCGTAATCATAGTACCGGTCGATGCGGGACACGTCCTCCCCGATGGCCGCCAGTCCCTCCGCCGCCAGAAAGGCGTAGAACACCCCCGCCGCCCGGGCCTGCCGGGCCTCCGCCGCGGTGCGGACCAGCCGGAAGGCCCGGCTCTCCGCCGCCTCCGCCGCCAGGCAGGCCATCATCTCCTCCGTCCGCTCCGCCGCCCGGTGGGGCTGATCCACCCACAGCGCCAGCACTGCTCCCTCGCAGCCGCCCCGCCGCAGCCGGGGCAGGTGGCGCCGCTCCAGCACCTGCCGCTCCCCGGCCATGCGGCGGATGGTCACATCCGTCCAGATATCGGAATGGGCATCCAGAAACATCCGCGTTCCCTCCTGTGTCCAGAATTTTCCACCTCCATCCTATGCGGCTCGTCCATCCGGGAACCCTCCGCATTTTCGACAATTTTTTCTTTTGAAAATTGGAAAAGTTTCTGAATTTCTTTCCTTTTTCCCTTGACTTTTGCCCGGATTTCCTGTAAACTAATTGTCGTTGTAAAGGCAATCAACTTTACACAACAGTAAAAAAGGAGGGGTTCTCATGAAAAATCAGACCTACCGCATGACCATGCTGTACGATTTTTACGGAGAACTCCTGACGGAGCGGCAGCGGGAGTTCTTTGACCTCTATTATAATGATGACCTCTCCCTGTCCGAGATCGCGGAAAACGCCGGCATCTCCCGCCAGGGCGTCCGGGACGTGATCGTCCGGGCGGAGGCCCAGATGCAGGAGATTGAGGACAAGACCGGCCTGATCCGCCGCTTTGAGCAGATGCGGGGCCACCTGAACGCCATCCAGGCGGCGGTGGAGGGCATCCGCTCCCTGAACAACCGGCTGTACGAGGACCCGCGGCTGCGGGATTTGACCGACCAGATCGAGCGGGAAGCCGCCGCTCTGCGGGAATGACAGGAGAGTTCCATGGCTTTTGAAGGTCTGAGCGAAAAACTGAATGCCACGTTCAAAAAGCTCCGGGGCAAGGGCCGCCTGACAGAGGCGGACGTCCGGGAGGGCATGCGGGAAGTCCGCCTGGCCCTGCTGGAGGCCGACGTCAGCTACAAGGTGGTCAAGGAATTCGTGGCCAGCGTCACGGAGCGGGCCGTGGGCAGCGACGTGCTGGACAGCCTGACCCCCGCCCAGCAGGTCATCAAGATCGTCAACGAGGAGATGACCAACCTGATGGGCGGCGCCAACGCCCGTCTGACCATGGCCCCCCACCCACCCACGGTGGTGATGATGGTGGGCCTGCAGGGCGCCGGCAAAACCACCAATGTGGCCAAGCTGGCCGGCATGCTGCGCAAAAACGGCCACCGCCCCCTGCTGGTGGGCTGCGACGTCTACCGCCCCGCCGCCATTGAGCAGCTGAAGGTGGTGGGCGGCCAGGTGGAGGTCCCCGTGTTCGAGCAGGGTCAGGGCGACCCTGTGGAGATCGCCAAAAACGCCGTCCGCCACGCCAGGGACTACGGCAACGACATGGTGTTTCTGGACACCGCCGGCCGTCTCCATGTGGATGAGGCGCTGATGGACGAGCTGAAGCGGATGAAAGAGGCCGTCCGGCCCAACGAAATCCTGCTGGTGGTGGACGCCATGACCGGTCAGGACGCCGTCAACGCCGCCAAGGCCTTCGACGACGCGCTGGGCATCGACGGCGTGGTGCTGACCAAGCTGGACGGCGACGCCCGGGGCGGCGCGGCACTGTCCATCCGGGCCGTCACCGGAAAGCCCATCAAGTTCGTGGGCACCGGCGAAAAGCTGGACATGATTGAGCCCTTCCATCCGGACCGCATGGCGTCCCGGATTCTGGGCATGGGCGATATGCTGACCCTGATTGAAAAGGCCCAGACCAGCTACAACGAAAAGCAGGCCGTCAAGCTGCAGGAGAAGCTGCGGAAGAACAACTTCACCCTGCAGGACTTCTATGAGCAGCTCCAGCAGATCCGGGGCATGGGCGATCTGAGCCAGCTGGCGGGCATGATGCCCGGCGGACTGGGCAAGCAGATGCAGAACGCCACCATCGACGAGAAGGCCATGGCCCACACGGAGGCCATCATCCTCTCCATGACTCCCCAGGAGCGGGAAAATCCCCAGATCCTCAACGCCAGCCGGAAAAAGCGCATCGCCGCCGGCTGCGGTCTGCAGGTGGTGGACGTGAACCGGCTGCTGAAGCAGTATGACATGATCCAGCAGATGACCAAGCAGATGTCCAAGGGCCGCCTGGGTCTGGGCGGACGGATGATGCACGGGATGGGCAAGAAAAAGCGCAAGTAAGCCGTTCCGAAAGCCCGGATGACGTTCCCCCCGTCCCCCTCACGGCAAAGCCCAATGAAGTGGGTTTGCCGTGAAAAGGAGGAATCGGGCATCCGGATAAGCGGGTCCCCTCCCCACGCGGGGGACACGCGTTCCGAAAGCCCGCATGACGACGTATATAGATGCTTCGCATTTATAGATATACAAACGAAACAAGATATTTTTGGAGGTAAATGAACTATGGTTAAGATCAGACTGCGCCGCCTGGGCGCCAAGAAGGCTCCCTTCTACCGTGTTGTGGTGGCCGACTCCCGCTTCCCCCGCAACGGCCGCTTCATTGAGGAGATCGGCACTTACAATCCCTGCGTCTCCCCCGCTGAGATCAAGATCGACGCCGAGCGCGCTCAGGCCTGGATCAAGTCCGGCGCTCAGCCCACCGACACCGTCCGCGCCCTGCTGAAAAAAGTGGACGTCCTCTAATCCGGAGGGCAGAGCATGAAAGACTTGCTGCTCTACATCGCCAGAAACCTGGTGGATGATCCCGACGCCGTCTCCGTTACAGAGGTACAGGGCGATCAGGAACTGACGCTGGAGCTGCGTGTTGCCCCCGAGGATATGGGCAAAGTCATCGGCCGTCAGGGGCGGATCGCCAAGGAGATCCGCACCGTGGTGCGTTCCTACGCACAGCGGACCGGCGCCAAGGTTTCCGTGGACATTGTAGACTGAAAAAATACCGGGTATCAAATGATACCCGGTATTTTTGCGTCTTTTCCCTCATTCCAGCGTCAGATCTCCGTCCTTCACCCAGCCCCGCCGCCGGCAGAAGCCGTTGATCAGCGGCGCCAGAAGGGCCGGCAGCACGAAGGAGATCAGCACCAGGCCCAGCCAGTCGAAGCCTGTGGGAGTGATGGCCGCGGCGCCGTTGGCAAGCGCCGTCTCGCTGGGGGCAAGCCAGCCGGTCCACACCCCCAGCTGGCCGCACAGGCCGCAGGTGCCCATGCCGGAGTTGATGGCCGCGCCGTTCATCTCCAGGTGAAAGAGACAGGTGGCGATAGGGCCGGTAATGGCCGCCGTCACCGTGGGGGCGATCCAGACCCGGGGATTTTTCACAATGTTGGGCATCTGCAGCATGGAGGTGCCGATGCCCTGGGACACCAGGCCGCCCCAGCCGTTTTCCCGGAAACTCATGACGGCGAACCCCACCATCTGGGCGCAGCAGCCCGCCACGGCGGCGCCGCCGGCCAGCCCCGTCAGCCCCAGCACAGAGCAGATGGCGGCAGAGGAAATGGGCAGCGTCAGCGCCACACCCACCAGCACCGACACCACCACGCCCATCAGGAAGGGCTGCAGCTCCGTGGCCCGCATGATCAGCCGGCCGAAGCCGCTGGCCGCCGCGCCGATGGGCGGCGCGATGACCCACGCCGCGCCGACGCCCACCAGTATGGTGACAATGGGCGTCACCAGAATGTCCACCTTCGTCTCCTTGCTCACCGCCTTGCCGCACTCGGCGGCGATGATGGCCACCAGCAGCACCGCCAGCGGCCCGCCGGCCTTGCCCAGAATGTTGCAGGCCAGGCCCACCGTGGCCAGGGAGAACAGCACCAGAGGCGGCGACTGCAGTGCGCAGCCGATGGCCACCGCCATGGCCGCACCGCTCATGAAGGAGGCCATGCCGCCGATGGTATACCCCACCTGGTTGATCTCCACAATCTGCGCCGTCAGAAAGCCGATGTGGAACTGGCTGCCCACGGTGTTGAGGATGGTGCCGATGAGCAGCGAGCAGAACAGCCCCTGGGCCATGGCCCCCAGGGCGTCGATGCCGTAGCGTTTGGCGGAGATGACGATATTTTTCCGCTTCAGAAAGACGTTCAGTTGATTCATGGGGATCCCTCTCCGGTCAAAAAATATGGTATACACGTGTCAAGACACGTGTATACCATACACTAACCGAATCTCCGGGATTTGTCAACCGCAAATTCAGCTCTCCAGCAGAATTCCCAGCCGGGACAGGCTCTCCCGCACCCGCTCACAGGCCCCCTCGTCGGGGCAGGACAGGGTGTGGAGATGAATGCCCTCCGTCAGGCCCGACAGGGGCCGGGCCTCCGCCTGGGCGCAGCGGGCCATGAACCGGGCCACATCGTACCGGCTGGACAGCTGCAGCGGACCGGTGATCTGGCCGTAAATGGGATGCTCCACAATCACGTCCAGCACCGTGCAGCCTTGGTCCACCATGGCGTTCAGCTCCGCCTCCATCTCCCCGGCGTCGTGGCGGCAGGCCACCTGCCGCACCAGGCCAGCCGGCAACCGGCGGATGACGTAGCCCCGGGGCGTGGCGGAGATGTCCTCCCCCGCCGCCCGCAGCAGGGCGATGTCCCCCACGATGATCTGGCGGCTGACGGAAAACCGGGCGGCCAGCAGCCCGGCGCTGACAGGCCCCGTCTCGCTTTTCAGTAAATTCAGGATCGCCTGACGGCGCTGCTCAGCTTGCATATGGTCCGCTCCGTTTCCTGTGTCTGATTACTTCAGGCAGATGCAGTTCTTCACGTTCTTCGCCTGATACAGCAGGCTGTCCGCCTCCTGCACCCGCTCCTTCACCGGTCCCTGCCGGTACACGCCGCCGATGCTGACGCTCAGGTGCAGGTTGGGCTGGTCCTCCAGCTTCAGATTCTCCACCGTCTGGCGGATCTGCTCCAGCCGGGCGGCGAAGGCCTTCCGTGGGATGTTGCGGAACACCAGCAAAAACTCGTCGCCGCCGTAGCGGATGACCTCGTCCGTACCCCGGACACACTGGATCACCGCGCCGATCACCGCCCGCAGCGCGGCGTCCCCCACGCTGTGGCCCCGGGTGTCGTTGATGCTCTTGAAATCGTCCAGGTCCAGCATGGCCACCGCGTCATTCCCCCGCAGCTCCCGCAGCTGTTCCTCATAGTACTGGCGGTTGTAGGCCCCGGTCAGCGGGTCCACGTACAGCTTCCGGTTGTAGCTGGTGATGGCCTCCGCAAACTCGTTCTTGCCCTTGGCGCCGAACAGCACGCCGTCGGTGATGCGGCACATCATCTCCAGCACGAACGGCTCTCCGTCCACCTCAACATACTTTGCCATCAGGTTGGAGACGTCATTCTGGGAGAACTCAAACCTGGCCAGGCGGCCCTTGCGCTGGAAGGTCAGCTCCGAAAGGCAGCTGCCGCAGCGCGCACCGTCACCCTGCTCCAGATAGCAGCAGTAGGGCTCCGGCTCCAGCTCTCCCCGGTCATTCAGGAAAAACTGGGTCTCCACCGCCGCATCCACCAGCCGCACCCGGTCAAACACGAATTCCAGCTGACGCATCAGTGCACAGACCTCGTTTTTCGTCATGGCTCCTCCACCTTTTCATCTACTTTACAAAATTATTATATACCAATATTTTCATTTGTCTATTGCAAAAGTCACGATTTGTGTTTCCTCCCTTGCCCTCCCGGAAAAAACAGGCTATACTATAGCCTACACAAGCAACCGCAAAGGAGAGAGCTCCATGAGAATGGAAACCATTAAAATCGGCCGCATCGTCAATGCCCACGGCATCCGGGGCGAGGTGCGGGTGCAGCCCATCAACCAGGACCCCGCCTTCCTCACCTGCTTCAAAACCTTCTATCTGGACGGCAAGCCCATCCGGCCCACCGCCAACCACGTCCACAAGAGCCTGGTGCTGATGAAGTTCCCCGGCGTGGACGACATGAACGCCGCCCTGGCCATGAAGGAGAAGGTGCTGTATATCCGCCGGGAGGACGCCCCCCTGGAGGAGGGGGAGTGCTTCGACGAGGAGCTGCTGGACATGGAGGTTTACAACGAGGCCGACGGTGCGCTGCTGGGCCGCATCACCCGGGTGGACACCTATCCCGCCAGCAAGGTCTACACGGTGAAGGGGAAAAAGGAGTATCTGATCCCCGCCGTTCCGGAGGTCTTTATCAAATCCGTGGATCTGGACGATAACCGCATGGAGGTCCACATTCTGGAAGGGATGGCGACCGATGAGATTTGACATCATGACCCTCTTCCCCGACTCTGTGGACGCCATGCTGAACGTCAGCATTCTGGGCCGCGCCCAGGAACGGGGATACATTACCATTCAGAGCCACCAGATCCGGGACTACACCACCAACAAGCAGATGCAGGTGGACGACTATCCCTACGGCGGCGGCCGGGGCGCCGTGATGCAGGCGGACCCCCTGTACCGCTGCTGGGACCACATCCGGGAGGTCACCGGCAATCCCCATCCCCACACCATCTTCCTCTCCCCCTGCGGCCGCACCTTCGACCAGAACGTGGCCCGGGAGCTGAAGGCGGAATATGACCATATTGTGCTGGTGTGCGGCCATTACGAGGGCGTGGACCAGCGGTTCATCGACGAGTGCGTAGATGAGGAGATTTCCATGGGCGACTTCGTCCTCACCGGCGGCGAGATTCCCGCCATGGCGGTGTGCGACGCGGTGTGCCGCATGGTACCGGGGGTGCTGCCGGACGAGGAGTGCTTCACCGAGGAGTCCCACTGGAACGGCCTGCTGGAGTACCCCCAGTACTCCCGCCCCGAGGAGTGGCACGGCCGGAAGGTGCCGGAGGTGCTGCTGTCCGGCCACCACGCCAACGTGGCGGCGTGGCGGAAAAAGGAGAGCTACAAGCGCACCATGCTCCGCCGCCCGGACCTGTTTGCCAGATTTGATCCCTCCCAGCTGACCACCAAGGCGGAGCGGAAGATTCTCCAGCAGGCGAAAGAGGAATTCGCCGCCGAAAACCGCCCGGAGGAGCCGGAAAACTGACCCGCGGCACCCACTGATTGAGGTACCGTAAAACCGTCTGACGGAAGAGAGTAAGGAGGTTATCTATGGAAGAATTTTCTATCCGGCCCTATTGCGAGGAAACCGATTTTGACGCGTTCCGCGCCTTTCAGCGTGACTATTCCCAACGGACCGACGCCTATCAGGTGTGGGGCGCTGCCCCCTCCATTCCGGAAGACGCGCTGCGCAAAAGCCTTCAGAACGCGTGCAGGGCCACCCCGCATCCCTTCGTTGTGGCGGACAGTCAGAACCGCCCCATCGGAGTTTCGATGGTGGAGCGGTATGTCCGTGTGGCAAAGCATCACACGATTCACATCACGCTGTGGGAGCACCCGGAATGGACCGAGCAGGTTCTGCGCCGGACTCTGCGCACGCTTCTTGAAAGCCCGGTGGTGAACATGGTGATCTGCAGAGTCAAGGGGTATGAAAAGGAGCTGCTGGACGCCTGCCGGAAGGCTGGCCTTCAGGAAGTGGGCTGTATCCCGGATTATTTCTGCTACGACGGGGCGGTCTATCCGGAATATACATTCATCGCCAGAAAAGACACCGCGGCGCTGTAAACCGCCGGAAATCTGACCCGCGGCGCCGGAAAGCAGACTGCTTTCCGGCGCTGTTTTTCCGTCCCGGCCGGGCAAAACCGCCGTTTTTCAAAAGTGCAACCCATAGTTGACACCGCCCCCGTTGCCTTTTGGGGCACGGTTTGCTATGCTGAAAGCACCTAAAACAAGGAGGTGGTCCCATGACGCTGGGTGAGAGAATCCTGTCCCTGCGGAAACAGCGGAAGCTTTCCCAGGAAGAAGTGGGGGCCATTTTAGGTGTCTCCCGGCAGGCGGTGAGTAAGTGGGAGACGGACCAGTCCCTGCCGGACACCGGCAACCTGCTGGCGCTGGCGAAGCTGCTGGGCGTCACGGTGGAGGAGCTGACCGGCACCCGGCCGCCTTCGGCGGAGCCGCCCCTCCCGGAAGCATCCCCCGCACTCCGGCGGTCCCGCCCCAAACCGCGGTGGGCGGCGGCAGCGGCGGTCATGGCGGCGGCGCTGGTGCTGTGGCTGCTTCCGCGGAACACCCCGGCATCTCCGGACACCCCCGCTCCCCCGCCTGACGAAAGCACCTCCGCCGCCCAGTCCTCCGCTCCGGAGACGGCAGACCTGCCGGACGCGTCCCTGTTCTGGTTTGACCGGGGCATCCGGAAGCACCTGTCCCTGGAGCAGACGGGCCTGTGGGACTTCGGCCAGGACATCGCCACTTATTCCGTAAACGGACCCCGGGACACGGACTGGCCCGGCGCCGCCGTCACCGACTACCTGTGCAGTGCGCCGGAGACGTCTCCGCCGTCCTTCGACACCTTCTCCGTCACCGTCCTCAGCGTCACCGACGGGGAGACCCGGACTGACACGATTACTGCCCTGTCCACCACGTCAGAGGCCCTGTCCACCCCCCGGGGCATTCACGTGGGCAGCCGGGAGAGCGACGTGATCCAGGCCTACGATGACGGGAACCTCTGCTACCACTTCAAGGAGCACGGCAGCAATCTGCTGTGCCAGCATGACGCCTACTATCTCTATGCCAGGGCGGACGAGGGCTGGCGGCTGGAAACGCGCATTTACATCCTCAACGGGCAGGTATCCGGCATCGCCATGGAAAACCTGATGGACGGCGCCGGGTATGACCCGGTGAACAACACCACCTGCTTCCCGGTGACCGGCGGCGCGCCGGACTTCTCCCGCCGGGTGGAGCCGGAGCAGGAGGTCCGGGATGACGCTTCCCTGGCCGCCTGGCAAGCGTTTTACGCCCTGCAGAATGACGGCAACCTGTCCCCGGAGGAGGTCTACCGGTACCGGCGGCAGCTGTTCTCCAGCCTGCCCGGGCTGGACTGGCAGGCCTACGGCCGCATCGCCTGCCCCGTGGGCGTGGAATCCCCCGACTATGACGCCGCCGCGGCAGAGGCCCAGGAGGCCCTGACGGCGTGGCTGCGATCCCAGGAGGCCCTGTCCTATGACGAGCTGCGGTGGCTGCAGGAGGGGGTGCAGTCCCATCCCGACGGCTTCCTGGCGGAGGAATACAGCGCCGTTCTCTGTCATGGGTTTTTCCTTTACCCCATTGATTTTACCAAAGCTTTGGCGGAATTTGACGGTCCGGAGGCCGACCTGGGGAGGGTGCTGGCTCTCACCGCTTACGGCGCCGATTACTTCCCACAGCAGCGGGAGGCAGCGGCGGAGCAGGTGCGCTCCGCCCTGGACCGGAAGCTGCTGCCGGAGCAGCCCGCCCGGGCTTTGCTGGAGGCCCTGTCAAACCCCCGGGACGAAACCAACGGCTGAACCTGTGAAAAACCGCTCCTTCCGGAGCGGTTTTTCGTTTTCCCGGGAAAAGGAAAGTACGCAAAAAGTTTCGGATTATCCTGTTTCCACGGAGAACACCCTCCGTTTCCCGTCCGGAAGTATCGGGTTCCGTTTCGCCGTTCCGTTGTTACCATTTTGTAATCTTTGTGACAGGATTTCCAGATTCTTCAAGTGAATTTCCGGTCGGATTTCATTGAAGTGGGAGACATAACGCCGCTTTCACCCTCTAAACTTGACAAAAGTGGGGCGCGGGTGTATACTAAGCCCAGTTTTCCATTCGGTAACAAAAGTAACATTTTGTTTTCCGCCCCATTTTCCCGGCCGACCGCGCCGGAAAACGGACGGACACGGGACGGGAAAACCATCAGGAGGTTATTGGTTTGAAGCAAGTAAAGTATACGGAAACACTGCATGAGCTTTGGAGCCGGATCTCTTTTGTGGCATTGGCGGTGGTCAGCGTGTTCAGCGCCGGGCTGCTGTTTTCGGACAGCGCCGCCGCCCTCTATATTCTCACCGGCACCAACGGAACCGACTCCGCCGTCGTGCTGGAAACGGACCAGCAGATGCAGAAGGTCTCCAGCTACGCATCCCAGCTGTACTACGCAGGCAGCCGGGCCTCCGGCTTTGATCTGAACATCCGCGCCGGGCAGAGCGTCATCATCCGCCGGGACGGCGTCATGCTGGAAACCGTCTCCCAGGGGGAGAGCATCTCCTCCCTGCTGGAGCGGATGGACGCCGCCCCCGGGCCGCTGGAAATGGTGCTGGTGGATGTGTCCGGCCAGGCAATCGACCTGACGGTAGCGTCGGACCTGACGTACTATGACCGCTGCTCCGAGGCGGTGGCCTACACCACGGAGCGCATCTCCACCCCCGAGCTGCCCAAGGGCACGGAGCAGGTGGTGCAGGCCGGTTCCAACGGCATCCGCACCGCCGTCTATGAGGTCACTTACTCCGGCGGTCAGCTGGTATCCCGCCAGCTGGTGGACGTGGAGGACAGCACCATGGTGCCGGAGAAGATTCTGGTGGGCACGGCTGTGGAAGCCGCCCCCGCTTCCGAAGACCGGCTGGTCAGCGTCAGCAAAAACGCCGACGGCAGCGGCGTCCTCACCTTCCAGTCCGGCAGCACCCTGCGCTTCACCGAAGTCAAGTCCATGACCGCCACTGCCTACACCGCCGGTTACGGCGGCGCGGACTACTGCACCGCCACCGGCACCGCCGTGCATGTGGGCACCGTGGCGGTGGATAAGCGGGTCATCCCCCTGGGCACCCGGATGTATATCGTCACCGAGAAGGGCGACGTGGTCTACGGCATGGCCGTGGCGGAGGACACCGGCGTCAAGGGCAACAAGATCGACCTGTACTACAACACCTATCAGGAGTGCATCAACTTCGGCCGCCGCACCTGCAGCGTCTATATTCTGGAGTGATCCGCGGCACAACCGCTCATGCGGCTCCCCGGCTTTGCCGGGGAGCTTTCCGTTTGCCGGGAATTCCCCTCTTTTCAACCCGCGGGGAATCTGCTATGATACAGGGGAACAGGAAAGGTGGTATCTGCCCTTGAACCTCTGCGACTACAACGAGATCCGCGGCCTGCTGACCCGCCACGGCTTCCGTTTTTCCAAATCCATGGGTCAGAATTTTCTCATTGACCCCGCCGTCCCCATGCGCATCGCCGAGGCCTCCGGCGCGGACGAAAGCTGCGGCGTGCTGGAGATCGGCCCCGGCATCGGCCCTCTGACGGCAGAGCTGGCCCGGCGGGCCGCCAGAGTTTCCGCTGTGGAGCTGGACAAGTCCCTCTACCCCGTTCTGGCGGAGACCATGGCGGACTATCCTAACGTGGAGATTGTCCCCGGCGACGCCATGAAGCTGGACCTGGCCGCCCTGGCGGCGGAGAAGTTCCCCGGCCTGACGCCCATGGTCTGCGCCAACCTGCCCTACAACATCACAACTCCCATTCTCACAAAGCTGGCGGAGACCCCCTGCTTCCGGTCCGTCACGGTGATGATTCAGAAGGAGGTGGCCCAGCGGGTCTGCGCCGCCCCTGGCAGTCCGGACTGCGGCGCCTTCTCCCTGCTGATGCAGTACCGGATGGAGACGGAACTGCTGTTTGAGGTGCCCCGGGAGTGCTTCCTGCCCTCCCCCAAGGTCACCTCCGCCGTCATCCGCTGCACCCGCCGGGAGCGGCCGCCGGTGGAGGTGGAGGACGAGGAGTTCTTCTTCCGCTGCATCCGGGGCGGCTTCCTGCTGCGGCGCAAGACGCTGCTCAACAGCCTGTCCGCCGCCTTCCCCCGGCTGGAAAAGGACGCCATCCGCGCTGCCATCGCCGCTTGCGGCCTGCCGGAGACGGTGCGGGGCGAGCGGCTGGGGCTGGCGGAGTTCACGGAACTGGCCCGCCGCCTGCGGTAAGCTTTGTATTGCTTTTCCCGTTGATTTCCTGTATACTGAAGGGACCAAATCAACTGCTGTTCCCATGTTCCGGGAAACACGGAACGTCAAAAAACTGATTCAGGAGGAAACTGCACTATGGAAACCTATGGCCTGGAAACCCTTGGCATCATCAACGCCTCTACCGTCTACCGCAACCTGACTCCCGCGGAGCTGACAGAGCACGCCCTGCGCCGCGGTGAGGGCAAGCTGTCCAACACCGGAGCGCTGGTGGTGAAGACCGGCAAGTACACCGGCCGCAGCGCCAACGACAAGTTCATCGTGGACACTCCCGCCGTCCATGACGAGATCGCCTGGGGCAAGGTGAACCGCCCCATTGAGAAGGCCAAGTTTGAGGCCATCAAGGGCAAGGTGCTGGCTTATCTGCAGAACAAGGAAGTCTTCATTTTCGACGGCTTTGCCGGCGCTGACCCCAAGTACACCCAGGCGTTCCGCATTGTCAACGAGCTGGCTTCCCAGAACCTGTTCATCCATCAGCTGCTGCGCCGTCCCACCAAGGAGCAGCTGGAGAACTTCACCGCCGACTACACCATCATTGCCGCTCCCGGCTTCAAGTGCGTTCCCGAGCTTGACGGCACCCGCTCCGAGGCCGCCATCCTGGTGGACTACGAGGAGAAGATGGTGGTGATCTGCGGCACCCAGTATGCCGGCGAGATCAAGAAGTCCGTGTTCTCCGTCATGAACTACGTGCTGCCCAAGAAGGGCGTGTTCCCCATGCACTGCTCCGCCAACATGGGTAAGGACGGCGACACCGCCGTGTTCTTCGGCCTGTCCGGCACCGGCAAGACCACCCTGTCCGCCGACCCCAACCGCCTGCTCATCGGCGATGACGAGCACGGCTGGGCCGATGACTCCGTGTTCAACTTCGAGGGCGGCTGCTATGCCAAGTGTATCAACCTCAGCCCCGAGGGCGAGCCGGAGATCTACAACGCCATCAAGTTCGGCTCCCTGGTGGAGAACGTGGTGATGGACGAGGAGACCCGGGAGTTCGACTTCTATGATGACTCCCTGGCCGTCAACTCCCGGGTGGGCTATCCCGTGGAGTACATTCCCAACGCCGAGCTGTCCGGCATGAGCTCCAGCGTCCCCCACACCGTCATCTTCCTCACCGCCGACGCCTACGGCGTGCTGCCTCCCATCTCCAAGCTGGACAAGAACCAGGCCATGTACTACTTCGTCTCCGGCTTCACCTCCAAGGTGGCGGGCACCGAGATCGGCATCACCGAGCCGGTTCCCACCTTCTCCACCTGCTTCGGCGAACCCTTCCTGCCTCTGGACCCCTCCGTCTACGCCTCCATGCTGGCGGAGAAGGTGGAGAAGTCCGGCGCCAACGTGTACCTGGTGAACACCGGCTGGAACGGCACCGGCAAGCGCATGAAGCTGAGCTACACCCGCGCCATGATCACCGCCGCCCTCACCGGCGCTATCGAGAAGGGGGAGTTCGTCACCGATCCCACCTTCGGCGTCCAGGTGCCCACCGCCATCGAGGGCGTGCCCTCTGAGCTGCTGATCCCCGCCAACACCTGGGAGGACAAGGCCGCTTACGAGGCAAGCTGCAAGAAGCTGGCCGCCAGCTTTGTGGAGAACTTCAAGAAGTACACCCACATGAGCGCCGAGGTGGTGGCTGCCGGCCCCAAGGCCGAGTAACCTCTCTTCCCGCGCAGCCTCTCCCCGCATAACACAGCCGCCCCCGGATTCCGGGGGCGGTTGTTTGCTTTCGGAAAAGCCCGTCACGCGGCATTGGCCGGGCAGGGGCCGCTGATGCTGCGCAGCAGCCCGCTGCCGGACAGCTCCGCCCGGTAAAAGCTGCCGTCGGACAGGCACAGCCGGTACTCCTCCCCCGCCTTCTGCACGATCATCAGCTCCCCGGCGGCCAGCCGGTTCAGGCGGCGATAGCAGAAGGCCAGCGTCTCCTCCGGCTCCGGCCACGGGCTGCCGGTCTCCGGACGGGCGGCCAGCCGGTCCTCCAGGGGCGACCAGGCCGCCTCCGACTGCCAGACTATGGTACAGCCGGGCTGCGGTGCCGCGCCGCACACTGCCGGCCCCCACGCCAGCCGGAAGAACACCTGCTCCCCCGCCGGGTCCACAGAGAAGGAAACGGTGCCGTCAGCCTCCGCTGCACAGTACGCCCGGTCCACCGTCAGCCCGGTGATGGCGTACAGCTCCTGCAGCGCCAGATACGCCTGCTGGCGGGGCGTGACACGGACGGTGCCGTTGTACAGCACCCGGTCCGGATCGTCACCGGTGAAGGTCAGCTCCGTGCCCGCCGCGTCCGGGTAGTCCGCCAGGGAGAAGTCGGTCTGGGGCTGGAGTACCAGCCGGTTCTCCGCCAGCAGATACCGGGCCATGACGGTGCCGGCGGAATCCGTCACCGTGAAGCCCTCCTCCGCCGAGAAGGACACCGGCGTTCCGCCATAGCCGTTCTGGTCCAGGGTGAAGGCCACACACCGGCCGTCCGCCGCCGTGTCATACACCGTCCACCCCATGGGTAGGCCGAAGGAGGTGACCACCTCCCGCTCCCCGTCGCCGTCCACGTCGCACTCCACCGGTGCACCGCTGCCGGAGGCCTCCAGCAGCACATAGGGCACGCCGTCCTCTCCCATGCAGAAGTACCAGCTGGTGACGCAGGCCGCACCCTCCGTCAGGGTGATCTTCCAGCCCTCATGGCCCAGTACGTTGGTGAAATACGCCGCGCCGTCCAGCCCGCTGCCCACATAGTGGTTGGAATCCGTCAGGCGGCCCAGCAGCACCGGCTCCGTGCCTGTGTCTCCCGTAAC
Organism: Dysosmobacter sp.; assembly: GCF_034093755.1. GTDB lineage: Bacteria > Bacillota > Clostridia > Oscillospirales > Oscillospiraceae > Oscillibacter. The sequence continues at coordinate 3,285 of NZ_JAXEBZ010000042.1, read as the reverse complement.
ATGGAGGATGTACCGGGCGTAGACGCCATAAAAGGTGGTGTGGTTGTCCTCCACCGGGTCCGCCCGCAGAATTTCCAGCCAGGAGGAGCCGGGAAACTGGTCGACGAACACCGTCTCCACGTCGCCGCTGCGCTCCCGCGCCTCCGACACCGCGTCAAGGTTCCCGGTGGCCAGAGGCCAGCTGCCGAACTCCTCCACCGACTCCGCGGTCAGGGGCAGGGCTCCGGGAAACATGTAAGAGGTGTCCACATACGGCTCCGGCGCTTCCACCGCCGGCGTCCGGGGCCGAAGCGCCCACCCCGCCGCCAGCGTCAGGCACAGCAGCGCCGCCAGCACCGCCGCGGCCGCCTTCCACCGCCGGAGGGCCGCCCGCTCCGGCAGCTCCTCCTGCCACACCTCCGGCGGCAGCAAAAACAGCGCCGACAGCCGCTCCAGCTTTTCCCTGGTGGGCCGGGAGCGGTCCGTCTCCCACTTTCCTACCGCCTGGCGGCTGACGTTCATCCGCTCCGCCAGGTCCTCCTGGGACATTTTCCGCTTTTCCCGCTCCCGTCTGATGCGCTCCCCGCAGGTCATCTGCACCGCTCCTTTGCTTTTGTTTGGCCCGATGATACCCCAAAAACGGCGGCCAGGCCACCAACTTCCCCGCAACTTTTCCGGTTGCGGGGTCTTTTTCGCCAAAAACAGACCGCGGACCGGCTTCGGTCCGCGGCCTGTTCATCATTCCGGAAACTGAGCCGCCAGCTGCCGCTGGATCTCCATGATGACGCGGGCATGGTCCCAGCAGGCCCGGTAGCACACGTGGCACACCAGCTGGTACTGGAACCACGCCACCGCGCAGTCCTCCTCCGCCGTTACAGTGCCGGGGCGCATCTGCCGGTCCCGGGTCAGGCCCAGCAGATCTCCCGGCCGCAGTGGAAGCCGGCCCGCTCCGGATTCAAACCGGGCGCTTCCCCGCAGCAGACAGCCCACCCGGCCCTTTGTCAGGCGGCTCTCGCCTGCCGCCAGCGTCTCCGTCTCCATGTCAAAGCAGGCGTCCATGACCTCCGGTCCCCGCTCCGGCAGCCAGGAAAACAGCGGCACGGAGCGCAGCAGCTCCAGATCCATCTCAGTGCGCCTCCTTACGCCCGGTCCGGGAACTTCCGGCAAAGCCCGTCCAGCTCCTCAATGAGGGCCTCCAGCTCCGCCTTGGTCATGCGGACCTCTATTTCCGCAATGTCCAGGTCCTCCATGGTGTTGGGCATGGCGAAGGACACGTCCACCAGGAAGCCGTCGCCCTCCGCGGCGGCGGACAGAGAGAAGTAAGGCTCCACAAAGCCGCTGTCATACAGGTCCCGGATGCCGGCGTTCAGCACCTTCAGTCCGGCGGTCATCTCCCGCAGCTCATAGGTCAGCAGGCAGCTGTTGGAGTCCTTGATGACCCGGCCGTCCTCGGTATAGGCGGCCCGCAGCACCAGCCAGTTCCGGTCATCGCTGCCGGGCGCGCCGCCGTCGGCGGGGAATTCGTAGCAGACCACCTCCAGCTTCAGGCTGGCGTCCTCGTTCTTGAAAAGCATGGCGCGTTCTCCTTACTTGTCGTTGTGATGCACGGCGTAGAATTCGTCGTAATCCTTCAGCATGGCCGCCAGCAGCGCCGGGGTGTCCAGATGGTAAGGGCAGCGGCCCTTGCAGGCGTCGCAATGGATGCACTCCTCGATCTTGTGCATCTTGGCGTGCCACTCGTCGGTCATATACTGCTGGTAAGGCGCCCGGCGCAGCAGCATGGCCATGCGGGCGGCGTTGGGAATCTCGATACCGGCGGCGCAGGGCAGGCAGTAGCCGCAGCCACGGCAGAAGTTGTGGGCCAGCTCCCGGCGGTCCTTGTCGATGACCGCCTGCAGCTCCGGCGTCATGGGCACCTCCCGGGCCGACAGCGCCAGCCACTGATCCAACTCGCTCTCCCGCTGGATGCCCCAGATGGGCACCACGTTGTCATACTGCTCCATGAAGGCGTAGCAGGCCTCGGCGTTGGTGAGCATGCCGCCGGAGAGGCCCTTCATGGCGATGAAGCCCATGTCATGCTCCTTGCACAGCCGCACCAGCTCCAGGTCCCCCTCCGAGGCCAGGTAGCAGAAGGGGAACTGCAGCGTCTCAAACCAGCCGCTCTCAATGGCCTGCTTTGCCACCGCCATGGCGTGGTTGGTGATGCCGATATGGCGGACGTAGCCCTTCTGTTTGGCCTCCAGGGCCGCGGCGAAGGGGCCGTCGGGATCGTTGATGTCTGGCATCTGAGAGGGGTTGTGGAACTGGAACAGGTCGATGTAGTCCGTCTGCAGCCGCCGCAGGCTCTCCTCAATGTGGGCCTGCACGGTCTTTTTGTCCTTGCCGCCGCTCTTGGTGGAGATGACAACGTTGTGCCGCACGTCATGGAGTGCCTGGCCGATCTTCTCCTCGCTGTCGCTGTACATGTTGGCGGTGTCGAAATAGTTGATGCCGCTGTCATAGGCCCGCCGCAGCAGACGGCCGGCGTCAGCATGGCTGATGCGCTGGATGGGCAGGGCGCCGAACGCGGTTTTGGTGACCCACAGGTCCGTCCTGCCCAGGCGTACTTTCTTCATCTCCATCGTATTCTCTCCTTTATCCGGTATGGACATGACTCCCTCCGGAGTTCTCCGGGTGAGGCTATTGTATCACATTCTCCTGTGTTTGCAAGTGTTGACAGGTCCCGGAAAACCGTGCTATATTGTAGCCATGGATAAGAATCTGCATTTAAAACTGACAATCCGTCTTTACACAGACGACCACGACCGCTGTTTCGGCCCCGGCATCGCCACACTGCTGCACCGGGTAGAGGAGCACCGGTCTTTGCGTGCTGCCGCGGCGTCCATGGACATGGCCTATTCCAAGGCCTGGCGCATCATCCGCACGGCGGAGGCCGTATTCGGCTGCAAGCTGCTGTCCTCCACCATCGGCGGGCAGCACGGCGGCGGCGCCGTACTGACCGCCGAGGCCCACCGGCTGCTGGACGCTTATGACGCCTACTGCGATGACATCCGGCGCTACAGCGAGGAGCGGTTTGACGATGCCTTCGGCTTCTACCCGGAGCTGCGGAAAACAGAGGAATAACAGAACGTATCATCCCCTTGCCTTTTCGTGGCAGCCAAGAATGATATACAAAACAGCGGACCGCCTTGCGGTCCGCTGTTCGTGTTACTTCCGGGTGGGGTCCTCTTCCGTGGGGCTGGGGATGGGGTGCTCCTTATGGGCCACCATGGTCTGGATCAGCTCCACCGTGCCGCCCAGGCCCAG